>JAXJUN010000013.1:0-24524 GCA_036309065.1 Paludibacteraceae bacterium | reverse complement strand
GCATTAAAAGAGTATATCCGGTACTACAACAACGAACGTATCAAACTAAAATTGAAAATGAGCCCGGTACAATACCGAACTCACTTTCAAAATCAAGTCAAATAGATTTAATAATCCGTCCAACTTTTTGGGGTCACCTCAGAATGCTCCTTTTTTTGATGTATAAATCAGAAAATGATTAGTGTACGAGGATTTTTTGTCCGTTGCGGATGTAGATACCTGGGTGAGTAGGATAAGCATAACGACGGCCTAAGATATCATAGAACCATCCATCGCCTTGCGTGGTCTCCTCTGAAGGAGTCTCAATAGCAGTGGTGTCGTTCTTGCAAATCTCGGTGATAGTGCCTGTTTGCTTGATAGAACTGCGGTCATTACCTGTCCATAGACCATGAAGAGCGAAGGGGAGGTCATCGGTTTGGTTATTACCATCATTCCAAATGATTTTCCAAGTATTATCGATAGCAGGTGCGCTCTCTGGCATTACTATCTTGTAATTACCATTACCTAAGTCAGTAGCAGCCGTTCCAGGCCATTTGCCTAATACTTCTGTGTTGCTATTGTACCAAACATAGCAATTGATATTGCTTCCCCAAGAGCTTGGTTTGGTGAAGAATACCGCACGCTCGGCTGTAGAGGTGAGACACATAGTGCCATCCAGAATAGGCGTCTCTGGATCTTCTGGTTTAGGTGTGTCAGGAGTTTCTCCCGTGTCACCACCCTCGCAGATTTTAGTTACAAGGCTCTTATATCCGCTCATAGTGTAAAGTCCGCGCATAGTGAATGTGAGGTCAGCCGTTTGTTTTCCTCCGTTGTTGTTATTCCAGATAATCATCCAGTTGGAATCGTCCGCAGGGAAGTCCGCAGGGATAGTATATTTGAATGTACCACCACCGAGGTGCTCTGCACGCTTGCCTGGCCATGAGCCAGTAAGGTTATTAGATGTGCCCTTTAACCAAATATGAACAGCTACATTAGTGCCGAAATCTTTGTCGGCTTGGAAGAATACAACGCGCTCCTCTGCAGATGCAACACAAGGTTCAACAGGCTCGCCCCAATCGGTAGAACCACCTTGTCCGAAGCGCTTGTCTAATTCTTCCTCAGTGCCATCCCATTTAGGAGTGCTGCCTGCTACAGAAGAAGACTTATAGATGTATTTACCATCTTCGCCCACTTTACCAGGTGCTTTGGTTTTATCTGTATCCAAAACGAATACACGGAGGTTACCCTTACCAGAGCAGTTAGCCTTGAGCGTACCATTGGTAACATTGATTACTTCGCCTGTTACGCAATCGGTGTATTTACCATTGAGCACATTGCTGAAGGTAGCGCCGCCAGAGATACATACCAATGCGTACGAGTCGGTGTTAGCGTCGGTGTAGCGGCGTTTGAAAGCGAATGAGCCGTTGCAACCATCTGTGCTATATTGTCCTTTACGCAAAGCCGGTACAGCCTGACGGATTCGGTTGAGGCGTTGTATATGCTTTGATAATGGATGACTGAGGGTTTGTGCAATATTGCCTGTTGCGCCATTATATTGAGCGAAATCAGTTACATTGATATCTCCCTTGATATAACCACCAAAATATGCACGGCCTGTATTGATGAGGGCTTCATTAGGACCCTTATCAATGACGCAACCTTTCTTGAACTCAATCTCAGAACCATAATATACACAAGGAATGCCACGGAAAGTGAACATGAGTGCAAGGTTCTCAGCCCAAGTGGATTGATCTTGATTGAAACGAGTACCTTCTGGTGCACCATCTGGCGCGTAGTCGTGTGAGTCGACATAAACTACATTCCATGTTGCATCATTATAGTATTTATCACCATATTTCACAGCAAATGCTTCGCTTGCACTACGGAAATTCCAATGCATTGGGAAGTCAATTACACTGAGTTGTGAGTTCTTAGAGTAATCAGGAGTATGGTATGCATTACCATTGAGGAATGCGTTGTTAGAGTTGGGCAATGACTGGTCATCCATGTCATCTTTACCTTGTTGGTCCACTGATAAAATATTGGTGTGGTTTCCTTTGCCTCCCTCCATAACAACGATGTTATCCCAAGATGTCTCGCTGTTATCCCAAGCGTAGTTTTTGCTTTCTTTCCATGTGTAATAGAATGGCGAGCAGTTCTCATGGTTACGGTAAACTACATTACGCTCACGCGCACAAACCTCTGCATACATAAAGAAGTCACCACCGTTGCGCTTTGCTTTATATTGCTCAGCGAGTGCTTCAAATTGAGGAATAAACGCTTTGTTGAAAGTGAGGCGAGAAATATGTCCGCCTGTATCAATACGGAATCCATCCACTCCCATAGCGATGAACTTACCATAACATTCGATGAGGTAATTATATACGGCAGGGTTCTCGGTGTTGAGATCCACGCAGTCGCCTGCTATCTGACCATACCAACGAGAATAGTCGTCCCAGTTCCATTCATTTCCTACATGGTGCCAGTAGTTATGCACATCGTAGTTAACGCCTGTGGTGTTTTTCATCTGCGAGAGGCGTGCAGAGTATTGCTCACCACCAGGAAGGCTCAAGTAGTTGTCTGGTAATTTGCCACCATCTTTCTTTGTGAAGGGTACCATGCACTCGTCAATCATACTTTGGTCTTTTGTCCAATCGCGTGTAAAGAGTTTGCAGAGGTTTGCTTCACCAAAGTTACCAGTGTGGTTGAGCACGATATCGAGGATGACTTTCATTCCTCTTGCGTGCGCAGCATCAATAAGGTCTTGGAATTTGACATCCTCTGACTCATATCGTTTGTCCACTTTAGAGAAGTCATGTGCGTGGTAGCCGTGGTAGTCATAACCAGAGGCGTTCTCTACAATAGGAGTAATCCAAATAGCGGTGAAACCGAGAGCCTTGATGTAGTCCATCTTCTCGATGAGACCTTTGAAATCACCACGCCAAGCAGGGTCGCCTACATTGTAGTTTTGTGCATCCCAACACTGAACATCGTTGCTTGGGTCGCCGTTATAAAAACGGGTGGTCATCACAAAATAGATTGATTCATCGCGGAAATCTGTGCGCGATAAAAAAGAACTGTTTGCTGCCCATGAGCTAAGTGCATAGCACAGCAATAGAGAGAAAAGAACAATTTTCTTCATGATATTAAAATTAAAAATGTGTAAAAATTATCAAATCGGGTGCAAAATTAGTAAAAAAATTGCATATGTGCAAATAAATGTGTATCTTTGTGGCGAAAAATTCAATAAATTATGAGTAAAAATTGGTATTTCTTGTTTTTAGCACTATTTTTGTGCGGATGTGGTAAGAGTGTGCAGGTAGAAAATGCAGAGACGAGTAGAATAGCAGTAGATGGTGATGTAGATAGTATAGCAGATAGTGCATACATTGCTTACTTGGCGCCATATAAAGAGTCAGTGGAGCGTGAGATGGCGGTAGTGATTGGATATGCTGCAGACGAGATGTATGTGGCAGCCCCCGAATGTCCTATGCTCAATTGGGCTACAGAAGCGCTATGGGCATGTGCTAAAGAAGTGTGTCCTAAGAAGGTGGATATGGCGGTGATGAATATGGACGGAATGCGCTGTGAATGGCATGCGGGACCTATCACGCAAGGCAATGTGTTTGAGTTAATGCCGTTTGATAATCAATTGGTAGTGCTGACGCTGAAGGGTGAAGATATTTTGGCGCTTTGTCAATCCTTTGTGACTTATGGAGCGCAGGGGGTGGCAGGACTGCGTATGACGGCAGTGGATGGACAATTGGCCGATGTGACGATAGGTGGTAAGCCATTGGATGTGAATGCATTGTACACGGTGGCCACAAGTGACTATTTAGCTGGTGGCACAGATCATATGGATGCATTAAAAAATCATGTTGATTATTGGAATAGTGGGCTTTTGGTACGCGATTTGTATGTACAGTCTGTAAAGGTGGATACTATTCATGCTATCATGGATGGGAGAATGAATTTTGAATTTTGAATTATGAATTTTGAATTATGAATTTTGAATTATGAATTTTGAATTTAGAATTTTGAATTTAGAATTTTGAATTATGAATTTTGAATTTTGAACAAAAATAAAAACAATGATATGAATAAGAAAGTAAGAATTTGGATGAATGTTTTTTTAGGTGCAAGTAGCATGCTATTGGCTGGATGTGGTGTGAAGAAAGCAGTTGAACACCAACCTATGCCTTTGTATGGTGTGCCTGTGGAATACTATCAAGACTTGGAGCAGGTGGAGAAAGATGCGGATAAAATCAACAAAGAGAATGAGCAAAAGAGCGATTCTATTGATTCCGACACTATTTACGCAGCTCCCGCTCCTGGTATCATGGTTAAATATGGGGTACCACGCCCACCACAACAATGAAACTACGATTACGATTGGCTTTATTGCTTGAGAAATGGCGTCGTAAGAACATGAAGGCGCTGCACCCACTTGAGCAGTTGTTTTGGGAAAGCACTTTGCGATGCAATGTGCATTGTTTGCATTGTGGAAGCGACTGTGTGTCATCAGAGATAACTCCCGATATGCCCGCTGAGGATTTTCTGCATGTGATAGACACGGAGGTGACGCCTCATGTGGACCCGCATAAGGTGCTGATTGTTATCTCAGGCGGTGAACCGCTTATGCGAAAAGATTTAGCGGATGTGGGCGAAGCGCTTTATAGGCGAGGTTACCCATGGGGGATGGTGACGAATGGTTTGGCATTGAAAGAAGACCGTTTTCGTCGTTTGCGCAAGGCGGGATTACGGTCCATCACGATTTCCTTGGATGGTTTGGAGGATGATCATGTATGGTTGCGCCAGCATCCCTTAGCTTTTGAAGGCGCGTGCCGCGCGATTCGCCTTTGTGCTGCAGAGCGTGATTTGGCGTGGGATGTGGTGACTTGTGTTAATCAGCGCACGATAAACAAATTGCCCGAGATACGCGATTTGCTATGGAGTATGGGTGTTCGTAATTGGCGTGTGTTTGGAATAGACCCGATGGGTCGTGCTGCGGAGAATGAGGAACTGATACTGACCGATGAGCAATTCCAATACTTGATGGAATTCATCGTTGCGGAACGCCAAGCAGGGCGACATGTTTCCTATTCGTGCGAAGGATTCTTAGGTGATTACGAAGGCAAGGTGCGTGATTATCTTTACCAATGTGCGGCGGGGGTTAGTGTGGCTTCTATCTTGATAGATGGTAGTATATCGGCATGCACGAGTGTGCGTGGTAAGTATTACCAAGGGAATATATACAAGGACTCTTTTTGGCGTGTATGGGAAGAGGAGTTTAAGCCCTATCGTGACCGCACTTGGATGCGCGAAATGGAGCCATGCAAAGACTGCAAGGCTTTTGAGTTCTGCGAAGGTAATGGTATGCACTTACGCCGCGAAGATGGTAGTTTGATGCTATGCCACTTACAGCGTTTAGGACAGAAAAAATAACGATTAGGATAGCGGGGAAGGCATATGGAGTGTGACTTCGCTATCTGAGATAGACATCTGAATAGGCGTATGAAGCCATATGGGTAGATTGCCATCGAAATGTCCGAATGGCGCTTGGAAGCATACGGGGTAGTTGTAGTCTGCAACTGCCTCGTATATTGTTTGCTCTATGGTGGAAGGCATAGATGGGTCGTTGTCGCAATCGGTGAACTGGCCTACGATGAGTCCGCTTATCTGTGCGAGAACGCCGCTCATACGCAGATTGCGTATCATGCGATCAATATGGTAATGCCGCTCGCATATATCTTCGATAAGCAGAATAGGTTTGCTATTGGATGCGATAGCTTGCGCGAGAGCAAAAGGTGTGGCTTGCAGTCCGTATAATACAGACAGATTGCCTCCTATAACAGGTGCGTTTACTTGTCCTATTCTATTGAGTGGATGTGTGTGGAAGTGATAGGTGGTGGTTTGTCCATTCAGTATTTGGCGCATAGCGCGTATGGGTTCGCTCTCTTCGTTCTCGGAAGCGATGTGTTTGCACATGGGGGCGTGCAGTGTGGGTTGGTTGGTTTGCGCCGCGAGCATATGCAGGGCGGTGATATCACTAAAACCAATGATGGGTTTGTGAATGGGTGGCAGTTGGTCAATGATGCGCTGCAGTCCATATCCTCCTCTGGCGCATAGAATGATGTCGATGGTTGGGTCTTGCAGGGCGTAGAGTAGGTTGTCTATGCGTTGGCTATCTGTAGCGGCAAAGCGTCCCCATTGTTCACGCGCGTGCGTGCCCACGCTTACATTAAATCCCCACGCACGCAAGCGCGCGATAGTGCCATCGATAAGCGTAGGGTTGATGGCGCCCGAAGGAGATAGGATATGGATGTGTTTGGACATATTAACTATATACTTTGTATTCTAACCAATTAACAAATCGCTTGGGTAGTATTCTATCGAGGAAACAGAATAGGCGATAGACTGCTCCTCCTACATATTGTGGTTTGGGAGAACGGCAAGTGGCAATGCGGTAGAAAATCTTAGCCATTTGGATGGGTTCCATGCCATTCTGCTCATCATGCTCCATGATGGCAATAGCTTTCTCTGCGCGAGGGTATAGCGAGTGGTCCACTGTGCTTTTCTTTCGTGCATGGGTGAAAGCCGTTTTGACATCTCCAGGCATAAGCACCGATACTGATATATTCCATTCTCTCACTTCATTAGCGAGCGCGAGTGCAACCGCATTAATGGCTGCTTTGGATGCGGAGTAGAATGCTTGGTAGGGTACAGCCAGTGTAGCAGCTACGGATGAAGTGTAGATGATGCGTCCATACTGCTGTTTGCGTAGTTGTGGCAAGACAGCTTGTGTGAAACGAATGGCGCCGATAAAATTAACATCCATCTGATGCGCTACTTGGTCAATAGGTGTGCACTCAATAGGACCAGAGATGCCATAGCCTGCATTGCTGATGACTACATCGATATGATCGGTGAGGGAGAGGACTTGAGCAATGGCATTTTGTACGCTCTGCTCATCGCATACATCGCAGTCAATATGCGTGATGTTTGTGGCTGATTGGCCGTGACGGCTGAGTTCGAAAACGGTCCAACCTTTGCGTGCGAAATAATCACAAGTGGCAGCTCCTATGCCAGAACTGCCACCTGTGATAAGTATTGTATGATGATTTATTTTCATGCTTGTTGATTGAATGGTGTGCCTTCTTTGAGCACTCTCGCGATGATCTCTACCGCCTCGTCGATGACGGGTTCGGTATGGGTGGCCATGAGTGTAGTGCGCAATAGACATTCGCCTTCTACACAAGCCGGTGCCATCACAGGATTGACATATACGCCTTCTTCAAAGAGCTTCTTTCCATAATAAAGTGTATCCATTGTATGATAGGTGAAGATAGGCACGATAGGTGTTGGTGCCTCGATGATCTTCACACCTGCGGCGAGCAGTTTCTTCTGGAAATACTTTGCCATAGCCATGAGTCGCTCAGGACGCTCTGGGTCTTTGATGAGCTGGTGCAAAGCCTCGAGTGCAGTAGCGGCCGAACAAGGGGTGATGGATGCGGAGAAGATGAATGGTCGTGACACATGGCGCAACCAATCCGCTACTCGATGACTGGTGAGCATACATCCTCCAATAGACGCAAGTGACTTGGAGAAGGTGAGCATCGTGATGTCCACTTTGTCTGTGAGGCCAAAATGTGCAGCAGTACCTCTACCTCCAGGACCTAATACGCCAAATCCATGTGCATCATCCACCATCACGCGCGCACCGTATTTCTCGGCTAATGCGCATATCTCAGGCAGTTTGCATATGTCTCCACGCATAGAGAAAACGCCATCGGTGATGATGAGTTTACCTGCGTTCTCTGGGATGGACTTAAGTTGGCGCTCAAGGTCGTTCATATCCGAATGGCGATAGCGAAGCACCTTGGCATAACTAAGACGGCAAGCGTCGTAAATAGAAGCGTGGTTCTCGCGGTCATTGAGGATATAATCATCCTTTCCGCAAATAGAAGAGATGATGGCGAGGTTGGTTTGGAAGCCTGTAGAAACAGTCATGGCTTCTTCGTATCCTGTGAACTCTGCTATCTCTTTCTCTAATTGCAAGTGTAGGTCGAGTGTGCCATTGAGGAAACGGCTACCACTCACTCCTGTGCCGTATTTATCGAGCGCTGCGTGTCCTGCAGCAATAACCTCCTCGTTCTCTGTGAAACCGAGGTAGTTATTGCTACCGAGCATGATAACGCGGTGGCCCTCCATCTGCACGATGGGTGCTTGGCGTGACTCTAACTCGTGGAAATAAGGATAAATACCTAATTGGCGAACTTGTTTGAGTGTTTCAAAAT
The DNA here is from genome assembly GCA_036309065.1 of Paludibacteraceae bacterium. Taxonomy (GTDB): domain Bacteria; phylum Bacteroidota; class Bacteroidia; order Bacteroidales; family Paludibacteraceae; genus Colicola. The sequence goes on along the minus strand of JAXJUN010000013.1, from coordinate 16,248 downwards.
GATCGCACTTTTCAAATAAGTCCATATTATAAGGCGTTAATCTCCTTCAGGATAGCAGTTGTTTTGCGAACAGCAGCTTCGCTCTCGCGTAGTTTCTGCATTTCTACTTCAGAAATATTGAGTTCAACGATTTTCTCAAGACCATTTTTGCCGATGATACATGGTACACCGATGGTGATGTCTGTCATGCCGTATTCTCCCTCGAGTGAAACAGAGCAAGGAATCATCTTCTTTTGGTCCTTGATGATGGACTCTGCTACAGCAGCAGCGGCAGCTCCTGGAGCCATCCATGCGCTTGTGCCAAGGAGGCCTGTGAGTGTAGCGCCACCCACCATAGTTGCTTTTACAACATTCTCAATCTCCTCTTCGCTCAAGAATTGTGCTACATTCATTCCTTTATAGGTAGCGCAGCTGGTGAGAGGGATCATGGTGGTATCTCCGTGGCCACCAATAACAGTGCCTTCTACATCGTTTGCATTGCACTTGAGTGCTTGGCTGAGATAGTATTTGAAGCGAGCGCTATCAAGAGCTCCACCCATACCGATGACGCGGTTGCGTGGGAGACCAAGTGAGTGAAGTGCTAAATAAGCCATGGTGTCCATAGGGTTAGATACCACAACGAGGATAGCATTTGGGCTATAAGTGAGGATTTGTGTAGCAACGCTTTTTACGATACCTGCGTTCACACCGATGAGCTCCTCACGAGTCATACCTGGCTTGCGTGGAAGGCCAGAAGTGATGATAACTACATCTGAATTGGCGGTCTTGCTGTAATCATTGGTAACACCCTCTACTACAGTATCAAATCCCATGAGTTGAGCAGTCTGCATGATATCCATCGCTTTGCCTTCTGCAAAACCCTCCTTGATATCAATGAGACATACTTCATTAGCAACTTCATTAACGGCTAATACATTTGCGCAAGTAGCACCTACATTGCCTGCGCCTACAACGGTAACTTTAGACATAATTTAATAGTATTTAGATTTATAATTATTTTGCAATAAAAGTGCGCAAAAGTACTGCTTTTTTTTTATATACGCAAATAAAAGTTTATTTTGCAAATAAAACCTTGCATTTTTATGGTGCAAATTTGTATATGTGCAAAAAAAATAGTATTTTTGCAGCATAATTAATCATTTAATGTATATAATATGCGACAGGTAGTATTAATGATGGTGGTATCTTTGGTATTGATAGGATGCCGAGTGGGTGAAGGGCCTCAAGTGACGGCTGGGCGTTTGGATAGTTATGAGTTGTTTGCGTCTAAGTATGTGACGCCTCGTACTATTCGTGTGTGGGTGCCAGAAGACTATAGTGCGAATGAGCAATACGATGTATTGTATATGCATGACGGGCAGATGTTATGGGATGCTCAAGTGGCATGGAATAAGCAAGAATGGGGAGTGGATGAGGCGATGGATAGTTTGATTCGGATGAATAAGATTCGTCCTACAATCGTAGTGGGAATTGATAATTCATCGGAGCGAATAGGAGAGTATTGTCCAGATAATATAGTGGAATACTTGGATAGTATATCGGTGGTGTATCAGGATATAAAGCCTCAAGGGAATGACTATTTGCGTTTTTTGGTAGAAGAGGTTAAGCCCTTTATTGATAGTGTTTATTCCACATACAAGGACCGCGAGCATACATGGGTGATGGGTAGTAGTTGTGGTGGATTGATTTCTTCTTACGCGCTTTGTAGTTATCCAGATGTGTTTGGTGGTGCGGCATGTTTATCCACGCATTGCACATTGGCCTTTCCTGATCCTACACAGCAGGATAGTGCGATGATGGCTGCTTATCGCATGTATCTAAAGCAACATGTGCCAGTTAATGGAGCGAAAGTATATATGGATAATGGGGATCAGACGCTGGATGCTAATTATATCTATGCGCAAGGGTTGATTAACGAGATGATGTATGAATCAGGATGGGATGAAGCACATTATATGTACCGCTTCTTCCCAGGTACGGCCCATTGTGAGGATGATTGGAAAGCGAGGTTAGATATACCATTGCTATTCCTATTAGGAAAGTAAGTGATGGTTAGAAATGTATTCTGAATCGCATGCCCCATTCGGTATGTGGCGATAGTGCCCATATAAAATATAAGTCGCAGATACGCAATATATTACCAATTCCTACTCCGACCTCAGCATATAGCGTGTGAGGAGTAGGATTATTGTATATATTGTATGGAGAAGAACAATAGCCATATGCCAATTTAGCTTCTATTAGTTCGTGTAGGTGTAGCCATCTTATTCCAGGGATGAGATTGAAGAGCAAACCTTGTCCATTCCATTCTGTATGCAGCGCGATATATTTATCTGCGAGTATGTCTCCGCCGTGCATGAGTGTGAAGCGGTAGGGGTCGTATACATAACCTTGGTTGGAATCGGCATGCCATAGTTTTCCGATAGGAGCATTGCCAAAGATAGCGCCCGCTTGTAATGCATAGGATAACTCGCCTCCCATTCCTAATTGTGCTCGTTGGGCGAGCATGAGGCGTATATGTGCGTATAAGTGCGAGTGGGCATTCGCTTTGCTGCGCGACCAATGGCCTGTTTCAAATCCTACATAAAGGGTGGGGAAAGGTGATGTGTAGCTATACCGACGCATAAAAAATCCATCGTATTTCTTCTCTTTCCAACTCAGTCGAGCAATAAAGGATAATGTTTGGTATGCGTATGGTTCAATGGGGGTGAATAGGGTGCCATCATTGAATGATGGTGCGCTATGCCATCCGGCGCGAATGAATGTGTGCGTTTCTAAGTTTGGTGTCCAGTCGGCGAACCAATGGAACTGTAGTTGCTGCTGGCGGATGGCCGTGTTGACACATAATGAATCGCGGTATAAGGATTCAAATGAATAGGATAGGTCACCACTAATGCCCATGGATATATCGCGCAGTAGATTGTCAAAATCATCGGCTTCGGACCATGCATAGCCATCGTTGTATTGGATGTGCATTTGGTGTTTTCTTTCTGTGGGTAGGTCAACGGATATCTTTCCTAATCCTTTAAACATACGGTCTTTAACTCCGTATCCCACGGCGGCTTCTAAGGCTACTCGTTGTGAAAATGAGGCGTTGGTGCGTAGTGGTATGCCGACATGAAAACCTTCGTGTCGATTGGTTTGGATGATTTCTGTAATATGGCCTATATCCACAGGTGTTCCTGTAGGGATGTATCCTGTGGCGATGATGGAGCCAACCCACTTGGCGATGCGTATGATAGGTAGGCTGTCAAGCGCGTGGAAGATGCTATCGGTATTTACTTCTATATTTTGCTTATATTCTGTTTTTTGAGGAGAATAGATAGGTGCAGGGTTGTCTGTGGTGAGATGTGTGGTGAATAAAAGTGTGGGGAATGTGGTGCCTGCTTTGGTGATTTTAATATCAAAATCCAACAAGGCAGAGATATGTTCTGATACGATAGAGTTGTCATCTGCTAATGTTTGATGTATGTGCAGCTGCTTGAGGTAGTTGACAGAATTCTCTACGGGAGCTTGTACTTGTATGGAGCGCAACGCATATGTGGCCGAATCGATGGAAAATTCTCCATTGAAGGTAGGGTAGAAAGGGTTGCGGGTTTTGAAGCGAACGATATACTGCTTGGATGAATGGGGTTGTGGGGTGGATATGGAATCTGCTAAGAAATATTGGTAATAGCTATTCCCGCTTGGTGCGAGTGGGGATAGAAAGGAGTGACCTAAAAGTGGTATTGAACTTTGGTAAAAATTGATGTTTCCTTCTGTGTTTAATAAGAAAGAATAATCGGTTGAGGTGAGTATGATAGCTTGTGTTTGTTTATCATTCGCAGGAATGATTTCTTTGCCAGCCAATTGGAATGATTGTGTTTCTTTGTAGAGAGGCATGATGTATGATGAGTCCTCCTGCATGATCATGCCTGCTTGCAAACTACTCCATAATGCGCGGCGTAGGTGGCGTGGTTGTATATGCGAAACATATAATGTTTGATTTCTATGAACAATCTGCTTATTAGATAATAGCGTGCGATCGTTGTGGATTCTATTTGCTCGTACTTTCTTGAGCAAGTCAATAGCAGGATTCTTACCAGGAGTGGCCACTACCTCCGTAAGCATGGCTGTTTTTTCTTTTAATGTGACATGCAATCCAGCCATAGAACCTGGTTCTATATCAAAGCGCTGAGAGTGGTATCCCACGGCGGAGAAAACGAGTTGCATCTTCTTATGAAGATCTACGCGAAGAATATACGCACCAGAGGGGTCGGAAGTGGTGCCTATTTTGGTTCCGCGGAAATGAATGTTTACATTCGGTATAGGTTCACCCGTTGTTTCATTGGTAATATCTCCAATGATGATTGTCTCTGTGGCTACTATAGTGATAGTTTGTAGCACAAAGAGGCACAAGATGATATGTCTATATAACTGTTTGATAGCGCGTTATTTTTGATTGGCTGGGTGAAATTGCAGAATGGTTTTTTGCAGGTCATTCAAATCTAAATGGGTGTATATCTCGGTTGTAGCCAGGTCTTCATGGCCAAGCAATTGCTGTATAATACGCAAGTCAGCGCCATTCTGTAGGAGGTGAGTGGCGAATGAATGACGAAGCGTGTGTGGCGAAACCGTCTTCTTTATTCCCGCAATGAGGCATAAGCGCTTGATGATGGTGAAGACCATAGCCCGCGTGAGTGGTCTGCCATATCGATTGATAAAAGCGATGTCTCTGCCCTCGGGTTTGATAGGCCAATGGGATCGTTCTTGTAACCAGTAGAGGTACCACTCTTCTGCTACAGGCGAGAGGGGAACAAGGCGTTGCTTATTGCCTTTGCCCTCAATGAGCATATAATGCTCGTCAAGAAATATATTGCTTTGTTTGAGATTGACAAGTTCGCTTACTCGCAATCCACTTCCATATAGCATTTCTATGATGGCTCTATTGCGGTGACCTTCATTGGACGAGAGGTCAATAGCACTTGTTATACGATTGATTTCATCTATGGAGAGTATGGTGGGGAGATGCTTTTCTTTGCGTGGTCCTTCTAATAATTCGGAGGGGTCTTGGTCTATATAGTCTTTGTATAGCAAAAAACGGTACCAAGCATGAATGCCGGCTAATACGCGCGCTTGGGTAGCGGGTGAGGTGCACGATTTGAAGGTTTCGAATAGGAAGGCTTGCAACTGCTCATATGTGGTGTGGACGATATCCAAATGGTGTTGCTCAGCATATGAACGCAACTTGTCCAAATCCATCTCATAACTCTCAATGGTATTAGACGAATAATTGCGCTCCAACCGAAGGTAGGTGCGGTATTGGTGGAATAAATCTTTATCCTTGCTTATTTTTGCCATGGGATGAGGTCGCCTTGGAAATGGGTGGTGTATGTGGCCTTATATCCGTACTGATTTTTGTAGTACAAAGTGAATTGTAGGTCAAGTAGATTGTTGGATGTGTCTCGTACAACGATAGTGCCTGAATCGATCACTTGTATGGATTGTAGTGCGCTATTATCTACGCGAAGTAGGTATATGCCCGAAGGTGTCCCTTCCCAATCTTTGCCTGGCAAGAAACTGAAAGGGAGAGCCGTGGTATCGCTATGGTAAGTGCCGGGAAGAATGCGTAAGGTGTTTGTATCTTCCTGCAAAGGAAGGAATATATCGGAAATGTATAAATTATATCCCGTGCCTTGCATACGATGGTTTTGGTCTAATTCCAAACCCTCGGAATAGAGGTCGAGGGATACAACCGGATATGGGATGGAATCATAACAAGCACCATGAATCTCTTGGTACGCTATGGTGTATTCGGAAGGCAATCCACCTTTCTTATCTCCTGAATAATGTGGTGTACAACTGGTAATAGCTATAGCGGCAACTAATAGCATGCATGTCTTATTGGCGCTACTTATTTTGATGGAATGTGTGGGAAACCAAGCGGCAATCAGTCCTAATACGCCTACTATGGCCGTTACGAGAAGTACATCCGATGCTTGCACCATTACAGGGTAGGCAGAAATAACATAATTGCTTCCGTCTCCTAATTTGATCCAACCGAAATACTGCTGTCCTAAACATAAGAGAACTCCAATAATAATACCAACTACTGCGCCCAAGGCAGAAATAAACCATCCTTCGCAAAGAAAAATACGACGGATAGTAGATTGATTGGCACCAAGATGCGAGAGAATATGAATACTTTCGTGTTTGTCTAAAATAAGCATGCTGAGTGAACCAATAATATTAAAACTTGCGATAAGTAAGATGAATATCAATAGAAGTAATGTGAGCAATTTCTCTATGTGTAGGATTTTAAAAAAATCCTGCTGTTGCTCATAACGATCAAGCACTTTGTATCCATCGCCGAGTATAGATTGTATTTCTTGTTTGGTATCCTCAATAGAGTGCCCTGCTGCTGGTTGAATGCGTAATGCCGTAATCGTGTGCTCGTCAAATCCAAAGAGGCGTTGGGATAGAGGTAAAGAGACCAGTGTGAGTTGATCATCGTAATCAACCTGGTTGATAGCGAAAGTGCCTGCTATGAAAGCATGCTCGTGTACCAAGGATTGGTCTGGACGAAGCATGTTGATTTTTCCCACTCGTTTGGGAGCATATAGGTGTAGCGCTCCTGTAAAATGCGCGTTGATACCTATCTGCGCAGCGAGACCTCTACCCAAGACAGCCCGCTCAAAGGCGCCATCGTAAACAGAATAGTATCCATCTGTGATGACGGAATCGATGTGCGCTGTGTGTGTAAAGAGCGAGTCAACACCTATTACGCGGCATGGAACCTGATGGTCCTTATAACGGATTAAGGCTGTGTGCTCTACCTGCTTGGAAATAGTACCTATTGCATCGGTGTGGAATAGTGATTGTACGGGCTCGTTATCGGTACGAAAAGTATGCGATGTGCTGGAGGTAACAAGCAATGGCGGATCGAACTCAGAGAACATTTGCTCTACTAATACGCCAAACCCGTTCATTACCGATAAGACACAAATCATGCAGGCTGTAACAACGGCAATAGCTACAGTACTCACGCCTGAAACGACATTGATGGCATTATGACCTTTTTTTGAGAAAAGGTAACGCCAGGCAATAAACGATTCAAGAGAACGAGACATACACAATGGTGTTTGGATGAACAATTATTGTTTGAGAAGTTCGTCAATGCGTTCCATATTGTCAATGGTGGTATCCAGATGGAATTTTATTTCTGGAATGACACGCAACTGATGACGCTCTAACGTGCCGAGTTGCCCACGAAAATGGGAGGTGTTCAGCTCTATTAGTTCCATCGTTTCAGCCACTTTGTTTTGAGGGAAGATGGAAAGATAGATGTGTGCTATACTGAGGTCTGGAGATACGCGAACTTCACTTACGGAAATAAGTGTGCTATGCAGCGTGCGTGCGTATCTCAAAAGTATGTCGCTCATGTCTTTTTGTATGAGACGAGAGATCTTGTGTTGTCGAGTTGATTCCATATGATATGATGCTTGTTTGATTATGTGCGTGCCCATATGTGGGCTCGCGCGTGCAAGATTAGCAAAACAAGGGAAAGGAGATGGTATCTCTTTTCCCTATAGCGTTATTGCTCTTGAAGGCCGTTTGGCTTTTGATTAATACTTGTGGCGTCCTTCGTCTGCAACGGTCAGTTTCTTGCGACCTTTAGCGCGACGAGCAGCCAATACGCGGCGACCATTAGCGGTAGCCATTCTCTCTAAAAAACCATGTTTGTTACGACGCTTGCGCTGTGATGGTTGGAAAGTTCGTTTCATTGTTTCTAATATTATTTATGTCCTCTCCCGAGGACGGGTTTACACAAAATGGACTGCAAAGGTACTACTTTTTTTTTGAATGGCAAAATTTTTTTAAGAAAAAGTAGTAAATTCGTCTTCTTTTAGTCAAAAACCTCCATTAAAACATCCAAAGAACGGGGTTCGTGCCAATTATCAATGTGTTCAGCCATGTATTCACAGAGTTGTCGTAATTGTACTTGTCGTTCGTGGCGAGAAGTAGGTTTTTTTACTAATTGAGGGTGAGTATATTCGTCTATGGCGAACCCTAATAAGGCAGCGAAATGGATTAGGAATTGTAAATGAAAATCCTGTATGTCTGTTTGCTCATCTAATAGACATATGGCGTGCTGTATATAGTCAAATATAGCCTCGTCGGCCATGGGGTGGCACAGTGTATGAAATAAAATCTCACTTAGAAAAAGGACTATTGTTTGTTTGTAGGGGTCGGTATGAATAGTGGTGGGGATGAATGTGAGATTAGCGGTGCGTATGCTTGCCAAAGGTTTAGATGACGCACTGGTGGTTATTTGTATTAGACTAAGAGGATTATAACACCCAATGGGATTCTTTCTGCCTACACCATATACCATATAATTAACGCGCCCGTGTTCGCGCGTGTAGGCGTGTAATATATGCGCCTTATCGGAATGGGGTTGGAGAGAAAGAACTATGGCGTTGATTGTGGACATAACAACTATCGATAATATATCCATCGCTTAGACGATAGGTGCGTAGGATAGATGGTTGATGGGATGGCATGGAGAAAATAGCATATACTTCCTCTTCTGCTTGATATTCAGGAGTGATGAATCGGTATTGCTTAGGTGTCTTCTTTTTTCCTGCAGAGTTAAGTACTACGAATGGCATATGACGCATATAGCTATGGTCGTGACCGCTGATGACGAGATCGGCCTGCCCTAATGGATAGCGCAGACTGGCATATACGAGAGGGTTAAATCGTCCTTCAGCGGCAGAGAAAATAGGATGATGCATCATGGTAATAACATGTTTATCGCCAGCTGTATTGATGGCCTCTTGCGCCCATGTAAGAGTGCGCGTGAGATAAACAATACGATTGAGAGGATTCGTATCAATAACGATGAATCGTAGTTGTGGGAAGTCAATATAATACATACTTCCTTTATGGTCCACCGTACCATTCTGTGGGTGGGGAAACCATGAGTACCAATCCTTGGGTAATGATTTGAGAATACCTTTTGTATATTCGTGATTACCTGGACAATTAATGACAGGTAGTTTGGATAATTCGGAAGGTATCCATTCTTTTAGCAATGATTGGTAGTAGTATGTTTGCCCTCTTTCCAACCAGTCTCCTGCTTGAGTGATAATATCTATTTCTGGATGCCGTTGGGCAATTTGGTTGTAGTCTGTTGTGGTTAGGTTATTATGAATATCTCCCAAGATGAGTATATCTAATGAGTGTGGGGTGGAGGTGTTTGTCCACCCATTGTCTGTATGGGTGAATCCATGCACAGTATCCGCTTCAAAAGTATGAAACTGATAAGTCTGTATTGGACCGTTCCATTGTGGTTCTTCTGGGATACCAAACCATGCTTGCCAGCGAACAGCGCATAGGATAGCGCTGCCCGCTAACAAGAGGATGAGTGTTGCTATTTTAATTTTGCGTTTCAAAATGGCAGATCACTGGTGTTGTCATTCACTGTTGGGTCGAATGGCTGCACATTAGCTGCTTCGATGCTTTCCATTGCAGGTTGTGGTGCTGCAGTTGGAGCCACTGGAGCAGCAGGAGCAGCTGCGGCTGGTTGTGCAGGTTGGGTAGTGTCTCCTTGTGCCACTTTCCATGCACGGATAGAGGTGTACCAACGACCATTGAACTCACGGCTCTCGATATCGAAACTAACAGTAACAATTTGGTCAATAGCGCAGGGATTTTGTTTGATACGATCTTCGCCAAAAATCTCAAAATGCACTTTACGAGGATATTGCTCTGTGGTCTCTAAGACATATGCTTGCACTTTCCATGGGTTGCCATTCTTAGCAATGCCGCTTTGTTCTGGCAAAACAGCAATAATTTTTCCTACTATTTCCATTGTATAATGTGTGTTATTTAGTGTTAAATATGATTCAAACAGATGGAATATCTTTTTATCCTTTGATAGCTGCTACACCTGGGAGTACTTTTCCTTCGATTGCCTCTAAGAGTGCACCACCGCCAGTGGAGATATATGATACTTGGTCTGCCAATCCGAACTTGTTGACGCATGCTACAGAGTCACCACCACCGATGAGTGAGAAAGCACCCTCTTTGGTTGCTTCAGCAATAGCCAAACCGATAGTGCGGCTACCTCCGCAGAAGTTATCAAATTCGAATACGCCAGCAGGGCCATTCCATAGGATGGTCTTAGCGCCCTTGATAGCTGCTGCGAATTTCTCTTGTGACTCAGGTCCGGCATCCATACCTTCCCATCCTTCAGGGATAGCAGTTGCAGGACATACTTTCTGATTAGCATCGTTACTGAATGCATCTCCGCAGATAGCATCGTGTGCAAGTACGAGTTCAACGCCGTTCTTCTTTGCTAACTCTTCTACACCAAGAGCAACCTCTAATTTATCAAGTTCAACGATAGAGTTTCCAATCTCACCTCCGTGTGCTTTGGCGAAGGTATATGTCATACCACCGCAGAGGATGAGTTTGTCTACTTTGCCTATGAGGTTCTCGATGATACCTATCTTAGAAGATACTTTAGATCCACCCATGATAGCCACGAATGGGCGTTTGATATCGCCGAGTACTGCATCCACAGCAGCTACCTCTTTCTCCATGAGGAAACCGAGCATCTTATTCTCTGCATCGAAATAATCAGCGATAACAGCAGTAGAAGCGTGCTTGCGGTGTGCGGTGCCAAAAGCATCCATTACATAGCAGTCAGCATAAGAAGCGAGTGTCTTAGCAAACTCTTTTTGACTTGCTTTCATGGCTTTCTTTGCTTCTTCGTAAGCAGGATCTTCTTTGTCAATACCTACAGGTTTGCCTTCCTCTTCTGGATAGAAACGGAGGTTCTCGAGCAATAATACCTCACCTTGTTTCAAAGCATCTGCTTGCTCTTTGGCTTTTGCGCAATCGTCTGCGAACTGAACAGGAGTGCCGAGTGCTGTGCTTACAGCTTCTACTATTTGGCTGAGGCTGTATTTAGCTTGTACTTTTCCTTTAGGTTTGCCCATGTGGCTCATGATGATGAGCGAACCGCCGTTATCCAAGATGTGCTTTAATGTAGGGAGCGCACCGCGGATACGGGTGTCGTCTGTGATGATTCCATTCTCGTTGAGTGGCACATTGAAGTCCACGCGAACAATCGCTTTCTTACCAGCGAAATTGTAATTGTTAATTGTCATAGTGTTGTTATTTTTTAGTTAATAATCTGATCTAATTATTTATTCCAGTCAATAGAATTAAGTCTTCCGCGATATACATCGCTGAATGTGGTATTCTTATCTTGTCCTCCAAAGAGGTAAATATTGTTATCTCGTACAATCGCATTCTGTTTTTGTCTCTCTCCGTACTCGGTAGGTAATTGGTTCTTGGTTGAGTCTGCTGGAATCCAATTGAGTCCTTCGTCCTTAGAGATGAGTATATGGTGTCCAAAATAGTTTCTATTTGCGTCCACTCCACCGAACATCATCAATTGATTATTATACCAAATGACGGAAACACCCGTAAGGGATGTGAAGGCTGGTCGGTCGATAGAGAACTCCTCCATGCGATAACCCTTGTTTGAGGAAGCATAGGGTGTGTATTCCAAGTTCCATCTTGTATTGAGTGCTTTGCCGCTCTGCGCAAAACCACCCATGATCATTGCGCGTTCTCTTTGACTCGCGCTATGGAAACATACGGTGGCGAAATCGCTAACAGGAAAGTCACTACTTGGTCTTAGTCCGCTCAGATGAATGCTGCCATCATATGTGGCTAATTCATATCCATCATTCTCAACCAATGCCCACACCACTTTGTTCCAATAGAGTAGCAATGTGTGAATAGGGTAGGTAACTGTTTGTACAGTCCATTGGGTGGCATTCGTACTGGTGTAAAGTTGATTGCCTTCTCCATAATAGAGCGTAGTGCCATCACTCACTATCTGTCGTATATTCGCGCTCGCAGGCAATCCTGCTGTTTGTCCTTCTGATTGCCATAACGCGCCATCCTGAGATGTGTAGGCGTGTAGTTGAAATCCGTTGTTGGTTATCATCACAAAGGATGAACCCAATTCAACCACTTTTTGTTCGCTATCATCGGTAGGGTAGATGCTCTGTGTGAGTGAGCTCCATTGGTATAAATCAGGGTCAACCTGGTGAACGGTAGGTTTGATTTCGTACACTTTGGTGGTGGAACCATCGCTGGATAGAATTGTTAGGTAGATAGGACCTTTGCTGAAGTTAAGCGTGTCGTAACCAGTAAGCGAACAAGTGGTGTCGGGCAAGGTGAGATAGGTAACTCCAGGAGTGGCAGCAAACACAAATCGTGGTACGACAGTGTCAAGGCGTGTGCCGTATAGCATGGAGTCTTTATTCCATACCAAACCCGTATCCAGGCGTTCGTCTATGGTGAATAATGCTTTGGATAAACCTGGCATAGAATCGTTGTGCGCAAATGAGAATGCAGTCAGTTGTGCTATATTAGAGGTCTTTTTCTCTGTGGTTGTTGTCTCACAACTGAAGAAAATAGATGCGCAGCAAACGGCAATAATGATGTGTGCGAGGTATTTCATTGTGTGTTTATTTCTGTAAAAATGATATTTAATTTGTTTGTTTGGGAAAAAAGTAGTACCTTTGCAGTCCCAAATAAAATTCGTATTATGTTATTTGCTTCTCAACTACATGATTTTAAAATGTTGCTTCCTTGGGTGCGCGTTCGTCGTGAGCAATTGGCTCTTCGTGCTATTATCGAGCAGCAACGCCGTGTGATGACTCCAGAACAGGTGGCTGAGCAATCAGCTCTTATCATCGCTCGTTTGGAGCAGATGTCTTCTTTCCAAGCCGCTAAGACAGTACTGCTGTATTATCCTATTCATAACGAGGTGGACTTGCGTCCATTGCTTGAGAAGTATGCGGGTCAAAAGACTTTTCTCTTCCCTATCACCCATCGCCGTTCGTTAACTATCCATCCATATGAGGGTGAGGAGATGATGCACAAAGGGCGTTTTGGTGTGCCAGAACCGCAGACAGCTGAATACAAAGGTGAGATTGATATGATCTTAGTACCAGGTGTTGTTTTTGATCAGCATTGCAATCGTATCGGTCGTGGCGGCGGGTATTATGATAAGTTTCTTGCCAAACACGCTTCTGTTAAAAAAGTGGGTGTGTGCTATTCATTCCAGTTGAAGAAACATCATATACCTCATCATCTGTGGGATGTGAAGATGGACCGTGTGGTTAGTCCTCAGTTGACCATTGAATTGTAGGTTGACTATCTTTTATCAGTTTCAGTTTCTTATCCGTCTCTGGTGTAGGCATCACTTCGTTTCTACGAGGGTAGAAGATGATGCCATATGCTTTGCATTTTTGTAGTCGGGCATATGGCAGTTCGTCCTTATAATATGCTTCTACTAAATTCCATATATTGAGAATAATGGCATCCGCCTCGGAGCGTAAGGCATCTAAATTAGTACGCACACGATTTGTGTTCTGCTGCACGAGTGTGTGATTACCTTGGTGCTCGCAGAAGATGTCATAGTGTACTTTTACTTTGTTGATAGTTGGGTTGTAGATAGCAAATCCGCCCATAGCCACGCGCTGCTGTTCTCCTTCTATAATTTTCTTTCCCCATTCAATAATACACTCCTCGGTGGAAAGGTCGGGCACTATATGACTATTAGTGTCCAAACCATAGAGCGTCTTTAGGTCTTTCTTGATCTCTCCGCGAATGACAGCGAGATTGAGCACTTGGATAAAATGCGATATATACATTCTCGCATTCTGCACAATGTGTCGGTATTGCTTGTTTGCACTCACTTTGCTGCTGTAGTTGTCTTTGGATTGCATCACAGCATTCTCAAATTGTACAAGGAATCGTTGTGCTTCGCTTTGTACTTTGTATGGCAATACTTGCTCAGTATAGTCTGCCGACTGAGCTTTTTGTAATGCGTGCTGTAATGCGTGCAAGCGCGCGAGGTCTGTGTTGGGTAATCGACGGTAGGGCATAGTATTATCGTTTTCGTGTGGCTAATTTTTCTGCTAACACTCTTAGTTGGTTGGTGTAGTCGTTTTGTGGCAGTAACTCTAATTGGGCTAATGCTTCTGCGGTGTGGTCCTCCATAACGGCCTCTCCTATCTCTCGTACACCTAATTGGGTGTAAAGAGCAGTAACGGCTTGAATCTTCTCTGCGTTCTTATTCGAAGTGATAAGCCATTGTAAGAGACTTGCTTTGCTCTCGGCGTCAGCGATATCTAATGCAGTGAGGAGTAGGAAGGTTTTTTTGTTGCAGCATATATCTCCTCCTATTGCTTTGCCGAAGTTAGATGGATCGCCGTAAACATCCAGTACATCGTCTTGTATCTGGAATGCGATACCTATGTGTCGTCCGTATTGGAAGAGTGCGTCTTGCTCTTGCTCGCTCGCGCCCGCTATGTATGCTCCTATACGCAAAGAGTAGGCGAGAAGGAGAGCTGTCTTTTTCTCAATCATCATCAGGTAATCGCTAATAGCAACAGTAGTGCTGCTCTCAAAATCAATATCGTATTGTTGACCTTCGCAGATAGCCGTTGCCATCTCATTAAACCAGCGCAAAACCTGTGGTAGCTTATCATCTGGTAACAACGCAAGTTGCTTGTACGCCTCTATCATCATCTGATCGCCAGATAAGATAGCGGTATTCTCATTCCATTTAGTGTGCACGGTAGGATGACCTCTGCGCATATCGGCCTTGTCCATCACATCATCGTGCAGGAGTGTGAAATTATGAAAAACCTCCAATGCCAGCGCGGCTGGGATAACATCCTCTTTATTGCCATTGAATATCTGGGAGGCCAAAACGGCTAACATGGGTCTAAGGCGCTTCCCGCCCAGGTTGAGGATATACTCAATAGGCTCGTATAGGCCGTATGGTTCGCGCTTCCAATCCAATTGCGCGATAGCATTCTGAATATCTTTCATTTCTTCTCTACTATTTCCGTTTTATTTCTTAATGATTGATTCAATGATATCAGTTAGCACATCCTTGATGTCTAATCCCGCAGCGCGTACTTGCTGAGGAATAAAACTGGTGGCAGTCATACCGGGGGTGGTGTTTACTTCAAGCAAGTTGATCTGCTCTCCCTCCGTGATGATCCAGTCAACGCGTATGATACCTTGGCAACCCAGAATATCATATATGCGAAGTGTTTCTGCTTGAATACGATCTCGAATGGCGTCAGGAATGCGCGCCGGAGTGATCTCATCTACTTGACCTTTGTATTTGGCGTCATAGTCAAAAAACTCGTTTTCAGTTACCACCTCTGTGATAGGGAAAGCAATCGATTTAGTCTGGGTCTTATATACACCACATGTAACCTCTGTGCCCTGTAAGAAGGCTTCGCATATCACTTCGCCCCCTTCTGCAAAAGCTTTCTCGATAGCGCTCACCACTTCGTCTATATGCTTCACTTTGCTGCATCCGAAACTGGAACCACCTACATTCGATTTGATAAAGCATGGAAGCCCCACTTCGTCCACGATGCTCTGTGCGCTTGGGATGGGCGCGCCCGCGCGTAAAAGAATACTCTTAGCCGTTCGAATACCAAAACCGGATAAGTAATGATTGCAAGCGTATTTATTGAACGACAATGCTGCGGCTAAGACACCACAACAAGAGTAAGGAATGCGCAGCATATCCAAGTAACCCTGTAGTACACCGTTCTCGCCGGGAGTGCCGTGTATGGTGATATAGGCAAAATCGAAATGGTGTTTTTGCCCGTTGTGTATATAGGAGAAATCGTTTTTGTCGATAGGTGCGCCACTCTGCAATAAATCATCTTGTAGTGGATTGATGTTTGGCAGAGCTTGCCAGTCGTTACCTCTCATGCGAACGATGGTAGTGTCGTATCGCTCATGGTCTAAAAAGGAGTATATACCCGCAGCAGAGCGTAGTGATACCTCATACTCGCTGCTGTCTCCTCCTGCTATGATTGCTATCTTTTTTTTCATTTGAGTCTTCGTGCGCCCGCGCATATTTTATTTCGGCTGCAAAGGTAGTGATTTTTTTTGACATACGCAAGTGTATGCGTGTTTTTTTGTGTAATGTGCAGGGTGTAGTTTGATTTTGAAAAAAATAAAGAAAACAAAATAAAAATATAAAAAACATTTTAATGGTAATCAAAAACTCGATGTGTGTGATTATTGATGGTAAATAAACGAACTATATTAAAAAAGTGCTAAAAAAAACGTTTTTTAAGCTAAAGATGATACATATCCATCTATATAGGGTCGATTATAAGTAACGACAGCGAACAT
>JAXJUN010000012.1:0-11666 GCA_036309065.1 Paludibacteraceae bacterium | reverse complement strand
GTTGAACCGAATGGCGATATGCCTGCGGAGGCTCTCCACGAAGTAACCGAGGAGGGCGCAGCCGTATGAATGCCGCCGACATCATCCGCATCATCGTAGCGGCCTTGCTCGTTGCCTTACTCGTGACCATCCTCCCCAGCTGCAAGACTTTGCCGCCTGTGGTAGTGCCTGAGGTGCACACCACCGACACGAAGGACATCGAGCAGCGTGTGGATACTTTTTGGCGTGACCGCTGGCACACCGAGTACCGCAATGGCGACACGATCTACATCCACGACAGTATCTATATCTATGTGCCAAAGTGGCGTGACCGTGAGGTGACGGTGACGAAGACGGACAGCGTGCCATATCCCGTGGAAGTGCCAGTGGAAGTGCCCGCCGAGCGGACGGGCTGGGATAAGTTCTGCACAAAATGGTTCATCGGCTCGGCACTGGTGCTGCTGGTCTTGCTCCTCTGGTGGCTCGCCGATTATATCCCTGCCTTGAAGGGAATCAAAACGATCATCAAAACATTCATCAAACTATAAGACATGGGCAAACTATTCAAGAAGATGACTCCAGCTGCCAAGGTTGCGCTGATCATCACCACGGCACTCGCATTCGGACTGCTGATATTCGGGGCACTCACTCCTCCGCCTGGTGAGATTCACCCCTCGATCCTGAAGGCGGTGGGTGAGATGTTCGGCTTCGCGGCTCTATGGATAGTGGCTCACGCCCTGTTCGAAGACAAGACGGATGTGCACATCAAGCACGGCGACACGACCGTGGACATCAACACCGACGAAGAGGAAGACCAATAACCTTGCCGTAGTTCTATCAAGAAAGTAGAGATGCTAAAAATGCACCTCTACTTTTGTTTTTCTTCGGTACAAGCCAAGCACCGAGTATTTCGTTTTGCTGCCTGCTTTGCTCACACTTGCAGACGGCATGCCGAAGGTATAGCCATCGGAGGTGACGAACCGCTCATCATGCGGATAACTCAACCATCGCAACACTTGCGCCTCTGCCCTCGTCGGCAGTCGGTACGGCTCAGGAATCGACAAACCCACGGCTTCGGCATAGTACATCCCCTCTGCCACCAATGCCACCTTCCACTCATCGCTATCCGTCACGCACACCACCTCGCCAAGCAATTCGGTGGCGTCACCGATATGCTCATCATCGGGTTTGTTCTGCGGTGTGCAAGCCACCAACAGCATCAATGCGCAAGCCAACACCGCCGTGGGGCGTTCCCCACCTACCACGCTGGCTGCAAGTCCTCTGCCCATGTGTGGTCCACACTTACGCCAAAGGTTTGCCCTGCGAACATCTCACCCGTGAGCAGCGTCTTCGTGTTGCTCGCCAATGGCACATCCTCGATGAGGTGTTGCGCAATGACGCTCGCATCGGCACGGAGCACCGTCAGCGTCACATCCGTGGTGTATTGCTCGCCATACACGGCTGCGAGGGTGTTCAATGTCCACGACTGACCCGCTTTGCCCGCCTTGCCATTGATAGCCACATCCCTCGAGTAGGCATAGCCGTTGGCACCGTTCAAGGTGGTCACATCCATATCGTCGTACTTGGTCGCAATCTCTATGCGCAGCGTCTCTGCATCGGCGGGTATCTCGTCCGTGAAGGTCACCACCAACTGACCCGACACGCGCTGCATCGTCACCTCGAACGCATCATCCGCGTCGCCGATCGTGATGCTCTGCACCTTGCCGAAGGTAGGCTTCACACCCGTCATACTCAGCACGCCGATCTCGTAGCTCTGACCATCCGAACGGGTAGCCACAAAGCTCATCGTGTGCGCACCATACTCCATGACCAGCGAGACAGTGCCGAACGCCTCCATGTCGCTCGTCTGATGAGCAAGCAGGGTCGTGCCCTCGAAGATGTAGAGGTCGGTCAGTGCCACGCCATCGGCATCGTCCAAGATAGGCGCACGCTGTGGGGCTTTCATCGGTTGCGTGCTCACCTTGAACGCATCCACATGGAAGGTCACCTGTTTGGTCTGCTTTGGCTCGTTCTCGTTGCAAGCCAACAAAAGGCAGCACATAGCCGCCAAGAGTAGTGTTTTTTTCATAAGTTCTTTATGTAATCAATGATTTTGCGATTTGCTTCCGCCGTTCGGCTCCAGTCATATTGCTCATAGTGGCGGTCTTTCACCGAGGCATCCACATGCCCCATGCTCTTGTCGATCACGCGGTCTGGCACATCCAAACTCGCAGCGATGGTCGCCCATGAGCGGCGCACCTTGGCCAAGGTCACATCCACGCCTATCTTCTTGCCCGCTTGCTTGAGTAGGTGGTTCACCCTGCGCTGGAAGGTCTCATAGTTCGGCACACGCTCCGCCTCCGACAATAGCCGCTCCGTGCCACCGTACACCTCCAATAGTGCCGCCAGTTCGGGCTCAATGCGGATGCGGATAGGTCGCATGCTTGCCCGCTGCACCTTGTGCCGCATGAACACCACCTCGCCCTTGCTGCTCGCCATCTCGTAGATGTCCAACAAGTTCGCACCGCACAGATAGAACGACACCAGCGCGTAATCCCGTGCCCTTTGCAGCCCCGCAAACTGCGAGAGGTCGCCATCCATCACCTTGCGCATTTCGTGCGCTGTGAGGCAATCTATGTCCTTGGCAGGCACCTTGGCAATCGAATAGTCAAAGTAGGGGTCGTTGCTCCTATCCACCAACTTGCGCTTCTGTGCATCCTTATACGCAGCCCGCACATAGCTCTCGATCATGTGCCTTGTGCTCTCGCCCCGTCCGCTCGCCTTGATCCATCGCGCCAAATCCGTCAGTCGTGCGTAGTCAATGTCGCTGAAGCGCAGCGTCTGCAACCCGCGAGCCGTGCAATACTCCCTGAGGATGTTCCACACATACTCGTAGCTCTTGCGCGTCTTGTCCGTGGTGCGACTATCCCCATACTCACGAAAGAACACCACAAAGTCCGTCATGTCGTTGGCCTTGCGCATGGTCGTTTCTATTTTGGAAACCACCACCTCTGCCTCGTGCGTATGCGTACACACGCCGCACGCCTGTTCCTTTATATCTTTTGCGCTGATGTGCGCGAGGGTGTCTTCATCCTGATCCAATAGCCACTCCTCGATGCTGCGCACGATACGCTGCACCTTGTCGCGTTTCTCTACGAATAGCGACGCCTTGCGGTGGATGGGGTCATACAATGTGCCAGGGATAAAATAGGAGGGCTCCACATACACGCCCGTGCCAACGAAGGCACTGGTCTTGCGATGATTGATCCGCAGGCGAATTTGTGCCATTCCGTTTTTGATGGTCCTCTCGTCGAGGTTCAAACTGATTTTTGCCATAATTGTTACAATTTTGTTTTGTTGGGTTACTTTTGCGACCTTGTTACAATTTTGTTACAATTTTTTGCGCAAAAAAGGGCGAAACGAGGGCGAAACGATACTTTGTTATTTTGTTGTTTGCCGTTTTTATGCAAAAATGTGTGAGTTTATCAATTCGTAACTCACACATTTTCAGCACCTTTTCCGTTTGTGTCCTCCCAGGGACTCGAACCCTGGACCCACTGATTAAGAGGCAGAAAAAGAGGTTGCAAATCAGGGAGATACACAATGGACATGCACATTGTTACAAAATTGTTACAACTTCGCAGACTATTTCAATATAAAACACGCACACATGCGCACACTTGCGCAGGCGTTACTCAGTCACTTCAATAAGAACCTCACCACAATAGAAGGTGCGGTCGTCATCATAATCAAAACACTCTTTAATCTCGCCAACCACATCTATCGGGAAGGGCATTCCCAATGCTCGCACATCCGCCGTATCATCAGCAGGCACATAACCAAGATGCTTGCCGTCACGCTCATAGATAGCGATGGCGTTCTTGTCGTGCTTGTTGGTAGGTTCTAGCTTGAGGTACCCACGGAACTTGCCCACATACTCGCCTATGCCACGGCGGAAATTGATGCCTGCAATATCCACACGCAAATACTTAGCGTATATCTTCGAGTATGATCCATCTTCTTGTAATTGAGGCATCGGACCTTTGTATGTCATATTCTCCACAGCTCGGATAGTAGCCGTGTCGCCTTGCTCCTCTGCTTGGCGTTTAACCTCAAGAAGTGCCAACATATAGGCAGGGTCTTGTTGTGGAGTACTGGTAGATGTAGTGGTGGTTGGCTCATTGGGCATAGGTGAATTTTTAACTGCTACAAGAATCAGAACCACGGCAATGATTATGCAGATAACGATGAAGACTATCATAGTTGCTTATTTTTTAGTGAATGCTGAGAGGAGGCCTTGGAGGAGTTGCTTGTCTTGCTCAAGTTCGGAGATGCGTTGCTGTTGCGCAGCGATGGTGGACTGCATATCCTTGACCTGTATCTCGTCGAGAGAGTGAGGGACGGCAACAGTACGCACACCCACATTGATGTCACCTCCAGCGGTGGAGTTGGTGACTTGGTTGTGATTGTACACCTTTGGCGCAAGGCAGTCGGCTTTGCGCATACTGCCCTCACCCATTACCAACCAATCGGCGGAAATGTCAGGGAACATATAAAGCAGCTTGTAGATGGTGGTATAAGCAACGACAGAATCACCGTTGATTTGACGACCCAAACGAACGCGCAGAGACTCATCATTGTCAGATAGGCTGGCAATGGTGATCTTCTTGTTGTGCAACAGGTAGCGGATGCGCTCCTTGAGCAATTCTTCCTCCTTTGATACCATAAAAAAGTGTCATTTATTAAGAAAAAAGTATCAAATCTTTGGAAAATGGTGTAACTATTTGTTTCATTTGAAAATTTTAGTTACCTTTGCACTCGAAATTGATAGCGAGAGTGTAGGCAATGAGGAAGCCTGCCAAAGTGATGGCCTTTTTCTTACTGTTAAAACTGAGCGAGCAACATGTTCGACTTCTGCCAAAAGTTCAATCATCCGCTCGGTGAACCTCACGCTTGAGATTCTGTTGTATCCCATATCTTGACCCAAAGAGGAGTGAATGATTTTGCGACTTTGCTCCTCGGCGGGGAAGGGATGGCAAAGGTACAAAAAAGTATCGAAATGACAAAAAAGTGAACATATATTCTTAATAATTGATACAATAATCCAAAGAATTGACACTATGGCAAGTAGGAAAGCAGCACATATCAGCATTGACCAAGCGAGATGGATAGACAAAGCTCAGGCGATGGCTTGGGTGGGAGTGAAGACGGAGGCGAAGTTCGATGAGGAGTGGAAGCCATACCTGAACCTCTACAACAACGGCGGCAAAGGTGGCGTGTATGACAAGCTGCAGATCGACCGAGTGATGGAGCAACGATTGGAAATCAAAGGACAAGAATATAGCACCCGATAACTACTGGCGTGATAGTAGGTGAATACTTTTGACGAAAAGTTTACGCATTACAATATAGGCGGCTTGGTGCACCGCCAAATTTTCAAAGCAAATACTAACCCCTAAAATTATACAGATATGGAAAAGAAAGCAACAAATCGCAAATCTAAGAAAGAGGAAACACCTCAAGTAATCACAACAGGTATCGAGGAGCCAGCATTGAACAAAGTTTCTATGCTGATAATTACCCAGACAAGACGCAATCAAAACTATGTCGCTCACTGGATATTTGAGGACAAAAACTATGCGAGAGCAGAAATGCAAAAAGACATAGAGAAATTCAAACAGGCATATCTGCCAGGTACTTATGAAATAATAAAAGAAGAAGAAGACGAGGTGATAATATGCACAACTTATACTAGTACTATTATGTTACAATGGACACTCCTTCGTAATTGTACTGTTGAGATTGAAGGGAAGACAACTCTACTGTCACCTAACCGATATAACCAAACCATTACAAGAACAGATGAAGAAAAATAACCCCTAAAAAATAATCGAATATGAAAAAGTTACAAATTCTAAAAGCAGCGCGTATCGCGCACATCGCAATCTGGACAATCATCGCATTACTCATCATCGTCAGCACCTGCAAAGTGTGGTGGGCTAACGGATGCGGAGTCAGTAGTCTCATCGCAGCCATTGCGTTCTATGGAGCATGTTGCGTTGGTTTGTGCCTTGCTGGTCATCTGCAATTCAACGAGAAAATCAAAGAGACCGAGGCAATACTGAAAGCCACACAACGACCATCAGCACCCGCAGAGCAACCAAAGAAAAAGCCAGAGGTGCACTAACTATTCACGAACAATTTGCCAACTATTAGCAAACAACTTGCAAACTATTAGCAAACAACCATGGATGATTACAGCGTAATAAGCACGAAGGTCAGTCCCGAGGCACGCGGTCGCTTGAAAGCCATCTGCGATAAGTACGGCTTCAAGATATACGACATGCTCCAGATGATGTGCGAGTGCCTTATCCGTTTCATGGACGAGGAGCACAACATCAGCGAGGAGATGATGAAGGTCATCCGCATGTTCGAGAATCTGCCAGGGTGGAAGACCACCGTGCGACTGACGGAGGACTTCGAGAAGGTGCAAGTGGTAGAGGCATTCTATGTGATCCGTCGCAAGGGCAAGACTGGCAGCCGCTTGGTGCATGTGGTCAGACCCACGATGGAGAATGATGCTGAAGGCTGGCAGTGCAACTACAACACGGTGCAACAGTTGGAGCGGTTTATGGAACTGACCAACGAATCGCTCTACAAGCACCTGCGCTGCTTGAGTACTGACCTTGGCACCGTGTCGCTGCTTGACACCATCCACACCATCGCCAACCTCTACCGAGAGAACCCAGACGAGGGCGAGTTGCGTCTTCAGTTCGAGAGCAATGATTGGGTCAAAGGTGCGCAGGCACACCGAGACACCTCCTTCAAGCGCAGGAACTCGCACAGCATGGCGTACATTGAGAAGAAAGATATGGGCAGTCTATTCGACGGCCAAGATACTAACGAATAAACAAACGAGAAAATGAAACTACTTGCAACTATTAAGAGCGTGAAACTTGCACGCCAGTACCAACGCCAAGACGGCACCTATGCCAACATCTTCGGCGTGACCCTTGAGAGCGGTGACGACACCATCATGGCAGAGACCTTCCTTAGCAAGGAGAGCCAACAGAAGCGCGGCATCGTGCCTGGTGCTATCGGCAATGCCACCGTGACTATGAGCTTGCGTGAGTGGACTGACCGTCAGGGCAACCCACACACGACCCAAGAGGTGCGCCTTGCGGACTTTGCCCTTGCTAACCGCCATATATCCACGGAGAGCGCACAAGCGGCAGCATCCGAGGATTCCTCGGCAGTTGAGCAACCAGCGGCAGAGACGGCAAAAGAAACGCTCACACCCGCCGAACAGGCACAAGTGGAAGAGAACACCCAACTGCCATTCTAACCACCTTGCAACATGGAAGAGAGCAAGCAATATATTAACCCATTAGCCGAGCGTGAGAGTGAGGAGCCTGTGGAGGTGGACACTTTCCTGCAAGAGGACGAGTGGCAGTCGGTCAGCACCGAAGGCAAATACCTCGACCCCAAGGAGAAGTACATCCGTCCTCGCTACACGCTGAGCTATAACGGTGTACCCTTTGCGCCTCTCGGTGGTATTCATGGTCTAACGGGGCAGCCTGGACACGGCAAGACATTCACCTTCACGCAACTCATCGTGGCGATCCTCCGTGGCGAGTTCTACGGCTTGCGCTACGAGTTGAGCCGTGACATCCCACAACCCAAAGTGCTATACATCGACACCGAGATGGAGAAGGGCAACACCCAACTCGTGATGCTGCGTGTCTACGAGATGATGGGATGGGAGAAAGGCTCGGAGCAGGAGCAGTTCAAGATTCTGTGGCTCCGTGAGGAGGTCAAAGCCGTGGAGCGTTGGAAACTCACCCTCAAAGCCATCAACGAGATGAAGCCTACTGTGGTCTTCTTGGACGGACTGATTGATGTGGTGGGTGACTTCAACGACAACAAGGAGTGCCAAGCCATCATCTACAAGTGCATGGCTACTGCGAGCCACTACGGCTTGAGCATGTGGTGCTTGTTGCACGAGAACCCAGGCAGCACGAAGATGGTCGGACACGCAGGCTCGTTCCTTGAGCGCAAGGCGACCGATGTACTGAAGACCAAGAAGGACAAAGAGAGCGGCGTGGTGCAGTTCGAGGTGAGCCAAAGCAAGGCGCGTGCTCGTGACTTGGACGCTTGGACCTTCACCGTGGAAGATGACACCAACCACTACGGTCACCCAGTGATCAAGAAGACCGAAGGCAGCAGCACCACCACCACCGAGCAAGCATACGACCTCCGCAAGATTGTGGAATTAGTAGGAGACCAGTCGCTGGCGTTCACTACCCTAAGAGACAAACTCGCAGCCGCTGAAGGCAAGGGCAGAGGATGGGCAAAAGACCAAATCAACGAGGCTATCCGACAAGGAATCCTCAACACCAAGAATAACCGAGTGATTGCACCCGCACCGCTCGCCGATGAAATGAGAGTGGATGACACCGATGACAAACCCTTCTGATGACCCCCACCTGCCCGCCTATCGCCTATACCCCCTTATAGGGGTATAGGCAGATAGGCAGGGCGGTGGCGGGGCAAAGGAGAAGAAAAATGAAACGACCCCGCGCGCGATATAAGCGTATAGAGTTATAGGGAACGGCGGCAGGACACTTCTTAATAAGAAGCCACCCCCCACTTCTTAGGAAAAGTCCCCGACACTTCTTAGGAAAAGTCCCCGACACTTACCGAGGCAAAAGCAAAAACCCAAAACAACAATGGCAAAGATTGACCAAATAACAGAGCAGAAAATCAAGGCAGCCGCGAAGATCGTGGATGTGTTTGCCGACGCAGGCATCAGCCTACACCGTCAGGGCAGTTCGCTCGTGTGCTTGTGTCCGTTCCACGAGGACCGACACATGGGGTCATTCATCGTGAACGCTCGCGGCAACTACTACAAGTGCTTCAGTTGTGGAGCGAGTGGCGACCCTGTGAAGTTCGTGATGGAGTACTACGGCAAAAAGTACCCTGAGGCGTTGCGTTACTTGGCGGCGATGTATAGCATCTTCGTAGATGACGAGCCTGCTCCCCAAGTGGTGAAGCGTGAGCCACGCCAACCTGAGCCACCCACGCCGATGATCTATTGGCCAATAGAGACGATGAAACCCTACCTTCACCACGCAGACGAGAACCCATTGCTCCGCTGGATGTTGGCACTGCCATATTCGCCCGAACACTTGGCGAACCTTCGCCAGATGATAGAGGTGTACTGTGTGGGCACGAGCCTCAAGGGTGCGACCCAAGGCTGGGCAATGTTTCCCGAAATCGATACCGACATGCGCCTTCGGGATGTGAAGATGATGGCGTACAAGGCGGACGGACACCGAGACAAAGATAGACCCGCACCATGGGACCCCAATCGCAAGTACTCTACCAACTGGATGAGCGCACTGCTCAAGCGAGTAGGTAAGTACAACCCCGACACCCACCACATAGAGCGATGCCTATTCGGGCTACACTTAGCCGCTATCTTCCCAAAGGCAGAGGTCTGTATAGTGGAGAGCGAAAAGAGTGCGCTTATATGCTCAGCCTTTAGTGATCCAAACCAAAAGATATGGATGGCAACAGGCGGCAAGGAAGCGTTGAAGCCCGACATCTTGAAACCGCTCATAGAGGCACAGCGAGACATCGTGCTCTATCCCGACCTTGACGGCTACGACGAATGGCAGGAGCGCATGCAAGCCATCGGCTATCAGCGCATGAGCATCAGCCGCAAGCCCAAGGAGTTGGCCATCGCTAAGGATGGAGACAAAGCCGACATAGCCGACATCATGATCCGCCTCATGCACGGCATCGAGGAGACCACCGCTGAGATAGCATGCCGACGACTGAACATTGACGGTGAGCAAGCCCAACACCTCACCACCCTAATCGAGAGAATGAACTTACAAATTATAGACTAATATGGACAAAGCAACACACAAACGAGCCATTCAAGTGCTCATGTATCAGAACCGCATGGATAACCCCAACGCATCTATCCGCTACTTCGACCGAGTGTGGGTAGTCGGTGGCAAGGTGTACCTATTCGACTACATCGCCAAGCAAGCGCAGAAGCCAGGGCAACTCATCGAGGAAGTGTACGATGAGGAGGCAAGGCAGATATACCGCGAGAAGCCCTATTGGCTTACGCAGTTCATGAACAGGATAGGACTCAACAAGTAATGGCACGCGACCCACGATACCAACGACTGCTGAACTCTCGCCGCTGGAAGGAACTCAGAGTGGAGATGCTCCGCCGTGAGCCGCTATGCCAAGAGTGCAAGCGTGAGGGATATGTGCGAGCCGCTATGGACTGCCACCACATCCGACCTATCAGCTCTGCCATGACGGTGCAAGAGATGGAGCGGTTGTGCTTCGACCCCAACAACATCCAATGCCTGTGCATCCCTTGCCATATCAAGGTGCACAAGGCAATGGGTAAGGGCACCAAGGCAAACCGCAAGGAGCGAGAGGAGCAACGCATGAGCCGATGGTCGGAGAGCGTGCGGCGTATAGGCCAAACCCCCGCGGGTATCGTTTTACCTTCGACCCCCTCCGACTCCGAAATCTCCTTGCCCCGTCGTGAATTGAGAGAGTGATTTTTGGGGAGTGTACTTTTTCCCGCAAGTTAGCAAAGCGTAAAAAGATACGACCCACACACATATAACACAAAAAGCAACTTATAACAAAAAAGATATGCCCAAGCAATTATTCACACCGATTCAGCTGCCAACCGAGCAACCATCATGCTGCGCTGCATGTCCGTTGGTGGGTATCATCCCACGGAGCGAACGCCCCAAAGGCAGCAAGGAGACACATGTATGCCTTGCCACTGGTGAAGCACTCGCAGGCCGTGGTATCGTCAGCCAACACGACCGACACCGCAGACCGTGCGACCACCTATGGGCATCGTGGATGGGACTGCCACTCCGTCGCTATCGCATACTCACCGACTACTATCTGCGGTATCGAGTACCCTACGACCAAAGCAAACAAATGATCATCAAATTTCACAAATAATGGCTAAGAAAAAGACATACCAACAGAAGATCACCGCACAGGTCAAGCACGACCACGGCGGCAGAGTACCTGAGCACCTTGAGCTCACCATTGAGAACTATGCCCGAGCTCTCGAAGTGCGCGACACCTACGCCGACCGCCTCGCCCAAGACGGTCCCGTCATCATCGAAGTCGGCTCTATGGGTCAGCAGTCCACCAAGCAGCACCCGCTTTGTGGCATCCTCTATCAGCAGGAGATGCTGTGCCTGAGCTACGCCAAAGCCCTCGGAGGCACTGCCGCCAAAGCAGCCGCCAGAGTGGACAGCGCAAGCAACAACGACGACAACCCAATGCAACAACTCGCAGAAGCACTCAAATAACATGACACACGACCAAGCCAAATCCATCAAGCACCTTTGCAAAGACGACATCCTCTTTGCTATCAGCCGTCAGCCATACGCCGACCTACTCCAGCAGATCGACCCACGGCTATACGAGTATATCGCCGACTGCTGCGACCCGATGACCGACCACGCCAACCTCTACGAGCTACTCGGCATCCGTAAGTTCTTGCGTATGCTCACCACCTACCACCTCGACATTCAGAAGGTGCAAAAGGTCTATAAGGCATACGAGTTCCTCAAGTTCAGCGGACTCAAGGGCATGCAACAGTACAAGCTCACACCGCTCCAGAC
>JAXJUN010000011.1:0-28696 GCA_036309065.1 Paludibacteraceae bacterium | reverse complement strand
TGACTAAAACTGAAAAAGGTTGACTCGATAACTGAGATGGAATCTTAAAAATCGTAAACTTTTGACTCGATACCTAAAAGGGTTGATTTAATACCTGAAAAGGTTGACAGGAGTACGAAAAAGGTTTACTAATCAAAAGGCATTGAATAGTATTCGAACAACTATTGCAAAACAGCGTATGTTACGCGTGTCTTACGCGTATTTTAGACGCACAATTTGAACCTTAATCCCTTTTATTGAGTTTAGAGGACTTTCCCCGAAAGGAAAGGGGTCGGTTTTGATACACAAGAGTGGCGCGAGAGTGGCGCGAGAGTGGCTGATTGACCACCTATTTTCTTTATTTTTTTCAAAATCAAACTACACCCTGCAAGGACAAGAAGTGAAGTGAGCGCTATTCAAAGCAGAGGTATGGTGCGAGGCGGGTGAGGTCTTCGGTGGATAATTGGGGGAGAGTAGATAGTTCTTCTATGCTATCTAATGAGATGCGTTTTCTGCGCAGTTCGTAGATAGCCTTCGCTTGCGCGTATCGCAAATAAGGATGTCGCGCGAGAGTGTTGAGCGAGCAATGGTTGATAGGTATCTGTTTGACCTCATTGGGCAAAACAAAGAAATGGGCTTGTAAGGTATCTACATGAAAGCGTGCTAATGTGGAATCAGCTAATTGTGCGGTAGAATAGAAACCACCTAATCGCTCTCTATAAGCGATAATCTGCCGGGCTGTGTAGCGCCCAATACCCCGAATGTATTGCAGTTCGGTGGTGTCGGCGGTGTTGAGATTGAGAATAGTATCTTTCTTGATATGTTTGGGGTATCTCCAGCCAACAGAGTCCCGCCATAATGAGTCGGCGAGGCGGAACGAGTCATAGCGTTGTTGGCGTTCGGCACTCCATTGGATAAAACGCAGCGAGTCCACATGCCGAAACGAGTCATAGCGCTGTTCGCGTTCTGCCGCCCATTGGGCATAACGGATAGAATCGGCACGACGAAAAGAGTCTTTCTTGTGCTCCCAACGCATCTGCCGAATAGAGTCGTTATTGCTACTCGCTACTTCGGGCAGTTCAGGTAATGGTTTTTGCGGCCACAAGGCTACAAAAAGCCACGCGCAGATAGCAATGATAAATAGTATAGCAGCGCCGATATATTGCTCATGATTAAGAGGAGAATAGTTCTTTTTCATGTCTATTCGATAATAGATGATACTTGTCCATCTTGTAGGTGTGTGATAATACGATCACCGGGTTGTAAATCGCTGATACTGCGCACGATATGATTGTTCTTTGTGAGCAGACTATAGCCCATTTTGTATATGCGTTCGGGATTGCAAGCAGTTAAGCGTTGTGCCAATAGTTCCACCCGATGTCTGCGTATCATCACTTGTCTTTCTGCTGTGCGCTGGAGTGCAACGGAGAGTTGGTTGAGACGCTCTTTCTGTTCGTCCATGCGATGAATAAGCCATTCGGCTACAGCAGTGGGCGTCTTGAGCGCTTTGTGTGCCACCATATCCAGTATGCTGATATCGCGCGTATGTCCTATACCGCTCAATATAGGTAGCGAGAACTGTGCACAGACCGCACATAAAGTGTAACGATCAAAACAACTGAGGTCCGTAGTGGCACCTCCACCGCGAATGATTACTACCGCATCCCATGGTTCGCTATCTGCTTCAATTGCCTCCAGTGCAGCGATGATAGAGCGCTCTGCTCCGTCTCCTTGCATGGTGGCACCAAAAAGACGCAAGTAAAAGCAATAACCACTTTGGGTTAATTGGTGCTCAAAATCACCCCAACCCGCAGCAGAAGCAGACGAGATGACAGCGATACGCTTGACCAATGTGGGTAGCGTGAGCATTTGCTGCATATCAATAATACCTTCTTGCTCTAACTGCGCAATAGTCTGTGCCCGTTGACGAGCCATATCGCCAACGGTGAAATGTGGGTCTATATTGACGATAGAGAGACTCAATCCATATACCGCATGGAACTGCACTTCGGCCTCTACAAGTATCTTCATACCTACTTGCAAATGCTGACCCGTCTCACTCTCAAAATAAGCGAGTAATAGTTCTTTGGTTCCTTGCCAACAAGTGGCGCGCATTTTGGCAGCCATCAAAGACCGACTGCCTAATCTCTTGGGCGCGGTAGCATCGTCAGACTCAATAAGTTCAAGGTATAAATGTCCACCTTTCTCGCTGAGACTGCTTATCTCTGCTTGCACCCAATAAGACGGCAATAAACTATCCGATAGCGCTTCTTCAATATGTGCGCATAACTGACTTAGTGTGTAATGTGTATTCATAATGTATATACTATGCAAAATCCAATTATCGTACTCGCTACGCCAATCAACCACCATAGACTCTTATGCATCGTGAGCCAACCCATTAGCATGGCTGCGTAAAGTAGCACCATCATCCCACCATTAATATGTACTGCGGAATAACTTCCAGGTAGTTGTTCAATCCAGCCTACAGCGTGATTCATCAGCCATGCCAAACCATAAGTGATATAGCCCGTGAACTGACCAATGGCTGTGCCGCCAAAGAGAACTGTTGCCAAACCAATAGGCACCAAAAACGACGCGATAGGAAGTACAATCAAATTGGTGAGAAGAAAATAATTCGATATCTGACCAAATGTGTACATCGTAATGGGCATAGTACCTAATTGAGCAGCAATGCTGACGGTGATAGTACCCAAAATATAGGTAATAATCCAGTTCTTCCATCGGTTTCCGCTCTGTGGTAAAGGCATGAGTTGTTCCATCCCTTTGGCGAAGATAACGATGGCTATTGTGGCCGCAAAACTGAGTTGAAAACTGATAGACCAGATGTCTAATGGTCTTACTAATAGGATGAGTACGGCGGCTGCGGCTATGGTGTTGATGCTCAGGCTATTGCGGTAGAACATCCTGCCAATTTCTACTAATGTGATCATCACCACACACCGCACTACGGAGGGTGTCATCTCAGTAATCCATGCATACCCCCACATAAAGGCGATGATAATACATCCTAATACACATCGTCCCCATTGATTTTCATAGCGCGGCCGAAAGCGTTTACCTAATGTGAGCAGACCCAATAAAATAGCATATAAAATACCCGTATGCAGTCCGCTGACAGCAAGTACATGTGCCGCACCTGATGCTTGAAAATGCTGCCGTAGTTCAGGGTCTAAATCTTCTTTATATCCCAATGTGAGGGCACCAGTAGTGGCTAACTCATCTCCACTCAGTCCTGCTTGTGATAAACGGCGGTACAAGCGTTGCTGCAAAGGAATAGAATGGGTGGATGCTGCGTGGAGAGTATATCTATAGATATATGCCGAACCAATAAAACCTTGCATTCGAAGGTGTTCGCCGTAATCAAATGTGCCTATCTTTCCTCCTCTGCGCAACCGTGTTTGGGCGATGATAGTGTCTCCTGCTTGCGGTATGCTGCGTGTCGAATCGCGCTGGATGTATAAGAGCGCTTTTTGGTATAATGGTGCCCATTCGGTGGAGTCCCAGATGGCTAAAACATCCGCTTCGTACCGATAACATTTGGCGGTATTCTTGGGTGCGCTTTGCAGCACAAAAGAGTAGGTGCAAAGACTGTCGATGGTACTACATTCGCTCTGATAGAGCAGGTTGACAGGCCATTGAAAATGCTTACAAAAGCATAAAATAACGATAATAATCACAAGGATGACTACCATCGGATATGCTTGTAATCGCTTCATGATAGGTCTATGCTTTCATGGCACGGATGGCTTCCGTAGGGCTATCTGCACCAAAAACAGCGCTGCCCGCTACCAATACATCGGCTCCCGCCGCAAAGAGAGTGGCGGCATTGTCTATGCTCACACCTCCATCTACCTCGATGAGTGTGCTCAAACCGCGTTTAGTGATCTCTGATTTGATAAAGCGAATCTTATCCAAACTCTCAGGGATGAATTTCTGACCACCAAAACCCGCGAAGACTGACATGATAAGCACCATGTCCACTTTGTCTAAATACGGCACTAAACGCTCAGCGGGTATGTCAGGGTTAATAGTTAGGCATGTGCGTACCCCTTTGGCTTTGATAAGGTCCAAGACAGGAAGTGGGTCCTCTACCGCCTCTAAATGAAAACCTACGGAATAGGCGCCAGCATCACAAAATCGCTCCACATATTTCTCGGGATGAACAATCATGAGATGCACATCTAATGGCTTGGTACTGTGCTGCTTGAATGCTTTCATGAGCGGAAAACCAAACGATATATTCGGCACAAAAACACCATCCATCACATCGATGTGCAACCAATCGGCATCCGATTCGTTAATCATATGTATATCATTGGCCAAGTGACCAAAATCAGCAGATAAAATAGAAGGAGCAATATATTTCATGTCCGTATGAATTAGTGGTTACAAATCAGTTTATATCCCTTTCCCCGCGCAGCAATAATAGTATATCCAGCGGGTGTGAGAAAGTGCCTTAAGTGATTGATATACACTCCCAAAGAGCGTGCGGTGAAGGCATTATCCTCTTTCCATATAGCAGTCAGTATATGGTGCTTGTCCACCACATCACCCATGTAACGGCATAGCAAGAGCAGCAAATCGCTCTCTTTGGATGAGAGATGTTGCCCGTCGAAGGTTTGGTGAGTGGCATCGAAAACATGTTCGCCAAGGTGAAAAACGCGCTGTTTGCTCTCTTCGCGCATCCGCACACGCCTTAGAATTGCTTCTATGCGGCAAATGAGAATATCCATGGAGAAAGGCTTGAACTGGTAATCATCACACCCTAATTGAAAGGCACGCATCTGACTCTCACGGTCATTCCTGCTCGTCAAGATAATAATGGGTAAAAACATGTAGCGGCGGCGTATATCACGGAGCAACTCAAACCCATTCATCTGCAATCCCTGCAATTCCATCAGCACTAAGTCAAAATGCGCTTCGTACAACAACCGTAAAGCCTCCTGGGCAGAGGAAACATGCTGCGCATGATAACCCTTGCTGTCTAAATAATCACTCAGCACGGTGGATAAACTAATATCGCTATCTATAACAAGCAGTCGGTGGCTCATCGGTGTTGTAATTTGGTGCAAAGTTACGAAAAAATGTCTAAACATGCAAGATTAAAATGATTATTTTCGTTAAAATCTTGCATATATGCAAAAAATATTGTAATTTTGCGCAGAAAATAGGGTAAACTATGGGGAAAACATTACATAAAGTACTATTGATCTCTACGGGAGGCACTATCACGATGGTTCGTGATAAGCACTCAGGTGCGCTTGTGACGGCCGATGTAGATACCTTTAAAGCATATATACCAGAGTTGTTCACGGGCGAACTGAATGTGGATTTCAAGGCCTTTGATAATCAGTTCGATTCATCGGATATAGACCCCAATGGTTGGGCGCAGATAGCATATATGATTAGGGATCATTATGACCAATACGATGGCTTTGTTGTATTACATGGTACGGACACAATGTCCTATTCTGCGTCTGCATTATCCTTTATGTTGGAAGGATTGAATAAACCTGTAGTATTCACAGGTTCACAGTTGCCAATAGGCGTCTTACGCTCAGATGCAAAGGAAAACTTACTGACAGCTATTGAGATTGCAGCAGCGCAAGATGAGAATGGAGACGCTATCGTGCCAGAGGTGACCGTATTCTTTGAATCGCACCTCTACCGCGCTAATCGTACTACAAAGCGTAATGCAGAGCATTTCTCCGCATTCAATAGCTATAACTATCCGTCATTGGCCAAGGCGGGCGTGCATATCATCTATAGACCTCATCTCATTCATTATAATAATCCGGAAGCTACACTTAAACTACATACAAAATGTGATACGAATGTAGCTATACTTAAACTCTTCCCGGGTATTCAGCAACCTATCGTGCGCTCTATTTTACGCACCAAGGGACTCAAGGCAGTAGTATTAGAGACATTCGGAGCAGGAAACGCTCCTTCGGCTAAATGGCTCTATCGCGAACTCAAAGCAGCGGTAGATAGAGGAATCATCATCGTCAATAAAACACAATGTAATACGGGTTCGGTAGAAATGGGATTATATGCTGTCTCGCTCAACCTAATGAAGGCGGGTGTGTTGTCAGGATATGATATCACTACAGAAGCACTACTCACCAAGATGATGTATCTGCTGGGAGAATACCCCGATAATCCAGAAATGGTGAAGCAATTACTGCTCACTAATCTCTGTGGCGAAGTAACAATGGACGAAAACTAAAATGAAAAGCATATGAAGAATTTAAATCCTAAGAGCGTGTGGGAGAACTTCTACCTCCTCACCCAAATCCCGCGACCAAGCGGTAAACGCAAAGAAATTGCTGATTTCTTAGTTAATTATGGTAAATCACTTGGCTTGCAAACAGAGCAAGACGAGATAGGTAATGTGCTCATTAGCAAACCAGCCAGCGCAGGCATGGAGAATCGCCCAGGAGTTATCCTACAAGCACATATGGATATGGTGCCACAGAAAAACTCTGATAAGGTGTTTGATTTTGAGAATGATCCTATCGAGGCAATCATAGAACCTAATGGCGAATGGGTAACAGCCAATGGCACAACATTAGGTGCTGATAATGGTATCGGCGTTGCTGCGGCAATGGCTATCTTGGCAGATAAGAATGTGGTACACCCTCCATTAGAGGCCTTCTTCACTATTGATGAGGAAACAGGTATGTATGGCGCAAATGCGCTGCAAGGCGGATGGCTCAAAGGTAAATATCTCTTAAACCTTGACTCCGAAGCAGAAGGAGAACTCTATGTGGGTTGCGCTGGAGGCGTGGATACAACCGCTACTTTTACATACGAACCAGTAGAGACAGAAGAGGGCGATGTGGCTTTGCAAATTGCTATCAAGGGATGCAAAGGTGGTCACTCGGGATGTGATATCCATTTGCAGCGTGCGAATGCTATCAAACTGCTCGTGCGTGTGCTCAAGGAGGCTGTGGCTAACTACGAAGCACGCTTGGCTTCTATTGAGGGCGGTTCGCTCCGTAATGCTATCCCACGCGAGGCATCAGCTATCATCACCATCCCTGCTGAGGCTGTGACAGAGGTACAGGAAATGGTAGCGCAGTTTGAAGACCTCTTCTTGCGCGAGTACGAAGGCGTAGATCCGATGATTACTCTCACCGCTACTGAAGTAGAGTGCCCTGCGAAAGAAATGCCAGAAGATGTGCAAGATTTTCTTATTCATGCGCTCACACTCTGTCCACATGGCGTTTATCGTATGATTCCTGAAATGCCGGATATCGTAGAGACAAGTAATAACCTCGCTATGGTTTCTACAGAGGAAGGAAAAGTGGTTTGCTTCTGCCTCACCCGCTCTTCTGTAGATAGCCGCAAGGAGGAATTAGCTTCTATCATCCAATCAGCTTTCTCGCTGGCAGGAGCAGAGGTTGTTTTCTCTGGCGCATATCCAGGTTGGGCTCCTAACTTCAAGAGCACACTCCTCGCTACACTCAAGCAGACATATGTGCAAGAGTTCGGTGCAGAACCACGCATCGTCACTATCCACGCAGGATTAGAGTGTGGAATCATCGGCAGCAAGTACGAGGGAATGGAGATGATCTCTTTTGGACCAACCATCGAATATCCACACTCGCCAGACGAACATGTGAATATCGCTACGGTAGCTAATTTCTATCAGTTTATCTTAGCAGCACTTAAGGCTTTGTAAGCGCTTCTACCGCTTTCTGCGTGATTTCATCATCGCGCTCAAAGAGAGGGAAGAATCCTTCGTCACCTAATATATTACGAACAATATAGGCATGCAATAGTCGGAGCAATAATGGCTTCGACTTTTGTATTTGTGCTTCATTGGGTTCAATACCTTTCTCCTTGGCATAGGCAATGAAATGGGGAAGTATATTGGCCTGAATAAGGTGGCGCTCCAAGGATTGCCAATCTTTGTATTGCTTCAATTCATCACGATGCTCGTCTGTGTATTGGTATGCAAACTGATAGGTATATGCCATATTGACACATTGGTTGTAATAGGGCGTATTGAGTGTGGTGTCTCTGCCTACAAATATATCGGGCATGATACCTCCACCACCTCGTACGATGCGTCCACTCTTGGTGTAATAGCTGGTGGTATCAGCAAAATGGATAGAGTCGGCAGAGAAGAACTCACCATGCTCAAAACGGTCCAATAGTTCTTTCTGATAATCTTCCTGCTCTCCTAATGAATAGGGTTTCTGAATACATCTGCCACTTGATGTGTAATAGCGTGCTACGGTTAGGCGCACGGCACTGCCATCGCTAAAAGGCATTTGTTGCTGCACTAATCCTTTGCCGAATGAGCGTCGTCCAATCACTTGGGCACGGTCGTTATCTTGCATGGCGCCAGCGAAGATCTCACTTGCAGAAGCAGAGAAATCGTCAATAAGAACGGTGATAGGCGTGTCTTTGAATCGTCCTTGACCATTCGCTTTGGCTTCATAACGCGGATAAGCACGCCCCTCTGCATAAACAATCAAATCATTATGACTTAAGAACTCATTGGCCATTCGGATGGCTTGGTCCATGTATCCGCCTGAGTTTTCGCGAAGGTCAATAATATATGCACTCGCACCTTTCTCACGCAGTTCTGCCAAAGCAGAGATAAACTCTTTATAGGTGGTCTCACCAAACTTATTCACGCGGATAAAACCGATTTTCTTATCCCCTTTCTCGATGATGAACTTGGCATCTACAGAGGTGACAGGTATATCGCCTCGTGTGACGGTATAATAGAGTGTTTCTGCAGTACCAGGGCGTAGGATGCCGAGTTTTACTTTCGTGCCTTTCTCACCACGCAGCGTGCGCATCACTTTCTCATTATTGATTTTCTTGCCTACAAAAAGCGAGTCGTCCACGGTGATGATCTTATCACCAGCCAATACGCCCACTCCTTCGCATGGTCCGCCCGCAATAACGGCTACGATGCGAATAGTATCTTGCTGAATGGTGAATTGCACACCTATACCAGAGAAGGAACCCGATAATTCGGCTGAAACCATCTCTAAATCTTCTTTAGGAATATAAGAGGAATGTGGGTCTAATTTCTGTACAAGTTCGCTCATCACCTCGTTGGTGATGCTATCTACATCCAAACTATCCACATAAGTGGATTCCATGAGTTGAAGCAACTGGTCCACTTTGGATGAAGGCATAGACCATTGTCCTGCGTTAAGGGCCAAAGATCCATCTGTGGCAGATGATTGAAGAACCGAACCGATAAGAATACCCAATGCGAAAACCATCACAGTTAGGGTAGGTAAAATGTATTTTTTCATAACTGACTACTGAAAACTGACTACTGATTACTATCATTCAGAAAGACCACTTCTATCCCTGCGCGTTTGAGTAGTTCTACACCATCCATGATGCGGTATTCTTCGCCGTAAACAACACGCTTGATGCCCGATTGAATAATCAACTTCGAGCATTCGAGGCAAGGACTGGCTGTGACATAGAGGGTTGCGTTTTCAGAACTATTATTGGAGCGCGCTACTTTGGTGAGTGCGTTGGCTTCAGCATGCAGCACATAGGGTTTGCTCACATTATTTTCATCCTCGCATATATTCTCAAATCCAGAAGGAGTGCCATTGTATCCATCCGAGATGATCATCTGGTCTTTCACTAATATGGCGCCCACTTTGCGTCGTTGGCAGTAACTATTCTCTGCCCATGTACGCGCCATGCGCATATATAAATAGTCGCGTTTTGTTTCTTTATCCATAGTTGTATTATATTAAAATCTAAAATCTGCAATCTATCAATTCTTTGGCAAATTCTTTGATATTTATGCCATCAAAAGTGCCAGAAGACATCATCAAGAGGGCGATTTCTTTGTGTTGGGTGGTGAGTGAAGCAATGGTTGCTCTCAATTGCGCTTGTAGTGCTTCGCTCTCTGTGAATACCACTACATTTTTCGTGCCAAAAGCGTTTGCCACTTCTTCAGCGCTAATAGGTGTGAGTCTTTTGTGCTCTATCACTTTGGGATTGAAATAGACATATGCGATATCTGCCTCTGCCATGCAATCCTTGTATTGCGGTAGGAAATCAACCATCAGACTGCTGAATGTATGTAGTTCCATACATGCCACTACTGTCTTGGTGGCGTAGTGCTCTTTGACGGCATTGATGGTGGCTTTGAGTTTGGATGGTGAGTGTGCGAAATCTTTGTATGCCACATTGGTCTCTGTCTCACCTATTTTCTCTAATCGATTGCTTGCGCCTGTGAAGGTGCTTATCTCTCTATAGAAATCCGCTGGTGCGATGCCAATCTGCTGGCATGCAAGACAAGCGGCTTGTAAATTCTGCATGTTATGTTTGCCAAATATCTGCATCGCCACTTCTCCGTCATAGGCATCATATGGAATAGATGTGATGTCTGGGCGTGCTTGTGCGGCTATCTGGCATAGATTATCGTCGCCTTGGAAATAGATGAATTTACCATCAGGTTCGAAACTATCTACAAACTGGCGGAAGGTATCCACATACTTATCAAAAGTGGGGAATACATTGATATGATCCCATGCGATGCCTGTCAGAATGGCTATATGTGGATGATACCATAGGAATTTAGATCGTAGGTCGAGTGGGGAAGTGAGGTATTCATCTCCTTCAAAAACGGCATACTTAGCTGTGTCACTCAGGCGCACCATACGCTCAAATCCTTCTATCTGTGCGCCCACCATATAATCGGCTTCAATACCTAAGCGCTGCAGTACATAGAGGATCATAGCCGTCGTGCTTGTCTTGCCATGACTGCCGCCTACTACGATACGAATCTTATCTTGTGTTTGCTCGTATAGATATTCTGGGAAAGAGTATATCTTCAGTCCCAATTCTCTTGCTCGCACCAATTCGGGATTATCCTCGCGCGCGTGCATTCCTAATATAATAGCGTCTATATCGGATGTGATGCGCTCGGGATGCCATCCCATCTCGTCTGGCAGCAGACCTGCTGCTTTGAGGCGAGACAAAGCGGGGTCGAAGATTTCATCATCCGACCCCGTTACCTTGTACCCTGCTTTGCCGGCAACGGCTAATGCCAAGTTATGCATTGCCGCGCCGCCAATAGCTATAAAATGTATATGCGTCATTAACGCTGCTTTTTAGTTGAATAGTTTGCCAAAATCAGCATGTGAAATGCTCTTCTTCTCAATCTTAGCTACACCCTTGAGTGCTTCGTAGATCTTATTCTCAGCCACGCGCTCTACGATGCCACGGAGTTGGTTCTCCTGCTTGAGCATCTCTTGTGCATAAGAAGTGAGGTATTGATCATCGATGTGCATCAAGCCATATTGCATGAATTGCATTTTAGCTACTTCTTTTGCATATGCCTCTACATCTTCTTTCTGTACATCCACATTGAATTCCTTCATCAATTGGTCTTTTGCAAGGTGCCATTTGAGTTCGTCAATCATTTGTGGGAAGTCTTTCTCGAGTTGCTCCTCGGTCATCTTCTCGTTGGTAGCGAGTACCCAACGCTTGAGGAAGTCAACAGGGAATTCTACCTTCTCCATCTTCTTCATGATAGCCTCTTTAGCGTCGATACCAAATTTGTATTTGCTATCTTCTGCCATGTTAGCTACGATCTCTGCTTTCACTTTAGCGCGGAATTCAGCTTCGTCTTTCACGTTGTTCTCGCCATATACTTTAGCGAATAGTTCGCCGTCGATAGCAGCTGCTGTGTGGCGAGTGATCTCTTGGATTTCGAAGGTGAAATCGCTCTTCAACTCAGTTGCTTGCTCTTTGGTGATGCCAAGGAGTGAACTAACCTCTACTTCGCTACCAAATGCTTTGGTAGGGTTGAAAGTGATGACTGCACCTTTCTTTGCGCCGAAGAATTTCTTAGCTTGGGTTTTTTGCTTCATGTATTGAGGATTGAGGATAGCGCCCTCTTTTACGATTTCGCCATCTACCTCTTTGCATAATCCTTTTACGAGGTCACCTTCTGCTACTTCTTCTGCTTGTGTATATTCGCCAAAGCGCTCGGTATAAGACTTCACTTGGTTCTCTACCATTTCGTCTGTCACTTCAATCTCGTACTCGGTTAGTTTATTCTTGCCATTCAACTTAGCGTCGAACTCTGGAGCTACGGCGATATCGAATGCGAAGGTGAAGGTATCCTGTGTATCCATGTCGATAGCAGGAGTGAGTTCGTTGTTTGGAAGTGGTTCGCCAAGGATAGCGAGTTTGTTATCCTCGATATGCTTTTGCAGACTCTCGCCTACTTTCTTGTTGAGCACATCAGCAAGGATACCTTTGCCGTACATTTTCTTAACTAATCCAGCAGGCACCATACCAGGACGGAATCCAGGCATTTGTGCTTTTTGGCGCACTTGCTTTAACTCTTTTTGTACATCTTCTTGATAGTCAGCTGGCTCAATAGTGATAGTGAGCGTAGCTGTCAAGTTTTTCAATTCTGTTTGTGTGATTTGCATAATTATATATATTTTTGTTATTTTACTGCGATGTTATTCTGCAATCTGAATTCAAAATTCTTAATTCAAAATTCTAAAATCACCTTCCTGCGCGCTTGCGCTCTAATTCGTCAAGGATGATCTTGCGGATACGCATGGCGTGTGGTGTTACTTCTACATATTCATCTTCCTTGATGTATTCCAATGCTTCTTCAAGGCTCATGCGAATAGGTGGAGG
Organism: Paludibacteraceae bacterium; assembly: GCA_036309065.1. GTDB lineage: Bacteria > Bacteroidota > Bacteroidia > Bacteroidales > Paludibacteraceae > Colicola. Next base: position 16,030 of record JAXJUN010000011.1, on the reverse strand, counting down.
TAATACAGCTTTGTCGTCTGCTGATTTAGAGCGCATGTTGGTTAGTTTCTTGCTCTTGGTCACATTGATGACAATGTCGCCTTCTTTGGCGTTCTCGCCCACTACTTGACCTGCATATACTTCCTCTTGCGGGTCGATAAAGAATTTACCTCTATCTTGCAGTTTATCGAGCGCATAGGCATATGCTGTACCGGCTTCCATGGCGATGAGTGAACCGTTATTGCGCTTGATGATCTCGCCTTTCCATGGCTGGTATTCAAGGAATCGGTGGGCCATGATAGCTTCGCCAGCACTCACATTCATCACATAAGTACGCATACCCATGATGCCGCGGCTTGGGATGGTGAATTCCAGGTGTACGCGATCGTTCACCATTTCCATCTTGGTCATCTCACCTTTGTGGGTGGATACGAATTCGATGATTTTACCTGAGCACTCTTCGGGTGTATTGACAGTCAGCATCTCTACGGGTTCGCACTTAACGCCATCTATTTCCTTGATGATTACTTGTGGCTGCCCTACTTGCAATTCATATCCTTCGCGTCGCATGGTTTCGATGAGTACGCTGAGGTGTAGCACACCGCGTCCAAAGACGCGCCAACTGCTCTCTTCTGCACCTTTCTCTACGCGCAGTGCAAGGTTTTTCTCTAATTCTTTATTGAGGCGGTCCTGTATATGACGGCTGGTGACGAACTTACCATCTTGTCCGAAGAATGGACTATCGTTGATGCAGAAGGTCATGGACATGGTTGGCTCGTCGATAGCGATAGGCTCTAATGCTTCTGGTGCGTTGAAGTCGCAGATAGTGTCTCCGATTTCAAACCCGTCAATACCTATCATCGCACATATATCTCCATTGCGTACCACATCGGTCTTGATGTGCCCCATACCAGAGAAAGTATGCAATTCTTTGATTTTGGTTTTGATAAGTATTTTCTCTCCGTTTGCAGTCTCGCCTTTGGCTTTCGCTAATATCACTTGCTGTCCATCTCTAAACTCTCCGCGGTGTACGCGTCCGATAGCGATACGACCCACATAAGAGTTATAGTCTAAGGATGTGACTAACATCTGTGGTGTACCCTCGTTATCTTGTGGCGCAGGGATATTCTCAATGATGGTATCCATGAGGTCGGTGAGGTCGGAGGTTGGTTTTTTCCAATCGAGCGACATCCATCCATTCTTCGCACTACCATATAGTGTTTGGAAATCCAATTGCTCTTCGGTGGCATTGAGATTGCACATGAGGTCAAAAACCTCTTCTTGAACCTCGTCTGGACGGCAATTGAGTTTATCTACCTTATTGATGACTACGATGGGTTTGAGCCCCAACTCAAGTGCTTTCTGTAGCACGAAGCGTGTCTGTGGCATTGGGCCTTCAAAAGCATCTACGAGTAGTAATACGCCATCGGCCATATTGAGGACGCGCTCTACTTCACCTCCAAAATCCGCGTGACCCGGAGTGTCTATCACATTTATTTTAGTGCCCTTGTATTCGATGGCCACATTCTTGGCAAGGATAGTGATACCACGCTCACGCTCAAGGTCGTTGTTGTCAAGAATTAACTCGCCTTTATTCTCGTTCTCACGGAATAAATTGGCGGTGTAGAGCATCTTATCCACGAGTGTTGTTTTACCGTGGTCCACATGGGCAATAATGGCTATGTTTCGTATGTTTTGCATAATCGTTTTCTGATGTATAAGGCTATATATAGCCAAATTAGCGTGCAAAATTACTAAAAAATGTTGATATGTGCAAGCGCGCGCGAAAAAAAATGCGAATTAAGTGTAATTTTGCTATAAAAATTTTCCACTTTCTACTTTCCACTTTTCACTTTCCACTTTTTTGTGTACCTTTGCAGTCTAATTAAATTAGCGGTAGTATGCTATTGAATATACTTAAATCCAAAATTCATCGTGTGAAGGTTACAGAAGCTAACCTTGATTATATTGGTTCTATCACTATTGACGAGGCCTTGATGGAGGCTGCGAATATCTATCCAGGCGAGCGAGTGCAAGTGGTGGATAACGATAATGGTGCACGCTTAGAGACTTATGTTATTGCGGGGAAACGCGGTTCGGGATGCATCTGTATGAATGGTGCGGCAGCTCATCTTATTCATGTGGGTGATACGATTATCATCATGGCATATGCGATGATGACGCCTGAGGAAGTGAAGGATTTTAAGCCATCCATCGTTTTCCCAAACAACAATTTATTGTAGTACAGAGTACAGAGTATTAAGTACAGAGTAACTAGTAATTAGTAGGTAGAAGTGAAAGGATTTTTTGAATTACATAAAGGTGGAACGGTAGGTCCGCGAGCGGGCGTAGTGCATACCGATCATGGCGATATACTGACCCCTATTTTTATGCCTGTTGGCACAGTGGGAACGGTGAAGGGTGTGCATCGTAGTGAACTGGAGGAAGATATAAAAGCGCAGATTATTTTGGGTAATACCTATCACTTGTATCTTCGCCCGGGAACGGATATACTTCGCCGCGCTGGTGGATTGCATAAATTTGAAGGATGGACGCGTCCTATCTTGACGGATTCAGGTGGTTTTCAGGTGTTTAGTTTATCGGATATTCGCAAGATGACCGAAGAAGGAGTGCGCTTTAGTAGTCATATTGATGGCCGCAAACTGATGTTCACACCAGAGAGTGTGATGGATATAGAGCGTGAAATAGGAGCGGATATCATGATGGCTTTTGATGAGTGCTGTCCTGGAACGGCGGACCGTAAGTATGCCAAGGACTCGATGGATAGAACGCATCGCTGGTTGGATAGATGTATCGCGCGCTTTGATAGCACAGAGGATTTATATGGCTATAAGCAACATTTATTCCCTATTGTGCAGGGGTGTACTTATACAGACTTGCGTCAAGAGGCTGCAAAGCGTTTGCGTGATTTGGATAGGGATGGCTATGCGATAGGTGGATTGGCGGTAGGTGAACCTGCGGAGGTGATGTATGAGATGATAGAGGTATGTAATGATATATTGCCAGAAGAAAAACCTCGTTATCTGATGGGCGTAGGTACACCGTGGAATATACTGGAAGGTATAGCCCGCGGAATAGATATGTTCGATTGCGTGATGCCGACGCGTAATGGTCGCAATGGTATGATTTTTACATGGCAGGGCGTGATGAATCTGCGCAATAAGAAGTGGGAGGATGATTTCACCGAATTAGATCCATGTGGCACTTCGTGGGTGGATCATGCGTATAGTCGTGCTTATCTGCGCCATTTGATACATGCGGGTGAGATGTTAGGATTGCAGATTTTGTCTATTCATAATTTAGCGTTCTATTTGGATTTGGTGACGCAAGCTCGCCAGCATATCTTGGCAGGTGATTATGAGTCATGGATGAATACTGTCCTCCCTCAAATCACCCAAAGGATGTAATATAAAACATGCTTCGTCTTGATTGGTATATTATCCGTAAGTTTTTGGGTACATTCTTCTTCTCGATTGTACTCATCCTCTCTATTGCGATAGTATTCGATTTGACGGAGAAACTGGATAATTTCTTTGAGCACCAAGTGCCATTACGGGAGATTATTGTGGATTATTATATTCCTTTTATTCCGTATTATATGAATATGTTCAGTTCGCTGTTCATCTTCATTTCTGTGATATTCTTTACAAGTAAGTTAGCTGGTAATTCGGAGATTATTGCGATGCACGCTGCGGGAATGAGTTATCATCGCCTAATGGTGCCGTATGCTATCTCTGCCACGATTCTTTTTGTGCTTAGTTTTGTAATGGCGGGGTGGGTTATTCCCAATAGTTCCGCGCGCATGCTTAATTTTACGGATAAGTATGTAGAGCGCTTCACGAAGGAGAATGCGCGTAATATCCAGATGGAAGTGACGCCTGGCACATTGCTTTATATTGAATCTTTCCAGCGCCGCTCCAAGATAGGTTATCGATGCTCAGTGGAGCAGTATGAAGGTAAAACATTGGTATCGCGTACGACGGCAGATAGGATTTATTACGATTCGCTGCAGTATTGGCATTTGGATAATTATACGAAGCGCACTTTTGATGAAATGGTGGAAACATTAGAGTCAGGTCCGCGCTTGGATGTGGAATTGCCTATTTATCCAGAAGAACTCTTTATAACAGCGCAAGAGGCGCAGCAGATGACCAATCCTGAGTTGCACGAATATATGGAGCGCCAGCGAGCGCGTGGTGCGGGCAATGTGAAGGCTTTTGAGGTGGAATACCACAAGCGATGGGCTTCGCCTTTGGGTGCGTTTATCATGACTTTATTAGGCGTCACATTATCCAGCCGTAAAGTGCGTGGTGGAATGGGTAAGAACTTAGGTATAGGAATAGTCTTAACGGCTCTCTATATATTATTCTCCACGGTGAGCACCACATTCTCGGTCAAGAATGTGATGTCTCCTTTCATGGCGGCTTGGTTGCCTAACCTGGTCTTCCTGGCTATTTCCATTCCTCTTTATATTCGCGCAAGCAAGTAGGTTACTTTTCTTCAAAACCGCAAAATATTGCTATTTTCTGTGGTTATAACCGCAAAATATCGCTATTTTTTGTGGTTGAACCCGCAAAATATGTGTTTTTTTTAGTGGACGGTAGTGAACAAAAATAATAAAAATATTGCCTCAAAGGCATAATAGCTAATCGCTCTTATGGACACCCGTCCCTACCTGCCTACCTATAAATATATTTATCGTTAGTCCGTTAGGACGGTTCTCCACATCCAAAGGATGTAAATGCCTTTGCGACAGCAAAAATATAAAAAACATATTCTTGACTTTAATGGGACAGTAGTGATAATCACTTATATAGAATCTATAGTCATCATAGGACATGGTCCCGTTGTGGTACCGTATTTGATTCGAAAATAATAAGGACAAGCGCGATGCTTGTCCTTATTTGTTGTTATCTTTCTGGCCCTTCTTCTCCCCTCCTTTTAGGGAGGGGTGGGGGTAGGCTTTACCTTATTTCACTCTTGCGCCGCGGGCATCGAATATCTGTCCATCGCGTACGATATAGAGGATATTATCGATGAGCACTTTGCGAACGCTGTTTTGGCTGTTGCTGTCACCAGTTACATACTCGATATCTGTTGGTGTTTGTTGGATAGGTGATATCTCGATGAAGAAGCGGTTGTTGTAGTCGCCCTTCTTGAGTGTGAGTGTGTATTCCATACCTGCGCTGAGGTTGGTGCGCGTGTTGGACTCGGTGTCGATGAGTGTGACGCCGATGTTGGCCGTTCCGTCAGGCATAGCAATTGTGTAGTCTCCATTATACTCGATAGACAAGCCAAGTGGGATGAGTGTTGTCTGCTCGCTGAGTGGTAAGCTGTTGGCAGCTGCTTTCTCGTATCCAATGAGTGTGTAGATATCACTTCTGCCGTAGTTGAACTCTTTAGAGAGGTCTTGGTTGAAGTCAAATTCTGTGGTCACTTGCTCATTATCGGATAGGCGAACGAACGCTTGGTCGTGCTCTTTCTCGCCTTGGGTGAGAGTTATTCTCCACTCATAGTTGCGTGTAGTCTCTTTTACTTTTGCTATGATGCCTGCGTTTGGTTTGTCAGGTGTAGCATTTACAGCACTCCAGTGTATTTCTCCTCCGTTCTGCACAAGATAAGCGTGCATAGTTTCGAATTTAAAGTTAGTAGTTGACTGCGGTGTAAGTGTATTGTCTGTTTTATTCCATTTGTATAAGAATGGGAATGTCTTATAACTTGTTTGCCATTGAATAGGATTTCCTTCTTCATCCTTCAATACATTACTATAATTAGCATAACTTGGCACACCGATACAACGCCAATAACTATCTTTTACGCGGCGGTCACCTTCTGTCCCGTTTCCTCTATTAATCTTACACAAGTACTCTTCTCCTAATTTAGGCATGGTTACTTCTGCTTTTGCTATTTCTTCCATGGTAGTAGTAGAAGGGAAGAACAACTCAACTTGACTGATGTTGTGTGCCCAGAAATCAGTATTGTCGTACGCCATCTTGCCGAGATTGAGGCAGAGGATATAACCTTTGTATTTCTCAAGTACGAAGTTCGCCGGGTCAGTTACATATTTCCAGTTAGGGTCGGAATCAATCCAATATCCTTCTTTTGCTCGTTTTAGTCCGTCGTAGTACTCGATAATCCAGTGTTGACCATAAGTGCCAAATCCGAATACATCGCTCAAGTGTACATTAAACGGGAAGGATATGAAGTATAATGCACGCTCGTACTGTGATTTCTGATTTTCTGGTGTTAGTACGGGGTGATATAGGTTTGTTGTGTCGTGGTCGTATACCGTTTGATTGTCTACCACCTTAGTACAACTCTTTATATCTAAATTTTTTTCTCCACCACGGTTGTTGAGTATCCAACGGTTGAAACGCATTACACCATATACTGTTTTGACATATGTTAGTTTGCTACTGTCGTTTGCGAATGTTATGCACTGTGCTGCATTTTGATGGTCACGTATAATCATTACATCTGACTCAATACTACGCACTGTGTCTATTTCGTTATTGTTAGGCATCCATGCTGCCATAAGTCGGTTGGTTTTGAAATCATAGATTACACGAATGGTGTTCCATGTTTCGCCCTCACCTCCTAATATTTGTATGGTATGTTCGTCATCACAACTACCTTCTGCATATTCTCCGCGGAAGTACTGTGCAGTAGCTTCTACTGTGGTTTGCACATATTTATTTTTCGTTAATTCCTTATTGCTTGAAGCGGTAAGATAATACTCTCCAACTGTTGCGAAATCCGTGTAATTGCTTGTTTGCTGGCCATTTTCTTTAACGTTATTGTTGAATATTAAAGTGCTACCAAAAACATACTTATTTACAGGGAAATCATAATATGTTTTATCACCAATCTTAACTGTTCTTGTTGGTTGTACACCAGGCCAGGTTCCTAATGGTTCACCCTCACCATTTTTAAATGCATATAGTGCAACATCTTTCCAGCCTGTATTATTTTCAATATAAATGTGATACCCATTTGGATAACTTGCATATAATTTCACGCGTGTGCGAGGTTTGACTTGTATTGTACGCTCGTAAATCCAGTTTTGCGTATCTGTAAATCGTGCTGCATAAATATCATTTTCCTCATCCAAGATATCGCCCTCTGCTGGATTTAACTTATTTCCTTCCGCATCTTGAATCTCTTCACAAGCTTTCAACATCAGGAATTGGCTTTGCTTGTCACCAGCAGGTCCAACGTATGCACGCGAAATTTTATTGGTTTTCCAGTTCCACATAAAGCGGATATTTACATCATATATATCGTTGTTTAGTAATGTTCCTTCGTCGGTTAAGTTACCCAATGAATTAATATCTTGCGCTAATGTATCCGATATGCAATGGCTATAATCGTTTGCAATAGTGAATTTTACATTTGTTCCTGCTTCACACCATTTGGTAGCGTAGTGACTGAACTTGTCTCCAAATGAGTTTGCATCGCTTTCTGAGAAAGCCGAGTAGAACATGCGGTTGTCAGGATTGGTTTTGTAGTTACCCCATTTACCATCCATAGCATCTACACGGATATAGTAGTTACCGGTGTATGGTTCTACGCTTTCTACAGAGATGGAAGCGCCTCCAGCAGGCTGTTTCACGATGAAGTTATAAACACTGGTTTCTGTTTTGTCTTTAGGGGGTGTGATAGCACCATTTTCTACATCAGCCCAAGTAACTGTTTGTCCGTTGATGGCAGTACATTTTTGGAACTTCATGGCAGGGCTGTTATTCTTTGCAATAAAGAATGAAACAATGTCTGTTTTCTCTTCTGTTGCGCTGCTATTCTTCTTAATTGCATACGATGGGTGATACCATTTTGCTCCGTGTGCAGCAGTTTGTGACCATTGAGCGTTGTCTGTATATACCACGCGATAGTCGCCCACTGAAACTGGATAAACCACATCTACGCAGTATTGGTAGTTGTTAGGATCTTTTTGGTCAGGTGCTGCGTATTTGAGTGTGAAAGTATAGTCGCCCGCAAGGGTGGTTTGGAGTCCGCAGTTTTGGCTAACATCATTTGTAAAACTCCAACCATTGCTATTAGCGGTCATTGTTCCTATGTTGCTAAAATATGTATTGTCCTCGCGTAGGATCTTGAAACCGTAGGTTTTACCTGCCTCTAAATCTACAGATACAGTCAGCGGCATGATGGTATTGGTGGAGTATGGGAATCTCACAGACGCAACTTCTTTTGCTCCATTACCCGTTCCATCATAGATTTGCAATTTGTAACCTGTGTTCTCAGGATAGTTCATCCAATAACCCTTGTTGTAGTATTTGGTGGTATTATTGTTTTTCAGTTCTGGATTTTGTCCTTTAATAGGTACAAACATAGGTAGTTTGTCGGCATCCATATCTCCTCTGCGCACAACTTCCGTATTGCTAAACCACTCGTAGTCATCTTGTTGGTATTTGTTAAAGACAACATTAGTGTATCCTTTAATTTCATCACCATGGACGGAACAATCGTAATACCATATTTGAGTGCCTGCAATATGTGTCATTGTTCCTCTGTATTCGCGATAGTGAGGCTTGTGATCTTTGTCATCACCGTTAGTGAATGTTTGTTCCTTCTTAGAACCAGAACCCATAGTATTATCCCAATATTTATCACTACTATAGAAATAAACATACACATTCTGCCAACCTAATGTGTTGTAGAAATAGATGATATTATCATTTTTTGTGTATGTGGCGGTAAGGTACCCATCATAGTAGGCGGTGAACTCAATGTCCTTTTTAGTCTTGTCCGCAGTAGAGATAATTACACCATCGCCTGCTACCCATTCTTTGAAGGTATAGCCTATAATGTCTGGTGCTGTGTATGTTGTGGTAGAGGATACATTCGCTTCAATAGTAGTTTTAGATTGTATCTCCTTGCCATCACATATGTACTTGATAGTAATCGTATGGTTAGAAGAGATTAGGAATGTGTGCTCGCTAGAACTAATTTCTTCTCCTTCGCATCCATCACCCATGCGCAAAGTGGCTTTAATCTTGTATGTTCCTGCTACTAAATCGCTAATATTGAACTGAACTCTATTACCTTTCTCTGGTGATGGTGCGTGGTTTTCTACAGGGTTGTCATTAGTATATAGTAGTTCCCAACAGATGGTAGTTGTGCCAGCAGGTGTTGGTGTTACAATTGCTGTAGCCGTAACATTTTCTGCGCCAGGCTCAAAGGTAGATTTGTCTAATGTAACGTCTATTTTAGGAACGGCGAAGTACGCATAGAGAGTAGCATTTTTGGTCTTATCCCACGTATGCGCGCTCGTACCGTCCGCGTAATAATATTGAGTGCCTTTGCCATCTTTTTGGTCAAAGTAGCCCATAAAGGCATAGCCGTTTTGAGCTGTAGGTAATTTCCCTAACTCTGGCATGTTAGCATTATAATCTGCTCTAACAGAGGCATCACCCTTTTCGGCCGCACCTTCTTGGTCTAGTGTCACGATATAAGTATTCGCTGTCCACTTTGCGTAGAGGGTGATGTTGGCGGTGTATGCCGTAGCACCAAGTGTCGTGACTTTGTTGGTACATGCAGGCTCTTCGTACCATCCCTCAAAGGTATAGCCTGTTTTTGAGGCGGTCTTTAATGTAGTTGCAGTTCCGTATGTGTGAGTGGTTGGGTATCCACTTGCATGTGTACCAGAGAAGTTGCTACCTCCTTGATCTTTATAGGTGATGGAGTAGGAGGCTGGTTTAAATGTGGCTTTCACGATTGCCGATGCATTACCCGAAACTTTCACGGTAGTTGATGCATTTGCAGAAGTACCAAAGGTCGCGTTTCCACTTGTTACTGTCCATGTATCGAATACATATCCTTCTGAAGCAGTCGCTGATATATCATAGTTGGTGCTCATTTTGATACCCTTTGATTGAGAACCACTTGCTGTTCCATTTCCGTCGCTTTCAACGGTTAATATGTATGCAGGATCTACCCTTAGATTATTGCTTGATGGTGTGTATGTATATAAAGCAGGAACTCCAGTGTTTACATTCTCATGGTTTGTAATATTATCATCACCAATCCAGTTATCATCATTTTCATATGTATTAATATTTGCACCTTTACCTGAATTATATGTATCTGTGTAAGTGTATTTGTTTGGTTCTATGAAGGTCATTTGTTTCCAACTCCATTTATTCCCATCCCATGGATGTTTAATGTAGTAATTCAATACATAACCCTGATTCCAATTTGTTACATGCACAACATTATTGGTACTAGATATTGTAGCACTAAATTCGTTCCATTTTGTGGAGTTATTTGAATCCATGCGTTTGATGTATGCTGTTCCATTAAAAGTGCCAACATCAAAACTATACCAATTGTTTCCTAGAGAAGTTGCATTAATATTATTGTTTGCATATACCTGAAATTTCGCACTGCCATCATTCCAACTGCCAAAATTTCCAGTATACAAATATAGGGTATATCCCCACGCGTTATTAACTCCCATCACAAGGATGAGGGAAATAAAAATAGATTTAAGTAAATTTGATTTCATATTGTTTTTTGTTATTATATTCGGTGGTTATTTTCTTATTGTTTTTGTGAGCAGAGGTCAAGTCAATGACCAAGTGCCCCTTATTTCTCTTCTTTTCTGGTGCGTTTGACTGTGTGCTTCAGTTTTCCGATGAAGAAATTTAACTCTAATGTGGACTCTGTTTCGGAGGTTTGCAAATCGGGCATTACAATGTCTGAAATAACTTCGCCAAAGCGTTTCAACCGCTCCGACTGCTGAGGCGAGTCTGCCTCTTGGTGCAGTGTAACTAACTCACGTTTCAAGTAACGAACTTTAGCGAAAGTTTCAATAATGGCAAATGTTACCGAAATAGCTATTGGGCTTTTTAGTATAGTAGCCAGCATATATAACCCCTTCTCTGTAAATACTTTAGGCATCGTTCTGCTTTTTGAGGAGATATTTGTGGTCGAAATTTTCGTCCGCAAATCCTGCAATTCCTCTGAAGTTAAGGCAAACATATAATCCTCTGGGAATTTATCCGGATTATTTCTAACAGCCTCGTTGATTCGTTTGGTTTCTACTCCATACAGTTTGGCTATATCGGCGTCTGATATAACATTTTGGTTTCTTACGAGCACAATCTTGTCTTGCACCTCTTCCAAAGAAATAGGAAGAAGCGCCTTTGGATTCTTCTTTGTAATTGCTATTTTAGACTTTTTGTCCGCCATGTTCAATATTATTGTTTTTCTCATTGTGAGCACATATCAACCTAATGACCAATGCCCTCGTCGGAGTGTGTGCCGCTTTTTTTTGACTAGATTTCTATATTACTAGATTTTTAGATCTCTATATTTTTAGGTTGGTTGTTACTTGTTTTCTATGTAATGTTCTCGTGCGATGGCAATTGCGCGCTGCAATGTTCGTACTGACACATTTGCATGTAGAATTGGCGTGCCAATGGGTTGGAGATGCTCAAAAGAGTTCTTAAATGTGTCCAACTGAATTGTGTACGCAGCGCGTACAGAATTGTATGTCTCTTCGTACATCCTCTTATACGAAAACAAAAACGGTAACTCCGTCAATTAGTGGAATTACCGTTTTATATATGTATCAAGTGTAATTAGTCAATTGCGCGATACATTCTTAATGTCTCAACCACGGGGTTGATGAACTCTGCCGCCCAGAATAATGTTATGTGACATGTTTGTTGCATCTTTAGTTGTTTGCTTCTGCATCTCCATGAGTTTTTCACAGAGCTTTTCTGCAAATTGGCCACTAATGGGCTGATTGGATGATTTTACACCGAACATAGTATCAAAAATTAGTTGTATGTTGACCTTTGCGTTGCAAAGGTACAATTTTATTTTGAAATATGCAAATATAATGCCAGAAAAAGAACATTTTTCCAGCTTTTTAGTAATTCCACTATGTCAAAGATCATTTTGTCGCGGGGCGACGTTTACATGCTAGCATGTTATTTTTTGTGAGCAGAGGTCAAACCAATGACCAAGTGCCCTCGTCGGAGTGTACTTGCGAAAAGAAACTCTTCGATGAGTTTGGATCGCCGTCACTCCTCCTCTTAAATCGAACTCGCGAAGTTCGATTTATGTTAGTTAAGCCGTTGAAATGATGTAAATAAAAAACTGACACGAGATTTCTCTTATGTCAGCAAAAAATAAATTATTCTATATGAACTAGTGTCTATTAAAAATAAACAAAAATACAGAAAACCCTTTGAGTGCTTTAAAAGCAGTGCTTTTTGTGCCTTAGTCCGCTAAATCGCCATTATAAGCGAGCTCATATGCCGCTTTGTCGTCCTAATCCGCAACTCAACGAGTAAAAAGCACTCAAGGATAAAAATATAAAAAAATACTTTTAGACCACTTTGTTATTAGATGTTAGACCGCTGCGCTATCTTACATACGCAGAGATGTTTTTTTGTGGATAGTAGTGATTCTATATGAACTTAGAGACTAAAAAATATCTGAATGAGTTCCTGTACCAGTAAACAACAATACTAATTCTGTGTCGTTTTGTTGCCACAAAAGCAACCAGTCACCTTTTATGTGTGCTTCCCATGAACCTGCGTAATCTCCAGATAATTTGTGTGGACGATACGAAGCAGGGAGACATCCGTTTGCCTCTAATAAATGGATGGCCTCACTCAAGAGCTGCATGTTATAACCACGCTTCTTACACCGCTCGGTATCCTTGCGGAATGTCTTGGTCATCTGAATACTATACATACTATCAAATGCCTAAAGATTTGCACATGTCATCTGCCGATTCGAACTTCTCGATACGACCATGCTTAATGTCATCCATGGAGCGTGCATAACTGCTCTTGCGCATACGCACATTAGGAATCTTCTGCACATCAATCTTCAATGCTTCTAAGTACGCCAAAAGCGCTTGCCCATGCGTAGAACGTTCGTTGATTTTTAATGAATAAGTTGCCATAGTTATGTGTGTCTTTTATAAAACCTTTGCGGTGCAAAGGTACAACTTTTTTTCGACATCTACAAGAAAACACGCAAAAATATTTATTTTTTGCTTTTATTTACATTATTTCAAAGATCATTTTGTCGCGGGGCAACGTTTTTTGTGAGCAGAGGTCAAGTCAATGACCAAGTGCCCGAGGGATTTATTTCCGTTCTATCATACGCTTGGTTATTCGTATTTCTTTTTGCAGTAGTTCCATTCGCTCCTGAAGTTGCTCTTTGGTAGGAAGCATATCTTTGATTCGCACATTGTTATATGTAGCAACTCCCATAGGTGTACTAATACCTCGGAATGACCATTGCACATTCGCTTTATCCATATCCGAACAAATGAGCAAACCTATTGTTGGATTATCCTCTTGAGTTTTTAGTAAGTCATCTACTGCATTTACATAGAAATTTAATTTTCCTGCAAACTCGGGTTCAAAAGCTCTGGCTTTTAGTTCGCACACAATATAACAACGCAGACGTATATGATAGAATAACAAGTCTATTCTGCGTGTTGTATCTCCTGCTATTAACTCTTTTTGCCTTCCTATGAATGCAAATCCAGTTCCTAATTCCAACAACAAATCTGTTACATTCTTTGCTAATGCCTCTTCCAACTCTCTCTCATCATATATCTCATGCTTTACTGTTGCAAAGCCAAAGTCGTAATTCTCTTTTAATACTTCTTGTACTAACCTACTCTGTAATTGGGGTAAGTGTTCTGCAAAGTTATTAACAATCTTCCCTTGATGTTCATATAGTTTGGACTTAATACAATTTACTAATGCCGCACGGCTCATTCCCTGTTCAATCGTCTTGCACATGTAGAATATTGCTTCATCTACTAATTTACATTTAGAAATAATCGCAATATGATGTCCCCAAGGTACGAATCCAAAAATAGCAGGAAATAACTCAGTGGATTGCTGGAATGGTTCATGTTGTAATTCTCTAACAGATTGTAAGAGTTTTTGATCATTCTTTTCTCTAACAGGCTGTAAGAGTTTTGCATACCCTGAATTGCATTCTATTTGATAAAGTTTTTCCTGCGCCTCCGTAGATGAATAGAATAAATACCATTTCTTCATGAACCAGAGATTTGGAGCCGAGAAACCTTCCTCGTCAGGAAATTCGCGGCGTAAATCTAAGCTGACTTGCTCTACTACTCCACTTCCCCAACGTTCTTCTGCTTTTTTATTTACCAAATCCCGTCCAAGTGCCCAGTTAAATTGTAATTTTTCTGAATTAACTTTAACAGATGCTTTTACCTGTGCAACACGATAGCGGTGCTTTACTTCAGCAATCCACTCAACATACTCTATATCAATTTGTATGTCGTGCGATTTCACGATCCGTGGTTTAGATATGAACTCACTATCTTTCATCTTTGTTTTTCTTAATGGGTGGGTTTGCTGTTCTGTTGGGTAGTAATGTCTTTAAGGTCAGTAAGGACTTTAAGGACAGTAGGTTAATTGTGTTGCAACTTTTTTTATTATCAGTTGTTTGTTTTGCTGTTATGTTGGGTAGGTTTTCAAATCTGCCACAAGCCGTGGCAGATTTAACCATTTGTTAATTCTTACGCATTTCAATTTCTTTCGCTGTCCGTTCTACTACTTCCTCTAATTGGTATTCATTATTGTTCTCAAAAAGGCCAATGGGTCGTTGGCTTTTTTTAAAGTTTCTCTATTTACAAAATGAGGCGTTGTCATGTCTTGTTGTTTTGTATCCGCCAAGGCGTATTGTTTTTTGATGTATTGGTATGTTTGGATTATAACAAAAACGGTAACTCCGTCAATTAGTGGAATTACCGTTTTGGAAATTTTAATTGAAATTGTTGTGATTTACAAGGGGAGACTATTTTCGTTGATTAAGAAATCTCGGATATTTAATATCAACACTCCATTCTCCATCTTGAATTCTGTCATATCTTTGCATTTTCTGGTGGTTTCCCACCACTTTTCGCTGCAAAGGTACAATTTTATTTTGAAATATGCAAATATAATGCCAGAAAAAGTATATTTTTCCAGCTTTTTAGTAATTCCACTATGTCAAAGATCATTTTGTCGCAGGGCGACATTTTTTTTGTGAGCTCGGATTGGCGCCTATCACTCCTTCCCTTTAGGGAGGGTTAGGGTGGGGGATTTCTTGCGCTTATACGCAATCACGCCTGCTGCGAGGGCAGCAAACACAAGCATCACCCATGGTTCGCCCACGGGGAATTCTTGAGCTGGTGGTGTATCAGGACCTAAAATAAAACCATCGTCCATGGTGAAAGAACCGGAATTGTTCTTTCTGGGTCCTGATACTCCATTATCCATCCCACTCGCTGAATACTCAGCGGGTGTGGTATTGCTAAATGGCTGATAAACGGTAGATGAATACGAAGAACCAGAGAAATTAGTCTGGGTACTCTGCTGGAAGGCAAAGGGATTAGCCTCCTCGCTATACGCGGGCGCAGCATATATGCACACGCACGCTATCAATAAAAATGATATTAATGTGTGTTTCATGTTCAATTTAAGGTCAATACGAGCGCAAAGGTACTGCTTTTGTTTCACATACACAAATAGTTAGGCATAAAAAGTAGAAAAATCTTCATTTTTTGTCGAAAAATAGCATTTTTTGGTGTTTTTGGAGTAAAAAAATGGTGGGAATAGTATTGAGTAGTGAGTATTGAGTAGTGAGATTTTTTTTATTTAAACAAAAATAATAAAAACAAAATGAAAATAGAGAAAACATTTTTTTAGTTAATCAAAAACTCGCAGCCTATCGTCCGCATGGCAATCGGCCTACGCGGCCTTGAGCGTAAATCACCTATTATCGGCTCGCAAGCAAGCTTGCAGCCCGCTAATATTCTCTTTCCGCTTAATCGTGACCCATAACGGGCACGATGGGCTGCTCACAAAAACACGCTTCGCTTACAAAAAGGACAAAAACATGCAAAGTAGGATATAATAGGCGGTCGTTCCTACCCTGTGCGTCACTACCCTGTAGCCATGCGGCTGCGTGACCGCAAGGGTCGCGCCATTCTATGTTTGCGCTTATCCTCCAAGTGGGGACT
>JAXJUN010000010.1:0-9383 GCA_036309065.1 Paludibacteraceae bacterium | reverse complement strand
GGTATCGACAGCGTATCAGGCGCATTAGCAAAACCAAGTAAGAGTGGACAACACTCATGTAACAAAATGCTCTTAGGCACCCACCGCACGGCTGCCACCACCAACCCCGATTGTAACCGCATCTATATGCGCAAACCCACCAAGCGCAGCACTCCGCTCACTCAAGATGAGATTAAGCAACGCGAGCGCTTTAGCGCCGTGGCTACCATGGTCAACGAGCGCAAGATGGACTTGAGCCAAGTAACTGCTGACCAAGAGGCATTCTTGGCACAAAAGGACCAGCCAGGTGGAAAGAAAACCATGAAAGCATGGTACTGGGATGTCTGCGGGAAAGAGTACGACCAAGCGCAGGGCGCTTGATAGTACAGAGTATTGAGTACAGAGTACTAACCACAGACTACTCACTACTGACTACTCACTACTAAAAGAGAACCACTTTTGGGTGGTTCTCTCTGTTTTTTTACCAAATGCTTACGCGGTTTTCGGGGGCGATATAGAGTGGTGACTCTGGCGTGATGCCCCATGCTTCGTACCAAGCGTTGATATGAGGTAGCGCTCCATTGACACGCCACTTGCCTAAAGAGTGAGGGTCAGACTTGGTGCGCTGTAGTATTTCCTCTGGGCGGATATTACCAGCCCATACATTGGCATAAGCCAAGAAGAAGCGCTGTGCTGGACTGAAGCCATCCACTATTTGTAAGCGGTCAGTTTCTGCTTTGGCTGCCTCGCTATTACAGAATGCGAGGTATGCCACTTGCAGTCCTCCATGGTCAGCGATGTTCTCACCCAGTGTGAACTTACCATTGGCAAAGACGCCAGGTGCCACTTCAATCTTATTGAATGCTTCTTCCATCACTTTGGTGCGTGCATCAAAAGCAGCTTTGTCTTCTTCAGTCCACCAATTGATCATATTACCATCTTTATCAAACTGACATCCTTGGTCATCAAATCCGTGTGTCATCTCGTGTCCGATGACTACGCCAATAGCGCCATAGTTGAAGGCATCGTCTGCTTGCATATCAAAGAAAGGATATTGAAGAATACCTGCAGGGAAGCATATCTCGTTGGTGGAAGGATTATAGTATGCATTCACCGTTTGAGGTGTCATATACCATTTGGCTCTATCTACGGGTTTGCCCAAGAAACTGAGGCTATACTCCTGCTCAAACTTAGCTGCGCGGCGAATATTATCATAGTATGTCTGTGAGGCATCAATAGTTAAAGCAGTATAGTCGCGCCATGTATCAGGATAACCTATTTTGATGGTCATGCTATTGAGTTTATCCAATGCTTTTTCTTTGGTTTGGTCCGACATCCATTCGAGGTTCTCAATACGCTGAGCGAGGGCCGATTGTAGGTTTTTGACCAGGGCCACCATTCGTTGCTTATTTTCCTCGGGGAAATACTGCTTCACATACATCTGACCTACCGCTTCGCCGAGTGTGCCATTTACTACGCTCACTGCGCGTTTCCACAGCGGAGCGGGTTCTTCTTTGCCTGACATTACCTTGCCATAGAAATCAAAACTGGTTTGATAAATCTCGCTTGTGAGCAGCGAAGCGGCGCCGTCGATGACTTGCCAAGTGAAGAGTGTTTTGATGTCGTCAAGTGGTTCTTCTGCCAATAAGCGTCCTACCTCTTGCAAGTGAGGTATTTGTCCGATAGAGAGGCTATCTATCTGCACATTAAAGGCGGCGAAATAGGTATTCCAATCTATTTGTGGCACAAGCGCTTGTAGGTCAGCAATAGACATTTTATTATAGTTGATTTGTGGATTACGCAATTCCACATTGGAGTACGCAGCTTTGGCTAAACGGGTTTCAAGGCGGAGTACTGTTTGTGCGCGTTGTGCAGGATTGGATATTCCGAAGAGTGTGAAGAGTTTTTCTATATATGCCACATACTCTGCGCGTATATGTGCAGTGTGCTCATCTGTATCAATATAATACTCTTTTTCTCCGAGGGTGAAACCTGCTTGGTATTCATTAAGGATATTCATGGATGAATTCATAGCATCGGCATCCACATACATTGCCCATAGACCAAAATCCATTGCTTTGCCCAATGCTTCTGATAGTTGCTCTCTGGATGTGATTGCTTCGATTTCATCGAGTGTTTTTTGCACGGCGGTTATGCCTTCTTGGTCACGGCGTGCGGTATCCATAGAGAGGTTGTATAGGTCTCCAATTTTCTGCTCTACGGTGCCTTGTGGGTGTGTTTGTGCAGCCAGCGATTGTATGAGTCCATTCACTTGCTCGAGGTTCTGCAAACCGAGTTTATCGAACGAACCAAAGCGACTATATTCGGGTGTGAGTGGATTGGCTGCCATCCATCCGCCGCATGCGAACTGGTAGAAGTCTTTTTGTGGGAGGACGGTGGTATCTAAATTTTCGAGATGGATACCTGTTGTCTGCTGGTGTGTAGTACATGCTGTTGTCATAAGTGTGAACGCTGCAAGCGTGAATAGGATTTTTTTCATTGTGAGTAATGTGTGAAATTATACAAAGAGCAATATGAGTATTTGTGCCATGAGTACGCGTAGGAACATCGTCACCGGATAGACAGTGGAGTAGGCAACTGCGGCGCGGTCATTGACGGAGGATTGCGCTGTGGCATATGCAAGAGCGGGCGGGTCTGTCGTACTACCTGCGATGAGGCCCATGATGGTGAAATAGTCCATCTTACACCATAGGCGAGCCACAAGTCCCACAATGAGCAAGGGAATAATAGTGATGATTACACCATAGGCAATCCACATATATCCTCCGTCTAATAAGGTGGGAATAAATGTTTTGCCTGCACCAAATCCTACTGAAGCCAAGAACAATGCAATACCTATCTCGCGAATCATTAGATTGGCAGAACTGGTGGTATAAGTGACTAAATGCATTTTGGGTCCAAAAGCGCCAATCAAGATGGATACAATCAGTGCGCCGCCTGCTAATCCTAACTTGAAGGGGAGTCCCAATCCAGGCAAGTGGATAGGGATAGAACCGATGAGTACTCCCAGGAGAATACCAAAGAATAACGAAGCTAAGTTAGGGCTGTCCAATCGCTTTGTTTTATTTCCAAATACCTCTGCCACTTTCTCTACTGCATTCTTCTTTCCTACAATAGTAAGTCGGTCACCTAATTGTAGGATAAGGTCTGGTGTGGCAAGCAATTCAATACCAGCACGGCGAATGCGGGTGATGGTGATATGGTATGCAGCGCGGATATTCAGGTCGCCGATGCGCTTACCATTGAGTTTGGATTTGGTGACTACTACATGCTTGCTTATCAAATGCATAGTTTCATCCTTGCCATCTTCTGGTATGGTGGTCGGTTCTCCCAAGAGCAACATCGTTCGCTCATCTTCATTGCCGCCTACCATACGAATCTTATCACCGACGTGTAGGATAGTGTCTCCTCCTGGCATTTCGTCTGTACCATCCACATGTATCAAGCGGCTAACGATGAGTTTGACATGTGTTATCTGGCTTAACTCGCATACGCGGATGCCTTCTACTTGAGGGTTGGTGAGTAGGATGTCGATGTGCTTGATCTGCTTGTCTTCCCCTTTTTCCTGCGCCACTCGTGCTTCTTCCTTGTCGTTCTTGATGTTAAAGAAGAGTCTTAGTAATACGATGGAGGTTAAGATGCCCACTACGCCCAATGGGTATGCAATGGCGTATCCTGATGCGATGGAAGGGTCAGTCATGCCAGTTGTATCTAGATATGTTTGCTCTGCAGCACCCAATCCGGGTGTGTTGGTTACGGCGCCATAGAGAACACCCGTCATGGTGGCCATGGGGATGTCTGTGGCAAAATGGATGATTACGGCAGTGAGACATCCCAGAAGCACGATGCTGATGGCCAATAGATTGAGGGTCACACCTCCTTTTCGGAAGGATGAGAAGAACGAGGGACCTACTTGTAGTCCAATCGAATAGACAAAGAGTATGAGTCCCAGGTCTTTGGCGAAGGATTCTACTAATGGGTCAAGTCGCATGCCGAAGTGGCTGCATGCAATGGCGGCAAAGAGTATCCATGTGATACCCAAAGTGATGCCTTTGAATTTTGCTTTTTCTCCGATATAAATACCCACGGCGACCACTAATGTGAGTATAAAAATAGAATGGGCTATTCCATTGCCCCAGATTAAATTATTAAGCCAATCCATATGTAAATCAATTTTTGTAAACCTTTGCGGGTGCAAAGGTACTGCTTTTTTTGCAGATGTGCAAATTTTATATTTAATTCTTGCGTATGTGCAGTCTTACCACATTTTTTTTGCTAAAAATCTTGCACAATTGATTTTTTTGTTGTACCTTTGTGCGCTGAAAACACAAATTATTTGTAGTTATAGCTCATATATGGATATTTTAAGTATAATATTATCAAGCTCACGAACGGTCTTTACACCACAATGGTTGGCATTGAAAGATGATACGCGCGATAGAAATTCTCTATCCCGCTCCTTAATGTATTATGCCAAGAAAGGTATATTGCTTAATCCCCGCAAAGGCATCTATGCTAAACCTAAATACAATGAGCAGGAGATGGCTTGCTCTCTATTTAGTCCGTCGTACATATCATTGGAATATGTATTGGCTCGCGCGGGTATTACCTTTCAATATAGTTCGGAGATTACCTGTGTTAGTTATCAAAATCGCACCATTGAAGTAGATGGTCATGCGTATGTGTTCCGAAAAATTAATCCGATGCTTTGGGCGAATATGCTGGGTATTGAGCAGCGCGACAACATTGCTATTGCCACTCCGGAGCGTGCATTTTTGGATATGGTTTATCTTAGTGCAGGGCAATGTTATTTTGATAACTTGCATCCGCTGAATAAGGACTTGATTTTTCAGATTTTACCGGTCTATAATTCCAAGGTATTAACAAAGCGTGTATATGCGCTACTAAAATAATAATGCTATGGACATCAATAAACATCGCTATTATATGATGCAAGTTCTGCTTGCTATCTTTCGTCATCCACAACTCAGTTCACTGCTTGCTTTCAAAGGTGGTACTTCACTTATGATGTTTCATAATCTTTCTCGGTTCTCTACCGATTTAGATTTTAATCTATTAGACGCTTCTAAAACGGAGTATGTGTACAACGAGTTGCATAGCTTATTGCTCAAATTTGGCACGATTGATGATGAAGCAATGAAGTTTTATGGTCCCATCTTGGTGCTCAATTATGGTAAAGGCGAACGAATGTTGAAAGTGGAGGTGAGTAATCGCGAGTATCCCAATCATTATGAGGTGCGTTCATTGCTTGGTACGGATATTCGCGTGATGACACTCTCGGATATGTTTGCGCATAAATTGTGTGCGTTGGGCGAACGCATTACGCCTCGTGATATATACGATGTGTGGTTTTTTCTACAGAATCGTACAGAGATTAATGCCGAGATTGTGCAGCTACGTACAGGTTTGTCTGTTAGTGAATATGCGCAACAGTGTGCTGCTCAAGTTCGCGCATATAGTTCGCGCGTTTTGATGCAGGGATTAGGAGAAGTATTATTGGATAATCAATCTAAGAACTTTGCTCGTCAGCAACTTATTCCCGAAACAGCAGCTGCGTTAGAACTTTTTGCACTCTGTCCACTGATCGCGGAATAATAGGTGGCCAATGGCTATGCTCAGATGATTATTTTTATTTTTAAGAAATAAAAGTATTGCATATATCAAAAAAAAGTACTACCTTTGCAGCCGCAAAGGTTTGAAGAAACAAAATAAAATTTACACTATATGATACTTGATAAATTAGAGAATGCTGCTTTGTATTATGACAGCGTACCAGGTTTTGAACAGTTTATGAAGTTCTTTAACGAGAACGATTTGGAGGAGATGCCCGCATGTAAGATTTTTCTTGATGGGAATGACCTCTATGTGAATATCCTTGATTTTAAAGGTAAAGCCGAGTCTGCATGTCGTATGGAGGCGCATAAGGATTATTTGGATATTCAGATTCCACTGGGTGCGGATGAGGTGATGGGTTGGAAGGCGCAGGTGGATTGCCAAGACGTGACGCAAGAGTATGATGAGGGTAAGGATATAGAATTTTATGGTGATGAGGCTGTGGCTAAGTTCACTGTTCCTGCTGGTCACTTTGTTGTGTTCTTCCCTTCTGATGCGCATCAGCCGGGTATTGCTCCAGGAAAGGAGTATCGCAAGCTGATTGTGAAATCGAAGGTGGATTGATGGGAATGTAATCAAAAACGACGAACCCATAATGTGTTTTAATTTTGAAAAAAACAATAAAAACACAGCCTCAAAGGCATAATAGCTAATCGCTCTTATGGATACCCGTCCCTACCTGCCTACCTATAAATATATTTATCGTTAGTCCGTTAGGACGGTTCTCCACATCCGCAGGATGTAAATGCCTTTGCGTCAGCAAAAATATAAAAAAACATAGTATATACTGAATGGCAATTGATCAGAACACATTGAAGCAAGCTGTTTATCCCATTGTGGGTGCATGCCACGAGGTGCATAAACACTTAGGAGCATTCCTAAATGAATATATGTACCAAGATGCGTTAGCTATCGAATTATCTTGCCGTAATATCCCTTATGAGAAGGAGTTTGCTTTCTCTGCTGATTACAAGGGACAAAGGATAGAGCACCAGCATAAGGCAGATTTTTGCGTACATGGAGCAGACACAGATATTTTAATTGAATGCAAAGCTGCTGATAAATTGATAGATACTCACCGTCAGCAACTATGGAACTATATGCGCCTATCGGGTATTCATGTAGGAGTGCTATATAATTTTGCTCCTATGTATGCCCAATGTGAAAAATATTATTACGATCCTGTGACAGTTCGTATGATTGCATTTTAAGAATAACTACTAATAAGCTAAGATGTTTTTATTATTTTTGCTGTGAGTGGTTTGTGATTAACATCGTTTAGATGTGAGGTATAGCCTCAGGGCTATCGCAAAGTTCACTTTCAAGCATAGCCGTTGAGGATATAACTCATAAGCGTGAAAACGCGTAATAACAAAACACAAACAGTATTTTTACTATTTTTGTTATAAATAAAAAAGAAATATAGAAACACTAATAACATAGAAACACATATACTATGGCAAAGAGAGTAAAGAAAGAAAAATGCCCGGTAGTGAAGCACCTTCCTATTGTAGAACGCGATGCGTATTTAGCGCCATACGAGAGTGCTCTGATGGGTCGTGCTGATTATGCGAAGCGTAAAGAGGCGGAATTGACAGGAGGTACTGCCACTTTAGCTGAATGGGCGACGGGTTATCTATATTATGGTTTGCATCACCGCAAGCCCTACACCGATGCGCAAGGGCAAGTGGTGATAGGCGGATGGGTATTGCGTGAGTGGGCGCCGAATGCCACGGCTATTTATATCAAGGGTGATATGAATGGATGGCAGAAAGATGAGCGCTACCGTCTGCAGCCGATAGGCAATGGTGTATGGGAGGCGATTATGCCAGAAGAAGCATTGCGGCACGGACAGATGTATAAATTGCTCGTGGAATGGCAAGGTGGCTATGGAGAGCGTATCCCTTCGTACGCACGCCGCGTGGTGCAAGATGAGCAGACGAAGATATTCTCGGCGCAAATATGGGATGAGGACGCTTATGTTTGGCAAAACCGCCAAACAAAGGGACAAAGGGACAAAGGACAAAGTACAAAGGAGGCATTGTATATCTACGAGTGCCATATAGGAATGAGTTCGCAGGAGGAGAAGGTGAATAGTTACGAAGAGTTCCGCCGCGATGTGCTGCCTCGTATAGCGAAATTGGGATACAACTGCATTCAGATAATGGCTATTCAGGAGCATCCATACTATGGTAGTTTTGGATACCATGTATCGAATTTCTTCGCAGCAAGTAGCCGTTTTGGTACGCCCAACGAACTGAAAGCACTCATTGACGATGCACATGGAAGAGGTATTCGCGTGATTATGGACCTTGTGCATAGCCATGCGGTGAAGAATGAATTGGAGGGATTAGGTAATTTTGACGGTACGGGTTATCAGTATTTCCACGATGGTGGTCGTCGCGAGCACCCAGCATGGGATAGTTTGTGCTTCAATTATGGTAAGAACGAAGTGCTTCATTTCCTATTGAGCAACTGTAAGTTCTGGTTGGACGAATACGATTTCGATGGTTTCCGCTTTGATGGCGTTACATCGATGCTATATAAGAGTCACGGTTTGGGTGAGGATTTTAATGGTTATCCCAGTTATTTCAATGGTAACGAGGATGGCGATGCGATTATGTATCTGACATTGGCGAACAAGGTTATTCATCAAGTGAAGCCCGATGCGATTAGTATAGCCGAAGAGATGAGTGGTATGCCTGGTTTGGCTGCGGCAATAGAAGACGGAGGTATGGGATTTGATTATCGTTTGGCGATGGGTATTCCTGATTTCTGGATTAAGTATATCAAGGAGGTGAAGGATGAGGATTGGAAAGCGGGTCATATCTTGTATGAGATGACTAACCGCCGTGAGGATGAGAAGACGATTAGTTATGCCGAGAGTCATGACCAAGCTTTGGTGGGCGATAAGACGATTATCTTCCGTCTTGTAGACGCAGATATGTATTGGCATTTTGAGCATGGTCATTCCACTTATATGGTGGATCGTGGTATCGCGCTGCATAAGATGATTCGTCTCGTCACAGCATCTACTATCAATGGTGGATATCTCACCTTTATGGGAAATGAGTTCGGTCATCCCGAGTGGATTGATTTCCCGCGTGAGGGTAATGGTTGGAGTCATAAGTACGCGCGTCGTCAGTGGGATTTGGTGGATAATGCGGATTATTTCTTCGCTGACTTGAATCGTTTTGACGAGGCGATGGTTCATCTACTTCGCGAGCATTTGCAGCCCGTTCAGGATGCGAATGGCGTGCATCTGCCATGGGTGATGAAATGGTGGGATAACGAAGGTGACCAGGTGGTGGCTTATCAGCGTAATGACTTGCTCTTTGTATTCAACTGGAATGGTCAGAAATCGTTCAGCGATTATGGTATGTTGGTGCCAGAAGGTAAGTACGAGGTGGTGCTTAATACGGATGATAAGCAGTTCGCAGGATTTGGTCTCGCAGATGATAGCATAGCACATTTCACCGAATATGATGGATTATATGCGGAGGATGGCAAAGGATGG
The DNA here is from genome assembly GCA_036309065.1 of Paludibacteraceae bacterium. GTDB lineage: Bacteria > Bacteroidota > Bacteroidia > Bacteroidales > Paludibacteraceae > Colicola. The sequence goes on along the minus strand of JAXJUN010000010.1, from coordinate 232 downwards.
CTGAAGATGTATCTTCCTGCGCGTAGCGCGGTGGTGCTGCGTAAAGTAGATTGATGGTGGATTTAATCAAAAACGACGAACCCGTAATGTGTTTTAATTTTGAAAAAAATAATAAAAATACTGCCTCAAAGGCATAATAGCTAATCGCTCTTATGGACACCCGTCCCTACCTGCCTACCTATAAATATATTTATCGTTAGTCCGTTAGGACGGTTCTCCACATCCGCAGGAT
>JAXJUN010000009.1:0-38843 GCA_036309065.1 Paludibacteraceae bacterium | reverse complement strand
TGTATCAAAGAAGATATATTTGGTGGTTGGTAATTGTGGAAATTGTGATTGTATCTCTCGTTGGTATTCCTCCATACGTTGTTCTTCGTTACGGAGGACTTGCTCACAATGGTTCTTACGAGTTTCAGCAGAAGGATGGTACAAGGCAATAGCTTTAGTGTACCACTCAATGGCTTGTTGATAATCTTGTTGCAGTCCATCTCCTAGCTCGTATAATTCGCCGAGATGGAAGGCTGCTTCTGCACATCCTTTTTCGACAGCTTGGGTATAAATAAGCACCGCTTGCTCAAGATTTTTAGGCATACCTATTCCTAATTCATAACCTTTTGCAATGTTAAGGAGTATTGTGTATTCCTCTTCTTGTGGTTCCTGAATAAGATCTCGGTACTCCTCTAATCCTAACTTACAATACTCTTCTTTTTTTCCTTTAGGAACTCGAATTATTTGGAGTGATTCGCATCCATGGAATACGGCTGAATAATACTCTTTTCGCCATGAAAAATCTGTAATTTTTGAAGGGAGAGATATTGACACCAAGGAAGAACAGCACCAAAAAGCCCAATCTCCAATACTAGTTACTGTTTCTGGAATCTCAATAGCATTAAGAGATTCACAACAACTAAATGCTGCCGTCCCAATAGATTTTACTCCTATGGGAATAATTGTTTTGTAGCAACCTGCAATAAGTTTATTGGTGTGTTTCTCTATAATTGCATTGCTATTTTCTCTACTATCGTATACTGGATTATCTGGATGAACCACAATAGATACTAAGGAAGTACAACCTTCAAAAGTTCCAGCATCAATTTGCTTTACACTTGCAGGAATAAATATGGATTCCAAAGATTTACAACGTCCAAAAAATCCATTTGCAGGTTCTTCTGTATAAATCGTATTTTGAAGCGAAGTTATATTTCCAGAAAGTATAACTGTTTTCAAGGTATCACAGGCATAAAATGCACCAGTTCCAATACGATGAACACTATCGGGTATACGAATGGTTTCTAATGAGGAACAACACGAGAACGCATTATTACCTATCTCATATACTCCGTCAGGAATCGTAATAAAGGTTAAAGAAGAGCAACCGCTAAATACTCCGCTTCCTATGTACTTTACAGTATTAGGGATGTTGATAGAGGTTATTTTTGAAGCAATTTTTTCAAATGCGTAATCAGCAATTATTGTTATTCCATTATCGATTATTACTGACATATTAGACACTTCACCTTTGTAAGAGTATAGTATATCACCCATATATACAAGACCATTAGGCTGATTCTCATACCACAAAGTATCTAGAAAAGCATCCCATCCAATATGTGTTACACTCTTGGGGATTTCAATATAAGATAAACTTTTGCAAGCCTCAAATGCCATAGGTCCAATATCCTTTAATCCTTCTGTCAAGATGACAGATACGAGTGATGAGCATCCGCGAAATGCACTAGTGCCAATTGTTTGTACAGTGCTTGGTATTGTTACGGAAATAAGAGATTTACAGCAATCGAATGCACCGCCCCAACCATATCCGTAAATCTCCGTCACAGTATATGTACAATTTTGATAAGTTATATGAGAGGGAATATTAACATCTCCTTCATATTGCTCACAAGGCCCCAAACGATGAACACTAGCGGTGTAGTTGTTTTTATTTAAACGATAATTAATACCGTCAATAATAGCTTCCATAATTATTTAGTAGTAACAATTTGAACTTGGTTATTTTATTCTTTTTTTTGCAGCAAAAAAGGTTCTTACATTGTTTACAAGTTTCATTATTACACATTCTTGTTTTTTCCAACGTAACAAAATGTTTTCAATTGTCTCAATAGAAAAATGATATTCCCCTGTAGGTAATCGTTGTGGTTGTAATGCCACAAATAAACAACTTAAGTTCTTATTGCGGGCGAAAGATTGAAATGCCTTCTTATAAGGCAATAGATCACATGTTTCACTCCATAAAATTGGAGCAACATAAAACTCCGAAACGTTGTTATTAATAATGTAACAACCCTTTTGACTCGTCAGTCCTGCAGTCTTAATATCAAGTTTTTTATCTACTCTATCCTTAAGAAAATTATATAAATCACTAGATTTATTAACTTTAGAAACATCCACCCCATGTATGCTTAGATTATCAAAATAGATCAACACTCCATCCTTAATTCTGCGGAATTGCAAATCAGCATCTTTACCATTATTCATTAAAACATCAAACCCTAAAAACTCATATCCTCCTTCTTGTGCACGAGGGATAATCGTTGCTGCATATAGAATTTCAGCCATATAATTTAGGAATGCCGGATTAGACGGGTCGGCGATATTTTGATCGCTTATATCCAAAATGGACTGTTTAAGTTTTACTCCTACTTTGTTTTGCCATATTTTGTTACCTTGACAAATATTTTCATACAAAATTTTTGCTTGTTCATCATAATACGAAAGCAAATTTTGATAAAAAACATTTTCTTTACTAGCAGCATTAATCATAGAGAACATAGAATGCAAACGAGTAATTGTAGTATCAGGATGCAAACTAATAATTTGACTAATGTATGCGTCTATTTTTTTGTTAAGTTTATTGTCTTGGATATTTGCTATACGCATTATATTGGGCAGATAAGCATATATTGCATTATGTAATTCTGATACTGTAATTGTTGGCATAAGATCATTTTTTATAGATTTACTTTTTTATTTGAATATGAATCTCAGAAGAAGGCATCTTCCCCTCTGAAAAGCGTTTTTTTAGATTGTCTAATGGTATACCAAATTTATCAGAAATATAGTGATAGTGCGGAACAGAACCACATGTACCTGGTTCTTTACCCGCTAAACCTCGATGCGTAAAATAGAAGCAATGCCATGTGAATCCCTATGGTATACACGCATTAGCGATACCCGATAAAAGGTACTAAGGATGTTTTATATTCCGTAGGACATTCACCGCTGCACTGCTCTTATTGGATTTGAAAGTTGCGAAGTTTCAATGTGTCAGAACAGAGCGCAATAAACGCCTTTCTAATATGTCTTGAAAGCCACGACTGGGGCGTTTGGGTCATTTTTTGGCTTTCCGAGAGGGGACATTTCCCTCCCTCTATACCCCGGCGTTGGACTTTCGGCTGCAAATATACCACTTTTTTTTGAAAGTACCAAATCTATAAAGCAGATTTTGCAAAATTTGCTGCAAAATAAGTCCAATAAGGCAAATTGGACTAATTGGACACTGGACGCCAGAGGCTACAGGACGGGCAAGGCCTACAGGACGGGCAAGGCCCTACAGAACGCAGATGCTACAGGACGGTCGGAGCCCTACAGAAAAAAAAAAGAGAGTGGAGAGCGAGAGGTTTTTAATGGGATTTTATAAAATACTGATTAACAGGATGTTTAGCAGGATAAAAGTATCGCTACTCCACTCTATTTTAGTTTTACAACTTTTGCATTTACTTGCATAGCTTTTACGAAAAAGACTATTTATAGAGAGGAAGACAAACTATTTCTTGGTTAATGCGGAAGGTAATTGATAGTATAGATATCACAGAAGGTATACGGAAGGTATATAGAAGGTATACGGAAGGTATTAGAACTATCAACAAACTTCCAAGTAACCACTAACTTATCTCTAACGATCAATTCGAAAATAAGCCTTATTTTATTAAACAAAAATAACAAAAACAAATCAAAAAAATAGAAAAAATAATTGTAAATAAACAACCTAGATAAATCCCTCTGGTCGCATTAGTGCATTTTCGAATGTAGCGAAATATATGTAATCAAAAACTCAGCGATTGTAGTCTTTTATGTATTAGCACTACCATGCTTTTGAGTTGTATCCTCAACGGCTACCCTTAAAAGTACACTTTACGGTAGCCCTTGCAGCTACACCTCACCTCCAAAGGAGGTAAATTCCTAAAAGCCTACTCTCGCTTCACAAAAACACGCTTCGCTAACAAAAAAGCCAAAAACATACGACCAGCGGCGATAAACATAGATAAAAATTTTTATCAAGTAGTGAGTATCAAGTACAGAGTACAGAGTACTATTTTAGACCGCCTTACGGCTGGTAGATCTATAGATAAACTAGTCCAAGTAGCCCAACTAGAGGAGCTAGGGAAAGGGAGGACGGGCAAAGCCCTACAGGACGCGGAGCTACAGGACGGGCAAGGCCCTACAGAACGCTGATGCTACAGGAAGCGGAGGTACAGGACGGGCGGAGACCGGAAGGACGATGTACCATGTACCATGTACCATTTACCATGTACGATGTAGGGTGTAGGGGAATTTAGTTAAAGAAAAGGGAGAGACCGAGGGAGATGGTGATGGGTCCTGATGGGTGAAAAATACGGCCTTGATCCATAGCAGCCTTTTCCACAATAGTAGGCATAAGATGCTGAGTATAAGATGCTTCTGCAAAGATAGCAAAATTAGAAAAGATAAACCACTCCACTCCTGCAGAGAAGCGCAAAGTGGGCACTACATGGTCCACATTCTGCATCTCATACCCACCAAGGGCAGTCCAAGTGGAAGGGAGTACCTCCATATTCTTCACCGTGGCGATAGAGACGCCTGGTTGGACACTGACATACATATCCCATGGATGGAAATAAGGCTTTTCGTAGAAGGCCTTGATATCCTTCACCAACGGGAAACGATAACCGACACTGATACCGACCTCATTATACCACACTTCTCCCTTAACAACATTCGAGCCATCTATAAAAAGGGAGTCGTAGGAATTGCTATGCGTATCGTAGGTGATATACACAAAAGTGCCATAGTTCTTATGATGACGCCAGCCAAGGCGCATAGCTGAATTGAAAGTAGCTCCCTCTATGCCATTGGGTGTAAATCCTGCGCCGAGGACAGTGGGTAAGTCGAGGGCGTCGAAGAAATCACCAAAGGTGTATTTGTCTGTTTGGATAGTATCTTTGGTTGTTGCGAGTATGCCTATTGTTTGAGTGAGGCATAGAGCGAGGATGAGTAGTTTTTTCATTATTCGATTGTTTGTTTTAAAAGTTGTCAGTGGTGAAAAAACAAAAATAATAAAAATAGGATAAAAATATAAAAAACATTTTAATGGTAAAAATACATAGATAAACACTGGTCGTATGCTATGTGCCTATTGTAGTCGCTGAGCCTATGGACTACGCGCCCGGAGCGTAATCGTCCCTTATTGGCTCGCAAGCGAGCTTGCAGCCCACTAATTGCCTCTTACACTCCCGCCGGCAGAGACTCTGCCGTCTTACCAATAAGCACATATCCTACGCCAGCCATAAACACGGATAAAAAAAATTTATCAAGTAGTGAGTATCAAGTACAGAGTACAAAGTACATTTTTTCTAGTATCACTAGTATCTATAGATAAACTAGAAGAACTAGTGAACTAGGGACCTAGGGTTCTAGGAGCTACAGGACGCGGAGCGAGAGGGCGTAATTTATATCCAAAGACCAAAAGCGAGGGCAAAGGTAGTAAAAATTTTGCATATACACAAATAAAAAACACCCAAAAACTTGCATATGTGCAATTTTTGTTGTAATTCGACCTACTCCCCCTTGTTTTCCACAGGGGTCCCTTCGAATGTTACGGTCGCGCCCTACAGACCATATGCGAAACATGGGTGTCTTTTTGCCTGTACTGCGTACTCCGTTTAATATTCGTCTATATGCCGCATTTATGCGGGCATATGCGGCCTATCGCCACCCATAAAACATAGAATTATATTCTATTAGGCAAAAAAAACACCCAAAAACTTGCATATGTGCAATTTTTGTTGTAAATTTGCAGCCGATTTTAATATGCGCGAGTATGCGCTCGCGTTCGGCAATTAGTCTAATGGGACCAATTGGACAAATTGGACAAATTGGACGCCGGGAGGACGCGGAGCTACAGGACGGGCGGAGACCTACAGGATTGCTAGTATTTCTAGCCCAACTATCCGAACTAGATAAACTAGCCGAACTAGATAAACTAGGGATAGGGAGGACGGGCTAGGTCTACAAAACTAAGTAACATTATTACCAACATGAAGAATATAGCATTTATCATCAATCCTATTTCTGGTTCACGAGAGACACAGAATGCAAAGAAAAGACTTCCTAAGTTAATCATGCAGACTCTTGATAGCACGCAGTGGTTGCCTAATATAGCATTCACGGAGTATGCTGGTCATGCAACCGAGTTGGCACACCAATACGCGCGTATGGGTTTTGACGCTGTGGTAGCCGTAGGTGGTGATGGTACGGTGAACGAAGTGGCGAAGGGTTTGCGCGGTACGCATACGGCTTTGGGTATCATCCCAATGGGTAGCGGTAATGGGTTTGCTCGTCACTTGGGCATTCCTGTTCGTCCTAACAAAGCGATAGAGATGCTCAATCACTCTGAGCCAATCCGCGTTGATTATGGTTTGGCCAATGATCGTCTCTTTGTAAGCACTTGTGGCACGGGTTTTGATGCGCTGATAGCAGATCATTTTGCGAGCAGCAACAAGCGCGGTTTTGCCACCTACTTGCAGAATGTGATAAAGGACGCGTTCTCCTACGAGCCACAGACCTATAAGTTGTACCTTGATGGTCAAACAGAAGAGTGCGTAGAGCATAGAGCATTCTTGATTACTTTTGCGAATGCTAACCAGTGGGGTTACGAAGCGCTTATTGCTCCAAAGGCGAGTGTGCAAGATGGAAAGATGGATATCATGTTGATGTCGAGTCATGCTATTTTAGGCAGCGCGTCATTGGCATTGCGGTTGTTTGCGGGAAGTATAGACAATAGTCATTTTATGGATACGCTGCGTGCAAAAGAGGTGATGTTGGTTCGCGAGACGAATGCGCCTTTCCATATTGACGGTGACCCTGTGGAGATGGAGAAAGATATACATATCCGGATAGTGGAGGATGGATTGCGCGTGCTGGTGGAGAAGAGATTTTGATTTTTAATGGGGCAATAGTGATTTAACAAAAATAATAAAAATAGGACAAAAACAAAGAAAACATTTTTATCAAGTAGTGAGTAGTGAGATTTTTTAGGTAACCAAAAACGACGAACCCATAATATATTATTTAATATATTATTTAAACAAAAATAATAAAAATACTGCCTCAAAGGCATAATAGCTAATCGCTCTTATGGACACCCGTCCCTACCTGCCTACCTATAAATATATTTATCGTTAGTCCGTTAGGACGGTTCTCCACATCCGTAGGATGTAAATGCCTTTGCGACAGCAAAAATATAAAAAACATATTCCTGGGTTCTCACAAAAACGCGTTCGTTTTCTATCTGGTTGGAATTACGCTCCCCGCTACTCCTGCCGTTCGAAAGCAAAAGTCAATTGCTTTCTCCACACTTAAAAAAAAACGCTACGCTTCAAAAACAGCAACGCTATTACTGGTGATAGATTTCTAGAGTTCTAGATTTTTAGGTAAACTAGCCCAAGTAGGGTGTAGGGGTGTAGGGTGGACTGATAACGAAAACTTTTTAGAGAATATGGAAATAAAGATCATTAATAAGAGTTCGAATCCGCTGCCGAAGTATGAGAGCGAGCAAGCGGCAGGAATGGATATACGCTGTAACATCAGCGAAGCAATTACACTCCAACCTATGGAGCGTAAGTTATTCCCAACTGGTCTCTTTATTGAGTTGCCTGTGGGTTACGAAGCACAGATACGTCCGCGCAGCGGTTTGGCCCTCAAGCGCGGTATCACCGTTTTGAACACTCCTGGTACTATTGATGCAGATTATCGCGGAGAGGTGGGTGTGATACTCATCAACCTCAGTGGCGAGGCGCAGACCATCGAACCAGGCGAGCGTATATGCCAGATGGTGATTGCAAAACACGAGACGCCAGAAGTGGTGGAAGTGAGTGCATTGAGTGAGACAGAACGCGGTGCTGGAGGTTTTGGGCATAGTGGGAGGAATTAAATTTTAGATTGCAAAATTTAGAATTTAGAATTTAGAAACAAAAATAATAAAAATACTGCTCAAAGGCATAATAGCTAATCGCTCTTATGGACACCCGTCCCTACCTGCCTACCTATAAATATATTTATCGTTAGTCCGTTAGGACGGTTCTCCACATCCACAGGATGTAAATGCCTTTGCGACAGCAAAAATATTAAAAACATATTCCTGGGTTCTCACAAAAACGCGTTCGTTTTACTCACTTACAAAAAAGCGCTACGCTTCAAAAACAATTACAAACTACCACACGCCAGCTATAAACACAGATAAAAAATTTTATTAAGTAGTGAGTAGGGGATTAAAGATGAAGGACAATGACAGATAATGAATGGATATAGATACATAGTATTGATGCTGATGGTGGGGATTTGTTCATTGGGACAGATACATAGTCAAGACACACTATCAGTAGAGCGTGAGCAACAGTTCACTTATTATTGGTACGCCGCTAAGCAAGCTATTGAAGAGAAACGATTTGACGAGGCATTGGTTATCCTCAATTTCTGCCACCAACTGAACCCCAACGATGGTATGACTCTTTGTCAATTAGGTATGCTCTGCGATGCATTGGGTCAACAAGAGCGTGCGATGGAACATTTCAAAACCGCTTTCATGTTAGACCCCAGAGATCAATGGCAGAACTACTACTCTATGCTATTAGAGCAGCGTACGCCAGAAGGATATGCCGAGGCACTGCGAGTGATAGAGGAAGCCGAGCGGCATAATAGCACAAATAAAGACTTATTGGCGCAGTTGGTATGGTTGTACATGTCGAATCAAGATTGGAAGAAAGCACTAAAGACACAAGACAAGATTGACCAATTGCAGGGATATGATGCATATAGTGCGCTCAATAGGTACCGCATCTATGCGCAGTGGGGTAAGAATAAAAAAGCCTTGGAAGCGATTGACACATATCTGGAGCAAGACCCAAGTAATATGCAGTTCTTGCTTTTCCGCTTGCAACTGATGGAGCAGACGGGAGCGCGTACTGCCGATTTATACGCTCTATACGATAAGATATTGGCAATTGATCCATACCAATTGGTTGTTCTCAACAACTACGCCTATCATTTGGCAACGCATGGTGGTGATTTGAAGCGTGCGGAGCGCATGAGTGAGCGCACGATACGCGAGGAACCGAATAATCCTGTTTATTTGGATACATATGGGTGGATATTATACTTGCAAGGACAGCATTCGTTGGCGCTCTTTTATCTAAATCGTGCGGCGCAGTATGCGGATGAGGAGACTAAAGGAGTGATAGAAGAGCATATTAAAGTAGTGGAACAGAAATAGAATCTTGGCTGACGCGAAGGGTGGCTGACGCGAAAGTAATAGATAACGATATGACAAAGCGAATATATATTTACATAGTAATACTGATGATGCTTGCGGGATGTGGGACAAAGAAGAAAGTGAGTCCTATTATTCCACAAGAGAGTGTGCCCACATGGCATACTTGTCTTATCCGCAACGCACAAGCGACGGTGGAGATGGGTGATAACAAACTGAGTGCGAATATTACTATGCAAGCAGTGCGTGACTCATTGGTGGTGATCAGCGTGATGCCAATGATGGGGATTGAGATGATGCGTATCGAGGCTACACCGAAAGAGGTGATTTGTATAGATAAGTTACACGGGCAATACGCGGTGGCTACGTACGAGGTTTTTAATCAGTATATCACCCCTAAACTAACATGGAAAACACTGCAAGAGATTTGTTCGGCAGAGTTACCTAATGGAGAAACGAAAGCCCGACTGCACTATGTATTCAAGAAACAGACTATTGAGATACAAATACAATACCCCGAAAGACAATTGGATACTCCTATTCGCATACAGAAACAACCGACACATAAATACCAAAAGATAGATATCACCCAATGGTTTTAAGAAAAATATTCTACATATTGCTATGTTTGTCTATCGTTCCTTTCGCATCGGCTGAGAGTGTGAAGGATCTGCAGAAGAAACAAAAGAAGTTGCAGCGCGAGATAGAGCAGACGAATAAGATGCTTAAGCAGACGAAGCGCGAGGAGAGTGCTACGCTCAATAAACTGGAACTGATAGGACAGAATATAAAGAACCAAAAGCAACTCATTCGCACGCTGGACAACGAGATAACAGCCCTTGATAGCGAGATTACGACGCTTCACCAGACGCGTGACTCATTGCAGGCGGTATTGGAGGATTATAAAGAGGACTATGCGAAGATGGTTAGACAGAGCCATTACGCACAGACGCAACAGTCGCCTTTGCTTTTTCTACTCAGTAGTGATAATTTTCAGCAGTTGGTTCGCCGTGCGCGTTATTTGCAAGAATTTGCTCAGTATAGAAAGAGTCAGGTGAAGCATATTGAAGCGACGCAAGCGGAGATTGATGTACAAGACGCATTGCTGCAAGACAACAAGAACAACAAGCAGGCTGCTTTGAGTTCGCGCAAGCGCGAGCAAGCCAATCTGCAGCGAGACGAGCGCAAGCAGCAGAGTATGTTGAGTCAACTGAAGAGCAAAGAAAAGACACTGACCAAGCAGTTGCAGCAGAAACAGAAAAGCGTGGCTGCGCTCAATAAGAAGATTGATGATATCATCCGCAAGCAGGCGGCATCTAAGACCACGCTTACTAAGGAGCAGAAATTAGTAGCCGGTGGTTTTGAAGCGAACAAGGGGCGTTTACCTTGGCCTGTAGAAAAAGGAATGATCAGTGGTAAGTTTGGCAAGCAACAACATGCCGTATATAAGCAGGTGGTGATGGATAACAAAGGTATTTATATCCAGACGACGGCTGGGATGAAAGCCCGCGCCATATACAAAGGTGAAGTAACGAGTTGCTTCATGGTGGGCGGTACCTACGCCGTGATTATTCAGCATGGTAACTACCGAACGGTGTACTCCAACTTAAGCAAATTACAAGTAAAACAAGGGGACAAAGTGGAGACGAAGCAGGTGATTGGAACGATTTTTACTGACCCCGAACAAGACCAAAAGACAGAACTCTATTTCCAGATATACAAAGATAGGAATATACTCAATCCAGAGCAATGGATAACGAAATAGGGGCGGTGTGTGGAATTTAGAATTTAGAATTTAGAATTTAGAATTTAGAATTTCAGAGATATGATAAAAAGAATACTTATTTGTATGATGGGGCTACTGATGCTCGTTGGATGCAAGCAAAACAATTGGATGGACTGGAAAGTTCAAAATGAGGTATGGTTGGCACAAAATGCACAACAAGAAGGTGTGCATACTACTGCGAGTGGATTACAATACAAAGTGATTGCTAACCCTACACCACAAGACGCAAGGCCTAATAGCACCAGTTCTATTCAATGCGATTACACTGTAAAACTGATTAATGGTTATCAAGTGGACGCAGGAAATCAAGTAACCCTTGATTTGAAGAATGTTATTCCTGGATTTGCTGAAGGATGTACCAAAATCAATAATAACGGGGATATTGAACTCTATATTCCTTGCTACTTGGGGTATGATTACCAGAAATACCAAGAGAAGGACGAATATAATGCTGAAGGATTTGGTACGGAAGGTACCACGGGTTATATACCTCCCTACTCTACTTTGATTTATACGATACATATATGTTCCGTTCTTGGCAACTAATACTCTTAGGTGTGTGCGTCTTTATTCTCGGCGCATGTGAAGATCCTCCTATTTTCCGTAGCAGTGTACCGATGTATCCTGTACGTATCACAATAGATACGAATGTAGGAGCATTTGTGCATTTCATACCCACTGCTTCCTACTCGCATATCATTGTGAACGAAGATGGGTATTTCTACGATGGTAAGTTCATTCAAAAACCATTGGGAATGGATGCGTGGGGTTATGCCGGTGTGGTGGTATATATTAATATGATGGGTGGATATGATGCGTATGACCTCTGTTGTCCCAACTGCGTGTATGAGCAGCAGGCATGCAAAGTGGATGGTCCGTTTGCGACCTGTCCGTTATGCGGAGAGCAATATACTTTAGGAGATGGTACGGCTGGGCCGAACAAAGGTATAGCCAAAGAACAATTACGCCGATTGAATGTAATGAATTCAGGTGGCAGACTAACAATCACACAACGCCAATGATACTAAAAGAAGAAGTAATACATATCGGTTCTATCCGTCGTCCTCACGGTAAGCAAGGCGAGGTGACATGTCAGACGGTGAACACCTTATGGGATGATGCAGAAGCTACATTTATTATCTTGGAGCGAGATAATATACTCGTTCCCTATCGTGTAGAGGAATGGCGTGAGAAGAATGCTGATGCGCTTATTTTTCGATTAGCAGGTATTGATAGCGAACCACAAGCGGCCACTTTGAATGGTAGTGAGGCCTATATGCTACGAAGCGATGTGAATAGCGAGGCAGAACAGATGTTAACATGGCAGGATTTGGTAGGTTATGAAGTGCAAGACCAAGAAATGGGTGTTTTAGGAAGTATTGCCCATATAGATGAATCAACGATGAACACGCTTGCTACCCTGACAGACGAACGACTTATACCGCTCCACGAAGATTTCATTATTGAGATAGACGAGACCAATAAGATAATACATATCAATCTTCCTTTTGCCTTATGATCAAACGAACAATAGCAGAAATGGGGCGCATGAGCGTCGAAGAGTTCCACACGGCAGACAAACTGCCGTTTATTGTGGTATTGGACAATGTGCGCAGTCAGCACAATATAGGTGCGGTCTTCCGCACAGCCGATGCTATGTTATTAGAGGGGGTGTATCTATGTGGTATCTGTTGTTGTCCGCCTAATCAAGAAATACACAAAACGGCTTTGGGTGCTGAAGAGAGTGTTGATTGGACTTATTTTGCAGACACGAAAGAAGCTATTCGTGTGCTCAAGGAGAAAGGCTATACATGCTACGCCGTGGAGCAAGCGCATGATTCTATCACATTGGAACAAGCGGCAGCAGAAATAAGTGGAGAATCCAAGATTGCCGTCATATTGGGGCATGAGGTTTTTGGAGTGCAGCAAGAAGTGGTGGATGCGTGTGATGGGTGTATCGAGATACCTCAGTATGGTACGAAGCACTCAATGAATGTATCCGTGACAGCGGGTATTGTAATGTACAGGTTGAGCGAAGCGATGAGGGATTAGAGGTTAGAACGATAAGGTCCATAAGGTCTTTAAGGACTCTAAGGACTTTAAGGACAATAATAAGAATAGATATTATCAATCAGAATAGGCACATATCATTATTATCACCAGCAAGGGATAAGGAAGTGGCATTCGCCGCCATACAAGCTGGTGCGGATGCTATCTATATTGGTGCACCGCAATTTGGTGCTCGTCAGGCTGCAGGAAACAGTTTGGACGATATAGAGGAAGTGGTGCGGTACGCACATAAATATGGTGTGCAAGTATTAGTGACACTGAACACGCTTCTGCATGATGACGAGTACGCGCAGGCGGTCGCACTCGCACACGCGCTATATAAAATAGGTATAGATGCGCTCATTATTCAAGATTTACACCTATTGGATTTTGACTTACCACCTATCCGTTTACACGCATCCACGCAATGCGATAATCGCACGGCTGAAGATGTGATACGATTGCAGCAATTAGGATTTAAGCGCGTTGTTCTGGCACGCGAATTAAGTATTCAAGAGATAAGCGATATACACCGTGCTATAGTAGCGTATAGCAGCGAGAAAGGAGAGAAACCAATTGAATTAGAGGCATTCGTTCACGGCGCGCTATGTGTTTCCTATTCAGGTAAATGCTTTATATCCGAAGTACTATGTGGCAGAAGTGCTAATAGAGGAGCATGTAGTCAGTATTGCCGCATGGCGTATGACCTACTGGACGCCAATATGCAAGAGGTATTAGACGATGATGGTCAGCCTATTCACCAACAGTATTTATTATCGCTGCAAGACATGGATAGAAGTGCGCATTTGGCAGAATTGATAGATGCCGGAGTAAGCACTTTTAAGATAGAAGGACGACTTAAAGATGCGGACTACGTGACCAATGTAACTGCCTATTACAGAGAGTTGTTAGACGCGTTAGGCACGGGCAAAGGACATATTTACCACCGCCGTTTCGTGCCTAATCCAGAGAAAACTTTTCACCGGGGTGGAATTGATTATTTCTTACATGGACGCACGCCCCATATGGCTAATTGGAAGACACCTAAATCAACAGGAGAATATATTGGCCAAGTGGTAGAGGCGAGAGGGCACATATTGCGTATACGATTAAAGGAGGGAGTAACGCTGCACAACGGAGATGGATTGAGTGTGGGTAATGAGGGATTTAATGTGAATGGAATAGACGGAGAGTTGATTAGAGCGAACAAGAGTATATCCCTTAACCATGGAGCAAAGGATTTATACCGTAATTTAGATATTGAGTTCTCCAAATCCATACACTCTGAAAGACAGATACCTGTGGATATTGTATTTAGCGAGACAGAAGAGGGTTTTTGCATACGCATTGGGGAGAAAGAGCAAGTCTTTGCTTATCCCAAGGAGCCCGCTAAGAATGAAGAGAAAGCGCTCAGTAGTATCAAGACGCAACTTGCAAAATTGGGCGATACTATTTATGTGGCACGCGAAGTGAGGGTGGAGAGCAGACCCTATTTCATACCTATCAGTGTACTGAACGAATGGAGAAGAGAGGTAGTGAAGGATTTGTGAATTTTGAATTTTGAATTTTGAATTTAGAGTATGAAGGAGTTAATGACTTGTAAATACTGCATCCTGCATGAATTGGGGCATTGCCGTAAGGTTAATCCTTATCCTAAAGATAAGGAGCCGCGCTATTTGCGCTTGCGTACAGGTAAGACCCTCGCCCTCACATTCGATTGCAAACGATGTGTGATGATGGTGGAGGATGTTTAGATTGCAAATTTTTGATTTTAGAATTTAGATTTATGATAGCGCTTATTTTTTCACTCATTCTACATGTCGGTTCCGGCGAGAGTATTAATGCTGCCTTAGACTCTGCTCGAATGGTGTATGCACAACGCGGGGAGACGACAACTATCCTTATTGAACCAGGTACGTACCAAGAAGAATTGACGATTGATGTACCTGGTTTAAGAATGAAGAATGCCAGTCCTACTCCTTCTATCAAGATGTACAATCACGGTGTTGACTGCGATAAGAATGCGGTGCGTATTACTTGGTATTATGGGCATGGATATCAATATAAGAGTATGGGAACGACGGTTAATTATGGAGGTAGTCGAACCCGCAAATGGAATGCATCGGTATTAGTGACTGCACCTGATTTCTATGCAGAAGACATCATCTTTGAGAACTCATTCAATATGTATATCTCTGAGCGCGAAGCGGCTGATGATTTGGTAGATATCAGTCAATCCAACTTGGAGTGGACCGAGAAAGAGCGTCCTAAGAAGGTGATGCCAGTTCGTCCGAAGACAGTGGGTTCGACAGAGGTACAGCGGAAGCGTTTCCGCGAACGTGCAGCAGCTATTTCTTTTACGCGTACGGCTACAAATGCGCATTTGAAGAACTGCCGTGCTATTGGTCGTCAAGATGTGTTATATGGCGAGCAAGGGGCGTCTATTTATTGGCAAGGAGGTGTGCTGCAAGGGAGTGTAGATTTTATTTTTGGTGGTATGAAGATGGCAGTGTATAGAGCCACTATTGTTGCTAATATCAACAATGAGAAAAATGATAAATGTTATATCGCCGCAGGGCGGTCGGATAACGAAGGGCATGAGCAAGCGGATAAATATGACGGAACGACTCCCGTTACGCAAGCGCGCGGTCTGCTATTCTATAGATGTCATATCCGCTATGCTACCAGCGACGAATTGGCTCATCCGATGACGAATGACCAATTATCTATCAATAAAGGTCAGCAGCAGATTTATCTGTCTCGTCCATGGCGATGGTGGGGAGAAACAGTATGGGCATACACCACATGGGACGAAGGTATTTTACACCCTGCAGGATGGTCCACGGGTTTAACCAAAGGCAAAGCATGTCCTAATAGTTACGAATATAAATCGCAAGACAAATCACAAGGTCGTCCCGAATGGGTGAATGTATTAGAGCGCCCTATTCTGCCAGACGGCACCACCATTCGCGTAAGCAATTGGCGATAGATTGGTATTAAAAGCGGCTGTGTAAGTCGCTTTTTTGTGGAATAATTGACGGAAAAGAGCAAAAAAAAGCTCATTGAAGCTATTATATTATATATGCATTTGCATATATTGATTTTTTTTTGTAACTTTGCGCTCGCGTTTGTTTTGAATTATAGTAAGAGAAATTGATAAAGCATTATTATTTATGAAAATAGCGATTATAGGATACGGAAAAATGGGGCACATGATTGAGTCTATTGCTTTGGAGCGTGGACACGAGATAGTGTGTATCATTGACCAAAACAACTTGTGCGACTTTGAGTCGGCAGCCTTTGCTTCAGCCGATGTTGCGATTGAATTTACCACACCTCACACAGCAGAGCAAAACATCCGCTATGCTTGGGCTGCAGGCGTACCTGTAGTCTGCGGTACTACGGGATGGGATATAGAGGCAATCAGACAAGAGGCCACAAAGCGAGAGGTGGGATTAATATGGTCCTCTAACTATAGTATAGGTGTGAATATCCTTTTCGCCATCAACCGCCAATTGGCAAAGTTTATGGCAGTATATTCCGATTACACTCCTCACTTGACAGAGGTACATCATATCCATAAGCTCGATGCTCCTAGCGGCACTGCCAAAACACTGCAAGAGGTTATTGGCGAGGAGCGATTACCTCTTCGAGCGATTGAATCTATTCGTGAAGGAGAGGTGGCTGGTATTCACACAGTAGTATGGGATAGTGAAGTAGATACTATCAGTATCAGTCACTCTGCTAAAACGCGCAAAGGATTTGCACTTGGTGCTGTGATTGCCGCTGAATGGCTTAAGGGAAAGAATGGATTCCACACGATGCAAGAAGTACTGGGGGTTTAGATTGCAGATTTTAGATTTTATATTTTAGATTGCAGATTTTAGATTTTGAGAATATGAGTTTGAAAGAAAGAATAAACAATGTAAGTCGTAAGGGATGGATACGCGCGGGAATATGGAGTGCGTTGTATATTGTATTTGTAGTATGGGTAGCATGGGGTGACTGGGCAAGTTTGGGTTGGTTGGCATTGCTGCCTATCATCATTGATGCCTTTACAACCCGATATATCAATTACACATGGTGGCATAGATATAAACCTACTGGTAAGGATGAGACGGAGAATCCACATGCCAATTCCGTCTTATTCACAATCTTCTCGTGGATTGATGCGATTGTATTTGCATTGGTGGCCGTTTATTTCATCAACCTGTATATTTTCCAGAACTATCAAATACCTTCTTCATCCTTGGAAAAAACCCTTTGCGTGGGTGATTTTCTATTTGTGAGCAAGATGGCTTATGGCGCGCGCGTACCACAGACACCGTTGTCTATGCCATTAGTGCAGCACACGATGCCTACTTGGTTGGGAGGAGGAAAGAGTTATTTTGACAATCCTCACTGGGATTACAAGCGTCTCAAGGGGTGGACTAGTCCCCAAAAGGGAGATATTGTGGTATTTAATTTCCCTACTGGCGACACCGTATGCACCAAGATGCAGAATCCAGACTATTACACCTTGTGCCATTACTACGGGCAAGAGCTCGTTCATAAGCGCATAGATATCTTCGGCGAGATAGTGGTGCGCCCTGTAGATAGACGTGAGAACTATGTGAAGCGCTGTGTAGGAACACCAGGTGATAGTTTGAAGATTATCAATAATGTGATTTGGACTAAAGGGACAACGGATAGTGAGTGGATGCAAGAGCCTCAGCGCGAGGGATTACAACTCAATTATCTAATACAGACAGACGGACACAACTTCAGTGACAAGTACATGGAGAAAATAGGTATCAGTGTGGCCGACCGCAAGCAATTAGACGCCACCACCTGGCATTTCCCACTCACACAAGCCATGAAAGCCGAATTGGAGAAGAATCCTCATGTGCTTCAAATAATGATAGAACCAGAGATGAATGGCGGAGATGTTTACCCATTAGGGCATAACGAATGGACGCGTGATAACTATGGCGCTATATATATCCCTCGCAAGGGAGACAAGGTGATGATTACCGAGGAGAACTATTGGATATACAAGCGCATTGCGGAAGCGTATGAGTTCAAGCCTATGAGAATTGGTAAGGAGTATGAGTTTGCAATGGATTATTACTGGATGATGGGTGATAATAGGCATAATAGCGCAGATAGTAGGTATTGGGGATTTGTGCCAGAGGACCATATTGTAGGTCGCCCTGTATTTATCTGGTTGAGTATAGACAAAGATAAGCATTCTATCCGTTGGAATCGTATAGGACAGGGTGCGAAGAATTGATATAAGAGATGATTGTTCTGCCTACAGCATATTTAGCACCTATTGATTGGTATCGCATATACCTGTCAAATCCAATGGATACTCAGATTGAGGTGATGGAGAGTTTTGAGAAGCAGACTTTTCGCAATCGCTGTACAATCACCACACCAGATGGACCATTGATGTTGAGTGTACCAGTTAAGAAAGTGGATCATAAGCAACTGACGCGCGACATAGAGATTAGTTATCAGCAAAAATGGCAGCACCAACATTGGATTGCCCTCATGAGTGCTTATAAACACACGCCATATTTTGATTACTATGCCGAGTTTTTTAGACCTTTCTATGAGCGCGAGACGCGATGGTTGGTGGACCTAAATAACGCTATGCACGAAACAATCATGCAATTGCTGCACAATAGTGCTACTCCTATACAAGGATACGCCTATCAGCACACACAAGATTGGCAAGGGGAGAGAGACTGGAGTGGAATGATGAATAAACAAAGTATATTGGATTTGCTCTTTGAGTATGGTCCAGAGACGATGAAGGTTATTTTAGATTGCAGATTTTAGAATTTTGAATTTAGAATTTAGAATTTAGAATTTAGAATTTAGATTGCAGATTTTTATTTGAGATGAAAGAGATTGATTGGGAAACATTAACATTTCACTATACGGAGACGGATTATATTGTTCGATGCGCTTGTCATGGTGGTGTATGGGAAAAGCCCTATGCTACACAAGATAAGTACATCCGCATTCATGCGGCTGCAACGGGTTTGCATTACGGACAAGAATGTTTTGAGGGTTTGAAAGCCTTTCGTGGTGTGGATGGTAAAGTGCGTATCTTCCGCATGGAAGAGAATGCGAAGCGCATGTATCAGTCTGCAGAAGGATTATTAATGACACCTGTCCCTACGGATTTATTTTGCGAGGCAGTTTTATTGGCATTAGAGAAGAATATAGATTTTCTGCCTCCTTGTGAGTCTGGCGCCACCTTATATTTCCGTCCGCTATTGATTGCGACGACTCCTGATATCAGTGTAGGACCGGGTAAAGACTGCGAGTTTGTGGTTATACCGACGCCTATTGGTCCTTACTTCCCTAATGGGTTTAAGGGTATGCCAGCTATTGTGAATCGCACCGTGGACCGCGCAGCACCCCAAGGAACGGGTTGCTGGAAAGTAGGAGGAAATTACGCGGCTTCTTTCCGCGCGAGCGAAGTTGCTCATGCAATGGGTTACGAATGTATGTTCACCGACGCCAAGACGCATACATATATTGACGAGTGTACGGCTTCTAATTTTATAGGCATAAAAACCGACCCCCAGCCCCTCTCTGAAGGGAAGGGAGCCGAAGGCGAGAGGCGAGAGGCGAAAGGTTGGGAATATATCACCCCTGATAGTAGTGCCATCTTGCCCAGTATAACGAATGACTCATTGATGACACTTGCTCGTGAGATGGGTATGAGGGTTACTCGTCGCCCTATTCGCGTAGAAGAATTGAGTGAACTAAGCGAAGCCGCAGCATGTGGCACAGCATGTGTAATTTCTCCTATAACACGCGTAGTGGATCCTGATAATGATATCACCTACTCGTTTGGAGACAAACCTGGGGTTATACTTACGAAACTATACCACGCGCTACAAGACATCCAATATGGGCGCACAGAGGATAAGTATGGATGGTGCAGATTGATAGAAACAACGAAATAATACAAAATAATACTAACTAACAAAACAAAATCATTATGTTTGAAAATCAACCTAAAGGATTGTTTGCTTTGGCTCTTGCCAATACAGGCGAACGATTTGGCTACTACACGATGTTAGCCGTTTTTGCACTCTTCTTGCGTGCTAATTTCGGTCTTGAGGCAGACGCAGCAGGACAAATCTACTCCACATTCCTTGCTTTTGTATATTTCCTACCTCTCGTAGGCGGTATGCTGGCTGACAAGATTGGTTATGGCAAGTGTGTTACTATCGGTATTATGGTTATGTTCCTCGGTTATGTACTCTTGGCAGTACCTCTGGGTAGCGATAATATTGCTATGGTAGCGATGATAGCAGCATTGGTACTGATTAGTTTCGGTACGGGTTTATTCAAAGGCAACTTACAAGTGATGGTAGGTAACCTCTATGATGATCCTAAATACGCAGACAAGCGTGACGCTGCTTTCTCATTGTTCTATATGGCTATTAATATTGGTGCGATGTTTGCTCCTACCGCAGCTGTGAAGATTATGGATTGGGCACAAACCAGTCTTGGCGTGAGTGTGAATGATAGTTATCACTTTGCATTCATGGTAGCCTGTGCTTCATTGGTATTAAGTATCGCTATTTACTACGCTTGCCGTCCTTGGTTTAAGCATGTAGAGAACTCTGCAAAGCAAACAGCAGCTACGGGTGGTGCACAAGTAGAAGAACTGACTCCAGAGCAGACCAAGAAGCGTATTGTGGCATTGTGCCTCGTATTTGCTGTCGTTATATTCTTCTGGATGGCCTTCCACCAGAATGGTTTGACACTGACTTATTTTGCGGACGAGTTCGTTCAACCGCTCTGCACAGGCGTACAGACAATGGCCTTTGATATCATTAACTTAGTGATGATAGTGATTATGGTATATGCTGGTTTCTCATTAGCACAAAGCAAAGAGAAGAAGAGCAAAGTGATTTCTATCGCAGCTATTATTGGCGCTTTGAGTGTATTAGCATATAAATACCTCCACATTTCCCCAGAAGGTATTACTCTTAGTGCTCCTATCTTCCAGCAGTTCAACCCATTCTATGTAGTGGCTCTCACTCCATTTAGCATGGCGTTGTTTGGTGCATTGGCAAAGAAAGGCAAAGAGCCATCTGCTCCTCGCAAGATTGCGTATGGTATGGTAGTAGCCACTATTGCTTATGTGGTAATGGCTGTTGCATCAATTGGTTTGCTCACTCCTAATGCACAAGAGTTAGCTCGTGTAACAGGCGATGCTACATTCGTGAATGCTAATGTGCTTATTTATACTTACCTGATTTTGACTTTTGCGGAGTTGTTACTCAGTCCAATGGGTATCTCATTTGTAAGTAAGGTAGCTCCTCCAAAATACAAAGGTATGATGATGGGTGGCTGGTTTGTAGCGACTGCTATTGGCAACTACCTTGTATCTATCGGCAGTAACCTTTGGGGCGATATGCCATTATGGGGTGTTTGGAGCGTATTCATCGCAGTATGTCTCATTGCAGCACTCTTTATGTTCGGCATGATGAAGAAATTAGAGGATGCAACAAAGTAATATCACTTATATGCAAGAAGTAATTAAATATTTCGAAGCGATAGAAGCTCGTCTTGCTGCTCTGGAAGCGAAAGAGCAAACACTGTTAGAGCAAGAGCAGACGCTCCAAGCATGGGAAAATCGTCTGCAACGATTAGAGAAGGCACAGCAAGAGAACATGATTAAACTGCAAGCAGTTGGAACTCATGTAAATACGATGCTCCAAACGCTCAAAGCCCTTGAGACAAGGCAATCGGAAGCAGTCAGCGCGGCTGCTCCGATGCCTGCGCCTCAACCAATACAGGAAGAGGCACCCATAGTAGAACCCGTCGCTATAGAGCAACCAACTCCTCAACCTGTAATAGAAGAAGTAAAAGATATTGAGAGCATTCAAGAGCCAAGAGTGGAAGAGCCAAGAGTGGAGCAAGAGGAAGAAGTAGCTCCCAAAGCGAGTATATATGGCAAGGCTGTAACGGATATCCGTCAGGCTATTTCTATTGGTGATCGTTTTCTCTATCAGCGCGAGTTATTTGCTCAAAACGCCGAACTGATGCAACGCACATTGAATGAATTAGATCAGTTGCACTCTTTTGCAGAAGCCATGGATTACATCAATATGCGTTTCCAATGGGATCAAGAGAGTAATACTTACCAGCAATTCATTGTAACTTTGCATCGCCGTTTTGGATGAACAAATATCACTAATCAATTACAATAATGCTTTATATCGTCCCCACTCCTGTTGGCAATCTACAAGACATGACTTTCCGCGCTATTGAAGTGCTGAAGCATGTAGATTTAATTTTAGCTGAAGATACTCGTACCAGTGGTATTCTTCTGCAGCATTTCGATATCCGTACTCCATTAAAGAGTCATCATAAATTTAATGAGCATGCCACTTCGGCAGATTTGGTGGAGAGACTCAAAGCTGGTGCAAACATTGCCCTAATCTCAGACGCAGGAACTCCTGCTATCTCTGACCCAGGTTTTTTCTTGGTGCGCGCTGCAGCAGAAGCGGATGTGGAGATACAATGCTTGCCAGGAGCAACTGCTTTTGTACCGGCACTGGTTGATTCGGGGTTGCCAAATAATCATTTTTATTTTGAAGGTTTTTTACCGCAGAAGAAAGGACGACAGACGCGCTTGCAATATTTGGCACAGTTGGACCAGACATTTATCATCTACGAGTCTCCATTCCGATTGGTGAAGACGCTTCAGCAATTGGCATTGGTGTGTGGTGAAGAGCGCAAAGCCACCGTTACTCGTGAGATTAGCAAGATACATGAAGAAACTATTCGTGGTAGTTTGAGTGAGTTGATTGCTCATTTCACAGCAAAAACACCCAAAGGTGAGATAGTGATCTGCGTAGCAGGGAATGAGGAGTAGTACAGAGTAGTGAGTACAGAGTAGTGAGTACAGAGAATTGAGAATTATGAGTAAGTTGGATTCATTGGTAAAGGATACCGCTATATATGGATTAAGTTCTATCGTCGGTAAATTCCTTAATTATCTGCTTGTTCCGCTATATACCTATTTATTAGCGAACACAGATGATTATGGTATTGTCACCAATTTATATGCGTGGACAGCGCTGTTATTGGTTATCCTTACTTATGGTATGGAGACAGGGTTCTTCCGTTTTGCCAATAAGGAGGGATACGATGCCAAACAGGTATATCGCACAGCCTATATTGCGCTATTGAGTAGCAGTGTGCTTTTCGCTGCGCTGTGTGTTGTTTTTCAGCAACCTATTGCCAATGTGCTTGATTACCCTAATCATTCTGAATTCATAGCATTGATGGCTGTTACTGTAGCGATAGACGCGTTTGCCAGCATCCCATTTGCTTATCTGCGTTACCAGAAACGGCCTATTCTTTTCGCAACGCTCAAACTGCTCTTTGTTCTGCTGAATATTGGATTTAATATCCTCTTCTTGGTTATTTTGGGCAAGACGGATGTTATCTATGTTTTCATTAGTAATATATTAGCAACCAGTATTCAAACCTTATGTTTGCTACCATTCTGCTTACCTCGAGGGTCACGTTTCTCATGGTCAGTGCTTAGAGAAATGCTGCGTTATTCATTACCGCTACTCATTTTGGGTGTAGCTGGTATTATGAACCAAACATTGGATCGTATCTTATTTTTGAAGTTGTATCCCTTTGAAGATGCAAAGGCACAATTAGGCATCTACGGCGCTTGTTTTAAGGTGGCGATGGTGATGATGATGTTCACGCAAGCATTCCGCTATGCATACGAACCATTTGTTTTTTCCAAGCACAAAAACCGTCAATCGGCTGAAGCCTATGCGGATGTGATGAAATATTACATTATATTCTCGTTCCTTATTTTATTAGGTGTGATTTTCTATTTGGACATATTCCGTTACATCATTTCCGATGCTTATTGGGAGGGGCTAAAGATAGTGCCTATTGTGCTATGGACATATGTATTCCAGGGTGTTTATTTCAACCTCAGTTTTTGGTACAAACTGACGGATGAAACTAAGTGGGGAGCCTATTTTTCTCTGATTGGTTTGGCAATCACCTTGGTATTACAGATTGTAGGTGTTCCGCGGATTGGTTATTGGGCATCTTGTGGAAGTAGTTTGGTATGCTATTTGGTGATTATGCTTCTATCCTACTTTATTGGTCAGAAGAAAGCGCCTATACCATATGATTTGAAGTCTATTGGTGGTTACACGATGCTCACCATTGCGTTATTAGCGATATATTATATCTTACGGATATATGTCATTGGCAATACATGGATAATGATGGCGATTGGAACTGTATTGATTGGTATCTATATATTCATCCTCACTCGCAAAGACTTACCATTATCAGCCTTGCCGGTAGTGGGTAAATATTTTAAAAAGTAATTATAATAACACATAAATATGTTTTCAGGAATAGTAGAAAAAATGGCTCAGGTAGTGAAGATAGAGACTGAGCAAACGAATAAACATTTCACTCTTCGCAATCCATTTGGTGAAGCATTAAGTATCGACCAATCGATTGCTCATAATGGTGTGTGCCTGACGGTAGTGAAGATTGAAGGTGATTTATACACTGTTACCGCTATGCAAGAGACACTGCGTCTGACCAATTTAGACTTACTTAAAGAAGGTGATTGGGTAAATGTAGAGCGCTCTATGCTGTTGGGCGGTGGTCGTTTGGATGGACATATTGTGCAGGGACATGTGGATCAAAAAGCACAATGTATCGAAGTAAAAGAGACAGACGGAAGTTGGTATTATCGATTTGAATACGAGTCAGATAGAACGATGATTGAGCGCGGATATTTCTGCGTGGATAAAGGTTCCGTAACCATCAATGGCGTTAGTTTAACAGTATGCGAACCAGATGTAGCGGGCAATAAAGGATATGTATCTGTTTGCATCATTCCTTACACACACGAAGAAACAAATTTTAAATATATAGAGGTAGGCACTATTGTGAATATTGAGTTTGACATACTCGGTAAATACTTATCACGAATGAGCCAATTACTCAAGTAATTAATAACATTAAAACAATAATACAACATGGACAAAATTAGTTATGCATTAGGTCTCTCTATGGGACAGAACCTAATGGGCAGCGGTGTTACATCGCTCAATTATCAAGATTTAGCACAAGGTATTGAAGATGTGCTGACCAAGCAACAGCCAAAGATTACTTATCAAGAGGCACAGCAGGTATTGGGTCAATTCTTCCAAGAACTAGAGGCTAAGATAGCTGGCGCTGCGAAGGCAGATGGTGAGAAATTCTTGGCAGAGAATGCTAAGCGCGAAGGTGTACAGGTAACAGCAAGCGGATTGCAGTATGAGGTATTAGAGGCTACTATTGGTCAAAAACCTAAAGCAACTGATACTGTAAAAGTGCATTATGAGGGAACCTTGATTGATGGCACAGTATTTGATAGCAGTTACAAACGCGGAGAATCAATCTCATTCCCTCTCAATGGTGTTATCAAAGGATGGACCGAAGGATTGCAACTGATGTCTGTTGGATCTAAATATAAATTCTTCATCCCTTATCAACTCGCATATGGCGAGCGTGGTGCTGGTCAGCAAATTCCTCCATACGCCGCTTTAATTTTCACCGTAGAACTATTAGGCATTGAATAATTAGACAAACAAACATATACAACAATGAAAAAACTAAGTATTATTTTATTAGCCGCATTAGCAATGATTTCTTGCGGTAATAGTTACACAGCAAAGAGTGTAGTTCTAAACAACGAGTCAGACTCTATCAACTATGCTATCGGTTTGCTTAACGGATTACAGATCAAGATGTATTACATGCAGAATGATAGTAGTGACGCATCTGTAGCTGAGTTTATAGACGCATTAGAGAATGCTTACATGGATAAGATTGAGGAGTTGAGCGAGATAGCACAAGCAGGTCAACATCTTGGTCAATCCATCAAAGGTATGGAAGAGAAAGGATTGGCAGAAAATGCATCTTGGACGCTCAATGAGAAGATTATGTTACAAGGTTTGGTTAATGCATTATACGAAGACACCACTGTGATGACCAATGATGTAGCACAAGATTTCTTCACTAAGGCTTATCAGTCTCAAGCAGAAGGTATTGCAGACAAGGCTATTACCAGTAAATGTCCAAAGAAAGCAAAGACTATTGAATTGAGTAATTACAATGACTCTCTCAATTATGCATTTGGTTTATTGAATGGTTCTCAAATGAAGATGTACCTTTTGTCTAACGACACTACAGGCGAGGCTATTGATGAATTTATCTCTAACATCAACCATGGTCTGAAATCAAAAGTAAAAAATCCACAACTCGTTATGATGGCAGAGAATATTGGTAAGGCTATTCGCGAGCAAGAGCCTGTTGGTTTGCTCAATGTAGAGGGATTAGAGACCCAGTTTGAACTTATCAAGCAAGGATTTATCAACGGTATGTGCAATTTCTCCGAAGAGTGGGATATGCAAACAGCAAGCAAGTATGTGGACGAGGTGATTTCTCGCATCAAATATGGCGCAGTAAAAGAAGAGGGTGAGAAGTTTCTTCAGGAGAACGCTTTGCGTGAAGGAGTAAAGACTACAGAGTCAGGGTTGCAATACGAGGTGCTCGTAGCTGGTAAGGGTGCTAAACCAAGTGCAGAGTCAACTGTAAAAGTTCATTATGAGGGAACGCTGATTGATGGTACTGTATTTGATAGCAGTTATGAGCGTGGCGAGCCTATTGAGTTCCCTCTCAATGGTGTTATCAAAGGATGGACCGAAGGATTACAACTGATGCCTGTAGGTGCTAAATATAAACTCTATATTCCATACGAGTTAGGTTATGGAGAGCGTGGTGCTGGTCAGCAAATTCCTCCATACGCTACATTGATTTTCACAGTAGAATTGCTCGATATTAAGTAATATTATTACGACTATATTGTAATACAATGGGCGTCATCGCTAAGCAATCGATTCGTGGTACGATAGTTACCTATTTAGGCATCGCCGTAGGCGTTGTTACCACTTTCTTCGTGTTAACCCGTTTCCTCACAGCAGAGGAGATTGGGTTGACGCGAGTGCTTATCGACGCAGCCACGCTTTTTATTGGTTTGGCACAATTAGGAACGAATAGTAGTATTATCCGTTTCTACCCTTATTTCTCGGATGGGAAGCAAGAGAATCATGGATTCTTCTTTTGGGCATTAGTAGTTCCGTTTATTGGTTTTGTGCTTTTTGCCATTATTTATTGCGCATGTAGTGTGCCGCTCGCGGCTTTATTTGGGGATAAATCACCACTATTCGTGGAGTATTACTATTTTGTATTGCCATTGGCATTTTTCATGCTCTATCAGACTATTTGCGAGAGTACCTCTAATGTGCTGATGCATATTGTTGTGCCTCGTGCCGTACGGGAGTTGATAGTACGAGTAGGATTATTGGTGGTGTATGTATTATATGCTTTCCGAGTAGTTTCATTGGATGGATTAGTAATTGGTTTATGTATCAATTACGCCGTTGCTGCCATTATTAATATATGCTATTTCTTCTCCTTACAGTCTATCCGCTTGCGTCCTGATTGGCAGTTCCTAAGGGATAACAAACCACTCGTTAGGCGATACATCATTTATACGGGATTTCTCATTATCTCTGCAATTACTACGATATTAGCCCCTACTATATCCTCGTTTTTTATAACTGCCAAGATGGGATTAGATAGTACGGGTATATTTGCAATCGCTACTTATATGGCTGTGATGGTGAGTGTTCCATACCGCTCTGTAACAGCTATAGCATCCCCTCAATTAGCGCGAGCCATCAAGGAGCAGAATAGAGAGGAATGCTCTCAATTATTATGCCAAGTAACGCGTAATCTACTGCTCATTGGTGGTTTTATACTGCTATGTATATGGTTTAATATAGACCTTATATTCCACATTCTACCGAATGGTGCTACTTATGCATCCGCAAAGAATGTAGTGCTCATCCTGGGTGTAAGTCAATTGGTTTTGGCTACATTCTCTATTTGCTTCACTGCGCTTAATTACTCGCGTTTTTATGCGTTCAGTTTACTGCTTTCACTCATCCTTACCATTAGTGCGATATGCTTGAATGAACATTTAATTCCTGATTTTGGCATGGAAGGTGCAGCGATGAGCAACTTGCTATCATATTTGCTATATTATATACTGATTATTATCACAATCGTACCATTATGCAAAGTAAATGTGGTAGATAGGCGGTGGTGGTATATCATGGTACTACTCATTGCATTATTCACCATCAATATGCTATGGCAAATGTATTTGCCTATTAGTAATATATGGATAGATAGCCTTGTCCGCTCGGCGGTATTATTAGGCGGTGGTATATATATCGCTTACCGGGCTAAATTATCCCCGGAGATATATGACCAAGTACAACAATGGAAATACAAACTACAATCTAAGATATAACCATGCGCTATTTTATTCGTTTTTCATATCGCGGTACTGCTTTTCATGGTTCGCAAGTGCAACCAAACGGGCATACAGTGCAGGCAGAATTGGAGCAAGCCATGGCCACTATTCTTCGTCAACCAGTCCCTCTTGTTTTTGCAGGGCGGACAGATGCTGGCGTACATGCTGAGAATATGGTGGCGCATTTTGATATAAACATAGAATTGCCTGCTAATCTGCGTGAACGATTAAATAGTTTACTATCCGACGCGATTGCTATTCATGCTATCATACCAGTGGCGAGCGATGCGCATGCACGCTTTGATGCCACACAGCGAACATATCATTATCGTATCATCACACAGAAAGATCCATTCCTCTATTTAACACGCACGCGCGTACAAGAGGGGTTGGATTACGATGCGATGAATAAAGCAGCGCAACTATTGCTTGGCAAACAAGATTTCGCTTCTTTCTGCCGCACGCACACAGATGTTAAAACTACCCTATGCGATGTAAAAGAAGCTAAATGGATTATAGAGAATGACCATATGGCTTATTTCACCATCACCGCCGACCGATTTCTGCGTAATATGGTACGAGCTGTGGTAGGCACATTATTGGAAGTGGGCCGTGGGCGTATGAGTGAGCAGCAGTTTGCAGAAGTGATTTCCGCCAAGAATAGATGCAAGGCAGGTCACTCTGCACCAGCAGAGGGATTGAGTTTAATTGATATTCAATATCCAAATTATATATATCATGAATAAAATTATTTCTTTATTACTTACAGCAAGTCTTTTAGGAGCATGTTCCACTGCTCCTCAGTATCAAACAACCCAACAAAGAGAAATTGATGCATTGACGCAAGCCGCCTCGTTTGAAATGCCACAAGTGCCAGTACCATCATTCCCAGACCGCACATATACTATTGCGGACTTTGGAGCAGACCCTACTGGTATTGAATTGGCCACTAATGCTATTCAAACTGCTATTGATGAATGTAATGCTGCTGGAGGTGGAACAGTTATTATCCCTGCAGGAGTGTACACATCGGGCCCTATTCAACTCAAATCCAATGTTCGTCTCTACACAGAGAAAAATAGTTTGGTGATGTTTTCACACGATTTGGATCAATACGAGATTTATGACACATGGTTTGAGGGTATTCCTACCAAGCGCTGCACGAGTCCACTGAATGCTTTTGGTGCAGAGAACATAGCTATTACAGGTCATGGTGTATTCAATGGTAATGGCGAATGGTGGCGTCCGCTCAAGAAGAGTAAGATGGCGCCTAACCAATGGAAGCAACACCTCAAGAAAGGTGGTGTAGTGACAGAGAAAGACATTTGGTATCCAGACTCTGCTTCTATCTTGGCGCAGACATACTGCGTAGATCAGAATGTGCCTGTGATTGAGGACGACTCACTATGGCAAGCCGTTAAATCATTCCTACGCCCTGTGATGGTGCATTTTGTAGGCTGTAAGAATATTTTGCTTGAGGGTGTGACATTTGAGAACTCACCTGCATGGAATATTCATCCTATGTGCTGCGAGAATATTATCTTGCGCGACTTGACCGTACGCAACCCATGGTATAGCCAGAATGGCGATGGTGTGGATGTAGAATCATGTAAGAATGTAGTGATTAGTCGTTGCTCATTTGATGTAGGAGACGATGCTATATGCATGAAGTCTGGTAAGAACAAAGCAGGTCGTGATCGTGGCATCCCTACCGAGAATGTAGTAGTAGATGATTGTACTGTTTACCATGGTCATGGTGGATTTGTATGTGGATCAGAGATGTCAGGTGGTATTAAGAATGTACAAGTAAGTAATAATCTCTATATTGGAACAGATGTTGGTTTGCGTTTCAAATCTACGCGCGGTCGTGGTGGTGTAGTGGAGAATATTTATATCCGTGACATCAATATGGTGAATATTCCTAACGAAGGATTGCTTTTTGACCTCTTCTATGGTGGTAAAGCTGCTGGAGAAGAGACAGAAGAGGAGTTAGCTGCGCGCATGAATGCAGACGCACCTGAAGCAAACGAAGAGACACCTGCCTTCCGTAATATCGTAGTAGAGAATGTGAATGGTAATAATCTCAAGCGTGCTATGTATTTCAATGGTTTGCCAGAGATGAAGATTGAGAGTGTTACTCTCCGTAATATCAAGATGACTGCTACACAAGGTGCATTATTGCGTCAAACGAATGGACTCATCATTGACAATGTTACGATTATACCAGAGCAAGGCGAGGCATTTACAATTGCTCCGACGGTAGAGAACATACAACGATTATAAGCAAAACTATGATAAAGAAATTTTCTTTAGGAATGATAATTATGCTACTTGCGGGTTGTAATCCGCAAGTAGCTACTTCTTTTTGGCGTATTGGTACCGCT
Source organism: Paludibacteraceae bacterium (assembly GCA_036309065.1). Taxonomy (GTDB): domain Bacteria; phylum Bacteroidota; class Bacteroidia; order Bacteroidales; family Paludibacteraceae; genus Colicola. Next base: position 7,920 of record JAXJUN010000009.1, on the reverse strand, counting down.
GCGGACTCCACAAAAAAAGGATATACGGTTATTCATGCGGAAGGTAAAACCCGCCATTGCTATCCAGTAAAAGAATGGAAAGCGGACCCTGCTATTGACACTTACCATCAGATGCATCATCATGGAGTGGCAGTGGAGAGCGATAAGATGGCATACCGTATTTATTTTGATAAGAAGCAGACGATTGACCCCTATTGCAAGCGCGTAGCTCAATTAGAATTGGCGAATAGTTATTGGTATCCCAATGATAGCCTTTTGGCTGCTCATTATGGCGATGATATATTGCGTGTATCAGGTACAGTGGGCGTTGGTTCTGTCAAGTATTGGAATGGAAAGAAGCATATACATATTGAACCTGTAGCAGAGCGAAGTCAGCGTATTATAAAGCAGAGCCGTAAGAGTGCTACTATTGAAGTGGCAGTAGAAGATTGGCAAGTAGAGGGCAAGAAGGTTGATATGAATGTGCAATATACTATGCAGAGCGGTCATCGCGATATGCGCTGTGATGTGTATCTATCGGAGGAAGTAGAAGGATTATGTACAGGTGTGCAGATGGTACCTAATAATGGCAAATCACCGCGTTCGTTGGATGGTTCGCATGACACTATTATCGTGGTACCCAACGGCACTATTCTCGCCTCCTGGGGCACAGATTGGCCTGTGAACGACTCTTCCAAGTATGCTAAAGAGACCATTGGATTGGCGGTCTTTATTCCAAGAGAATATGCAGGCACTCCTGCGCGTGACAAGCGCAATAACCTATGCCTTCTCAGGCAAGTAAAAGCGAAGGAAGGGTATAGCACTCATTTCTATTTGACTTGTGTGGGAGCGACAAAAGAAGACCACCCTATTGCATCTGATGCAAGAGAGTGGTATGCTTATCTACGAAAGTGGGCAATAAGATTGAAATAAGATGATATATAATCAGAAGCCGTTACACGATTTGTGTGGCGGTTTCTTTTTGTGCCTTATATTTCTTAATCATTAAATAGACAACAGTTAAAGCTATAGAGAAGAGCATTACTTCCCATCCACCATTTAGTGGTACTGTAGAGGAACAACCACAATGGTCACCACACTCACAGCCATATAATAAATCAGCCCCGCATATTGCGCAATGCCATTCCCCATCAGTATATTCCCATTGACAATTAGGACATACCCCTTCTGGAAGATTTGGACTTTTTCGTGGGGCGGGTGCCGGTCCCATCTGCGCATATGTTTCTGTGGAGGTTACACCTCCACGAATGGCTGAAGCTGAAGTACGCATGCCTTGTATGGTTGGTGTAGCGACTGCAGGTGTAGCATAGTTGATACCTCTATTCGAAGAGCGGTTGACATAAGCACTTGTAGAACGCATCTCCATCATATTTCCACCAGAATACACATGTATAGGAGCAGCATTTGCTACTCTTCGCGTGTGTGTATATATTCCTTTATAGGTAGAGGTATAGCGCATAGCGACCCCTACTCTATGCGTCTCTGCCGCATTCACATGTGACAACGAGACTGAAATCACACTAAGCACCAACCAAAGGGCTAGACGCAGAAAGGTGGGTATAGTGATTATTATTATTTTATTGATTTTTATCATTTAACAGACTAATACTTTTATTCAAACTAATACCTTATGCAAGTTATTATTACTTGCTAACTAATTGACCTTGGGCATTATACATAATGCCATCTTTGAGGATAAAGAGTTGATTATCCTTAATAAACTTATGTAGTTTCGTTCCTACTATTGGGTTTTGTATATCGGTTGCTACACCTTCATCGTTATCTTCATTCGCTACGATTACAAAGCGGTTTGTAATCATTGTATTTGGAGTAGCGAAGAAAGTATAGGTTGTTCCTTCTGCGATAGGGATTATTTGCTCTGTCTCGTTATCCATGAGAGCGATAGGCTCTTGTGTGCGGAGGTTAGCAAAAGTGAATGTATATGCTGTTTCTGCACCCGTGCGCACGCCTACGCGTGTATTTACTAAGGAGTGAGTAGCATCCACAGCCAAATAAGTATCCTCTTCCTCAACTGCGAAGATATTCAATTCTCCATTCATCATCTTTCGTGCGTCATAACCATTTTGATAATTGGCATCGTATTTTTCTGCTTCCAAGAGATAGAGATTATCTCTCCAGCCATCTGCTTCGATGGACACGCATAGTGCTCCTGTGGTATTGGAGCGTTCTTTAGTTCGCAATGGGGCATTTGCGTGCTGTGTATAATCGGCATTCCAAACCAATCGCTCGTAATCCAACTTGAGTGTACCTGGTTTGGTGGTATTGACAAAGAATCCCTGCATCGCGGGGATGACTGCTGGATATTTGTGAATAGCCACTAAGTCTGCTGCTGTTGCGACAGGTATTGCTATATATTGTCCTGGAGCATCAAGGTCTATTGTGTCTATTTGGTCTGCGATATTATTCTTGGAGCCTGTATTGAAGAGGTTGATTGTTTTCTCTACGCCCTCCGAGAAGTCAGTTATAGCGAACTTTGTGATATCTATTGGCGCTGCATAACTATTAGCAAACACATTACAGCGCAATGTATCTGCATCGCCCGTATAACTTAGATTTAATATCACGTTGCCATTGGATGCCAATTGTCCTGTATTGGTAATAAGCATTCCTTCTGGATATTTGTATTGCGAGGTACAATAGCCTTCAAATGGTTGTAGAATGAGTGTCTTACGATTATTTACCCATTCTGCTTTTTCTTCATTCCAATTATATATCCAGCTGGATTTATATATTGATCTTGCTAATGTTTCTGCTTCTGCCATTGGCGATCCCACATATTGCCATGAGCCTACATTATTGCGGTCATCTGCTGTCATGTCGAAATAGGCTTTAGAATACATTTCCATGGTAGCAGAAGGCATTGGTTGCTCTGTATAGGGCGAAATACGGATATATCCTGTTTGCCCTTTTGTTGCTCCTTCTTTGCTTGCCTTGATGATAAAGTTGTCTGTAGTAGCACCTTTGACGCCTCCAGCCCCCACTGTCAATCCTCCATTTGGCGCGATAGTGACTGTCACATTTGGATTGACGGTTGGGTCTATGATCATGCTATGAACTGATACTTCTGTATCTATGATTACATCTGCCTGAATGATAGCCACATGGTATTGGTTTGGTTGCAGATCACGATTCCAGTTATATTGCTCTGTCCATTGAGTAGGAGTAGTTGTATTGCTATCATCTTTTCCTTCAAAGATAAACTCTTTTCGTTTGAAATGTGTGAGTGTGATATTTTTATACGCGAGCCATGCACCTGGCACATAGGATGGGCATTTTATTCCATAGCGGAGCGTACCTGTTGCTTTGCCTGGGTCTGGCGCAACATACACATAGACATCATTGAGGTAGCGGTTGGCATCATTAAAGGCAACCTCTGCAGATGTAAGTGTAGTAGAATAGTATTTACCATCGTGCAATTCGTCTGTATTCTCAAAAGCTGAAGAGTGATAGGAGGCATATACCGACTGAATAGGGTATTGCACATTATTCGCATAGGCGTATGCCAAGACGCTCTCTTTTCCTTTCTCTTGATTGCATTTCCATGCTATTTCTGAATTTGATATGCGATAGAGAGCTTTTACCGTTAGGCGATAGAAACCTGTATCCAGCCCAGTAATGGTTTGTTCGTATATATGTGGCATTCCCTCCAATGTACGACCTTCACCCGTTTGCTCGCCTAATGCTAATGCAGGAATGGTTATTTCGTGTGTTTCAAAATCTTCTTCTTTGAGTCGGTTGCGTACTTTTTCTAAAGTATTGATATCTTTTCTAAAGTCTTTTACTGCCGCATTAGCTGCTTGTCGGTTGAGCATATCGGCAATATATTGTGGATGCTCGGTATAATCTTCCATTTGCCATTGGGTGGCTTCAGCCTCATTTGTTGTAAAGGCTAATACACCATTTACAGCAGCAATATAGTTTTCTTTATGACTGACCTCACCTACTTCATTGGCACTCTGGATGGTAAGAATACCTCCGTTGTCATTGATTTGCCAGAGATGATTGGTATTAAGTGCAGTACCATTATCGGTAAAGACCTCATGCAGTCTTTGGTCATCATCTGTTTCTGTTTCGAACATATATTGCTCATTATCTACAAAGAAGAAACGAGTGTATATATTCTCATTATCCTGCGTATATCTGCTGATTCGCGCAACAACACCAAAAGCATCTACTACGGCTTGCGTACCCCATTTCGCACCACGGCTAAGGTATTGCCCATCTGCAGCGCGGAGGTATTTATATCCCACTAATTCGCTTACTGCAATATTTTTATAATATCCAGCGAAGTTGCCACTATATGAGAAACGCAGATAGCGTGTATTTGGCAGTAACTCTTTTTCTATTGTATTCCATGAAGTAGAACTACTTTCTTTTGACCATATAGATTCCCAATTAACCCCATCAGCAGATTGCTCCACATTCCATTGGGCTGCAGTAGCAGTTCCATTGCTTGCACGATATTGAAATGACACTTTATCTGGCACTCCATCAAAGACAAATAGTACGGTTTTCTTTTCCCAGTTCCATGCACCTTCTTGGAATATATTGCAATCCTCTCCTAATCGTATCTCATTATTGGCTCCATCCCAATTACTCCAATACACAGATACAGCTGCTTTCTTATACAATTCTTCTGTAGCACGGAATGGAACTGTCAACTCAGGTCTTTTAGATGGTGTAAATGTAAATTTCTCTGTGTGCTCATTATAATCATCATTACCTTGTTGAGTAACAGTAAAGGTCACCTCACCATCCGTCTCGTAGATGTATAATCGTCCTTTTTCTACTTTCGCAATATTCTCATTGCTGGATGTAATTGTTAATGGACACTTAGTATAATCCGTATTGGATGACACAACTATATTGGCTATAGAAGATCCGAAATAATAGGGTAAGTGATTTGGATTCCATGTAAAAACAGGTGTAGATTTTCCGTGACGAATACCTGTAAGCGTCACATCTTCTCTATTTCCTGCATTGTCTGTAATCACTAATGTTGCCTCGTACGGGGTCAATCCTCTATCTTCTCCCTTATTATCAAATGCTACATTTAAGTGTGCTGTACCAGACATATCACGGCCTGTGCCTGGAATTACTGTTGGCGTAACAGTAAAATATTTGGCATCATTTCCAATAATAGTATCTATAGTGATACGCCCTGCATTCGCATGCGAGAAATTAAGTGGCAATACTTGTTCTCCATATTTTACACCTTGTTTTCCAAAATCCAATGTTTTTGGATCTGCTTCAAACTTTTCTAATTCGGTTACTACAATATCTGAATAAAAGCCTGCGAAGTTACCCGAATAGCAGAGTTTGAGGTAACGGGTGGTGGAGTTAAGTGGTTTATTTGAAACAGTTACCCAAGAAGTTGAGTTAGACTTGTCTCCTCCTAAGTTTTCCCATGGATAACTTGACCATTCTTTTCCATCTGCACTTTCCGCTATATACCAATCAGCTTGTTTATATTCAGTCCACCCGTTAGAGACATTAGTTGTACTAGCTTTATACTTAAAACTAATATTCTTTGGTACTCCTTCGAAATGAATCACTACATATTTATCATCCCAATTTGTTGCTTCGCTTTCTAATTTTATACCATCACCATCCCAAGAACATGATGTGCCTGCCACTTTTTGTGTAGTAATACTTCCGTCATTAAACATTGCTTGGCTATATGTAAATGTCACATGGTTGTTTGGGTTTTCAGGCGTGATAGTATATGTTTCTGTTTTGCCGTTCCACTTATAGTTCTCTGCTTGCGTAACGGTAATATTGGCTGTTTCTTCTACATTATATATATGCAAGGTGTTGTCTATCACTTTCGCTACATGCTCGTTATCCGAAACAATTGTATATTGACAATCTGGGTTGGTGGTAGTGAAGATATTTGAAATTGAAGATAAGTAATAATACGTTGCATTTCCTGTATTCCATGTAAAGTCAGGGGTGTATTTGATGACAGTAACATTATACGAAGCTGTTGCACCTGTATATTTATATGTTTCTTTTTGGTGAAGTGTTATTTTTGCCGTACCCGCATTACATGCCGTGATTTGTTTCGTAGAAGGATTAAAGGTTATCAAGTCAGTCCCCTTGTTTAGTTCCTCATTAGCAAAGTCATTATCGTCTATTGTATAGTAGAAACTATCGCTATTAGATGCTGTAGGTTGTGCGGCTGATGTATTTGTATATGTATAATTAGCTGTTTGTTTTCCATCCACCATCATACTATATTCCTCACCACTAAACGCAGTTTGGTGTTTGGAGACTTTTACCGTAAATTTAGCAGAAGTACCATCTTTGATAGTTTCTGTTTCTTGTTGTGTGAAATAGATAGTAGCCTCACCCGCGTTATGCGCGATGATCTTATTATTTTTTGCGTCATATGAGATTACCTTTCCACTACCATCATTCACTGCGGAAATAGAAACCACTTCAATGTGCGCAATAGGATTATCAGTATATTTAAAACTAAAAGCATTTGCTTGTTCTCCTTCTACAAATAGCGTGTAGTCATTTCCCGTTATTTCGGGTGTATATTTATCAATCCATTTAGCCGTGAGTGTTACATTTGCTGTTGGTGTATAGCTATCACCTGGCTCACCAACTCTTACACCTCCAGCATACCAACCATCAATTACCGCACCTACTTTCGTAGCATTTGGCAAAATAACCGAAGCGCTTTTCCACTGTGCATAAAGCGTTACTATGGCATTTGCGGTTGTTGTTAAGTTTGATACAGATTGCTTGTCACTATATTCTACTGAACCAGTAGGAGATTTTGCCCACCCAACGAATGAATATGTTGCACTTGCAGAGTTTACGCTGCTCGTTCCACCATCTGCATCATAAGTTACGATGTATTGACGAGCATATGCGTTAGCAGTCAAGTTCTTAGCGGTATTATACACCATTGACAAATTACTCATTGTACCGCTCGTGCTTCCATTTCCGTTAAAGGCAATTGTATAGGTAATTGGCGCAAAAATTGCATAATATGTTTTCTCTTTATAATTTCCCCACCATGCAGTTCCACATTCTATATCAAATTGATTTGTATTTGTAATCCCTATTGTTGCCGATTTATTATCCGAATATCCCATAAATTTATATCCTGATTTCGGCAAATTAAACAAATAAAAAGAATATGTCGTATTTCCTACCTTATCCTCCGACCGTTCTGCATAATCATAAGTTAAGTTAGAAGCGACACCACTATTACTTGTGTTTGCATATACATAGCCACAATCTTCTGGTTGAGAATATACATGAATCTTTGCACCACGCCATCCCCACATATTACTACTAATGCATAGCAATGCAACGAGAGTGAGGATATGCTTTATTGGGGTGATAGTAGAAAAGAGACGATTAAACATCGCACTAACATTATATAAAACAACTGAATTTTTCATTATTTTGTACCTTATTTTTCGATTTTTGTAATGTGAATTTTGCAAAATGTACGATTATTAAGATTTTATTATCATTTCGTTCCATTTATGGCGCAAAAAAGTGTGCAAAATTAATATTATTCTTTGAATTATGCAAATATTTTAGTCCTAAAAAAGCGTTTTTATAATGAGAGTAAGCACAATATTAAAAAAAGACACCTTTTGGAAAAGTGCCTGCCTAATATCAAAAACTCGCTGCCTATTATATATTTTAATTTTGAAACAAAAATACAGAAAACAAAATAAAAATATAAAAAACATTTTTTTAGGTAATCAAAAACGACGAACCCATAATATATTTTAATTTTGAAAAAAATAATAAAAATACTGCCTCAAAGGCATAATAGCTAATCGCTCTTATGGACACCCGTCCCTACCTGCCTACCTATAAATATATTTATCGTTAGTCCGTTAGGACGGTTCTCCACATCCGCAGGAT
>JAXJUN010000008.1:0-56425 GCA_036309065.1 Paludibacteraceae bacterium | reverse complement strand
GCTATGCTTTCAGCCCACGCGGCTTCGAGCGTAAACAACTAATCCGCATTTTATGCGAGCATAAATGCGCCTTAATTTTTACTCTCGTCGCAGACGATTTAACAAATCGCTGCTGGGTTCTCACAAAAACTCGCTTACGCTCACAAAAAAGCGTTCACTTTGTTCACTTCAAAAACAGCAACGTTGCTTAATTACAAATTCTCAACCTTTATTTGCAACTGAGGCGGTCAATAGTGATAATCGTACCTATGAGAGAGACCACTATCGTAGTCACGAAAAATAGCACATCACGCATATCCAATACACCACGAGAGAGAGAAGAGTAGTGCTCCTGAAATAACAACCAATATAGCACAAAGCACACTAAGGCACTCACTATAAAACAAACAATCTGACTCTTACTACATGTGCCACACCATACACCCAAAGACAAGAATGTACCACTCAGCAAAATAAGTCCTATAAAAGAACCTAAAAAAGCACCACTATCTAAATTACCCATCGGTTCTGCCATATATGCCACTACAAAATAATGCACAAAACATGGCAATAATCCAATTAAAACAAGCGTCCACGCGGCAAAATACTTACTCAGCACAATATGCGCAATCGAGATAGGCTTCGTGCGAATCAAATCCCAAATACCCGACTGACGCTCTTCGGCAAATAGACGCATCGTCAATGCCGAACATAACAGCATAAACAACCATGGACTCAACTGAAAAAGACCATCCACCTGAGCATAACCAGAATCAATTATATTCCATTGACCTGGAATAACCCATAGGAAAAGACTTACTGCCAATAGATACAATCCAATAACGATATACGCAATCGGAGTGGAGAAATAATATGATAATTCCTTCTTATACATTAGTGCTTCACCTCGATATTCTTATTTACTGGTGTCTTGGGGAAGAAAAGCCAAAAGGCAATAGTCACAACCAATGCAAAGCCTGCAAAAATATACCAACTCGCTTTCCAACCATCCCATACAGCCAATGCACCTTGAGCCACTACCTCCTCTGCCATCACCAATTTATTCACAATCGCCTGAGCTGACAAAGTACCTATCGTAGCACCCAAACCATTAGTCATCATCATGAATAAACCCTGAGCTGAAGAACGCTGCGCTGGCTCCGTCTCTTGATCCACATAAAGCGCACCAGATATATTGAAAAAGTCAAACGCAAATCCATATACTATACAACTCAATACAAATAATAACACACCTGGCATTCCTGGATCACCCGCACCAAATAAACCAAAACGCAATACCCAAGCAAACATTGCCATCAGCATCACATTCTTAATACCAAAGCGCTTCAAGAAAAATGGAATAGCCAAAATACACAATGCCTCGCATATCTGACTAATAGAAATCAGTATATTAGCATGCTGCACACCAAATGTATTGGCAAACTCTTCAATAGCGCCGAAGGAAGTAATAAATGGATTAGCATACGAATTCGTCACCTGCAAGCACATTCCTAACATCATTGAGAAGATGAAAAAGAGCGCCATCTTCTTCTGCTTAAAGAGCGTGAATGCCTTGAGACCAAGCGCCTCCACAAGATTAACATTGCCCTCTGCTTTCTTAATCTCACACGCTGGGAGAGTCAATGAATAAATAGCCAAAATGATAGAGAGAGCACCACTCACTACAAACTGCCATGGAGTAGATTGGAAACCTAATAAGTCCACACACCACATGGTGACAATAAATCCTACCGTTCCAAATACACGGATAGGCGGGAAATCCTTCACAGTATCCATATTCGCCTTCACTAAAGCATTAAACGCCACCGAATTGGTGAGAGCTATAGTAGGCATGAAAAAGGCTACAGAGAAACTATAAAGCGTAAAGAGCGTAGCAAAATGCACATCAGCCGCACTATACGCATATATACCCGCTGCGCACATGAATACACCAGCCAAAGCATGGCATAAACTGAGCGTCTTCTGTGCTTGCACCCAACGGTCTGCCACTATACCCATCAAGGCAGGCATAAAGAGAGATACAATACCTTGAATAGAGTAGAACCAACCAATGTTCTGACCCATTCCTTCTTTGAATAGGTAAGTACCCATAGATGTCAAATACGCACCCCATACCGCGAACTCTAAAAAGTTCATCACAATGAGGCGAAACTGTAGTGTTCTGTTTTTCATATTAATCTGATTTTAAAATTCACTTGTGAAATGGAACTTGATATGCTTATAATCCTGCTGCGCCATCTGAAGCACATAACCACTATCTGCCATGAATACATCACGACCATCCTTGTCCGTAGCCATATATTGCGCCTTGCGCTTCTTAAACATATCCAATTCCGCTGCATCATCTGATTCTATCCAGCATGCTTTATACATCTGCAATGGTTGCCAACGGCACTTGGCTTGGTATTCATGCTCCAAACGGTATTGGATAACCTCAAACTGCAATTGACCTACCGTACCAATAATCTTGCGCCCATTGAGTTGGCTCACAAAGAGCTGCGCCACGCCTTCGTCCATCAATTGCGAAATACCCTTATCCAATTGCTTTTGCTTCATAGGATCGGCATTCTCAATATACTTAAACATCTCAGGTGAGAAAGAGGGTAGGCCCTTGAAATGCAATTCTTCACCACTGGTGAGCGTATCACCTATCTTGAAGTTACCTGTATCTGGCAAACCAATAATATCTCCTGCAAATGCCTCATCCACCGTCTCTTTCTTCTGAGCCATGAAGCATGTAGGTGCTGCAAAGCGCATCTGCTGATTCTTACGCACATGTTTATAATATGTATTGCGCACGAACTTACCACTACATATCTTGAAGAAGGCGATACATGAGCGATGGTTAGGGTCCATATTCGCATGTATCTTAAAGCAAAAACCAGTGAACTTATCCTCCATAGGCATCACTTCGCGTTCCTCTGCTTGAATAGGACGTGGAGAAGGAGCAATATGCACAAAGCATTCCAATAACTCCTTCACACCGAAGGTGTTAAGTGCCGAACCAAAGAATACAGGCGCTAATTCACCCGCCAAATAGTCCTCTTTGCTGAATGGATTATACACACCTTCTATCATCTCCAAATCATCCTGCAGTTTGGCCGCATCATTAGCGCCCACCAATTCCGCTATCTGCGGGTCTGTGACATCATCAAACTTAATGGACTCACTCACATGCGTCTTATCAGGCTGATAGAGGTCAAGGGTAGATTGGAAAATATTATATACACCCTTGAATCGCTGTCCCTGATTGATAGGCCAAGAGAGCGGTCTAACATGAATACCTAATTCGCGCTCCACTTCGTCCAATAAATCAAAGGGGTCTTTACCCTCACGGTCCATCTTATTGATGAATACCATCACAGGCGTCTTACGCATACGGCATACCTCCATCAGGCGGCGGGTCTGCGTCTCCACACCCTTAGCCGAATCGATAACTACAATAGCGCTATCCACAGCCGTGAGCGTGCGGAAGGTATCTTCGGCAAAATCCTGGTGACCAGGTGTATCCAAAATATTGATATGATAGATAGTATCGTTATCCTTGGCAAGCGCGCTCTTATAATCAAAGCCCATCACAGAAGTAGCAACGGATATACCACGCTGCTTCTCTATCTCCATCCAGTCCGAGGTTGCGCTCTTCTTAATCTTATTGGATTTAACCGCACCCGCCACATGGATAGCACCTCCATAGAGAAGCAGTTTCTCCGTGAGCGTAGTCTTACCCGCGTCAGGGTGGGAAATGATGGCGAAAGTGCGTCGCCTTAATATCTCTTGTTGTTCAGTATTACTTAGCACAGAAATAATGATAAATTAAGTGTTATTGATTAGCGTAATGTAGCGTTAAATTTCTCCTCAAAGGTCTTTTGCAATCGGGTCATGATATTCTCTATCTGACTATCCTTAAGGGTGTTATTCTCATCTTGTAAGATGAATGAGAGCGCATACGATTTCTTACCTGCCTCCAGGTTCTTACCCTCATATACATCAAATAGATAGACATGCTTGAGCAGTTTCTTCTCCGTCTCAAAAGCAGCCCTTGCCAGGTCAGCAAACTGTACCGATTTATCCACTAATAATGCAAAATCGCGCTTCACTTCAGGATACTTAGGCAAATCGTTGATAACGGCTTTGTATTGCTTATTCTGACGCATGAGTTGATTCCAATCCAAGTCCGCATAGAATACCTCTTGGTCAATATCAAATTGCTTGCGAATCGTATAGGCTACGATACCTATAGTGGCTATCTGCTTACCATTAGGCGCATAGATAATGAGCCCATTATCATAGAGTTCAGAATGGAGTGGCTCCATCTTGGTCTTAGCCAAATCTACCCCTAATCGGATGAAGATATTATTCACAAATGCGCGCAATTGGTAGAAAGAAGCCTTCTCCTCTTTTGCCACCCATGACTGCATCGTTTTATTTCCCGTTAACCAGATACCCAAATGTGGCTCCTCTGTATATTCAATAAGCGGATTAGTAGGATTATGCTCCAAAGCCGCAGGATTGCTCTTATAATGATAGCAATTACCGAACTCATAGAGGCGCAAGTCTGCATTCTTACGATTCACATTGCGTGCAATAGACTCTAATCCACCAAAGAGTAGGGTTTGTCTCATCACACCAAGGTCCTGACTGAGTGGATTCATTATCTTTACACACTGGTCTAATGCCATCGTTTGCAATGACTCGTAGTACGCCACTTTAGTGAGTGAGTTATTGAGAATCTCATTAAATCCTTGCGCGGTGAGTTGCTCCGCTATGCGGCGTTGTAACTGCTGTGGATTTGGCTTTTGACTATACGAGAGACTTGTATTCAGTTTGGCAGGGAATTCCACATTATCGTATCCATATATACGCAGTATATCTTCTATTACATCGCACTCACGCTGCACATCAGTGCGGTAGCATGGCACGCCTATCTGCCATAGGTCACCCTCTTGACTATAAATCTCCACTTCCAATGCGCGAAGAATAGTCTCAACAGTCTGCTCACCTATATTCTTACCAATCAAACCATATACACGATTCAGACTAAGTGCTACAGGGAAGAAATCCCATGCTGTCTTACCATTATCACTCACCTCCATAGCTATCTCTCCACCCGCCACTTCTTGGATGAGTAGGGCAGCACGCTTGAGCACATAAAGGGTGTTATTGGGGTCACAACCGCGTTCGTAGCGGAATGAAGCATCCGTCTGCAACTGATGACGACGACTGGTCTTGCGGATAGATACAGAATCGAAATAAGCAGACTCAAGGAATACATTCGTCGTCTGCTCTGTGATACCACTCTCTAATCCACCAAAGACACCCGCGATACACATGGCTTGCTCTGCATTAGCAATCATGAGGTCGTTCTCATTCATCTCGCGCTCCATACCATCCAGCGTGACGAATTTCTCGCCCTGTGCAGCACGGCGCACGATGATTTGCTGTCCTTTGATTTTATCCGCATCAAAAGCATGTAATGCTTGTCCGCACTCATGCAGCACAAAATTGGTGACATCCACAATATTATTGATTGGTCTAACGCCGATAGTAGAAAGTGCATTCTTGAGCCATTCCGGCGATTCTTTAATAGTTATCCCCTTGATACTCACGCCTGTATAGCGAGGACATGCATCTGGCGCATCGATACGGATAGCGATTGGCAATTCATTATTATCCACCTTAAATGCCTCTACGGATGGCTTGGTAAGAGCAATCTCCTGTCCATGGGCTTTGTAATACGCATATAAATCGCGTGCCACGCCGTAATGGCTGGCTGCATCAGAGCGGTTAGGCGTGATATCCACCTCGATAAGTGTGTCGTTCTCTATCTGATAATAGTCGCTTGCAGCCATACCAATAGTGGCATCTGCAGGCAAAACGATGATGCCATCGTGACTGTTACCTACACCTATCTCGTCCTCTGCGCAAAGCATACCGAGCGACTCTTCTCCGCGTATCTTACCACGCTTGATAGTGAATGAATCCACTGTGCCATCCTCTTTCTCCTCATAGAGAACAGTGCCGATAGTGGCTACAATAACCTTCTGCCCTGCTGCCACATTAGGCGCACCACAAACGATGCGAAGGATATGATTACCCTGCTCGTCTAACTCTGCTCCTTGTGCCTCTACTGCACCCACATTGACCGTGGTGAGGTGTAGGTGGTCGCTATTAGGATGGGGAATACAGGTGAGCACCTCGCCCACTACAAGCCCCTTAAGACCACCACGAATAGTCTCTACATTCTCTACTGTACCCACTTCGAGTCCGATAGAAGTGAGGATTTTTGCTACTTTGTCTGCGTCGTCTTGGATAGCGATGTATCGCTTTAACCAGTTGTATGAAATATTCATATATGTGTGTTGATTGTTATGCTGAATGTTTATCTTTTGTGGCATGCATCGCGTGGGCATACACACAAATCGGCTACAAAGTTACATCTTTTAGACCAACTATGCAATAGTTAACCTGTTTCTAAGGGCTAAAAAGCACAAAAAAAAATATTTTTGCTCGCGCGCTTGCGTATATCATTTTTATTTTGTACCTTTGTGCCCGATTATGGATAAATGTGCATAATAACAAACAAACACAATACAATGAAAACAGCATTAATAACAGGCGTAACAGGTCAAGATGGTTCTTACTTGGCTGAGTTTCTCCTCGAGAAAGGCTACGATGTACATGGTATCATCCGTCGTAGTTCTGTGGATTATCGTGAGCGCATTGCTCACTTGGAGGGTACTCCTAATTTTCACTTGCATTATGCCGATATGAGTGACTCTATGTCCTTGGTTAAATTAGTGGGCAAAGTGCAGCCAGATGAGATTTATAACTTAGCGGCTCAAAGCCATGTGCAGGTTTCGTTTGACGCACCTGAGTTCACAGCGGATGTGGACGCAGTAGGCGTCTTGCGTATCTTGGAGGCTGTGCGTACGAATCATTTGGAGAAAAAATGCCGTATCTATCAGGCATCCACTTCGGAGTTGTATGGCAAAGTGGAGGAAGTGCCACAAAGCGAGACCACTCCTTTCCATCCTTATTCACCCTACGCAGTAGCGAAGTTATATGGCTATTGGATTATCAAAGAGTACCGTGAGGCATATAATATGTTCTGCTGCTCTGGTATCTTATTCAATCACGAGAGTGAGCGTCGTGGCGAGACTTTTGTGACCCGTAAAATCACTTTAGCAGCCGCTCGTATTGCGCAGGGTAAGCAAGATTGCTTATACTTGGGTAACATGGATTCGCTTAGGGATTGGGGGTACGCCAAGGATTATGTGGAGTGTATGTGGCTCATTCTGCAGCACGATACACCAGAGGATTTCGTGATTGCTACAGGTGTGCAGCACACTGTGCGCGAGTTTGCCACTTTGGCTTTCCATCATGCAGGTATTGAGTTGCGCTGGGAAGGTTCAGGAGTAGATGAAAAGGGTATTGATGTGAAGACGGGTAAGGTGGTAGTGGCCGTGAGCCCTGATTTCTATCGCCCTACGGATGTAGTAAACTTATTGGGCGACCCATCCAAGGCAAAGCGCGAATTGGGATGGAACCCAATGACTACCACTTTTGAGCAGTTGGTAGAATTGATGGTGGCGCACGATATGAAGAAAGTAGCAGCTGATGACGCAGCGGATAGTATCCGTAAGATTAATTTGGCAGAATACTTAGAAAAAGGTATCGATAAATAATATGATGGAGAAAAACGCAAAGATATATGTAGCTGGGCATCGTGGAATGGTAGGTTCGGCCATCGTTCGCGAGTTAGAGCGCCAGGGATATACCAATATCATCACACGCACACATAAGGAGTTAGACCTTTGTCGCCAAGAGGCAGTAGAGGCTTTCTTTGCGGCTGAAAAACCCGAGTATGTGTTTCTCGCAGCAGCCAAAGTGGGTGGCATAATTGCCAATCAGAGTGCGCTGGCGGACTTTATGTATGATAACATGATCTTGGAGATGAATGTTATCCATGCAGCGTGGAAAAATGGATGTAAGAAATTAGAGTTCTTGGGTTCCAGTTGTATCTATCCACGCATGGCGCCACAACCGATGAAAGAGAGTTATCTGCTGACAGGCGAATTAGAAAAAACCAACGAAGCCTATGCGCTGGCTAAGATAAGCGGATTGAAGTATTGCGAGTTTCTCAATCGCCAATACGGCACGGATTTCATCAGCGTGATGCCTACCAATCTATATGGCCCAAATGATAACTACCATCCAGAACATAGCCATGTATTACCTGCTTTGATTCGCCGTTTTCATGAGGCAAAAGAGAGTGGGTTGGAGAGCGTGACATGCTGGGGAACGGGTTCGCCACTACGCGAGTTTCTCTATGTAGATGATTTGGCTAACCTATGTGTATTCCTAATGAATAACTACTCTGGTAATGAGACGGTTAATGCGGGTACAGGCAAGGAATTGACTATCAAACAATTGACCGAGATGGTAGCCAAAGTGGTGGGTTATACAGGTCGTATCGAATGGGATACTACTCGTCCTGATGGCACTCCGCGTAAGTTATTGGATGTGAGCAAAGCCACCGCGTTGGGATGGACCTATAAAACGGAATTAGAAGACGGTATTCGCTTGGCATACAAGGATTTCTTGGAAAATCCTATGCGTGCAGAGCGTTAATAATAGATGCTATGCTGCCATTAGACGAACGACAAGCACAAGTGGAGCAATTCTTGCAAACCCATGGGATAGAGTACACGCTATACAACCATCCCGAGGGACGCACGATAGAAGAGGCACGCAAGTGGTGGCGCGAAGATGGTTCAGTGCATTGTAAGAACATCTTCATGCGTAATCACAAGGGTAACCAGCATTATTTAATTTGCTTTGATTGCAATCATGATTTGGCTATTCACGATTTGGAGCAACGCCTCAAAGCGCAGTTGATGGCTGCAGGACATTCGTCGCCTGGGAAATTATCCTTCGCGAGTGCAGAGCGCATGGCTAAATACTTGGGATTAGAACCAGGCAGCGTGTCGCCTTTTGGATTGATAAACGATACAGAACACCATGTCATACTATTCCTGGATGCCAATTTGCGCAAGGCGGATAGTTTGAGTTTTCATCCCAATGACTGCCGAGGTACGGTAGTGATAGAGCAGGCTGCTTTTGATAAATATCTGCAAGTGATAGGCAATGAAGTGGAGTGGATGCCACTATACGAATGATTGAATAATGAGAGAGTTTACATTAGATACATATCGTTTGCTTTTGGAGCAATTACAAGCGCATGGATATGAACTCATTCGCTATGAGCAGTATTGCCGTGGTTATCGTCCTGAGAAATTCGTTATTCTACGGCATGATGTGGACCTGAAGCCTGCAAATAGTTTGCTTACCGCACAAATAGAACATGCAATAGGCGCACAAGCGAGTTATTATTTCCGCGTAGGAAAAGAGTCTAATAATCCTTCTATCATCCGCTCTATTGCATCCTTAGGCCATGAGATAGGATATCATTACGAGGATATGACAATAGCGAATGGAGATGTAGAAAAAGCATATTCACACTTCGTTACATGGTTGAACTATTTTCGCCAATACTATGCGGTGGAAACGATTTGTATGCATGGAGCACCTACCAATCAATACGATGGGCGAGACCTATGGAAACACTATGATTACAAGGAATTAGGTATTATAGGCGAACCCTATTTTGATACGAACTTCGGAGAGGTCTTTTACCTGACGGATACAGGCAGATGTTGGGATGGATACAAAGTGTCGGTGCGTGATAAGATTCCTGCCTATCACGATGAGTGGATTGTCAAAGGATGGCACTACCACACTACGGCAGATATACTGCAAGCATTAGAAGAAAATCGTTTGCCGCGGCAGATAATGATGACTACTCACCCACAGCGCTGGACCAATAAAAAAGCGCAATGGATACAAGAATTGATAATACAAAACATTAAAAATATCATTAAGCGTGCTCTGCTAATAGCACGAAAAAAAAATAATCAATATGAAAAACTCACTTAATTTTGCCTTGATAGGTGCCGCAGGATATATTGCTCCTCGTCATATCAAAGCAATAGCGGACACAGGCAACAACCTAATGGTGGCCTACGATAAGTTCGATTCTGTAGGCCGCTTGGATAGCAGTTTTCCTGAATGTTCCTTCTTTACAGAGAATGAGCAGTTTGACCGTTTCTGCTCTAAGCAAATGCGCAAAGAACACCCATTACATTGGGTTTCTATCTGCACTCCTAATTATACGCATGATGCATTCATACGCTATGGTCTTCGTTTAGGCTGCGATGTGATATGCGAAAAACCATTGGTACTCAATCCATATAATATTGACAACTTGGTGGAATTAGAGGCAGAAACAGGTCATAATGCCTACACAATTTTACAATTGCGTTTGCATGATAAGATTCGTGCGCTGAAAGAGAAAGTAGCTAATGGACCAAAAGATAAAATCTATGACGTAGATTTGACCTATATCACCAGCCGCGGTAAATGGTATTATAGTAGTTGGAAAGGTGATGTGCATAAGAGTGGTGGTATTGCTACCAATATAGGTGTGCATTTCTATGATATGCTGCAATGGATTTTCGGTCCTGTAAAGCAGAATATAGTACATGTGATGTCTTTTGATCGCGTGGCGGGGTATTTAGAATTGGAAAAAGCACGCGTGCGCTACTTCTTGAGCATTAATGCGGACTGCTTGCCAGCAAATGCAGTACAGGGCGAGAAACGAACCTATCGTACACTCAGTATTGATGGTGAAGAATTTGAGTTCTCACAAGGATTCACAGAACTACATACCGAGAGTTATCGTCAGATATTAGCAGGCAATGGGTTCCGCATCTCAGAGGCGCGTCCATGTATTGAAATTGTATCGCAAATACGCCATGCAGAACCTATCGGATTGGTAGGAGACTATCATCCGCTTGCCAAACTGCCATTGAGCGCGCACCCATTTGGCTGGGATGAGAGAAGATAATGTACGATGTACTATGTATGATGTATGATGTACGAAGATAATAATTAATACATATGAAGAAACAGATACAAATAGCATTATTTGGTTTGCTGATCGGTTTGCTCAGTTCATGCGTCACTGCACGCAAAGTGAACTATATGCAAACGCCTGATAAACAAATACCAAGTTATGCTGATACAATTACTTTTGAGGATTATGAATTACGAATAGGCGATAGAATGTATATCTATGTTTATTCGTTGGACGAAAACATCACCAAAATGTATAATGCGGGTGGGTCAGGAAGCATGATTAGACACCAGATGACACAAGGTAACATGAGTGGCTCATATGACCTATACACCTATTTGGTAGATGAGCAGGGTGATATAGATTTTCCAACGATAGGCAAGATAGCCGTACGCGGATTGACCACTCGTGAGGTGAAGCGCAGATTAGAAGAAGAACTGAGCAAGTTGCTACAAGAAATACCTGGATATGCAACAGTTTCTGTGGAGGTCAATATCGTAAATCGCACTTTCTCTATTATCGGCGCACAGAGCGGCCGCTATGTGATTAATAAAGAGAAAATGACTATCTTTGAAGCACTGGCTATGGCAGGGGACTTAGGGGAGTTTAATAGCCGTCAGGAAATTAAATTGGTGCGCGAAAAAGAAGGTAAGACAACGATTAAAACATTCGATGTACGCTCCAAAGATATCGTTAATTCAGAGTATTACTATATAGAACCAAATGATATCATCTATATCCGACAGATACCAGGGTATAGTTTTGGAATCAATTCGGCTTCAACCACTTTGGGTATTTGTGCATCTACTATCTCATTCGGTGTATTCATCTATTCAATAGTGCAAACAGGTATCAATCATGTACAGAAATATTATGGACCAAATTCGTCAAATGGAGGAAACTAAATCATGAGAAAAATACACTACATACTATTCTCGCTCATGGTGATAGTCATGACGAGTTGTTATAGCCACAAAGCTATAGGCTATTTGCAAGAACCAACGAAGCATAATAAACTGCCTCAGTACGATTCTGTAGCATACGAACCATACCGTATCCGCGTGAATGATGAGATTATCTATCGCTTGATAACACTGGATGCTACAATCTCTAAGTCATTGGCTGCCAATAACTCCGTATCCAGCCAATATGCCAATTCATATCGTGTCTATTCGGATGGAACGATTGATGTACCATTTCTGAAACCTATCCATGTGGCTGGATTAACAGAGCAAGAAGCACAAGACACGCTGCGTGCAGCCTTCCGCGAGATAATACCTGACGCAGATGTAAAATTTGCCCTCTATAATAAATATTTCTCCGTCATAGGTGATGCCAATGCAGGACGCTATTATATATATAAGGAGAAGATGAATATCTTCCAAGCATTGGCCATGACAGGAGATGTGATGAATAGCGGAGACCGCCGTCATGTGCGTATTATTCGTCCCAGAGACGGAGGACAAGAGCCAGAGATATTGGAGTTTGATATACGAACCAACTCTATCATCGATTCGAAATATTACTATATATACCCCAATGATGTCATCTATGTAGCGCGTACCAAGGATAGTTTCTTTAAAGTGCCTACCTATACGGGTTTCCTCGGATTGATAACGAGTAGCGTGGCGCTATTGACAACAGTACTCAACTATGTAGCATATTTGTATCAATAAGACTATGGACAGCAATAATCAATACTATGTATCAGGTGGTAATAATGCATACTACCAACCTGGAGGTAATCAGCAGTATTATCAGCAAGGTAATCAGCTATATTACCAGCAAGATCCTCAAAGCGAAAACGAAGAGGATAGTTCACTCAGTTTTAATCCATTAGAGTGGATATTCACATTCCTACACTATTGGTATCTATTTGTGATTGCTATCGTGATAGCATTAGGTTTGGCGATGCTTAAAAATCGCCGTTGGATACCTACTTATTTCTCACAAGGCACTATTGTAATCAAAGAGAGCAGCACATATGGCGGTTCTGCATCTGCTTTGATGCAAGGATTTGGTGTGGACGCGGGATATAAGAATGTGAATAACCAAATGATCATGTTAGGATCGTATGACCTGATGAGCCGTGTGGTGGATTCGTTGCCATTCTTGGAAGTGGAGTATATCACTCAAGGACGATTCAAGACACGCTCTCTGTATCGCCAAACACCTATCGTGATAGAACACCACCGTATTGAACCGAGTGCATATGGAGTGCTATACCAAATTTCATTCAATAAAGATGGTTCATTCCGTATTTCTTCTACAGAGGAATCACAGTCTATTCAGATAGATGCACATTATGGTGAGGCAATAAGTTGTAGTCTTTTTGATATCACTATTTGGCCTACGGAACTGATGACTAATTCGGGACGCTTATATTTCCGTTTTAGAAGTCACGAGTCCTTGGTGGATGAGTTTATGAGCCGCTTGCAGTTGTCATTCGTGACCGAAGGATCAACTGTATTGGCTCTTTCCCTCGTAAGTGAAACACCACAGCGAGACTGCGAATTTCTTGATAAACTGGCAGAAATATACCTTCTGCAAAACTTAGAGCAAAAGAATGAGGTAGCAGAGAATTCTATTCGATTTATTAACGAGCAATTGGATCTGCTACAAGCATCTTTGCAAGTGTCTGAGGGAGCGATGACAGATTTCCGTCAGGAGAATAAATTCGTGGATGTCAACTCCTACGCAGGTCAGTTAATGGGACGCATTTCTGAGTATGAGCAGCAGCAGATGGCTCTCCGTTTGCGCGAGACCTATTTCGATTATCTCATCAATTATATTCATCAGAATATAGAGAAGGACGCTGTTATAGCACCTACTTCAATGGGTGTGAATGAACCCATGCTGATGACGCTCGTACAGCAACTCAACGACTTGCGTATCCAACGAGGCGAATTGACCGAGAAGAATGTCTATTATGCTAAGTTTACAAAGGATATCGAGAATGTGAAGAAAGCAATAGAGGAAGTGGTTGGCTCGATGCGTGCTTCACTTGAAATAGAGCGAGAAGATCTACAAAACCGCTATAGAGAAGTAGAATTAGCAATCAAGACCTTGCCTGAGAAAGAATTGCAGATGGTAGAGATTGAGCGTAATTATCGTATTGATGATAACTATTACACTTTCTTCTTACAAAAACGCGCGGAGGCAGAGATTCAAAAAGCATCTAATACGCCAGATAATAGTATTATGGATAAAGCGCGTACAACCGCTATCATGAATGCTAAAGCGAAATCCAAAACAACTACTACCTATCTCGTTATTGGTTTCCTTATCCCATTATTACTTATTATCTTAAGCGAATTACTCAATAATAAGATCCGTTCTCCAAAGGATGTGTTGCGCCTAAAGAGTTTCCGATTGATAGGTACGCTTCGTCATGCTAAGAGTCAAAATCCTACATTGGTTCGTGCTTCGCCTCGCTCCAGTTATGCAGAAATGCTGCGCGCAATACGAACACGATTGGAATTCCTATTGAAGCGCAAAGATAAGATGGTGATTTGTGTCACATCTACCGAGTCCGGAGATGGTAAAACATTCTTATCAACCAACTTGGCGGCACTATACTCCATGACAGGTAAGAAAACATTGCTCATCGACCTTGACTTACGCAAACCAAATATACATACGAAATTGGGACTTGAAAACGGCATGGGTATGTCCAATTACTTAATTGGTGATTGTGAAATAGAGGATATTCTAATGACCAATACACCATTTGGTTTTGATCTGATGCGTGCCGGTACTGTTCCGCCTAATCCAGGCGAATTGGTTCACTCAGATAAGATGACGAATATGATAAACGCTATGCGCGAGAAATACGATTATATTGTGATGGATACATCTCCTATCGGTCTGGTGCCTGATGCGTATGCATTAATCAATAATAGCGATTTGTGCTTGTATGTTATTCGCTGTATGCAAACCAATAAATCATTCTGCAAGCAGACATTAGAGCAGATGATGGAGGTAGTGGATAATACAGAAAAAGTGCAAATTGTGCTATCTGATATTCCTACCGAAGGACGCCACTCTTACGGCTCTGGTTATGGCTATGGTTATGGCGGTTACGGCGGTTATGGATATGGCCATTTAGGCTATGGAGGCTATGGCGGTTATGGTTACGGCTATGATAATAACAAACCATCTAAGCGCTTTGGAAAAATCTATGGTAAGATATATGGTAAATTGGCCAAAGAAGATGATGCCTATCGCTCTTATTATTACTATCATCATGAGGAAGATGATGAAGAGACACAGGCAAACGAGTCAACAAATACAAACAAGGCTTAAATCAGAAATGAGAGGGGACGCAAAAATGCGTCTCTTCTTTTGTAATGGGATGTATGAATCGTATCTCTGCTGCGTGGAGCATTAGTCTTTCTCTTGGCTGACCATAGAGGCGGTCTCCTACAATAGGTGCATTCAACCCCTCTATATGCGCAGCATGGACGCGAAGTTGATGCGTACGACCTGTAAGCGGGAATAGATCAACGAGCAGTGTGCCATCAGGACGCTTGGCGCGAAGATGATAACGGGTAATGGCCACTTTGCCATGCGCATGATTAACCATCTGTCTAGGACGGTCGAATGGATTAGGTAATAAGGGCAACTCAATCGTTCCTTCTATGCCAGGAGAAGTGGATGCGAGTGGAGAATGGGGCAAAGGCATTAGGACTGCCTCGTAACGCTTCAATATATCTCGGCGCTGGAAATAAGATTGTAATTGCTTGTATATTGTAGGCTCTTTGGCAAGGATAAGTAGTCCACTCGTATCTTGGTCTAATCGATGAGCGGCTTGAAAGAATGGTATTTGTAACTTTTGCTGCAACCATGTACACGCATCCATCTCTTCGCCTTTACCTGGCACAGAGAGTAATCCAGCGGGTTTATTGATAACGATGAGATAATCATCTTCGTGCAAGATATCTATTTGCTCGCATAAATGGTTCATAGACGATGATAAGCCTGCTTCGTCCATCTCAATACCTTGAAGCAAATGGCGTAAGATAGGTACACATCGGCTGGAACAAGGCGCATAGAAAAATCCCTCTTGTCGTAGTTCGTTGATAGGAGGTTGCCCCACCCAAAACTCGGCCAAAGCGATGGGAGTGAGCTGATGATTAATAGCATATTGTAGCAGTTTGGGCGCGCAGCATTCACCAGCACCCGAAGGCGGCATAGCAATACGACCGTCTTGTGGGGTAGTTTGCCTATCTGTCCATTCATCCAAAGTGAGAATGTGCTTCTCGGAGGCAAAAATATCCAATAGATTACGACTATTGCCTATCGTATTGGTTACTTGAAAATCGGCAAATAATAAGCGCTGCAAGCGCTGTGACTCCTCTTTGCTTGTTCCAATCGGCATTTTCTTGGGCATGTATATAGGCGGTACGAAACCATCATGCGTATAACTGCCGTCTAATAAAGCAGAGAAAGCCCGCAGATAAGCATAAGACAAATCACTACATCGCACCACCAATACCCCGAACATCTTGCCATGCTGTAGCAGTTCGCTTTGAGGGTGGGAGACTATATATTGATGCATATAGTCTATGGTCTCTCGCGCTGCTTGCTGAGCCAAAGGGTGGGGCGGAAGGGTGTAGGGCGATAGGAAATGAGTAGGTCTATCGCAGTTATAAACACCCATTGGTAGGCTATGTAATAAAGGATTATTCATAAATCGGAGACAAAAGTAGTATAAATTTTCTAAATAAACAAATTATACTTGCGTATTTGCAAAAAAAGTAGTACTTTTGCAGTTGAATTCGAAAATCTTTTTATTACATGAATCCAATGCAGTTCGCATTTGACAATGATAAGTATATCCGCATTCAGTCGGAGCATATTCGTGAGCGCATAGCTCAGTTTGGTAATAAACTCTATTTGGAGTTAGGCGGCAAGCTGTTTGACGACATGCATGCCAGTCGTGTGTTGCCTGGTTTTATGCCAGATAGCAAGTTGCGTATGCTCACGCAGTTGCGTGACTCGTTGGAGATAGTGATTGTTATCTCTGCATTGGATATAGAGCGTAATAAAGTGCGTCAGGACTTAGGTATCACTTACGATGAAGATGTGCTTCGTTTGCGCGACGCCTTTATAGAACGCGGATTTTTAGTCTCTTCGGTCGTCATTACCCATTATTCTGGTCAGCGTTCGGCGGACACCTATCGCCAGCGCTTGGAGCGCATAGGAATACAAGTATATTACCACTATATGATTGATGGTTATCCCCATAATATAGAACTCATTGCTTCGGACGAGGGATTTGGTAAGAATGATTTTGTAGAGACTACTCGTCCGCTCGTGGTGGTAACAGCTCCTGGTGGCGGTAGTGGTAAGATGGCTGTTTGTCTCAGTCAGTTGTATGGCGAGCAGAAAAGAGGTCGTGAGTCAGGATACGCCAAGTTTGAGACTTTCCCTGTATGGAACTTACCGCTCAAGCATCCTATTAATGTTGCATACGAGGCTGCTACAGCGGATTTGCAAGATGTGAATATGATTGATCCTTTCCACCTCGAAGCATATGGTGAGACGGCTGTGAACTATAATCGCGATATAGAAATTTATCCTGTCCTGGATGCACTCTTCACATCTATCTACGGCGCTAATCCTTATAAGTCGCCTACGAATATGGGTGTGAATATGGTGGGCTTTTGTATTAGCAATGAGGATACATGTTGTGAAGCCAGCAAACAGGAGATTATTCGCCGTTATTACCAAGCCTTATGCCGCATGGCAAATGGCGCATGTAATGATAATGAAATCAAGAAACTTGCACTATTGCAAAAGCAAGTAGGTATCAATACTGCTTACCGCAAGTCAACTGTGGCAGCGCGTGAGCGTAAGGAGCAGTCTTTTGCGGATGCAGCAGCGGCTATTGAATTGCCTGATGGACGCATTATCACAGCTAAATCAAGTGCATTATTGGGTTCGTCTGCAGCGTTATTGCTTAATGTGGTGAAGGAATTGGCGGGTATAGATAATGCTATCAATCTAATTCCACAGAATATGATTGAACCTATTCAAAAGACGAAAATTGAATACCTACATGGCCGCAATCCTCGCTTGCATACAGATGAGGTGTTAGTAGCGCTCTCTGTGCTCTCTTTGGGGGATGAGAACTGCCGCAAGGCATTAGAGGCGTTGCCGTTACTCAAAGGATGTCAGGCACATTCAACCGTCATGCTCAACGAGGTGGACCAACGCACATTCACCAAATTAGGTATTAACATCACTTGCGATCCTTCACGCAATTAAAAGAGCACAAAAAATAATAAAAAATGGCATGCGTATTGCGTATGTCATTTTTTTGTTGTACCTTTGCACCGCATTTGGTTCTTGCAGATGAATGTCTCATCTGCGGCTAAGAGGGAAACAGGTGAGATTCCTGTACAGACCCGCTGCTGTAAGTGCTGAATACAAGCTATTTACTATCTAATCCACTGAAATGGTTTATCGCTGATAAACAAACATTTTGGGAAGGAAAATAGCTTGAGCATAAGTCAGAAGACCTGCCAGTGCGATTAATTGAAAGTCCTCCGGGATTAGGACGAACAATGGCAGAGAGAATTATTTCCATATTATTTTGGGCACTTTGTGCGTACTCCGTATTGGCAAGCAACCATGCGGGGCAAAACGCGTTGTATCCGTCCTTCGATACACAATATATTGATTCAAGCGATTTTACTATTGACGAAGTAGAGGTTACTGCGCGCGCATTAAAAAAAGATATTATCATCCCACAAGCACTCAAAGGACCAGAGTTGGAGCGACTCAACGCATTGAGCGTTGCGGACGCGCTACGCTATTTCTCAGGCATACAAATTAAGGACTACGGCGGAGTGGGGGGTATAAAAACCATCAATATCCGCTCCATGGGTAGCGAACAGACTGCTGTCTATTACAATGGAGTGCAACTTGGGAATGCCCAGAATGGTCAAGTGGACCTTGGACGCTTCTCGCTCGATAATATGGACCAAATACTGCTCTATAATGGGCAGAAGAGCGATATTTTTCAATCAGCAAGAGAATTCGGCGCTGCAGGAAACATCTACCTCAATACACGCAAACCTTATTTTAAAGCGGGCGAGCGTGTGCACACACGCGCGAAAATGCGGTTTGGATCTTTCGCTTTAGCAAATCCACAAGTGGGAGTAGATGTCAAACTGATGGAGAATATGGCACTCACCATGGATGCGGAATATGTCTATTCGAATGGTAAATACCCATTTCGATACCATCGTGTGCTACCTAATGGGCAAACGGCATATGATACAACTGCCATCCGCCAAAACGGAGATATAAACGCCATTAGAACAGAAATCGGCTTGCATCATTATTACAGCAATACGGGTTTCTGGCGTGTACATGCCTATAACTATTGGAGCCAAAGAGGTATTCCTGGAGCCATAGTGAATAATGTATGGCGAAATGGAGAGCGGGTGGAGGACCGTAATACATTCCTACAAGCCCAATGGCAAGAAGAATGGTTTGATAGATGGAATATGCGCATCTTGGCCAAGTATGCGAATGACTACACCCATTATATCAATCAAGACGAGCGATTATTACCATCAGATAATAAGTATCTACAACAAGAAGCATACCTCTCTATCGCCAATAAAATGCAGATTTATAATTGGTGGGATGTATCGATTGCGTACGACTACCAGTTCAATACTTTGAAACGAGCAAATATGCTCTTATTCCCCTCGGACCAAGCCACCCAGCATTTTGCTCGTCATTCCCATTGGTTGAGCGCAGCTACGGCGATGAATATCAAGGAATATCTGCGTCTCCAAGCAAGCGTACTCATGACCCATGTACAAAATGCGGATACGAAAATCCAACCAGTCCAACCACGCGTCACACCAGCTGTATTCTTCTCTTTTAGACCATACCCCAAGATAGACCTATCGCTTAATGCCTTCTATAAACATAGTTATCGCTATCCCACTTTTAATGACCTCTATTATACAGAGATAGGGGATGCTTCATTACGGCCTGAATTGGCCCGTCAGCACTCTGTAGAAATCGTCTATAGCACACATCGTAATAATACAACGCATATGCATGGCATAGGTTACGACCTTACCCTTTCTGCCTCGTATTATTATAATCGCGTGACAGATAAGATAATTGCTTATCCCAAAGGACAGCAGTTCCGATGGACAATGCTTAACTTAGGAGAAGTGAAAATCAACGGAGCAGATATACACGCCGATATATCTTGTTTCCTACCAATGCGATTTGTACTCCGCACCAGACTCAACTACACTTATCAGCGGGCTATTGATATCACCAATACGAATGATACCTATTATGGTCATCAGATTCCTTATATCCCTTTGCATAGTGGAAGCGCGGTGGTAGGATTAGATTGGGAGAGTAAGCGAGGTGACCATTATGGACTCAATTACTCCTTTATCTATGTGGGGGAACGGTATGCACAGCAGGAGAATACCATTTATAATTATGTACAACCATGGTACACACACGATTTATCACTATACGGAGAATGGAATATACAAGCCTATATGCTCAAAGCAAATATAGAAATCAATAACATGCTCGGACAGGATTACGAAGTAATTCAGAACTATCCGATGCCCAAACAAAACATACGATGCACACTCACTTTCATATATTAATACATAAGCGCATAGCGTGGGCGTTTGTACTTTCTACATTGTACATCATCCTTTGCACCTCATGCCGCGGAGACGAAATCATCTATCCTACCTTGGGTGACAAGGTAACGAATGAAGTGCGTTCAGGTGGACTCTATCTGCTATGCGAAGGAAATATGGGTTCTAATAAAGCCCGCTTGGATTATATCAATCTCCATACAGGCGATTATTATAGCAATTGGTATGGAGGACAAAACCCCAACCAACTAAAGGAATTAGGAGATGTGGGAAATGACCTCCAGCAATACGGACATAGGCTCTATGCCGTCATCAACTGCTCGCACAAAGTGGAAGTGATGGACCTACAAGCACGACATATAGGGCAAATCAATATCCCTAATTGCCGCTATATGGCTTTTTATGGCGATAAGATGTATGTGAGTGCTTATGTGGGTTCAATTGCCGATCCTGACTTATTAGGATCTGTATACGAGGTGGATACTGCCACATTGCAGATAACGAGAGAAGTGAAAGTGGGACACCAGCCAGACGAAATGTGCCTATCAAATAATAAATTATATGTGTGCAATTCAGGAGGATACCTCGTCAATCAATACGACTCCACTATTTCAGTCGTTGATATACATTCAATGACGGAGATAAAGCAGATACCTGTTGGACTCAATCCCACACGCATACGCATCGATAATGCTGGCAAACTATGGGTATGCTGCCAAGGAGATAATACCAATCAAAATGCACAAATAGTGGTACTACAAAACGAACAAATAGTACACCGCATACCCATCCTTTGTTCCAACCTATCTATCCTAGACAATACAGCATATATTATCGATAAAACCAATAAACAACTGCTCACCATCTCCACTATCGATTATACCATCCAGAATACACCTATCTCATTAGACGCATATGAAAACCCATACGCTCTATTGGCCACACCTGGCGCACTCTATATAACGGACGCTAAGAATTATGTTTCTTCGGGTGTATTACATTGCTATTCCTACGATGGTACAGAGCGATGGACTGCGAAAACAGGAGATATACCTGGTCATCTATGCCGCGTAGCAGGAGAATACACCCTACACGGAGATATACATCCTACCGATACAACCACCACTTCGCCCTATATACATCGAGTATATGAATACAAACCCGCCATAGGGCAATTTGTCAATACCATGCCTAAGTATGAAATAGGAGATGACGAGCAATCGATGTGCCGCAAATGCGAACTTTCACTTGCCCATAATGCTGGTGGAACGGTCACATTAGGAGGATGGGGAGGATATATCGTCTTTGGCTTTGACCATCCTATATGCAATAAGGAGGGAAAAGATATACAAATACGCGGTAATGCATTCCGTATGAGCGGGAATAGCGAATATGGAGGTAGTGAACCAGGAATAGTCATGGTGAGCGTAGATGAGAATACCAATGGATTGCCCGACGATACATGGTATGAACTGAAAGGATCTATGTACTCCCATCCATCCACTATACACCACCATACCTATACCTACACCCGCGCAGCAGATACCATCCGCAATCCATTCCATACACAACCATACTATCCACAATGGATTGAAGCCGATTCTATCACCTTCCATGGAGCATTATTGGCACCTATCACCACACAAATAAATGGCAAGTATGTACAGCGCTTATTAGAGTGGGGATATGCGGATAACCAACCCAATACGGACATAGAAGCCACCTCTTTTGACCTCTCATGGGCTGTGGATATGAATGGACAATCTGTACAACTAACGCAAATAGATTTCGTACGCGTCTATACGGCCGTACAAGAGACATATACACAAACAGGCGAATTGAGCACAGAGATAACTAGCGCCGTTGATCTCCATGCACAATAAACCTATAATCAATTAATCTTTTATAACAATGAAAACAAAACTTTATGTAATCCCATTATTGGCAGTTATGATAGCGTGCCAACCTACCTATGAGGTAGAAGATTCATTTGTAGCCACCTTTGAGGAGGCATCTATAGCGCCAGACTCTTTAGAGAGTTTTGCAGTATTGAATGCAAGTGGTACTTTTGTGAGTGGTAACTTTGTCTTCCAGCAGGAAGTACAAGACTACGGCGAATACGGCGTGTACTATTTCGGCAGCGTGGTTTCCAATCAAACGGATAATACCTATGCCTATCACACCGATGCATACAAATCTGCGGTGGGTGGTGCATATCAAGGTAATAACTACATAGTTTGGACTGGCTCGTACGAAGGATACGATAAGATAAGCTTGAAAACACCAGCAGTCATCCCAGGCATGTATGTGTGCAATACCACTTGGGTTGTAGATGCCATCAAGAATGGCGATAGCATGGTGCCAGAACCATTCACAGAAAATGACTATTTCTTGCTTTCTATTCAAGGATTACGCAATGGTACTCCTGTGGGTACAGTAGAATTCTACTTGGCGCAAGGCAAGAACTATGTAGCAGACTGGACCTATGTGAATCTAAGTTCTTTAGGCGAAGTGGATGAGATCTCTTTTGCACTCTCAGGAGGTAAGAGTAATGATTACGGCATGAGTACTCCTGCCTATTTCTGTATAGATAACTTAGGCTCTAAATAACCGATGAGGCAAGTTTTGATTCTGATTTTGTGTTTGTTGTGTTTAGTCGGGTGTCAATCGCATTCGACTAAGCACAACGCCTTGCCTGACGGAAATAAGTATGCTACGGGATTTAAGATAACACCTACGGAAGAGGGATTACTGGTCGAAGTCTTTCAGCCGTACACCAAAATGCTCATTCGCGAACCATTACAACGAATAGGTACTATGAGCGCTGTGCAAATAGGATTTATTGATGCGCTCAATGCCAACGATAAAGTGGTAGCTGTATGCAATCCAGAACTGATATTTACACCAATCAAAGGCACAGAAATAAACATTGGCGATGCTATACAACCCAATGCGGAGCAGATACTTCAAGCCAATTTGGACCTCCTATTGGCAGTTCATTATGGGCAGATAAATAATGCGGAAGTTGAGCGATTAGAGAAATTAGGAGTACCTGTACTATACATCAATGAATGGCAAGAAACACACCCTTTGGCTCGAGCTGAATGGATACGCGTAGTAGGAGCATTAGTGGGACAAATAGAAAAAGCGGATACCATCTTTCAATCAATCGAAACCCAATACCTACAATTAGCACAAAAAGCGCATGATAATAACGCAATTGCGCCTCCATCAATCATGACGGGAGGTAATTTCCGAGGTACTTGGTATGTGCCAGGCGGAGAGAGTTATTTGGCACAGATATTCAAAGATGCAAATGCGGAATATCCGCTATATAATAATACACAATCCACTTCTATTCCTTTGACAATAGAAGAAGTATTATATTCCTTTAATGAAGCAGATGTGTGGATTGGTGCTTCCGCTTATTCATTAGATGAATTGGCGAGCATGGACGAGAAGCATACTTGGTTTGCTGCCTATAAGAATAAAAGGGTATATAACTGGTATAAGCAGCAGACGCAAACTGGAGCGAATAATTTTTGGGAGCGTGGGGTAGTGTACCCAAATGAGATTTTAGCTGATTTGATTGCTATTTTGAATAATGATACCACAACCCATCTGCACTATGCCTCTCGATTAGAATAAATCAGCAATCTCTTCTAAGCATCGCCTACATAGACAATCCTTATAGTGCGTGCGCAGAAATGCGCGCGCACTTTCATTCAATACCACTCCCGCACATTGGCAGATTGAAGGATTATCGGGCCTACAAACAAAAGGCGCGCCGCATCGCGGACACGCCTTTTTATGTATCGTTTCTGTGTTCATCTCTTTTACTAGCAATCTACTATTCTAGATTACTTAGTCAGTTTCACAATCAGCGTACTTAATGCAGGTACTGTGATATCTGTCTTGCTCAGGTCGATGGTCTCTCCTGTGAGCGGATTGACACCTACTGTGTTGTATTTGCTTGTGATTTCCTTATAGTTAGCAGTAGGGATGGTGCGCGCTTCTTCTGCTGCATTAGCAAATACGAATACAGCCTCATTCTCATTATAGCGGAAGAAACCATAGGTGTTGTCACGGCTTAGGAAATGCATGGTGCGACCTGTATGTAGCACAGGCTCTTTCTTGCGCCATTGGAAGAGTGCAGATTGGAAATCATACATCTTTTGTTGCTCTTTGGTTACTTGATCACCAAGAGGTAATGGCATACGCAAGTGGGAGTGAGAATTAGGATCTTCAGGAGCTGTCATAGCATACTCATCGCCGTAGAACACTTGTGGTATACCGCGCATCGTAGCCAGGAGTACATAACCTAAACGAACGCGACGCAAATCTCTATCCTTCACAATATCTGCGAAGCGAGCCATGTCATGATTGCCAAGGAAAGTGAATAACTTATTCACATCTGCATAGAGGTAATCCATTGAAACGGCGTCATACACTTTCGTGAGACCTGCACCCCAACTATTATCATTCTTCTCCAATGCTTGACGGATAGCCTCTTCTACTGGGAAGTCCATCACAGTAGGTAAGTTAGAGTCAAAACCATCGTAGTTCTTCACGCCTGATTGCCAGTAAGCCACAGCTGAAGCAGGGCGTGTCCAGCACTCACCTACGATATTGAAATTAGGATATTCAGCGCGAATAGCAGCCAACCATTCGCTACCAGGTATCTTCTCTACATACGGATAGGTATCCACGCGCATACCATCTATATTAGCGTACTCTACCCACCAGATAGCCCATTGTTGGAAATACTTAAGCAAGTCAGGATTCTCAAGGTTCATATCAGGCATTGGGCGGTCAAACCAACCACGATTACTCAATAAGCGGTCGTGCTCTGAAGCGTTGATGTCGTAGTTAGCAGAGAAGCAGTTGATGGTATTGGTGAAGTTGTCAAACTGGTTGATCCAATCTTTGTATGGCAGGTCAGCCATCCACCAGTGGGTAGAACCGCAATGGTTAGGCACCATATCCATGATGATTTTTATACCTTTCTCATGTGCTTTCTCCACCATTTGGCAATATAACTCATTGCTACCAAAGCGTGGGTCAATATGGTAGTAGTCTGAGCATGCATAACCATGATAAGACCACATAGCCTCGTTATCGCCTAATAGTGGAGTAGGCCAGATAGCGGTTGCACCTAATTGACTAATATGGTCAAGTGAATTGATGATACCTTGAATATCACCACCGAAACGGCCGTGGATATTATCCTTGTTGGCTTTTTCCTGGGTATCTTTAGTGGAGTTGTTGCTTGGATCACCATCCACAAAACGGTCGGACATAATCAGATACACTACATCGGCTGTAGTAAATCCTTGACGCTCTCTACTGCCAGGTCTACGCTCGGAGATAGTGTAGTCGTAGGTAGCTTTCTTTTTGCCTTTTTGCAAGGTGATGCGATAGGTACCTGCTTGCTTCACATCCATATCTACGAAGAGGTAGTTAGGGGATTCTGCGTTGTGCTGACCAGTAGCTACCAAACCTGTACACTCGCCGCGCATGGGGCGATTGTTGTTCAATTGTTGAATAGTAACTGTTGCGTCGCAAAGGTCCTCTCCGTGGAAGAGTAGGGTGAGTGGTGTGTTCATTTCTGTCCACCAGCATAGTGGTTCTACGCGCTTAATCGTAGGAGCCGCATTCAAGCATACGATGGATAGCATCAGAATACTGAAGATTGTAAATGTCTTTTTCATGTTATTATATTTATATTGTTTAATTCCTTAACTCCTTAATTCGTTACTAGAAAAAGAGCAGTAGGTCTATAAGCCGGGTTCTGTACCCTTTCGGGCGTCTATCATTAATCTCGAGCGATATGTTACCATATGCTTCTCTCGCTTCCTACCCTCCAACTCGCGCGAGCAACGCTCAATCGTTGGTTTACATGGAATTGCAGCCCATAGTATGCTCGTTTCACATCTCTCGTCTCTGTAGCAGTGACCAAACATTTCTGCCTGACGGCCGTTAACCGCTATAGTGCTCTGTGCTGCCCGGACTTTCCTCGTCATCGACGCGATAGACCGACCTACTTTCTTTTCTAATGGGAGCGGTATATGGGAGTCGAACCCACCTCCTCGGCTTGGGAAGCCGATGCACTACCGATGTGCTAATACCGCATTTCTAAAATCGAGTGCAAAGGTACAACAAAAACTGCACATACGCAAGTTTTTTAGTATATTTCTACTATTTCTCGTGCCACGCGCGTAGTAATCTCGTTCCTTTTGAGCGCCTTTACATCCTTAGTATGCAAATCAGTCACACGCTGCGTCGCTTTGACATGAATAGGTATTTCCATATCTTTGCTACCGATAATAAACATATTCGCTACCATGTTTTTCTCAAGTGGATATACAAGTCCATCTACACGCTGGTAAATAGTATTAAAGTCCACTTTACCTCTCATTTTGCGCAAGCGGAATTTCTCTATTTGCTCTTCTTCCATATTCAGCAGATTAAGAAAGAGTAACTGATCTTGGTTCAGCTTGACGCCAAAAGGAATGGTGATGCGCACTTCTGCATGTTCTGAAAAACGGCGTACTGCATAACTATACGAGTCCACTATATAGTGCCTACTAATCGTCATTTTGAAGCAACCAAGGTATTTATTTATTTTCTGTGTATGTGTCAGTACTGTCTCGCCTTCTGATTCATTGGAAACACTCCAATGACGCAAATCGCTCATGGCTTGCTCAAAGTCATACCGCATGTTTCCCATTCCAAAGAGTGTTCTATGCACCACCACGCCAGAGTCCACCGCATAAGCAGCTTTGCGCATAAACTTCTCCTTGCTTTTCTTTTCAAGTCGTTCTATGCTGTTACCCGCCAAGATAGAGTCAGCTTGAGCGCGCTTCTGTGCGTCAAAGAAACGCTTGCAGGCAATACCCTGAAATTGTATAGAATCGCGTCCTTCCTTACCTTCCTCTGGCAATACAACGATATTGGCTATCATCTGCTCCATACCCCAAGTTTCTCCTGCGCTTTGCATGCGAACATCGCTAACAACCTTATATTGACTTGCTTCGTCAGGAAAATCCGCCTCAATCTGCTTATAAACACTATGCAATAGCGCAGCCATTTGTTTGCGTTTATTGCGCTGTTTGCTTGCTTTTGCTGCAATAACTGTCTCCTCCAAGGCAATCGGTTGCTCCTCCAAGATGATGGTAGGAATAGAATCGCTATTGGTTAATAAGCGGGCTTTGACACTTTTCTTCTCATAACCAATAAAACTAATAATGACACTACTCTCATCTGTCAAAATGGCATTAAAAGAAAAATGCCCGTCATTATTTGTGGCAGTACCCAATTCGGGCTGTACCTCAGGATAGACGGTAGCATAAGCAATAGCGTTTCCATTTGTATCCACCACGCGTCCTTCATAAGTGGTGGAGAAAGCATTTAACGCACCGCAGAACAAGAGTAATATACTAAATAGTATATTAGTATATAATCGAATATTGTATAATTGCATAAAGTTCGTCCTTATTGTTTAAACAATAACAAAAATTATGCCATATACAAACAATCATGACAATTTCTTTCCTAAAAAGTTGTTAGCATCCTATTGGTCTTATTGGTCATATTGGACTAATTCCTGCTAAATACGCAAAATCTGTCATGCACATTTGGTACTTTCAAAAAAAATCACTATCTTTGCGCCCAAATTTGTAATCGACAATAAATTATCAATAATATGAAAAAAATCTTCACTCTTTTTTGTGTCATTGCATGCATGAGTTTCGTAGGCATGCCAGCGCACGCAAGCGTTGCACCAGCTACGCAGTTTGAAAATGTAGATGACTACGGTTTTCTACGAGGTATAGATGGTACGGATTGGACCTATACCATCAAGTACACCTACACCAATTATGATATCACTGGAGTAGATGTTAATATCTACGACAGCAATAATGCATTATTAGGTAAGATTAACGAAACATTCGAATTGAAGGAAACAGATATTCGAATCAATAATGTAGCCATCAATCCTACCGTTACCAAACGATTCTTCAATGGTACTACAGCGAATATAGAAGTGATGCTTTTCGCTTATGTAGCCACTAAGGACTATAAGGGACGCTATTTCAATAATGTCTATGCCTTAAGCGTAGATGGCTCTACATTACAATGTACCATCCCTGGTAATATGGTGTTGGCGGAGAACCTATCACCTACTAAGACAAGTGAGAATTATGTCATGACTTTCTTCCGTATTGAGTCAGAGAAGGATTCAATAACAGGTCTTACCCAAGATATTCATTACTATGAGGTATATGAGAAAGCAGCGTATGGAGAGACAAAACCTAAGTTGACACACACTTTCGCTATCCCATACGATAATATCAAGGCTCTGAACGACCCAACGCCATTTGCCATGGTGCAGAATAATGGTAAGATGAACTATTTCATCACACAGTATGAAAAACCTTATTTTGTGCCTGGTACATCGGTGTATGAAGACCCTATTATCAACGATAATAACGCCATGATTATCACCCAGTATGATAATAAGTTTAATGTGATAGGGGAGACCAAAATACCAATGGTGAAAGACCCAGATAAGAGTTTTCTATATACTTTCTATCAAGTAGGTTCATTAGGCGGAGAGCGTGATATCATGATGGATTTTAATGGAACGGGCAAACCTGTTTATGTGGTTACGCATGATAACTATGAGACTTCTTCGGACGGATCTGTTAAATCCTATTATCTCTACGATGCAGATGGAAATAAAATCAATACCATTGCTGAGAAAGTAAAAGGTACTGTTTATCTGAGTGATATTGAGGGACAATCTCTCCAATATGCTTTCTTGATGAGCGAGAATAACAAGGAATTCATCCGCTTCGTGGATGTGCCTTCATGCGAAGTAGTTGCAGAGATTGACCTCTATAATAATGGTTCTATCCTCTCGAATAATATCGACCGCGTAGCAAAAGGCAATGCTTACCAATATGTTATATCTCTTTTGCAAGGCGATAGCCAAAAAGATGGTTCTACTGTGCAGCGCATCGCATGGTTCAACAAGGATGGTTCACTCAGCCATTACGATAGCCTCAATTTGGGTAAAGGTGTAGAACTCGCACAAGTCAATATCGACGGAGCGCTCATCCATCCTCATGTTTTTATTACCGATGACGCGTATGAATACTTAGCGCTCGTTAAACGCACACAAGTAGGTACTTCGGCAAAAGAAGAAGTGCTCGTGCTCGTTAATAATGAGGGTAAAATAATAGAAGAGTGGAAGGCTCTAAACGGAAACGCACTCTCTTTTATCACCGTCAATAATCTTCACTCTCATCCAACACTTGTTTGCACATATACCAGCGGAAGCACATTCTCTATCCAGTATTATCCGCTGCCATTAATCGTATCTCCACTCAAGGGTGCAGGTACTATCGAAGACCCATACCAAATAGCTTGCTTCGGTGATTTTATGCAGATTGAGAAGGAACCAAATGCGTGCTACAAGGTTGTCAATCATATTGACTTCTGTAATATCCCATTTGCAGGACTTAAAACACCATTCATGGGTAAGTTGGATGGAAATAACTTCGCCTTCCATAATCTCTATTTGGAGCACGGCGGATTATTCAATGAAGTAATCGATTCTGCTGTCATTGAAAATCTATTCCTTGAGCAACCAACTATGACGCTCTATGCGCAAGATAACGCTTCTGGATTTATTGCAAATAGCATCCGTGGCGGTGCTAATGATTTGGGAGTGAACTCGATTTCAATCATGCGTAATATACATATCATCGAGCCAACCATCAACGCACATGGCTTCACCTCAATAGTAGGTGGATTAGCGGGTGAAGCTTCTTATTACACTCAGATCACAGAATGCTCTGTAACAGACGCGCTTTTTGATGCCGTTAATGCAGAAGAGATGGGCGGTATAGCAGGTCAACTTTCTACTGCCACCTCTGTTAACGCTGCAGTTGTTACAGGTCAGTTACAAGGCGGAAAGACCCTAGGCGGTATTACTGCCACTATTGGTGGAGGAGAGAATATCACTAATTGTCATGTGAATGCAGTATTGATGGGTTCAAAAACAATCGGTGGTATCGTAGGTGCGAGCGAACGCTCCATCATCTCAAACTGCTTTGCAGAAGGAAGACTCATCTTTGATGGCAATGAGCAAGCTGAGTTAGGAGGTATATTAGGCCGCTTGAGTGCAGATATCGGGAATAAGGATACTACGATGCGCGTTATCAATTGCTTGTCGGCTGTAGAATTACAAATTGAGCAAACAGGCGAAACAATCGCTGCACACCGTATCGTGGGAAGCACAAGCGTTAATCAATTCGAATACGATTGGGATAATATTGATTATAACAAACCACAATCTGAATGGCCAAAAATATATGGTAACCCAGAGTTGTGCCTCGCTAATAACTATGTAATTGGTGATATCGATGTGATAGATAATACCATTGCGGCAGCGCATAACACCACCGAAGGTGAAACGCTTGCAGCTACAGCGCTCACTACCGAATGGTTGGCTCAACATGGTTTTGCTCTTGGTACAAATATAGATGCACCATGGGTGATGGACGAAGTGTTGTATTTATGGTTCGAAGGTGCTGATTCTACACTCGATATTGAGGGCATCACTACTACACCATTGGTTAATATGGTGAATGGCACATTACAGGCTGACGGAGCAATCACCGTTTACAACCTGAATGGTATGGTTATTGCACAAGGTATGAATACCATCAATATGCAAGCTCTCAACGCAGGCGTGTATATCGTATCTGTGAATAATAATAGTGCTGCCGCTACATGCAAGGTGCTTATTCCATAAGCATTACTCACTACTAATTATTTATACTAACGAGGACTGCTAGCGCAAGCGATAGTCCGAGTTAAGAGCGGAGGCATTAGGAGCCCGTCCATTTAGCGGAGTGGTATGGACCTTTGCGACTAATTGCCGAACGCGACACTCACTACTAATAAAAGGAGCCATTCGCGGCTCCTTTTATTATGTTCTACAACCATTCTGCTATTTTCTTA
Source organism: Paludibacteraceae bacterium (assembly GCA_036309065.1). Taxonomy (GTDB): domain Bacteria; phylum Bacteroidota; class Bacteroidia; order Bacteroidales; family Paludibacteraceae; genus Colicola. The sequence goes on along the minus strand of JAXJUN010000008.1, from coordinate 24,754 downwards.
AACACCCATTGTCCAAAATGCAGGTAAGCATTGTTAATGTCTTTTTGTATCTTGTTTTGCTGAATACCTGCTTTGCGTTGCAGACGCAAGGTGTGTTGCTCTACTTCATTAATGGATTTTATTTGTGTGTAATCAATCATTTTCGGCCTCCTTTCTTAATTGTTCTTCTTCCATTTCTTGCTTCTCTCTGGCAAAGAATATTTGGCTCAGTCGTCTAACAAATGGATTGATAAAGAGTTGCTTGCGGCAAACGATAGCTATCAGAATGAGCAGCAAATAGAATGCTGCCATGATGAGTGCAGAAGCCCAAAGTGGAAGTGCAATAGAAAGCGCGGAAATGGCAGATACAGCAAGGAAAGAGAGTAGGGCAAAGAGCAGCAGAATAATAGTCAAGGCCAATAGGAATATACCCAATATGCGACTTATTCCTCCTACCAATTGCAGTTTACCTATTGTCATTTGCGTTTTGACATACGCTTTCAAGTCGGTTTGAACTTGATCAAGATAGTTATTGTCCATCTGTGTTGGTGTTTACGGGTTGTTCAGTACTGTTAGCGGCAGCCAAGTTTTCTTTTATTTTGGCGCTATATTCTTCTGCGCGTTTCTTGGCCTGTTCTGCTAAATTATTTAACTGTTTGCGTGTTTCTTCGCCTGTCTTTGGCGCTAATAATAGTGCTATTGTAGCACCCACTGCGGCTCCTCCTAAAAAGAGTAATCCGCCTTTAATCAAATTGTTCATAGTGATTAGTGTTTGAATTGTTTATTTTATTGGTTTCTCTTTGCTATCTTCTCATCAGCCATATGCTTGATAATAATGAACGCTACATGTCTTCACACAAAAATTATACCACATGCAAACAATAATGACAATTTCTTCCTTTAAAAAGAATTTTCGTTTTTATTATGAGGAACAATAAGCCTATTATGCTTGCATAAAAAACAGAGAGAGCTACCCGAAAGTGCTTCTCTTGTAGTAATGAGTAGTGAGTACTTTGTACATTGTCCCTCGCCTTTTTCGGCTCATCTTCGAGCCAAGCGTTAGAGATAAGTTAGTGGTTACTTAGAAGTTTGTTGATGGTTATCATACCTTCTCTATACCCTCTCTATACCTTCTCTATACCTTTGAGGGATATCTTGCCACCTATTTGTCCAATTTGTCTTATTGGACTAATTCCTACTAAAATTTTACAAAATATGCTTTGCAAATTTGGTACTTTCAAAATAATTTACTACCTTTGCAGCCGCAAAGGATGCCTGCGGGCACTTTGAATTATAAATTGACATATAGGCGCAAAGCGTTGCGCCGCTAAATAAGCGTTATAAGCCAAAACTTGAGTTTTTGAAACTTCGACACTTTTAAAAACTTTTTATCTATCAAGCAAAAGCCTATCGACGCTCACGCTCTTTCAGCGTGGGCTTTTGCGTAGAATTTGATAGATAAAGGTAGTCGAAGACCTCAAAAACTCAAATGAAGCGAACAAAAGTTCACGCTTTTTGTGTGTGTTGGTTTGGTCTTATAGATGGTTTTGCCTATGGGTTTTCTCATGTGCCAAAGGCGTGTTCCGTACGATTTGTACAAAAGGACCAACAAGAACCATACATATGTCATAAAAAAGCAGTACCTTTGCAGCGAAAAATTGAATAACACTATTTATATATTATAAGGAGTAAGCCAAAAATCCATAAAAGAGTAGGCGAAAAGATAATAACGATTATCATGGAAAAGAAAGGTGAATTAGAAACATTTTTAGACAAATATCTTCTAAAAGGATTTGGTTCAATGAACAAAAATGATTTTGAAGTTTTTATTTTCTCACGACTCCTAATTAGTAGATATAGTGCTTTGAATGATTATCAAATCAGTACGAAATTAGGAATACCTATCAGCAAAGTTAAGCGCTTGCGATATGAGGCGGATTTAAAATACCCTAGCCATAAGGATTATAAAACTCTGTTCGTAGAAGCTATGAAAGGGGCACGCTATGATAATGAAAAACCAATTGTTGTTTTTTCAATCGAGAACATAACACTACGCCAATACCTACGCGAAGTTTTAATGCAACGAGGTAATTTTTACGACTCATCTTTTAACTCTGATATAGTTAAAGTGTCTGAAAAGGATTTTATGTGTTTGTTGGAGGATATTTGTCTCAGTGATGATGAAATAAAGAAGGACATTAATGCAACTATTTTAAAAAAATCCGAAAAGGATATACCTCATTTAATAGTGCAGGCAGTTGCTTCTGTAGCAAAAAATGTTGGAGGAAATGCCTTGTCTGAATTGACAAATATAGGTTTAGATAAACTAATACCAGTAGTTAAATCATTGTTTATAAAATAAAATCAATTATGAAACAAAATTTTTTAACACTAATCTTGGTGCTTACGGTCGGTATAGGAACGCTCAGCGCCTCCAACACATCAGTGGGTGGTATATGGTACGATTTTAATAGTAGCAATAAGACCGCTACTGTTACTTATCGCGGAAATAGCTACAATAGTTATGATAATGAATATTCTGGTTCTGTAGTCATTCCCTCATCGGTTACCTATAATGGCACTACCTATAGTGTGACAAGTATTGGAGCGTGTGCTTTCGAAAATTGCTCATCTTTAACCTCTGTCACTATCCCTAATAGCGTGACAAGCATTGGAAATAATGCTTTCTATCAATGCTCTTCTTTAACCTCTGTTACTATCGGTAATAGCGTGACAAGTATTGGAAGTTATGCTTTCTATGGTTGCACTTCTTTAACCTCTGTTACTATTGGTGATGGCGTGACAAGCATTGGAGATCGTGCTTTCGGAGATTGCTCTTCTCTAATCTCTGTGACTATTGGTAATAGCGTGACAAGCATTGCAAAGTGGGCTTTTGCGAGTTGCAAGTCTTTATCTACGATGATATTTAAAGGAGTAAATCCTCCTAATTTCTCTGGCGTACTGATTAATACCTCTTATGATAGTGGTACTCCAGTTTGCTATATTCCCTGCGGATCATTAGAGGCATATGTTTTGAAATTTTATAATGAAATGAAGCAATTTGTTGAGCAATCTCCTTACTCAATAACTATTAACTCTTCTAATGATGCCTACGGCATTGCTAAAGTTGCATCTCGCCCTGATTGCAACAGCGCGATACTAACCGCTATCCCCAACGAGGGATATACTTTCGTTAAATGGAGTGATGGTAACACGCAGGCTACACGATACATCGAAGTGACAGAAGATATCACTCTAACTGCATATTTTGCAAAAGAAGGATATACTATCCATATTTATCAAGATTGTATAAGTACAATAGAATAAAGGTATTTTCTATTAAGTTTAGATTAAAATGAAAAAAAGAATAAGATATTTATTGCTATTGTTAATTATTGCATCCTATCTCGGAGCAACGGATTATGTAATTACGGTTGCGACGAATATGTGTGAAGACACACAGGAATACACAATAGCAGAAAATAGTTCTATAGTACTACATGCGCATACGGAAGCAGGATACGCATTCAAGCGATGGTCAGATGGCAATACGGAAAATCCGCGCATAGTGACCGTTACTGCCAATATAACATTTAAGGCAGAGTACGCCCCATTATCCACCATGCCTACTACTCACACAATCACCATTTATGCAGAGAATTGTGCACAAGCGGTGGTAAAAGAAATGGCAGAAGGAGAAATCCTAACTATTTATCCGCACGCGTTACCAGGATATGCTTTTAGTAAGTGGTCGGATGGTAATACTGATAATCCACGAGTAGTGACAATTACAAGTGATGCTACTTATGAAGCTCAATTTATAGCCTCAAGCGAACCAAATCCAGACGGAATGTACACATTTGCAGTTAAAGCAGAAGATTGTTCTAATTCTTTATTGCAAAACTTTGCACAAGGAACAGAGGTGAAATTATATGCTCATTCTGAAGACGAATGTTCTGTCTTCGCCAAATGGTCAGATGGTAATACTGATAACCCACGTACGATAGTGGTAAGCGAAGATGCTACATACACCGCAGAATTTACTCCTGTACAATACACAATTAAAGTAGAATCCGCTGATGAATCACAAGGAACAGTCAGCGTAGAAAAATAGATAACTAAAAAATAACAATACAAATCAATACAACAATGAAAAAAGTTTTATTTTTCCTGGCGATGTTCTTTTCCATCGCACTCACTACACAAGCAGCCACAGAAGTTACAGCCGACTGCGGCAGCCAAGTTACTATCTCTGCTACTCCAAAAGAGGGCTATCATTTCCTTCGTTGGAATGATAACAACACCGATAACCCACGCATCGTGGATGTCACAGGCAATGCAACCTACACTGCGTATTTTGCACCTAATAAATACATGATTACATTCAATAACTGGGATAATTCAGAGCTCTACAAAGCCGAGTTTGACTATGGAACTACACCTGTATATGGCGGCTCTACACCTACCAAGCCGGCTGACGCACAATATACATACACATTCGATAGTTGGTCGCCAAATATTGGAGTTGTTACAGGAGAGCAAACATATACAGCAGTCTTCTCTAAAACCGTTAACCAATACACCGTTACCTTTAAGAACTGGGATGGTTCTGTACTGCAATCCACCAGCGTAGCGTATGGTGAGATGCCTAATTACACAGGCACCACACCTACCAAGCCTGCTACTGACCAATATACCTACACCTTCTCGGGTTGGGATAAAGAGATTACAACAGTAACGGGAGAAGTGGTTTACACAGCACAATTTGAAACCACTGTAAATAAATACACCATTACCTTCAGAAACTGGAATGGCGCTACACTCGCTACATATGAAGTAGAATATGGCCAAACTCCAGTTTATGCAGGAGCTACACCAACAAAGGCATCTTCTGCAGAGTTTACTTATACCTTCTCTGGTTGGTCACCTACTATCGTAGCAGTTACTGGCGATGCTACATACACCGCTACCTTCTCTAATGATGTAAATAGCTATACTGTTACACTGGATGCAGAGAATGGTACAGTCACCGGTGCAGGTACATACACCTATGGCACATCTGCTAATATAGTGGCTACACCAGCTGAGTGTTACCACTTCGTGAAATGGAGCGATGGAGATACCAATGCTAATAGAACAATCGTTGTAACAGGAAATATCTCACTCACCGCTATCTTCGCAGTTGATACCTACACAATTAAGGTAGAGTCTGCAGATGATACACAAGGAACAGTTAGCGTAACAAAATGAAAACAAAAAGCTTTTTAATCATAGCCATTACATGTCTGATGTTCTTCTGCCCCGCAAAGGCAGAGGAGCATACAGGCATTGTATGTGGTTCGTGGATTGAGATTGCTGCGCATCCTTTTGAGGACTTTCATTTTGTAAAATGGTCGGACGAAAATACCGATTCCATCCGCCAGATACAAGTGCACGAAGACGCTACTTATATCGCTTTCTTTGCCGCTAATTGCGAGGAATATGCCAATTGGCCCGTAGTGGCGCTATACGATTGGTTGCTCATGGTGGATGTGAAGCAAATCAACCAGATGGGGTACTACTTCACTCCAGCAAATGTAACATGGTATCGCGTAGTAGGTGAGGCAGACGATATGCATAATGATTTCCCACAGGATGACCAAATCGTTACTACGGGCAGTTATTATCTCACGCTCAATCAAAACCTATCTGGTACAGGCAATTATTACGCTGTAGTAGATGTTAGCAATGCGCAAGGAATGTTGTGCGACGGATTGATGAGAAGTGTTATTATTCAGTACGCATCTAAGGCTTCGCACAAATCTGCATTGGCACTCATGCCTTCTGCAGCACGGCCTGGACAAGATCTCAAAATAGTGGGACTCAATCCCAGCGAACAAGCAGAAATATACATCTATAGCGCTGCAGGACAATTGGTAGAGGTAATGCAGTCCACAGGACAAACTACATTCTACTTCCCTGCACAATACACAGCAGGTAGTTACCAAGTAAAAGTGGTATCACCATCTCATAATCAAGTACTGCGTTACATCGTTCATAATTAGTAATCCTATGAAAAAGATTAATATCATATTAGTAGCACTCGTATTGGCAAGCAGTGTGCAAGCTAAATCGAAGATTTCGTTTGGATTACAAGGCGGATTAAATCTGCCATTTGTGACGAGCGAACATAAAGTAAAAAATGGAGTAGGGTACGCCACTGCATTTGAATTTGGGTACGGCTATTATTGGTCAACCAGTTACCACACAGTAGATTGGGGTATCCAGACAGGACTGATTGCTAATTTTGCATCCTCGTCCTATGAGGCAGATTTTAGTCATCAGTTTACCAATCTGGATTATTTGGGAAACGAACTCCTATATACCACTTCGGGTAATGTAGGGGTACAGTCGCAACGCTTCAAACTGGAATTACCTGTCTTGGTGGGTATGCAAGCAAAAGGATTTGTACTCAATATAGGTCCTAAAATAGGCTTATCTGTTTGGTCACAATCCAAGCAATCATTATCTAATCCAAATGTGGATGCGTATTATACCGCTTTTGATGTGCATGTTGTTAATGAATTAGTAACAGGCAAAGTGGATGATACACAGTTGTCTCAGTCTTTCAAGAATGATGCGCCTACTTTTAATCTAAACCTCGTAGCTAAATTAGGATACGAGTGGGAGTTAAAAAACAATAACGCCTTAGGTTTAGTAGCATGTATTGATTATAATGTGTGGAATACCTTTGCGGGAAATAGCGCCAATCCGCTTATTATGGTGGCGCCAATCACTAATCCTGCCTATCCGGTACCTACCGTTACTGTCAATAATGCCGCAGAATGCGTCGCCCAGCGCATCAATCCGCTTCAAGTAAGCATTTCTTTCTACTATAGTCTATACCACGAACCATGGGGTAAGAAAAAATGGTAAATCACTCACTACTAAAAACGGAGGCAAAATAGATGCCTCCGTTTTTAGTACTTAATCGCGTCACCGCTCCTCTCTATCAAGCAAAGATCCCAAGAATGTTCTTTGTTCTTTGCTTTATCTTATAGTCATCTTAGGACATGGTCCCGTGATGCTACCGTGATTGGACTGAAAATCCAACACAACGAATTAATGAATTAATTGGAACGCATTGCTGTTTTTGATTGCACAAAATACACTAAAAACATAAAAAAATGCAGAAATATTTGGTCAATTCAAAAAAAAGTTGTACCTTTGCAGTCGTTTTGCGCGTGATATGTGCGCATGACATGTAAAATAATTTATTAATCGCCTTTGCTGGGCAGTGGATTTGCCGCTAAATGGTACATGAGAAATGACCCAATGGTAAATCGTAAATGATGTCTGTCGGCAAGGCCTAAAACAAACAAACTAATGGAATACAACAGTTTCAAGACAGTGTCAGTCAACAAAGCGACCGCACAAAAAGAATGGGTCGTAATTGACGCTGAAGGCCAAATCCTTGGTCGTATGTGTTCAAAGGTGGCTAAAATCCTCAGAGGTAAGCACAAACCATCTTTCACACCAAATGTAGATTGCGGTGACAATGTAATCATCGTTAACGCAGCTAAAGTTCAACTCACTGGCAACAAGTGGAATGACCGCGTTTATGTACGCTACACTGGTCACCCAGGTGGACAACGCGAGTTCACACCAGCTGACCTCATGGCTAAAGGAGCAGACAAACTAGTACGCAAAGTAGTAAAAGGTATGCTTCCTAAAAACCGTCTCGGTGCTAAGCAAATTGCTAACCTCCACATCTTCGAGGGCCCAGAGCACAATATGCAAGCACAACAACCAAAACAATTAGATATCAACTCAATCAAATAAGAATAGAATATGGAAACAGTTAATGCATTAGGTCGTCGTAAATCAGCAGTAGCTCGCGTTTACGTGAATGAAGGTGCCGGCAAAATCACTATCAATGGCCGCGACATCGAGAGCTATTTCCCATCTTCTATCTTACGCTACATCGTATTGCAACCACTCAATAAACTCCAAGTGGCTGAGAAATACGACATCAAAGTGAACCTTGATGGAGGTGGATTCAAAGGACAAGCAGAGGCGCTCAGACTTGCTATCGCTCGCGCACTCGTTAAAATCAATCCAGAAGATAAGGCTGCATTGAAGGCAGAAGGCTTCATGACCCGTGACGCACGCGAAGTTGAGCGTAAGAAACCAGGTCAACCAAAAGCACGCAAGCACTTCCAATTCAGCAAGCGTTAATACACAAACAACAATCCAAATCGTGTGGAATCCATATGGACTACCACACGATTGTTTTGGTTGCTTAAAGGTATATACACACCTGTGCGCGTAATTAATAATGTATCATGCGCATGAATAGCGAACCAAAATAAAAGGAAATTTAATCAATAAACTAACTAACATTACAAATCAAATGAGAACAAATTTTGATCAATTGCTCGAGGCTGGAGCACATTTCGGCCACTTGAAACGCAAATGGAACCCTGCAATGGCACCATATATCTATATGGAGCGCAATGGTATCCACATCATCGACCTCAACAAAACAGTTGTAAAAGTAGAAGAAGCTGCTGAAGCACTTAAGAACCTCGCTAAGAGCGGTCGCAAGATCCTTTTCGTTGGTACTAAGAAACAAGCACAAGAAGTGGTAGCTAACCGCGCAAAAGAGGTTGCTATGCCATATATCACAGAGCGTTGGGCTGGTGGTATGCTCACCAACTTCCCTACAATCCGTAAGGCTGTGAAGAAAATGGGTCAAATCGATAAGATGATGACTGATGGTACACTCGAGAATGTTTCTAAGCGTGAGAAACTCCAAATCACTCGTCAACGCGAGAAACTCGAGAAGAACCTCGGTTCTATCGCTGACCTCACACGCCTCCCAAGCGCTGTATTCGTAGTAGATGTAATGAAAGAGCATATCGCAGTTGCTGAAGCTAACCGCCTCGGTATTCCTGTATTTGGTATCGTAGATACTAACTCTAACCCAAATAACATCGATTTCGTTATCCCAGCTAACGATGACGCTACAAAATCTATCGACACCATCCTTGCAGCAGTTTGCTCTGCTATCCAAGAAGGTCTCGAGGAGCGCAAGGTAGAGAAGGCTGACGAGAGCGCTGCTGAAGCACAAAGCAACACAGAAGCACCAGCACCAAAAGAGCGTCGTCAACGCATCCGCAAAGCTGCTCCTAAAGCAGAAGAGCCAAAAGCAGAAGAGGCTGCTGAATAATCAATTAATGTCCAAGGACATATCATAACACTTTAACAAATTAATAATCAATAATATGGCTGTAACATTAGCTGATATCAAAAAACTGCGTGACATCACTGGCGCAGGTATGATGGATGTAAAGAAAGCACTCGAGGAAGCAAATGGTGATTTCGAGGTTGCGAAGGATTTACTCCGCAAGCGTGGACAAGCAATCGCAGCAAAGCGTAGCGATAGAGAGGCATCTGAAGGATGCGTACTCGCTAAAGTAAAAGATAACTTCGGAGCTATCGTAGCTGTGAAGTGCGAAACTGACTTCGTAGCGAAAAACGCTGACTTCGTAGGTATGGTTAAACTCATCCTCGATGCAGCATTGGATAATAAAGTACAAGATTTTGAGGCACTTAAGAACCTTAAGATTGGTAACTTCACAGTAACTGAAATCATCACAGAGCGCTCTGGCGTTACTGGAGAGAAAATGGAATTGGCATACTACACCTGCCTTGAAGCTCCTGTAGTAGACGCTTACAACCACCTCGGTAACAAGCTCAGCTCACTCGTTGCTGCTAACGAAGGTGCTGATAAAGAGACAGTTCACGGCATTTCTATGCAAGTAGCTGCTATGAACCCAATTGCACTTGACGCTGATCATGTAGCTGAGGAAGTAAAGCAGAAAGAGCTCTCTGTAGCTACCGAGAAAACTAAACAAGATGAGATCAACAAAGCTGTTGAGAATGCAATCCGCAAAGCAGGTATCAACCCAGCTCATGTAGATTCAGATGACCACATCGAGTCTAACCAAGCTAAGGGATGGATCACAGCTGAGCAAGCACAACTCGCACGCGAAATCAAGGCTACCGTTGCTGCTGAAGCAGAGGCTAACCTTGAGAAGATGGCTAAGAAAATCGAGATGATTGCACAAGGTCGTCTTGGTAAGTTCCTCAAAGAGAACACACTCGTTGAGCAAGCTTATATCATGAGCGAGTCTAAGGAATTAGTGAAGGATGTACTCAAAGCAAAAGGTGTACAAATCACTGAATTCCAACGCATTACTCTCTCTGCAGAATAATTCGTCACTCAGATGATAATAGAAAAGAGAACTCACACGAGTTCTCTTTTTTTTATACATTAATCCCTAATCGCTTAACCGCCTAATCGCTTAACCGCCTAACCGTCTAACCGCTAATCGCTAATCCCTAATCGCTAATCCTTATTTCGTTCCCTACAGACATCGCAATGCCCACAAGTAGGAGCATTCTTCTCATCGAAATAAGCTAATAACAACTGCTCGCGGCAATATAATTCCTGCTCAGCATATTCAACCATTGATTGCATCTTATCCGCAAACTGCGTCTGACGATTCTCGTAGATAGAAGGGGATATATACACATCATCCACACGCTCTTGAGTCATTTCTACACTGCATCCAATAGAACGCGGAATATAGGTAATGATACCACGCTGAGCCAACGAAACTAATAACGAATGAATATCCGCCTTGTCAGCTTCACGAATATATTGCAATTCCGTATGTATGCCAGGATAATTACGCATCAATAGCTCCAATATATCCATTTGCTCTTTGGATAGATTATATTCATCTAATTGTCGGCGCGCCACCTTGATACAAACACGAGGTTGCGTCTCATGCTCCTCCTCAAAATAAATATATCCCGCCTGTGTGAGTATATGTAGTGCAGAGTAGGTTTGTAGGATAGGCAAACGCATCACATGGCATAACTGATCCATATGTAACGCAAAACGATGCCCCAAACCACTACCTAAACCAATCTGCAAGAAATCACAAGTCTTGTGATATACATCTATTATAAATTCCTTGGGAGGGTAGGTATCCACTACGCGCTTACGCGCTTTTTGCTTATCCTTATCATTATAGAGCAATACGGCAAAAGCAGTCAAGCCATCACGCCCTGCACGCCCTGCCTCTTGATAATAACTCTCTATACATGAAGGCAAATCATAATGAATAACCAAACGCACATCCGCCTTATCAATACCCATACCAAACGCATTCGTAGCCACAATGACGCGTGTCTTACCTTCTTTCCAATTTTGCTGACGCTCGTAGCGCTCACGACTTGTTAATCCTGCATGGTAATAATCGAATAGAGGAGTATTGTTTGTGGCTTGCAACGAAGGTATATCATTCAGATAATCAGATAGTTCCTTCGCTCGCTTTCTATTGCGTACATAGATAATTGCGCTTCCTGCTACACGCGTTAAGATATGTATGATCTGTTCTTCTTTATTATCCGTTTTGCGAACAATATACTGCAGATTATCACGATGAAAAGACTTGCGCAGCACATTTTTTTGTGCAAAACCTAAGCGCTCTTGTATATCATCTATCGTGTCTGGTGTAGCCGTTGCTGTTAATGCCAATACAGGTACATCTGGTAATAAAGCACGAATAGCACTTATCTGCAAGTAGGATGGACGGAAGTCGTATCCCCATTGTGAGATACAATGCGCCTCATCTACAGCTATCAAACCAATAGGTAATTGCGCCAAACGCTTACGAAACTCTTCGCTTTCGAGGCGTTCGGGAGAGCAATATAAGAAATGGTAAGGACCATATTGGCAGTTATCCAATGCTACGCGTTGTTTATCCCAATTCATACCCGTATAGATAGCTGCCGAATGAATGCCATGCGTGTAGAGATTATCTACTTGATCTTTCATCAGCGCAATTAATGGCGTGATGACTAAGCATAAGCGCTTTGCTTCGTTTTTGTGAGCCATCACAAGAGTAGGGACCTGAAAGCAGATACTCTTACCTCCACCTGTGGGCAATAATGCCAATGTATCACGACCCGCAAGCACAGATTGAATGATTTCCGCCTGTAAGGGACGGAAATCATCATAACCAAAATATGTGCTTAATACTTCACGAGGCGTCATACTCTGTACTCACTACTCAATACTCACTACTCAATACTCTCTAACGCGCTGTGAACGCGACTAAGCGTTTCAGCCTTACCCAATACATCGGTTATATTCCAGATATGCGGACCGCGTGCAGCACCCACAAGGCAAATACGGAATGCATTCATCACGATACCTACGCCATATTCCTTCTCTGCAATCCATGGCATCACCACATCGTCCAAATGCCAGCGAGTAATGGTATTACCATTATCATCCGTAGTCTCATACCACTTATGCCAATCTGTCTCGCTTACATTCTCTAATACCGATAATAACTCTTCCATATGGCGAGGACTATCTTCTTTCCAGCGCTTCTTAAGCGATTTCTCATCATACTCAGTGGGTGCCACGAAGAAGAAATTGGTCTGCTCCCATAATTCTGGCACAAAGTTCACACGCTCTTTGGTGAGACCGATAACTTTTGCAACCATCTCTAAATCAGCATTTTCTATTCCATTCGCTTGCAGAGTAGGGAGGAACATCTGCGCCAATTCTTCGTTCGTACGGAACTGCAAGTATTGGTGGTTAAACCACTTGCCTTTTTCGTAATCAAACTTAGCACCCGCTTTGCTTACACGGTCCAATGAGAATTGTGCAATCAGTTCGTCCATGGTGTACATCTCTTGGTCGCCTGTTCCGTGCCAACCTAATAATGCCAAGAAATTGATAACCGCCTCAGGCAGGTATCCGCTCTCGCGATAACCGCTACTCACAGTACCATCTTTTTCATTATGGAATTCTAATGGGAAGACAGGGAAACCGAGTCGGTCACCATCACGCTTACTCAATTTACCATTTCCGTCTGGTTTGAGCAAGAGAGGAAGGTGCGCAAAAGCAGGCATCGTCTCTTCCCAACCCAATGCACGATAGAGCAGCACATGGAGTGGGGCAGAAGGCAACCATTCCTCACCACGGATAACATGACTAATCTCCATCAGATGGTCGTCCACTATATTGGCCATATGATAGGTAGGCAGGTCGTCTGCTGATTTATACAACACCTTATCATCCAATATATTACTATTAATCACCACCTCGCCACGAATCAAATCGTGTACATGTATATCTTCGTTTGGCTCTACTTTAAAGCGAACAACATATTTCTCTCCTTTTTCTATACATTCGCTCACTTCTGCTGCGCTCATAGATAAGGAATTGCGCATCTGCAAGCGTGTGCGTGCGTCGTATTGGAAATTAGCAATCTCGGCGCGCTTTGCTTCTAATTCAGTGGGTGTATCGAAGGCGATATAGGCATGACCGCTTTGCAATAATTGATCTACATATTGATGATATATATCACGACGCTCGCTCTGACGATAAGGACCATGATCGCCTTTACCATTAGGAGCGTCCAAACAAATACCTTCATCTATCTCAATACCCAACCAATCCAGTGCTTCTATGATATATTGCTCTGCGCCTGGCACAAAACGAGTGGAATCCGTATCTTCGATACGAAGCAACATATCCCCACCATGCTGACGAGCAAATAAATAATTGTACAATGCAGTACGCACACCACCGATGTGCAACGCGCCAGTAGGACTAGGCGCAAAACGAACTCTGACTTTTCTTTCCATATATGATTATGTCTTATGTTGTATGTTAGATGTTGTATGTTGTATTACACAAACCTTTGCGGCTGCAAAGGTAATGATTTTTATGCATATATGCAAACATTTGCAAAAAAAACTAAATATTTTCTCGCGCGCTTGCGTATGTCAAAAAAAAGCAGTACCTTTGTAGCGTATTTTGAAATTTATTAAATATCATACGAGAAATCGTATATTGTATTCAACTAATTCTAAATAATTATAGTAATGAAACCAACACACATTGAGCACTTAGGCATTGCAGTTACTTCTTTAGAAGAAGCTATGCCGTTCTTTGAGTTTTTAACAGGTGGCAAATGCTACAGCATTGAGGAAGTGGCAGACCAAAAAGTAAAAACCGCTTTCTTTAAGGTAGGTGAAGTAAAAATCGAGCTTCTTGAGCCTACTTGCCCAGAGTCAACAATCGCTAAATTTATTGAGAAAAACGGAGGACGCGGTGGCATCCACCATGTGGCTTTCAATGTAGAGAATGTAGCAGAGGCATTGGCAGAGGCAGAGGCAGCAGGTCTCCAGCTTATCGACAAGGCTCCACGCAAAGGCGCTGAGAACCTTATGATTGCTTTCTTGCATCCAAAATGTACAAAGGGAGTATTAACTGAATTGTGCGAACAACCAAAATAATATATTTTATGGATCAAGCTAAATTAGATAAATTGATTGAGAACCGCGAAAAAGCGATGGCTGGTGGCGGCGAAGCTGCAATCGCTAAGCATCATGCCAAAGGTAGTTATACCGCTCGTGAGCGTATCAACATGCTTTTGGACGAAGGTTCTTTTGAAGAAGTAAACATGTTCCTTACCCATCGTTGCCACGATTTCGGTATGGAGAAGAAGGTATTCCTTGGTGATGGTGTAGCAGTTGGTTCTGGTACTATCGATGGTCGCCTTGTATTCGTTTTTGCACAGGATGCTACTGTTATCGGTGGTTCTTTGAGCGAGACGATGGCGCTTAAGATTTGTAATGTGATGGACCAAGCTATGAAGCTCGGCGCACCTATCATCGGTTTGAACGACTCAGGTGGTGCTCGTATCCAAGAAGGTGCATGCGCACTTGCTGGCTATGCAGAGATCTTCGAGCGTAACATCCTCGCATCTGGTGTAGTGCCACAAATATCTGTTATCTTTGGCCCTTGCGCTGGTGGTGCTGTGTATAGCCCTGCTTTGACCGACTTCATTATGATGACAGAGCAAAACTCATACATGTTCATCACTGGACCAAAAGTGGTAAAAGCCGTTACTGGTGAAGATGTAACAGTAGAGCAGTTGGGTGGCGCTAAGGTACACTCTACCAAATCAGGTGTTACACACTTCGTGGCTGCTACCGAAGAGGAAGCATTAGCTGAAGTACGCCGACTCGTTTCTTTCATTCCACAGAATAATATGGAGGAAGCTCCTGTAATGGAGTGCACAGACGATATCGCACGCGTGGATGATGTGCTCAATGAGATGGTTCCTGCTGATCCTAATAAACCATATGATATGAAGCAAATCATCACCACTATCGTGGATAATGGTGACTTCATGGAGGTTCAAAAGGATTATGCTAAGAATATCATCTGCGGTTTCGCTCGTTTCAATGGTCGCTCTACTGGTATCATCGCCAATCAACCAAGTTGGTTAGCTGGTGTGCTTGACTGCGATGCCAGCCGCAAAGCAGCTCGCTTCGTCCGTTTCTGTGATGCATTCAATATCCAAATCCTTACTCTCGTAGATGTGCCTGGATTCCTTTGCGGTACAGGTCAAGAGTACGCTGGTATCATCGATCACGGAGCAAAATTGATGTTTGCATACGGCGAAGCAACTGTGCCAAAAGTAACCATCACCGTTCGCAAGTCTTACGGCGGAAGTCATATCGTGATGAGCTGCAAGCAATTGCGTGGTGATATGTGCTATGCATGGCCAAACGCAGAAATCGCTGTGATGGGAGCAAGTGGCGCTGTGGGCGTACTACAAGCAAAAGCTATCAAGGCTATCGAAGACCCAGCAGAGAAGAAGGCATTCATCGCTGAGAAAGAAGCGGAATACAAAGATTTGTTTGCAAGTCCATACCAAGCTGCAAACCGCGGATATATCGATGATGTTATCGAGCCACGCAATACTCGTGCTCGCATCATTCGTGCATTTGAGATGCTACAAACAAAGCGCCTCACCAATCCGCTTAAGAAACACTCTAACATCCCATTGTAATTATGGCTCTTTTAGCAATCACATCTCAGACATGGATAGTTACCGGACTTGGATTTGGTATCGTCTTGGCAGTTTTGTATGGATTGGTGTTCATCATGCAATTCTTGGGTTGGGGAATGCAGAAAATGACCGAACCTAAAGCACCTAAACAAGCAAAACCAGCGAAAGCAACTCCAGTTGTGCAGTCGGCTGTTCCTACAGATGAAGGAACAATGGCTGCCATAGCCATGGCGTTGTCTGAGGCAAGCGATGACGACAAGGTCGCTGTCGCAATGGCTTTATACTTATACATGGGTAAAAATCATGATATCCCTACCGCTACTATCGCACCACAAGCCAGAAACACAGCTTGGAATGCGAAATCAATAGGAATGAATAACAAGGGATTTTGATAACTTATCTAATAAATAAACGATTTGTAAACAATAAAACAATACAACAATGAAAGAATTCACATTTAAAATCAACGGCGCTGAATATAAATGCGCTGTAGAAGAAATAGAAGCTGGTTTAACTAATGTAACTGTTAACGGCAAAACATACCAAGTAGAAACTGAGAAACCTGCAGCTCCAGCACCAAAACCAGCTGCTCCAAAGGCAGCACCAGTTGCTGCTGCTCCAGCTCCAGCAGCCGCTCCTGCTGCTGCACCTGCAGCGCCTGCAGCACCTGTAGCAGCGGATGGCGTTAAGGTAAAGAGCCCACTGCCAGGATCAGTAATCAAAGTGGTTGTAGCTGAAGGACAAGCAATTAAGAAAGGTGATACACTCCTCGTGCTCGAGTCTATGAAGATGGAAAACCCAATCATGGCTGAGCAAGATGGTACTGTTAAGCAAATCGTTGTTGCTGCAGGTCAGAATGTAATGCAAGATGATGTTCTTCTCGTACTTGGATAATCAATAAATATAAACTAATTATTAGTAATCATGGATATTTTGGAATTTTTCCAAGGAATGGGATTTATGCAAATGAGCTGGCAGCAAGGCATTATGCTCCTTGTTAGCTTCTTCTTGCTTTATCTCGCCATTCACAAGAAATACGAACCACTTCTCCTTTTGCCTATCGCATTCGGTATGTTGCTAACCAACTTACCAGGAGCTGGCATGTTCCATAGCGAACTATGGGATGCATTCCTGCAACCTACATTGGCGAACGGAGACCCTAATCCAGCATACCATTCCTATGGTGCTATTCTCAAAGAAGGAGGATTGCTGGATGTGCTCTATATCGGTGTGAAAGCAGGTGTTTATCCTTGCTTGATCTTCATCGGTGTAGGTGCCATGACGGATTTCGGTCCGCTCATCTCTAATCCTAAGTCATTACTCTTAGGCGCAGCGGCACAAATAGGTATCTTTGTTACCTTCCTTTGCGCTAACGCAATGGGATTCACACCAGCTGAAGCAGGTTCAATAGGTATTATCGGTGGCGCAGACGGCCCAACCAGTATCTTCTTGACCAGTAAACTGGCTCCGCACTTGTTAGGCCCTATCGCTATCGCAGCTTACTCATACATGGCCTTAGTGCCTGTTATTCAGCCACCTATCATGCGCGCACTCACTACCAAGAAAGAGCGTGCTATCAAGATGGGACAGTTGCGTCAAGTAAGCCAAACAGAGAAGATTGTATTCCCTATCATCATCACAGCTATCGTAGCACTCATCCTACCAGATGCAGCACCATTGATTGGTTGCTTGATGCTCGGTAACTTGATGAAAGAGTGTGGAGTAGTGGATCGTCTAAGCAAAACAGCACAAAACGAACTGATGAATATCGTTGTGATTTTCCTCGGTTTGTCTGTGGGCGCAACGGCTACCGCAGGAAGTTTCCTCAATGTGAAGACACTCATGATCTTGTCTATGGGTATCGTAGCATTTGGTTTGGGTAGCGCTGGTGGCGTATTGCTCGCTAAGTTTATGAACCTCTTCCTCAAGGAGAAGATCAACCCACTCATCGGTTCTGCTGGTGTATCTGCAGTACCAATGGCGGCGCGTGTGAGCCAAACGGTTGGACAAGAAGAGAATCCTTCTAACTTCTTGCTCATGCATGCTATGGGACCAAATGTGGCGGGTGTCATCGGTTCAGCTGTCGCAGCGGGTGTATTGCTCACTATGCTTGGATAAGCATAAAGATTAACATAAATGAATAATCGTAAAATAGGAACAATAGTACTGATAATAGCCATGTTATGCGTGGCTATTTCAGTATTATTTACCAATAATCTTGCACGACAACTCGAGCAAGAAGAGCGCAAAAACATGGCTATGTGGGCAGAAGCTACACGCCAACTTATTTTTGCAGATAATGACGCAGACATCGATTTTGTCACATCTATCATCGAGGGAAATACCACTATTCCTGTCTATATATGCGATGCGGATGGAAATATCATAGCCAGCCGTAATGTGGCAGATACACAAACCAAAACACTAATACCTGAAGACCATCAAGGACCAATAGAACTGCAAATAGCTGAGAATAATAAGCAATACATCTATTGGGATGATAGCAATCTGCTTACCAGTTTGCACTATGTGCCCTATGCACAGTTTGCACTCATCTTTATCTTTATTGCTATTGCAGTAGGAATGATGTTTACTGCACAGCGCAGCGAGAAAGACAGACTATGGGTGGGATTGAGCAAAGAGACAGCACACCAATTAGGCACACCCATCTCTTCATTAAATGCATGGCAGCAAATACTTATGGATAAATATCCAGAGGATACCTATGTGCCACAAATGAAGAAGGATATCAATAGACTGCAAATTATTGCCGATAGATTTCAAAAGATAGGAAGCGAAACCGAACTGAATGAAATGGATTTCATTCCTGTTGTCGAAGAGGCTATTGCCTATATTCGCGTGCGTACAAGCAATAAGATTACTATAGAGGACTCAGCCATCAAAGGCATAAAGCGTGTGGTGGCACTTAATGCACCACTCATGCAATGGGTGATAGAGAATATACTCAAAAATGCATTAGATGCTATTCATAATGAAGGAAAAATCACTATCACTATCTGCGAAAACGAACATGATGTCATGCTCGATATCACAGATAACGGAAAAGGAATGGATAGTAAGACGCAACGACACATCTTCGATGCGGGATATACTACCAAAGAAAGAGGATGGGGATTAGGACTACCATTAGCCAAGCGTATCGTTGAGCAATACCATGGAGGTAAACTCCTGCTCAAGCATACGCAGCAAGGAATCGGTTCTACCTTCCGAATCGTCCTCAAAAAGCCCGAAAACAGTTGAACCACTTCCACTCATACAAGCATAGAGAGCGTTTGCGTCCTGCAAGCGCTTTTTTATTGCCGCAATAGAAGGATGAAGTGGAAAAACGGACTGCTCAAAATCATTGATAAAGATAGAAGGGTAGGAAGTGAGCAATTCCTTTAGCTTAGAAATAGACTGCACCTTCTCAATAATAGCATTTGCTGCCTCTGGGTGACGAATAATACCGCCATAAGCCTCCTTAGTAGAAACACCTTCATTAGGCTTGATCATCAGAATACGCAATCCGCGCATATCCAAGTCTATTGGCAATAACTCATCGCCTATACCGCTTGCATAACATGGTGTATTATATATGAAGAATGGACAATCGGCGCCTAATGAACGAACCTCTGCCGCCAATTGCTCTTTGGTCAATCCTAATGAGAATAGTTCATTAAGCGCAATAGCCATATGCGCCGCATCGCTACTACCACCACCCAAACCCGCACCAAAAGGTATTTGCTTGCGAAAACGAATATGTACCGGACCAATAGATGCGTACTTAGCCGCCATCTGATGGTAACAACGAATAATCAGATTATCATCCTCGTGGCAGTCTATCGCGATACCTTCTTGCACAAACCCAAATACATCGGCTCTATTCACCTCTAATTCATCATGCAACCCATAAATAGGTACGAAGATGGTTTCTATATTGTGATATCCATCTTCGCGCTTATTCAGCACTCGCAAACCTATATTTATCTTGCAATTAGGGTAGAGTAGCATTTTTTATGTTAGATGTTAGATGTTAGGTGATTATACAGTATCCATAAAGGAACGCTGCACTTTATTAAAGACAACTATTCCAATACCCAAAAGGATAGTCATGAATACGAAACTATAACCGAGCATCCACCAATCGTGTTGACCAACGCCTAAGAAACCATATTTGAAGAACTCAACAATACCAGTTAGCGGGTTGAGCTTCATCACAAATAATATCTTCTCATTGGTAATCGTGGATAATGGATAGATAACTGGCGTGGCGTACATCCAAAGACTCACAAAGAAACCTAATAATAACTGTAAATCACGGTATTTAGTGGTCATACTGGAGAATAAAATACCAAATCCTAATGCCAATCCAGCTAACATCATCACCAGCACAGGGAATAACAGCGCATACCAGTTCGGGCATATGTGTACATCCGTAAAGAGCACATAATAGAGATAGACGCATATAAATAGACCGAACTGAATACCAAACCGCACCAAATTACTGATTACATCGCTTAATGGCGTCACCAAGCGTGGGAAATACACTTTGCCAAATATACCCGCATTCGATACGAATGTATTACTGGTCTTATTGAGGCAGTCTGCAAAATACTGCCAAAAACTGATACCAGCCAAATAGAACAAAGGTTGGGGTAGTCCGTCTGTGGATATCTTGGCAATACCACCAAAGACAACCATATACATCACGGTTGTCATCATCGGTTGGATGAGATACCATAATGGTCCCAGCACAGTCTGCTTATACTGCGTGATGATATTGCGTTTAACGAATAGCATCATCAAATCGCGATAGCGCCAAATCTCCTTAAAATCAACACTTAGCAACTTATCTTTGGGCTTGATGACGGTGGTCCAATCTTGCTCAACTTGCTTTATTTCTTCCATAATTATTAAAAAATAACGAATTAACGAATTAATGAATTAACGAGTTAATCAGATCGCGTTGCTGTTTTTGAAGCGAATGTAATGAGCGCTTTTTTGTAAGTGAGTAAAACGAACGCGTTGTTGTGAGAACCCAGCAGCGATTTGTTAAATCGTCTGCGACGAGAGTAAAAATTAAGGCGCATTTATGCTTGCATAAAATGCGGATTAGTTGTTTACGCTCGAAGCCGCGTGGGCTGAAAGCATAGCGGTGGTGGGTTCGTCGTTTGTGATTACCTAAAAAATGTTTTTTATATTTTTATTTTGTTTTCTGTATTTTTGTTTATTCTAGATTGCGGCTACAAAGGTACAACAAAAACCGCACATACGCAAACCTTTTATTAAAAATTCTAATATTTTAACTCAGTACTTGCATATATCACAAAAATATTGTACCTTTGCACATTATTTGGCAACAAATATACACATTATATTTTAATCGGAATTATGTAAAATAACATATATGGCAAAGAAGAAAAATATAGTATTAAATAGAGAAACTATCGAGAAAGATCCATACTTTGTGCTCCCTATTCGTAATACAGTCATCTTCCCTGGTGTACTGATTCCCGTCACTATAGCACGCAAGAAAAGTATTGCACTCGTTAATTATGCTATTGAAAAGAATAAACACCTTGTTGTTTTGACGCAGAAAGATAGTTCGGTGAATGACCCCATTTACAACGACCTACATAAAATGGGCTGTCTCATTTCTATTCATCAGCTCATCCCTACGCCTGGAGATAACGACTCACTCATTGCCATCGTGGAGGCACATATGCGGGTGGAAGCTATTGCTGATTATAGCCATGAAGACGGTACACCAAGTGAGCATGTCATCGTAGGAGTAGCTATTCGTGATGAAGATCTGCCACTTACAACGGATAAGCAGTTTGCTGCTACCCATGACTCGATTCGTGATTTGACCTTGCGTCTATTGGGCACTCGTGAGAACCCACCCGCTGATCTACTCATGACGATTCGTTCGCTGGATAATGCACCTTCATTGGTCAATTATGTATGCTCGGTATATGACTACCCTACGGATAAAAAGCAAGAGTTGCTTGCTATCACATCTGTAGCAGAGCGTGCTACGGAGATATTAACCATCTTAGAGCGCGACCAAGAAATGGCGGATATCAAAGCAGATATACGCCGCCGCACGCACGAAGCGATGGATAAGCAGCAGCGCGAGTATTTCTTGCAGCAAGAGATAGAAACCATTAAGCAAGACCTCGGTGACACCAATGCTGCCACCATAAACGATCTAAAGCAAAGAGCTAAGCAGAAAAAATGGTCGGAAGAGACCAATAAGATATTCAATAAAGAAGTGCAACGCCTGGAGCGCATATCCGTTCATGCACCTGACTACGCCACACAATTGAATTATTTGGAGACTTTATTAGACCTTCCATGGGGAATATATTCGGAGGATAATTACGATCTACGCCATGCACAAGAGGTTCTCAATCGCGACCATTATGGATTGGAAAAAGTGAAGGAGCGTATCACCGAATATATCGCTGTACAACGACAATTGTCTCTTCGCAAAGACAAGGACAAGAAAAATCACCCAGTCAAGTCCCCTATCCTATGCTTGTATGGCCCTCCGGGAGTGGGAAAAACAAGTCTTGGACGAAGTATTGCAGAGGCATTAGGACGCAAGTATGCGCGTATCTCATTAGGCGGATTGCATGACGAGGCGGAGATACGCGGACATAGACGAACATATATCGGCGCGCTCCCGGGACGAATAATAGATAATATCAAAAAGTGCCAAACGAGCAACCCAGTTTTCGTACTCGATGAGATTGATAAGATTGGTGCTGATTACAAAGGTGACCCTACTTCGGCTTTGTTAGAGGTGTTAGACCCAGAGCAGAATACTACTTTCCATGATAATTTCTTGGATGTTGATTACGATTTGAGCCATGTGCTCTTTATTGCAACGGCTAATAGCTTGGATACTATTCCGCGTCCATTGTTGGATCGTATGGAACTCATTGAGATGACGGGTTATCTGCAGGAAGAGAAAGAAGAGATTGCCAAACGCCATCTTCTGCCCAAGGCATTAACCAATCATGGACTCAAATCCAACCAGTTGCGTCTGCGTAAAGAAGTCATATCTTGTATAATAGATGATTACACGCGCGAATCAGGTGTGCGTCATTTGGAGCGTCAGATATCGGCTATCTGCCGCAAGGTGGATACCAAACTTGCATTAGGAGAAGAATATAATGTGAGTGTTTCTATCGATGATGTGCGTGCTTATTTGGGACAACCACGCTATAGTAGAGATATATGGGAAACGAATAAATACATAGGTGTTGTAACAGGTTTGGCATGGACGCAAGTGGGCGGTGAGATCTTGTTTATAGAAACAAGTCTATCAGCAGCCAAGACGCCTACTCTCACCCTAACTGGTAATTTGGGAGATGTGATGAAGGAATCTGCCACTTTGGCCTTAGGATATGTAAAGGCGCATGCTGATCAGTTGGGTATCAATCCA
Source organism: Paludibacteraceae bacterium (assembly GCA_036309065.1). Classification (GTDB taxonomy): domain Bacteria; phylum Bacteroidota; class Bacteroidia; order Bacteroidales; family Paludibacteraceae; genus Colicola. The sequence continues at coordinate 1,384 of JAXJUN010000008.1, read as the reverse complement.
GAGCATTTTGAAACCAAATCAGTCCATATCCATGTGCCAGAGGGCGCTATTCCTAAGGATGGACCAAGTGCCGGTATCACCATGACAACTGCTTTGGTAAGTGCTTTCACGGGTCGTTTAGTAAAACCGCGTATTGCTATGACGGGTGAGATGACACTTCGTGGTAAGGTATTACCTATTGGTGGTGTGAAAGAAAAACTGCTCGCGGCTAAGCGAGCAGGTATCACGGATATTATTCTGTGTGAGGAGAATAGAAAAGATGTCTATGAGATATCAGATCAATACCTCAAGGGATTGAAACTCCATTTCGTGCATGATATAAGCGAAGTCCTATCCTGCGCTTTGGAGAAATAGATACGGAGCCCGTCCATTTAGCGATTAGCGGTTAGGCGGTTTCTAGTTTATCTAGTTGGGCTAGTTGGGCTAGAAATACTAGCAATCCTGTAGCGCAGCGTCCTGATTTAGTGGTTAGCGGAGGCATTAGGAGCCGAACGCGACGCCGAACTCTTGGTAGGTCCCGTCTGTATAATAGACAACGATATTTTTGATTTCTTTTGGAGGAACTGCAATTATTTGTGGTTCCTCTTTCTTTTCTGGTGTTGCGATGTTACTTTTTCCTGCTGGCGGCAGTTTATCAAATAGCTGTGGTTCGTATCCAGGTACAGTGCGCCACATATCTCCGTTTCCAAGTATTAGCCATTCAGGATTGAGTGTCGGATAACGCGACATGATGCGTTTCATCACATCCAGACTTGGGTTATTACGCCCTGACATCATATTGCTGATGGTAGCAGGTTGTACATGTATCTGCTCCGAAAACTGTCTTGCAGATAATCCAAGTTCTTTCATCACTTGTTCTATTCTCTCTCTCTCGTTCATAAATTAATGAATAATGATTAATGAATAATGAATATTCTTTATTAGGTAATCAAAAACTCGCAGCCTATCGTCCGCATGGCTATTGGCCTACGCGGCCTTGAGCGTAAATCACCTATTATCGGCTCGCAAGCAAGCTTGCAGCCCGCTAATATTCTCTTTTTCGCTTAATCGTGACCCATAACGGGCACGATGGGCTGCTTACAAAAACTCGCTTACGCTCACAAAAAAAGTCAAAAACATTTACCATTTATGAAGTACGATGTACCATTTATTATTTTAGACCGGTGTGCTGCTAGAGGTTAGCATTGCTGTTTTTGAAGCGTAGCGCTTTTTTGTAAGTGAGTAAAACGAACGCGTTTTTGTGAGAACCCAGCAGCGATTTGTTAAATCGTCTGCGACGAGAGTAAAAATTAAGGCGCATTTATGCTCGCATAAAATGCGGATTAGTTGTTTACGCTCGAAGCCGCGTGGGCTGAAAGCATAGCGGTGGTGGGTTCGTCGTTTT
>JAXJUN010000007.1:0-50881 GCA_036309065.1 Paludibacteraceae bacterium | reverse complement strand
CTGTCACTTCGTGTACCAAACCGTTTTGGATGTGAAGACATAACTTCCGGATACCCGCAATCGTCTTGATTCTCATCTTTGGCTGTGTACATAAACCGCTTTCGTACAGATATTTGCCTACGCAACGGATGGCATTGCCACACATCTCCGCCTCCGAACCATCGGCATTGAAGATACGCATCGACGCTTCGGCTTCTTTGCACGGAAGAATCAGCACTAACCCGTCTGAACCTATTCCGAAATGGCGGTCGCTGACAGTACGCGCCAAGGCGGATAAATCCGTACTTGCTATTATGGCGGCTGCGGTTGCAGGGAAACAGTCCATATACACATAGTCATTCCCTAAGCCGTGCATCTTGACAAATTTCAGCTCTTTTCTCATTTTCGCGCTTTTTCTTTCTCGGGTGACCGTTCATCTTGCGACCCGTTTACTGTATTTTGTAATTTTAAAATTCGGGCACAAAGATACAACAAAAACTGCACATACGCAAGTGTATGGGTGTTTTTTTTTGCCAAATAGAATGCATTCTATGTTTTTTTTCTTCGTGCCGAAGATTGTGCCGAAAGTTCTTACTAAAATCATATCTGTTCAAATGTTAAAAATGTATAAAAATGCTGCTATAGTTATAGGTTTGGCATAGAATTTGTACGAGAATATAAAGATTTATTAAATATAACTACATGATTTATTAAACATAATTGTATGAAGAAACAATTCATTCTATTTAGTGTATTGGTCTGTAATGCAATATCGTTGTTCGCCTCAAATAACACGGCAGACACATTTGATTGGCGTGGCGCTTCGGTGTATTTTGTCATTACTGATCGGTTTTGCAATGGAGATACCACCAATGATATCAACTATGGGCGCATCGTTGATTATGGTACTGAACAATTGAATGCTGCCACCTTTCATGGCGGAGATTTCAAAGGTTTGTTGCAAAAAGCCAAAGAGGGGTACTTCACCGATTTAGGAGTGGATGTTGTATGGATGACTGATGTCTATGAACAAATCCATGGTTGGATGTCAGGCAGTGGCTCAATCAACGATTTTCCGCACTATGGCTATCATGGTTATTATCCACTGGATTACACCCAAATAGATAAGAACTATGGAACAGTAGAGGAGTTTCGTGCATTGGTAGATACACTGCATGCACAAGGAATACGCGTGATGCTCGGAGCTAACTTGAATAATCCAGGTTATCCGACTCTATTAGATGCCATACAGTATGGTTTTGCAGAAGTGGGATTGACCCCGCAACAAGCAGCAGAACACATACGTGAGTGGAGTTTTGATGATTTCTTTGCGCAGCGATTGACATGGTCTGGTTGGTATGACCGTCCATGGATTCGTATGCCAGATGAGCATTGGGACGAGAATAATCCGTTAGAGGCAACGGTGTTTGGTATGCCTGACTTCAAAGAGGAAAGTACGGAGATGGTTCGTATCCCTGCGTTTCTCAAACGTAAATGGAAAGCAGAGGGTAAAGCGAATGATGCGTGGGTGAATCCTTCTGCACGAGTGCTACGCAAAGACCGAAAAGCCACTGTACAAAAATATTTAGTAGATTGGATTGCCTCGTGGGTTCGCGAATTTGGTATTGATGGTTTCCGTTGTGATATTGTTGAGAATGTTCATATAGATAGTTGGAAAGCTCTGCATATCGCCTGCAACGAGGCATTGCGAGAGTGGCGTTTGGCTCATCCCAAAGATGCCGCAGCCCAATGGAAAGAGGATTTTTATATGACGGGCGACTTCGATTGCGCATCAATAGATTATAAACCCGAATATGCAAGTGCGGGATTTGGTAGTATGGTCAATTTCTATTTCCCTAAGCACGGCGATTTGGATGGGATAGTATATACTTGGCAAGCGTATGCCGATAGCCTGAATATGTACACGAATTGGCACCCATTTAGCTATCTCAACAACTCGTATCATCGCGATGCAGACATGTCTAATATGATTGATTGCGCTACCACGCTATTGTTGGCTCCAGGTGCCGTGCAAGTGTTTTATGGAGATGAGACTGGTAGAAAATTGAGTGATGCGCGCTTCAATGTAGATAGTGATCAAGCCTTTCGTTCAGATATGGATTGGAGCGATATTAATGAAAATCAGTTACAACATTTTCAGCGTTTAGGGCAGATACGCAAAACCTATCCCGTGATTGGCACAGGCAAGCAACATACGATAGATGTGCATACTTGTGCACGATACAACGATAATGATACAGTGGTTATTCGTGTACTACCAATAGCAGGACAAGCGATTTGCCTTGACAACACTTTTGCGGAAGGCGCAGAGGTCGTAGAACTCTACACTGGACAAAAGACGAAGGTTCACAATGGCAAAGTTGTTTTCCCTTATTTTGCAAACAATATTGCGATTATCAAATTAGTTTGCTCAAGACTTTAGCGAGAGTCCCACAAGTTCCCCGCAAATTTCAGGACCTGAAGGAGTGCGACGGAACGCACTCCGAGTTTGAGCGCCGCGGGCAGCGGATAGAGCGAAAACATAGAACAATTAAGAAGGGGCGTGCCGAAGATACAACGAAAGGAGCACTAAGGTGCTCACTTCTTTAGTACAGAGTAGTGAGTAGTGAGTGCAGCTCCTAACATACGCATAAGATACGCGTAACATACGCTGTTTTGCAATAGTTGTTCGAACACTATTCAATGCCTTTTGATTAGTCAACCTTTTTCGTACTCCTGTCAACCTTTTTAGGTATCGAGTCAAAAGTTTACGATTTTTAAGATTCTAACTCAGTTTTCGAGTCAACCTTTTTCAGGTTTAGTCACTTTGCACTTATTTCTTCTGTCATCGCGGGTGATTCACGGGATATTCACGGGATATAGCCGCGTTATTCACAAATTATAGTCTCGAAATAAAGAGGAAAATAATATAGGAGAAAAGGAATTTCTATACTATTGAAAAGATAGATTTTCCACAATATTAACCACAAAAAACATACCAATTTATGTCTCAAGTTACATTTATAAATCCTATTGATGAATACTACTAAAAAAAATCGCTCTTCAGAGCAAATTACTTGTATATATAAAAAAAAAGTTGTACCTTTGCGCCGCAAAGGTTTTAACAAAAACTCTATAACAATGTCCATAGAACGCGGGAGTGGAGGTTCTCTGATTGATTTACATAAGCCTCTTAATGTATGCCGTGCGTCGGCAGGTACGGGAAAAACATTTACTTTGGCAGCCTATTATGTGGGGTTGCTCTTGTCGGGTGTGGATTATCGTTCAATCCTCGCTATCACTTTCACCAATAAAGCAACCGCCGAGATGCGCGAGCGTATCATGGGGTATCTATACGCTATATCCCAAGGTGGCGAGCAGGGTTTCTTGGCGCGCGCGAAAGAGTTTGTGATAAGTCAAGAGTGGAAAGTCAAGAGTCAAGAGTCAAGAGGCGGAGAGCCTCCGCAGGCGAGAAGAAATCAAGAGTCAAGAGTCAAGAGTGATGAGGTGTTGCGGGAGAGAGCAGGAGAGTGCTTTAGCGCTATGCTGTTGGACTACGATAATGTGCAAGTACAGACGATAGACTCGTTCTTGCAAACTCTATTGAGTGGTTTGGCAAGTATTCTTAAATTGGATGTGGGTTTGCAAACGGAGTTGGATATCAATCATATCGTGACAACCGCCGTTGATCAGTTGATAACCGTAGAGATGACGGACGAGGTGCAGCGTATGATTGAGGACTATCTGATGGTCAAACTGGATAACGACACCCGTTGGGATATGCGCAAAAGCATACGCTCCATGGCGATGGAGATGTATAACGAGTCGGTGCAGATGTTAGAGGCAGAGGGACAGATTGAGTTTCAAGCGGAGGTTATAGAGCAATGCCGTATGAAGATAGAAGAGTCTTTGGAGACTCATCCTCTTCGCGCGGAGATAGAAGCGCAGTTAGCGATTTTAGGGAATTACGCGGATTTAGCGACCATTCCTAATGGCAAGGCTGTTTTGCTTGCACAACAAAACATACGCACAAGTCTTGATACTCCTAAGGAGTTGAAACCTGAAGTTCGCTTCCGCGGATTGACAGATGGGCAGATAGAAAAGTCAGTCAAATGGACCAAATTACCCCAACCGGCATTAGAAGCCATTCTGCGCGCAACGGAACTGATTAGGCAATACCGAAAGATTTACAATACGGCGCAACTGACGATTGCTTTTAGTAGAGATATGCAGTTGATGGGTACGCTGCGTACGCTTATTCAGCGTAACCTGACGGAGGCCAACTGTGCACTCTTGGCACAGACAGCGAATACCTTATGCAAGGCGCTTCAGCAAGGCGATGCGGACTTTATATTGGAGAAAGTGGGTATACGCTTCAAGCATGTGCTGATTGATGAGTTTCAAGATACGAGTGCGCTTCAATGGCGCGTTATTAGTCAGTTGTTGCGGGATATATTGGCCAATATAGGCAACACGGTTCTTATAGTGGGAGATATAAAGCAGTCGATTTATCGCTGGCGTAATGGTGATTGGCATATCATGGAATCGTTGGGTAAGGACGAGGCGCATTTTGAGAGTGCTTATAATCCTGCCTTTCCTCCGCTGCGCCGTAATTTCCGCAGTAGTGAGAATGTGGTGAAGTTCAACCTTGGTTTATTCAAATATATCATCGAGCAACCCGAATGGAGTGGTCAAGAACGCGAACTGATACAAGCTATCTATGGCGAGGATTATACGGAAGATAAGATAGACTCTTTCTACCAGTCCAATAAGAAAAAGGGTGGAATAGTGCGCTTTAGGGCTTTTACGCAGAAAGGTGATGAAATGGTGCTCGATATGTTCGATACGATTGAGGAGCGCTTGGCTGCGGGTGAACAACAATCGGATATGATGATCTTGGTTCGCGAGAAGAAAGAAGCACAATATATCGTAGATATTCACCGAGATATATTGGCATCGGATTCAACGCGTTATAACCATGTTCGTGGGATTTCCTTCGTGTCTGCAGATAGTTTTCAGTTGGAAGCATCGCAGGCTGTGCAGGTTATCATCGCTGCGCTTAGGTATATAGCGCACTCGGATGTAGATGGCGAGGATGAGATAGAGAAGCGATTTATCACCGATACCATAGGTTGCCCCACCCAAACACTTCAGCAATTATTCGTTCGCACACGCGAGCAGCGACTGCCGCTCTTTCAATTAGTGAATGAAGTAATCACAGCGCTTATTTGCCATGAAGATGGTGAGTACAAAGGCGAAGAAACGGCGTATATCAATGCTTTCTTGGATGAGACAAGAAATTATATTGCCACATATGGTAGCGATTTGGAGGCTTTTCTCGTCTATTGGGAGGATATACTGCATAGCAAGTCTATCTCCGTGGCCACTACAAATGCAATCCGTATCATGACGATACATGCCAGCAAAGGATTGCAGGCAAAGATTCTTTTTGTTCCATTCTGTAAATGGACAAAAGAAGAGACCAAACATCCGCAGAAAATATGGTGTGAAGCAGCCGAAGAACTCAATACCGAGTTGAAATATGTGCCTATCCCTGATGGCGCAGAGATGGAACATTCGCACTACAATAAGGAATATGCGTACGAGCATCAGAATATGCGGATTGATAATCTCAATATGCTCTATGTGGCACTCACACGCGCAGAAGATGAATTATATATATCGGCCGAGTTCCCCGTTAACGCCAATGGAGGATTTGGCGCCAAGGCCGACCATATAGGCATGTATATACTGCAATATACGGGATTGATGAATGATATACTTTGTGGCGAGAATATCATTCCAATTGCCGAGGAGAATGGGTATGTGGATTATGAAGTGTCAAAGAGTCCTGACTCCGGACACCTGACTCCGGACTCCGAACCCCGGAACAAGGATGAAAATCCATTCTCATTCAACGGAGCGGAGAATAAAAAGGCAGAGTTATGGTCGAATAAGAATCAAGTACGCTTTGTGCAGTCACAGGAAGGTATGCTCTATACGCAGATGGGCGTGGAGGCTTATCGCCGCATGGCGCTGATGGAAGAGGGTACATTATGCCACAATATTTTTGCACGCATACAAACCAAGGACCAATTAGAACATGTATTAGACGATGCACAGCAACGAGGTGAGATAGATAATCAAGCACAACGCGAGACGCTTCGCCAACTCATCTCATCCGCATGGGAAGGAAGTGCAGAGATGAATAGTTGGTTCACCGACCCATGGATAGTGAAAAGAGAGCACGCTGTATTCAAAGATGGAAAGGAATTACGACCTGACCGCGTGATGATAAACGCACAAACCAATGAAGCAATAGTGCTCGATTATAAGTTCGGTAAAGAAAACGAGAAATATACCCAGCAAGTGCGCGATTATATGGAGGCATTGCAGCAAATGGGGCACACCCATGTGCGAGGATACCTATGGTATGCGCGCAAACCCAAAGGACAACAACTCAAGCAGATAAGAAAGGATCAAAACAATGGATAATAGTTTCTTACAACAAACAGCGCAAACTATCGTAGCGCAGAACAACTGGAGCGCATTGGAGCATATCACATTGGTTCTTCCTTCTCACCGCGCAGGAGTGGTGCTCAAAGATGAGATAATGCGTATTCAAAAAGCGCAGGGAGAAAAAGCTATCTGGGCGCCAAACATCACCACACTCACGCAGCTGCAAGACGCTCTCAGCCCACTCCATGCCGAAGATGAATTGGTGACCATCGTGCGCCTATATAAACATTATCTTCGCGTAACGAATGACCCATCCAATGTTATGCCATTGGATATGTTCTACGGTTGGGGAAAGCAGATGATTGCTGATTTTACCAATGTGGATGTGTCTATGGAGCAAGACGAAGTGCCTAATTTCTTTGATAATACCATCGCCGCACACGAACTGAGTGAATGGCATTTAGATGACGAACTCAAAGAGCGTTTGCAAGCACTTATCCGCACCGAGGAGGACACGCGTATCGTGAGTAGTCATTCCGTACAAGAGCAATATGAGCAACTATGGAAAAAACTATATGCACTCTATACCGCTCTGCGCGAAGAACTCTTAGCCGAGCAAAAAGGGTACAGCGGTATGCGGCAACGCGCTGTTATCGAACAATGGGAAACAGACACAATACAAGAACAAATAGCGCAACAGTACTATTTCTTCGTGGGATTTAACTATCTGCTGCCTGCTGAGTTAGAACTGATGAAACGCCTCCGCGATGCGAAAAAAGCATCCTTCTTCTGGGATTTGGTATCTGATTTCTCCACCAATAAAAAGGCTTTCTCTTTTGCTCAGCAAAATAGTCAGATATTAGGTTCATCTTCATCGCATAGGCAATGGGGCGAGGCCAAAGAAGTGACGGCTATCACCTGCGCGTCTAAAGAGGCACAAGCGCAGTATGTACACCAGTGGTTGAAAGAGAACTATACTGCGCCAGGACAAAAGATAGGTGTGGTGATATGCGATGAGGCAATGCTCGAACCTATCATCTATGCGCTGCCAGCCATCACATTACCGGGAGAAAATAAACCCGCACCTATCAATATAACCAAAGGTTATCCGCTACGCAATACAGATATTTACGCAAGGGCAATACAATGGTTGTATAATCAGCCAAAAGAGGTGACTAATCAATCCGCACAGGTGGAAACGATAGACCAACTCATCGCATTCCTCTTTGAGCAACCCAAGGGTGCACAAGAAATAGCGGATGTAGAAGAGGAGGAGGCACTCACATGGCAAGAACTCTTAGTGCTCGAATCGGAATACCAAGTACGCACTATACTCAATAAAGTAAAGCAAATAGTGAGCGATGGAGTAGGTGAATTGGATTTGAGTTATAAAATGCTTCGCTTGCTTATCCGTCGAATGATGGAGAGTGTTTCAATGCCTTTTAATGGCGAACCCATCACAGATATACAAGTTATGGGTGTTCTGGAGACGCGTATGCTGGACTTTGATAAACTGCTGTTACTCAATGTGGAAGAAGGTATTGTGCCGCAACACCAATCAGACCATAGTTTTATTCCATACTATTTGCGCAAAGCATATCATATGCAGACGCCAGACGAACGAGCAACGATATATGCCTACAATTTCTTCCGCTTGATAAGTCGCGCTCAGCAAACAACAATGCTATTTGGTGCCGCAGGAACAGGTGGGGCAGGGAAAGGTATGTCACGATTCATCATGCAAATGCTTGTTTCACCCCAATTCATCGTGAAAAAAGAGCAACTCAATGAACCCAATACGGTGCAGTATGCCGAACAAAAACCGATGGAAGAAACGAGGTCGCTACTATCCACTTTGCAGGTTGTGGATGGTAAAGTGCTGAGGCCATCGGGCAAATCATACAAACTATCGCCCAGTGCGCTCAATACATATATCACTTGTCCAAGAAGTTTTTATTTCCAATATGTATTAGGATTCAAAAAGAAAGATACAAAACCAGAGGTTGTTTTTGAAGCCAATACACTCGGTTCGTTCGTGCACCACACCATGGAGTATTTGTATAAACACCATTTGGGCTGTGATGGAAAAGCACCTAAAAACATTACAGCCGAGCAGATTGCAACATTAGACGATGAGAAAATACTTGCCTTGGCATTAGATCATGCCTACGAGAAAATGAATGAAGAGTGGGAGAGAGAGCACCAAGAACCCAACCATTATGACAAAAATCTGCATAAGGCGGAAAATAAAGTTATATACGAATATGTACGCAATATATTAAAAAAGGACCAAGACGATGCGTCTAAATATGCATTGTCTATCTATGGATTGGAAATGAAAAAAGAAATCTCTCTGCCTATCGAAGAAGTAGGAGATATACGCATTGGAGGTATTATTGATCGCTTGGATTTTATAGGAGAGGGAAGTGCTCAAAAAATGCGTGTGATTGACTACAAATCAGGTGGATATAACGATGATACACATAAGAAAAAAATGACTGCTACATGGGAGGAACTCATGACCGATAAGAATAAAGGATATGTGCGTCAAACGATGATGTATAGTTATGCCGTGGAGCAGTCCTTGAAAGAGGAAAGTGGAAAGTGGAAAGTGAAAAGTCAAGAGGCGAGAGTGGAACCACATCTCTATTTCTGTAGCAAAGACTTACTGTCTGATAAGATGAATACTTCTATCGAATTAGAAGGCGAAACGATAAGCAATTTCAAGATTTTATCGGAACAATTCGAGCAACAATTGACTGCCAAAGCCAAAGAATTATTAACTACAACTGAATTCCCACAATGCGAAGAAAAAGACTGTCCATCATTCTGTGAGTTCTTTAAGTTATGTGGCAGAAAACCGAACGAGTTTTGAGTATGAGAAAAACAACACAATATTACCGCATAGCTGATTTTATCATCGCTATTGAAGGGGATGAGAATATATTTAGTCAGTTGCCTAACTTCGCACCGTTTCGTGTGGATGAAACCGACGAAACTAAGATGTTTATAATTCGTGTGACCGACGAATCTATACCATCTAATGAGCACTTACAATCTGTTTATACAGACCGCTCGGATGATGATATGCCTCGTATAGAGATATACGAGAATGAGCAAACAACGGTTTTTGCTGTCTCTCAGTACCGAGATACTGAGGTGGTATGTGCTATCCATTGCACCAAAGACATGCGCGAGGCTATTTTATACACCAGTAAACCCTATTTACGCTTTGCGGTAGATAATGCCACTATGCTGCTTTATGCCTTCTGCTCTACACCGCATAAAACATTGCTTTTCCATTCATCCGTAACCGTCAAAGATGGATTGGCATATATGTTCTTAGGTTATTCAGGCACAGGTAAGAGCACACATTCTCGTCAGTGGTTGGCCGCTTATCCACAAGCATGGTTGCTCAACGATGATAATCCTATCGTGCGTATTTTACCCGATGGAATCGTACGAGTATATGGTTCGCCTTGGTCGGGCAAGACGCCTTGTTATAAGGCAGAGAGCGCGCCTGTGCAAGCATTAGTGCAATTGGCGCAAGCGCCACAAAACAGTATAGAAAAGTTGCGAATGACACATGCATATCCCTACATACTCGCTTCGGTGAGCGGACTTAAGACACAACCCAAAGCGATGGATAATCTATACGAATCCATCGCGGAATTATTAGAGGCTGTGCCGGTATATAAATTAGAGTGTTTGCCGAATGTGGCAGCAGCGCAACTATGCTACGAGACCGCTGTTGGCAAAGAGTAGAATAGGGTTTATAAGCGGATTGTGATTTGCTCGAAAGTATTCACTTTCTGTTTATCGTATGGGCAGGAAACTTTGATGTAATTCTCTGTAAATCCTTCCATCAAATCAGGACCATCATTCTGCTTGATGCGTTTGCTTTCCCACAAAACCGTTGCTTTCTGACCGATATGAGCAGTATAGAACTGTTCTGTCTTTTGTGTGCTGATAGCATGCAGCACTTTGCTACGCCTATCTCGCTCTGAGCGAGGTACGACGAGCAAGTCCATCTCCACCATACGGGTGTTTGCACGCTCTGAATAAGTGAATACATGCAATTGGGAAACGGGCAAAGCTTCGATGAAATCGACATAATCAGCAAAAAACTCCTCCGTTTCGCCGCGTACGCCTACCATGCAGTCCACGCCGATAAAAGCATGGGGCATGACGGATTTGATATGCGCTACGCGTTCTGCGAATAACTCACGCGTATAACGGCGCTTCATGATACGAAGCACATCATTACTTCCTGATTGCAGAGGTATATGGAAGTGTGGCGCGAAATGACGGCTCTGCGCTACGAAATCGATGATTTCATCGGTCAATAAGTTAGGTTCACAACTCGAGATACGAATGCGGTAGTCAGTAGTGAGTAGTGAGTAGTCAGTAGTGAGTAGTGAGTAGTCTATGGCATCTAATGCGCGTAATAAATCAATAAACTGCTCGCCTGTAGAACGACCAAAATCCCCAATATTAACACCTGTCAGCACTAATTCTTTGGCGCCTCCAGCGAGTGCTTTCTTCGCTTCTGTCACTACCTCCGCGATGGATGGGTTGCGACTCTTGCCGCGCGCTAAAGGAATGGTGCAGTATGTGCAGAAATAATTACATCCATCTTGCACTTTGATAAAGCAGCGTGTACGATCGTCCTTGCTGAATGCACCATGAAAATCATCAATCTCACGAATAGCAGAAGTGTGGATCACCGTTTCTCGTCCTTCGTACATCGTACATTGTACATTGTACATCGCTCCCGCCTCCAACTCTTCGATGAACTGTGGAATATTGAATTTCTCATTCTGTCCCAATACATAGTCCACCTCATCCATATCGGCTATCTCTTCGGGCTTGAGCTGTGCATAGCAGCCCGTTACTATGATGATAGCATTGGGGTTTTGCCGTCTAATACGATGGATGGTTTGTCTATCTTTGTGGTCAGCAGTATTGGTGACCGTGCAGGTGTTGATGATGCATAGGTCTGCCTCTTCTCCGCGCTGAGCACGCGTGTGCCCACGCTCCAAAAGCGCTTTTCCTATAGAACTGCTCTCAGCAAAATTCAGTTTACAACCTAATGTGGTGAATGCGATTTTCATAAATGCCAAACCTTTGCGAGTGCAAAGGTAGTGTTTTTTTTGCACTTATGCAACTATAATCTTGGTTATTTACCCATAAAAATAGCCCTTAATGGGTTCTTAGCGCCTAAAAAGTGCAAAATATTTGCATATATGCAAAATTATCAGTATCTTTGCATGCTTTTTGTACACTATAGAAATAAAAAACTTCCATACCAATATGAAAGAATGTAATCTAACCACGAAAATGCGCATTTATAAATGGGAAGAGTTGACGGATGAGCAACGCGCTTTGATTCAAGTAGCAAAGGAGCAAACGAGTCATAGTTATTGTCCGTATAGTCATTTCCATGTGGGTGCTGCAGCACGATTAGCAAACGGAATAGTTATTCCTGGATGTAATCAAGAGAATGCAGCTTATCCGAGTGGTTTATGTGCTGAGAGAAGTGCCTTGTTTGCCGCAGGTGCCCAGCACCCAGACCAACCTGTAGAACAATTAGCAATCGCTTGTTTTACGGATGGCCATTTTACGAAGGAGCCAGGCGCTCCGTGTGGAGCATGTAGGCAAGTGATGACCGAGACGGAACACCGCTACGGAAATAAGATGCAAGTATTGCTATATGGCGATGAGGAAACTTATGTATTTGAGTCTGCTTCCGAGTTATTACCACTCATTTTTGTAAGCGAGAATCTGAAAGGATAAAGGCAAGGACGATGTACGATGTACGATGTACGAAGGACCATTTACTGACAACTGACCACTGACAACTGACCACTGAATAGATGAAATTTGTCAAGAAAATAGATGTGTATGTGCTTCAGAATTTTCTGGGCTTATTTGCTGCTACTTTCTTTGTGGCAATTTTCATTCTATTGATGCAATTCATGTGGATGCATATCAATGATTTAGTGGGGAAGGGAATAGGTATTAGTGTATTGGCAGAGTTTTTTGTCTATGCTGCTGCCTCCGTGGTGCCATTAGCATTGCCATTAGCCATTCTATTGAGTTCGCTAATCTGTTTTGGTAATCTTGCAGAGCGTTTTGAGTTGACAGCCATGAAGGCAGCGGGTATTTCATTGTTTCGTATCATGCGTCCATTAGCGATTACGATTGCTTTTGTGTCAGTGGGTGCTTTTTTCTTTAGCAATAATGTGCTACCCAAATCGCAAGTAAAATTATGGGCATTGATTTTCTCATTGCGACAGAAAAGTCCCGAACTGCAGATACCAATCGGTGAATTCTATGACGAGATAAGCGGGTATAACATTTATATGCGTGATAAAACCCCTGACGGCACGATGCTTAATATGATGATATATGACTATTCGGGAGGATTTGAAAATGCAAAAGTGATGGTAGCCGATTCGGGGCGATTACAAACGAGTGCTGATAAACGCTATTTGACACTTCATTTGATACAAGGTGAGTCATTTGAGAATATAGATCAGAAACAACAACGCGCCACGGGAACGAAACAAAATATACCGTATAGACGAGAGACTTTTGCCAGTAAAAGTTTGATCATTGATTTTTCTACTGACTTCAATCGCTACGATGAATCTATATTGGATGACCAGCATGTGAGCAAGAATGTGGCGCAATTATTGCAATCAATCGATTCAACGCATAATGTGGCCATCGAGAGAAGTCGCGACCAGAGTGGCAAACTAATCAAAGAGCGCTATTTTGGTCGTGAAAATGGTAAAGAACAAATTATCCCTACGCAATTGACACAAGAGCAATACGAAACACATAATATAGATTCGCTTTGGGCTTCATTGGATGTGCATAGGCATCGACAAGCATTGTCGCTGGCATATGAGAGGGCACTCAATTACAGAGACCAAATAGAATATAACGCCATTATGCTCAATGATTCGCAGCGCTATATACGCAAGCACGAAATAGAATTATACCGTAAGTTCACATTGGCTTTTGCCTGCCTGATCTTCTTCTTTATTGGCGCTCCATTAGGTGCGATTATTAGAAAAGGCGGTTTGGGTGCTCCAGTGGTGATCTCGGTTATCATGTTTATTGTTTATTATATTATTGATAATACGGGATACAAGATGGCGCGCGAGGCTTTGTGGCCTTCTTGGGCGGGTATGTGGCTCAGTTCGTTCATTCTGCTCCCTA
Organism: Paludibacteraceae bacterium; assembly: GCA_036309065.1. Lineage (GTDB taxonomy): Bacteria > Bacteroidota > Bacteroidia > Bacteroidales > Paludibacteraceae > Colicola. The sequence goes on along the minus strand of JAXJUN010000007.1, from coordinate 37,213 downwards.
TTGGTATATTCCTAAGCTATAAAGCAGCGACTGACTCTCCGCTTTTCAATCCAGAAGCATGGAGTAGGGAGTGGCAAAAAATAAAGCAGGATATTCAGCAGCGCTATGGGCGTTGGATGTTAGAAATAAAGAAAATACGAAAATAATATATTTATGAAGATTAATACAATAGAGGAAGCATTAGAAGATCTCCGTTTAGGTAAGTTTGTTATTGTGGCCGACGACGAAGACCGTGAGAACGAGGGAGATTTTATTATTGCCGCAGAAATGATTACACCAGAGAAGGTGAATTTCATGCTCCAATATGGTCGCGGTGTACTATGTTGTCCCATCACGGAGCAGCGTTGCGCTGAATTGGATTTGATGCACCAAGTGGCTAACAACACATCTATGCTTGGTACGCCTTTTACGGTGACTGTTGATAAATTAGAAGGTTGTTCTACAGGTGTGTCCACTGCCGATCGTGCAGCTACTATCCTTGCATTGGCGGACCCTAATAGCAAACCAGAGACATTTGGTCGTCCTGGACATATCAATCCGCTCTATGCGCGCGCTGGGGGTGTATTGCAGCGTGCAGGGCATACAGAGGCTGGTGTCGATTTGGCGCGATTGGCAGGTTTTCAACCCGTAGCAGCACTCATAGAGATAATGAATGCAGACGGCACGATGGCGCGTATGCCGCAATTGCAAGAAGTGGCACAGGAGTTTGATTTGAAGATAATCACCATTAAGGATCTTATTGCCTACCGCTTAAAGCATGAGGCACAATGTGTGTCTAAAGAAGAACAAGACGAGGCACAAAATACATCCGCATCGCAATTGATTGAGCGCGGCGAAACAGTCTTTTTGCCTACACAAGAAGGAGAGTTTATGCTCACACCATTCAGAGATTTAACTACCGGTTTGGAGCATATAGCGCTCACCAAAGGCGAATGGACGGAAGATGAGGCTGTGCTCTGCCGTGTACATAGTAGTTGTATGACGGGAGATGTTTTTGGTTCGTTACGATGTGAATGTGGAGAGCAACTCACACGCGCCATGCAGATGATAGAGAAAGAAGGAAAGGGTATTGTGGTGTATATGAATCAAGAGGGACGCGGAATAGGACTGATGAATAAGATTCGTGCCTATAAACTCCAAGAGCAAGGAGAGGACACCGTAGAGGCTAATATCCATTTAGGTTTCAGACCAGACGAGCGCGATTATGGCGTGGGAGCACAAATACTGCGTGCAATGGGTGCGAAGAAACTGAAGTTGATGACCAATAATCCAGTTAAGCGTGTGGGCTTAGAGAGTTATGGAATAGAAATAATCGAAAATGTGCCGATTGAAATCAAACCTAATAGGTTTAATGAACGATATATGCGCACGAAGAAAGAAAAAATGCATCATGATTTGAAAATGGTTTAATTTCTGGCACGATATTTGACACAAAGAAAGTAAACCCAAATAAATTATACGATTATGAAAAAACTAACTACACTTCTTTTGATGTTGACACTCATGAGTGTTGCATCGTGGGCAGATGAGACGATCACTGTTTCAGCGAACAGTACGGATATCTCTGAAGGATTAGATTTGAAGGTTGTAGCTAAGCTCTTTGCAGAGGCTGAGAATCTTGAGCAATTTGAAATGAAGCTCAATAATCCGGATAGTGCGTTCTGCAACCTTGATTTGAATGGTGATGGTCAAGTGGATTACTTGCGCGTGATAGAGACAGGCGAAGGAAATAAGCGTCTCATTGTATTGCAAGCTATCTTAGCCAAGGATATCTATCAAGATGTAGCTTCTATCTATGTAGAAAAAGACGAGGCTGAGCAAGTAAGTGTGCAAGTGATAGGTGATGAATATGTATATGGTGCGAACTATATTATCGAACCTATCTATATACGCAGACCATTGATCTATGATTGGTTCTGGGGTACTACATGGTACGCATGGACTTCTCCATGGTATTGGGGGTATTATCCAAGTTGGTGGTACGCACATAACTGTTGGGCACATGACTGGTACTGGCATCATTGCTATGCATTCCATCATCACCATCATTGGTGCTCTTTCCGTCCTGGACATCATGTACATCATGGGTGGCATGAGTTACATAGTGGTGTAACCCGCAGAGATTATGCCGTAGCTCATCCACATCGCTCTTTCTCTCAGCGTAATAGCGGAATGAGAAACGCTCGTGATATACGCAGCACATCCAGCGTTCGTACACGCCAAGCGGTAGCAGCCAACACCGCTACGCGTTCTACAGCGAGCCGCACATTCGGTAGTCAGAACACCGTTGCATCGCGTTCTCAATCTGTAGCGCGTAAGGATCAAGCCACCGCGCAGCGCACCAGCGCTACTACCCAACGCACAGCAACTGCTCAGCGCACAAGTACTGCTCAACGCACAAGTACTGCAACTGCACAACGCACCAGCACTGCTACTGCTCAGCGCACAAGTACTGCAACTGCACAACGCACCAGTGCTCCTCAGCGCACCAGCGCAGCTAGTACGCAACGCACTACAAGTACGCGTTCGTCCAGTACATACACTCCTCAGCGCACGCCTTCGAGTTCACGCAGTAGTGTAGGCACTTACTCAGGTGGCAGTCGTTCCACAGGTGGCGGTTATTCAGGCGGCGGTCGTTCAAGTGGCGGTTCTCACTCAGGAGGTGGTCGTTCAAGTGGCGGTAGTGGAGGCGCACGCCGATAAGAACTATAACGATAATAAAATAAGGTGACTCGTATGAGCCACCTTATTTATTTTATACGCGTATGCGCGTGTGTGATTAGTGTGCTGCCAGCATATTGCTTGGGTCAAGCAGTTCGTCTAATTGCTCTTTGCTTAGAATACCGTGCTCTAATACCAAATCATACACGCCTTTGCCTGTTTGTAATGCTTCTTTGGCAATCTTGGTAGAAGCTTTGTAACCAATAACAGGATTGAGTGCAGTGACGATACCAATAGAGTTCTTAACGGTAGCAGCGTTATGCTCGCGATTGATAGTAATACCATCAATACATTTCTCACGAAGGATTTGCATCACATTACGCAACCATGTGATAGATTCGAAGATACATTCGGTGATGATTGGTTCCATTACATTGAGTTGTAACTGTCCTGCCTCCGCTGCAAAGCATACGGTAGTATCGTTACCAATCACTTTGAAGCATACTTGGTTGGTTACCTCAGGAATAACAGGGTTTACTTTGCCTGGCATGATAGATGAACCTGGCGCCATAGGAGGAAGGTTTATCTCGTGCAAACCACAACGAGGACCGGAAGCCATTAGTCGTAAGTCATTGCATGTTTTGCTCAGTTTGACAGCTAAGCGTTTCAAGGCTGCGGAGTAGCTTACATAATCGCCGGTGTCAGGTGTTGCAGCTACTAAATCTCTTGCTTTGGTGAATGGTTCTCCTGTCAGTTCGCATAGTTTCTGTGTGCATAGTTCTGCGTATCCAGCCACTGCGTTCAAACCCGTACCGATGGCAGTAGCACCCATGTTAATTTCGTATAAGAGATTCGCATTGTGGTTTAAGTTAGCAATTTCATCCTCTAATGTATTAGCGAAAGCATGAAATTCTTGTCCGCTTGTCATAGGGACTGCGTCCTGTAACTGTGTGCGTCCCATCTTGATAGAATCGTTAAATTCATCTCCTTTCTTGCGTAATGCAGCCACTAATTTGGTTAATTCTGCTGTTAGTTCGCGGTTCATACGAATGAATGCATAGCGGAAAGCAGAAGGGTAGGCATCGTTTGTTGATTGAGCGCAGTTCACATGGTCGTTAGGCGAGCAGTATTGGTATTCGCCTCGTTGGTGTCCCATGATTTCCAATGCACGGTTTGCGATTACCTCATTGGCATTCATGTTTACGGTAGTTCCTGCGCCACCTTGCACCAAATCAGTAGGGAATTGGTCATGCATCTTGCCGTCAATCAGTTCTTTACATGCCTGCGCGATAGCTGCATATATTTCATCATTGATAACACCAAGTTCGTGGTTGGCTTCTACGGCTGCGAGTTTAATGTATCCCATGGCAATAATATACTCTGGGAAGTCAGACATCTTGAGGTTACTCACTTTGTAATTGTTAATACCGCGTTGAGTCTGTACACCGTAGTACGCATTGGCAGGTACTTGTAACTCGCCTAAAAGGTCGGATTCGATGCGAAATGCCTCGCATGATGGGTTTTGAAAATCCTCTTTCATAATGAAAAATTTATATGGTTGGTAATTGATGGTTTATTGTGCGATAGATCCTAATAAAGACTGAACGAACTCTTTTCTATTAAAGCATTGTAGGTCAGTCATTTGTTCTCCTAATCCGATGAATCGAACTGGAATCTTGAATTGGTCTGATATGCCAATAACTACTCCTCCTTTGGCTGTGCCATCCAGTTTGGTGATGGCAAGTGAAGTGACTTGTGTGGCTGCGGTGAACTGTTTTGCCTGTTCAAAGGCATTCTGTCCAGTAGAACCATCTAAGACGAGCATCACATCGTGTGGCGCATTGGGTACTACTTTTTGCATCACATTCTTTATCTTGGTCAACTCATTCATGAGGTTGATCTTATTGTGTAATCGTCCCGCAGTGTCAATGAGTATGACATCAGCGTCATTGGCTTTAGCAGATTGTAAGGTGTCGAAGGCAACGGAAGCTGGGTCAGAACCTTGTTGCTGCTTGATGACAGGTACTCCAATGCGTTCGCCCCATATGCATAATTGCTCTACTGCGGCAGCGCGGAAGGTATCAGCAGCACCGAGATAAACCTTCTTGCCTGCTTGCTTGTATTGATAGGCGAGTTTGCCGATAGTAGTTGTTTTGCCCACACCATTGACACCTACGACCATGATGACATAAGGTTTGGTAGGTAGTTCATCACTGAAATCCATTTCATCTCCGCTGTTATTCTCTTGGAGTAACTCAACGATTTCTTCTACCAATAATTGTCTCAGTTCGGCAGTGCCGAGGTATTTATCTTTTTTTGCTCTTTCTTGTACACGCTCAATGATACGCAGTGTGGTCTCTACACCCACATCAGAGGTGATGAGTGCTTCTTCTAATGAGTCAAGCACATCATCGTCAATAGTAGATTTGCCAGCGATAGCATGACTAATCTTGCTGAGTACAGATTCCTTGCTTTTTTCGAGTCCTTTATCTAAGGTCTCTTTCTTTTCTCTGTTAAATAATCCAAAAAATGCCATATTGATAAATGTTTACTTATTATCTATTGTTTTAAGTATGTTTCGTGTAAGTGGTAGTATTTACGCATAAATAGCACATAGGCTATGCTTAAAATAGCGATAGAAGTTACTAAATATAACCAATGGGTATTGCTCCAATAAATAAATCCAATGGACAGTGCTAATTGCGCAATAGAGTATGCCGACGCGACTATCTCATGTGGAATATGCAATTCATTGGTCATTATTTGGAATGCATGTTTTCTATGTGCTTGACCTAAGTGTTCTCGTAGCATAATGCGGTGACAAATCGTTAGTATTGAGTCCACGCCATATATAGCTAAGAAGAGTATGTATGTGATATCTCCTGTATGTAAAATCAGTTTTGCGATGGGTAGCATGAGTATAAATGCAATGCCAATGCTGCCTATATCCCCAGCAAAACATCTTGCTTTTCCTTTGGGACGGAAATTAAAGAAGCAGAAAATAGCACAGGCAATGGTGGTTACAACAAGGTAGGATGGTTCGATGAATGCGTGTTGATTATTGAGTATGATGAGTGGTATGAGTACCGCAATGGAGTATCCACCAGTAATACCATTTATACCATCCATGAAATTATATGCGTTAATAATGCCCACGCATACGATGAGTGCCAGTATGATTATCCACCAATATGGCCATGCCATTACTCCTAAATCGATGAATAATAGTATAACAGCGATGAATTGTGCCACTAATCGTATTGAGTAGGGAAGTGAATGGATATCATCGATGAAACTAATGCTGCATAGGATGGTTAGGCCTAATAGAAACCATGGATAATGAAAACCAAAGAAAGCACTCCATAACCACGCGCCGAAAAGGAAAATGATACCTCCTCCGCGCAGTACAATCGTACTGTGGGAAGATCGTTCATTGGGTTTGTCTATTATTTGGAATCGATTGGCAATCTGAAAATACATCAGTTCCATTAAAACCAATACAAATCCTATGATAATATATGGAATTATGTTTGTCATTTTGTATCTATTAGGTGAAATATGAGATAATATATAGTATTTCGTATGGTTAGTAATAGCGCAATAATGTTGTTATATCCTAAAATGTGGTGAAACATTTGATAATGATATTTCAGGAAGGCCAATTTATTTCCTTTGCTTACGCCATTATGGCTTCGATAAATAGCCAATGGTTCTTGTATTCCATGTGCGGTATATCCTTTACGCAGTATAGTTAACCATAATGCGTAGTCATTGCGTTTGTCAATATGTGGTATTTGTATTGTACCGATTTGCTCTCTATCGTACATCACCGTTAAACATCCTATTCTATTCCATTTCGTTAGTTGGTAATAGTTTTGCGTAGTAGGGCATTGGTGTATGCAATAATCTGTATGGGTAGGGTGCTGTACATAATACGCAGTGTAGGACATAGGAATATTATTCTTCTGCATAAATCCTACTTGCTTCTCTAATTTGGTAGGTAACCATTTATCGTCAGCATCTAGGAATGCGATGTATTTGCCTTTTGCTGCTTGTATGGCTTTATTGCGTGATAATGCAGCGCCCATATTATGCTCATTACGCTGATAATGAATGCGCTTGTCCTTAAACGATGCAACAATAGAAGTTGTGTCATCTGTAGAGCAATCATCTACGACTAGTAATTCCCAATTGGTGTATGTTTGGGATAGTACACTGCGGATGGACTGCTCAATGAATCGTCCACTATTGTACGCGGGCATTATGATGCTTACTAAATCCATATGCGTAAAATGGTATTGAGGGAACCTATAACTCGTGTTAGATAAAATCTAAACGAGTAGTGGGCGCCATGTATGTAAATCCGTGTGTACTCTTTTATCAATGCGAAGCGATTTTTTATTGTGTGTTTTGCGGACATTTTTTGTGATGCGCTTTCTTGTCGTATACGTCTAAAGTATATAGCCTCCTTATTGCTAAAGTGTATGTATTGCATGCGATTAGAGATGGCAAACATAAATAAGGAGTCTTCGCCATTTTTAAAACGAACATCAAATCGTGTGTCTCCGATGATAGAGCGATGGATTAGTTTCATACACGCTCCATTCATATACCTACGTGGTTGATAATAGGGTAGTGTGCAATCTTGCTGTGCCCATCGCAGGTATTCTTTCTCAATATAATACGGTGGTGTTATATGTGCGTGTGTGTTGTCAAAGGCGAAGGTATAACTTGCTGCAACGGTTGTGGGTGAGGCTAATTGATGAAGCGATGCTAAATATGTATCGGAAATATAGTCATCGTCATCAATAAAAGTGATATATTCTCCTTGGGCATATTCTAATCCTATATTTCTTGCATTTGAGACACCTGGTTCATTGGTTTGTATCACATGCATTTGTATTTGTGGATGAGAAGTAGCGTATTCTTTTAATTGGTTATGCCATGGGGCGTCGCATCCGTTAAGCACTACAATTACCTCCCACAATGAAGTATCCATTGTTTGGCGGCAAAGACTATCAAGGCATTGATATATATAGTCTTGTGGTTTATATGTAGGTATGATGACGCTTATTTGCATAGTATTTCTTTTAAGTGATTGATACCTCTTTCTAAACCAAAGAGCGTGTAATACTCTTCTTGTATTGTTTGTCGTGAGTTGGCATTAGAAGCAATGTATGTATGTATTGCTTGTACTGCTTCAATGAAACTATTTATATCGTTATATGTTTTAAAATAGCTTTTATTGCTCAAAATCTCATATCCTCTTGCCGAGCGCTCGTGTAGTATGATAGGTTGTCCTGCTCGTAATCCATCCATGATGCGTAGTTTGAGTCCTCCTCCGCTATCCATTGGGCATAGATAAATAGTGCAGTCAGCAGCCAAAGAGCGTATATCTTTTGGATTTGGATATATGGTCATGTTGGGTGTCTGTTGTACTATGTTTATGAGGTGCTCAGAGGGATTTCGTCCCATGAGTGCTACTTGCCAATCGGGTAATAAACGGCTGAATGTAGGCATATAGCATTGTATGAATTGCATCAAGGAGTTTTGGTTTTGCTTATCGCCTAAGGCGCATGTGATAACGGCTGTTTTGGATGGGGATATATGCGCCAATGATTGTTTTTGGTGTGTGGGTTCAAAGATACCTATTACATGGTTGTTATCTCGTTTGCCATATTCGCATTCGAAGGTGTTACAATCGGATGAGGTTAGGAATAGATTGATGTCTGCTCCCAGGTATCCTTTCTTTTCCCAGTATTTTACGAGTGCGGTAGTATGCCCGAATAGGGTGAGTACGGAGCGACTTGCAATGCGGTATTCTGGTTCGTAGTTATGGTGTAATACGATGATGCGCAAGGCTGCTTGTTTGAGTTGGTTGATTAGGCTTCCTGCAAATAATCCCGTATTGATGACTATCGTATGATAAGTGTTAGGATGTTGCTCAATGTGTTTTAATACATATTCTGCTCCACGATGGAATTGGCCTTTGACCATGCCTTTTATTATTTGTCTCGTGTTGCGTTTGGGTACATCAATGGTGTTGTATCGTTCGTCGCGAATATGTGCCTCTTGTGGGTGTAAAATATCTATTTGGCCTGGATAGAGGGCTAATAAGGCTTCTATGTATGCTTGCACACAAAACGAGCCACCACCTGGTTGGGTGATGTTAACAGTAGTTGCGTCTATGAGTATGCGTTTATTCATTCTTTTTTTCGTTTTGTATATAATGCGTGGTGTAGGACGTAGAACATTTTCTTTAATGTGTGTCTAACGAGTCCTTTCTGTAGTACAAGACGATAATGTTCGTCTTGCTGATTGTTTTGTTTATTACGCAGGAAATCCCATTTCCATTTTGCTTCTAATAATATAGCTCGCAGTTTAGGCCATGTGTGTGACTGTTTGCTGATTGTATTACGATGGATTCTATATAAGAATACCACTTCGTGGGTATTGACAATACCTTCTTTTTGTGCGGCTATAATTGCCGAAATATCGTCGCTGCCCCATGCTAATGGTAATGCGTAAAATCCTCCTCGTGCTTTTAAAGATTGACACGCGTAGCAAAAATCCCCGATGAATTGATGTTTGTAATTATATGTGCGATTGTACAATAAACTCATGGCAGATTCCCATTCTGGTCGTGTTGGTGTGTGACGCACAAATTCTCCTTGCTCGTCGATGATATTTGTTTGTCCGTGCAAAATATCTGCGAATGGATATTTCTCTATGTATTTAGCATATGTAGCAAGGCACGCGGGCGTCAATTTATCATCATCACCTATGCAAATGCAGTAGTGCCCATTGGCTTTTGATAGGCATAGGTTCCATTGCGTGACTAAATTTTTTCCTCCTATGTTTGTCTCATTCACATGGTAATGAATGCGTGTATCGTGGTATGTACTAACGATTGAGTCAATCGGTTCTGGTGAGGCGTCATTGATAATGATTAGTTCCCAATGGGTGTATGTTTGTGCAATAATACTATCTATACACTCACGCAGATATGTGGCTTTGTAAGCTGGCAATAGAATAGAGAATGTAATCATTGCTCTCCCTCCTTTCTATAGCGCTTGTATATATATGTTAATGCAAAAATAGCATAGAAGAGTAGTATGGCAATTATTTGCAAGTTTCCTTCAAAGGCGTAATTGAATAAATACATTCCACCTTGCATACAGACGCTCATGGCAAAATAAGCCAATACAAGTCGATGGAATGGGATTGTATTGGGTGCGTTTGTGCGCGTCAGTTGTGTAAAAATAATGCTGAATAGGATGAATACAATTGCGGTAGTTGTGCCGCCAAAATCCAGCACAAAGTCGCCTACAAATGTAGAGAATATAGAGTCATCCATTGCTACGTCAGGATAAGCGGTGCGCACGCCGAATATACCTTCGGGAACGGGCATTCCTAATAATTGCTTGAAAACATTGCATGTTCTATCCCCATGACGTATTGCGTCGGAATCCAATGCATACTGATTGAAGTAATAGGGTGCTTCACCTATGTAATAGACTAAACCGCCTAATAATCCTCCATCGCGCTCGCCAAAACGACTGATAGAGAGCATTATGAATGGTACTGCAATAGAGATTGCGAGTATGATAAGTGATATGCGTATGCCGCGTTGGATACGCGCTGGGAGCATGGGACGGAGTGCTAAGTATGCCACTATGATATTAAAGACGGACATCGAAACCTCTGTGCGCTGACCATTACTTAATGACGAGAAACATTTGATCAATATACAGATGCCAAATCCTATCTCCGCCCATTTATATCGCCGTTCGAGTGTTAGATAATAAAAGAATAAGAGAAAGGCAAGCGGAGAGAAAATATTAAATATGATAGCCGCTATATTGCTGATAGCGCCGTCATATGTCACTTCTTCTGATTGCGATTCTAAGTACATATCCGCTCCGGCGGCTGTATCCACCATAATACTGCGCAAACCACTTGACAAGTTTTCTATAATTAGCGGTATTTGCATGAGTGTACAAAGAATATAGACGACTGCAAAAATATTGAGCAGTAGCATGGGAGGTGGGTCTATGCGCTGTATATTCGCTTTATCGTATTGCAGGCTTGGATACACAGCAATATATAGCATTGCCGCGAGATAGATAAATGGCCAGAACTGCAATTCGGTAACATATAGACGGTAAGGTGATTGAGTATTGAAATACCAAAAACAACCAATAATAGGGTATAGTACATAACTGAGCAACAACATATTGCCTATTCCCCATTTATTAATGGAATTTCGTCTATGCCGCCAATAGAGAACCGATAGAATGAGTATATATATGGCGGTGTATGTTATATCTGTGTGTAGGCTATTATTCATTTCGTAATTCTTTTATCACCATCAAAGGCCATTTCCAGTTTTGGTAAGCCAATTGGGCGAGACCTGGCGCCAAGATGAGTCCCCATATTCCCATATCAAGGATGTATAGGAAAACGAAAAGTAAAATCACTGTTGCGCCGCCACTTAGTAGAGAGGGGATGAAGAACGGAATCTTGTTATCCGCCATGATGAATCCTGCTGAAACGGCGTGGTTATGCTCCAATGCGCTGATGAGCAGCATGACGCATAGCATTCCTGTGGGCACAAAATGCGTTTGGCTACTCATGAATGCCAAAGCCCATTCGCCCAAGAAGCCCCATGCGATACCACCGATGATAAATACCGCCCATAGGCTACCTATACATAGTAGGTAGTAATGCTTTAATTGTGCAATATTCTTCTCCGCACGGCATTGCGCTAATTTAGGAGTATAGGCTTGATAGAAAACCGAAGCGCAACGCGCCAAAATATCCATCACTTGGATGGTGATACCATAGCATGCTATTTGCTCTAAAGTGAGAAAGGCAGAACCAATCAAGATGGCTGATTTATTGACGCAGAAACCACCTAAATTGGTCAGTCCTATCTTGATGGCATTCGGTGTGATAGCTTTTAGTATATTTTTCGGTTCTTGCGCCTGTACGTCTGCTAATTTCTCTTTTAATTGTGGTGTAAAGAAAACCTTGTAGGTGAGGTAACGGCGAATGATGGTAGAAACGAATTGTGACCCCACGATAGCCGTTAGTCCAAAACCTGCATAAATCAATCCAATTGCCAGCCCTATGTAAACCACTTGACCTAACATATTGATTTGTTGGCTTTGCTTCACATATCCCTTGCCTGTCAATAATGCGTCGTAGTAGAATGTGTATAGGTTGTAGCAGTTGATAGCGATGAGTAGTAACCACGCAATGAGCGCATCGGTACGGTCGCCGGAGTATTTCTGCAGTATATAGTAGAAATACACCGTTCCTACCGTCAGAAGTAATCCAAATACAGCGAGCGCTATCCATTGGTAGAAGCGCTTCATTGCCGCGAGTGAGCCTTTTAATAATCCATAATCTACATTCGCATTGGATTCTGTGTGTGTTACACCATTTTTCTGTAGTGTTTTGACACCAGTAAAGATATAACTGATGTTACGCGCGAACGTGGGTCTGAAACCAAAGTCAAGCAATAAAACGAGCGCAGTAATCGTTTGGAATATATTCCATACACCTACTGTCTCATCTGGCATTTTATTGAGAATAAAGGGCAATAGAAGCACACCAGCTCCAATCATGAATGCTGTGCCAATGTAACTCCAAATAATCTCGCGTTTACCTATATGTTCTACTTTCTCGCTCATTTATCGCTTGTGCGGATTATTAGTCGCGTCTGAAAATATCGCGTGTGTACACTTTTTCCTTCACATCATCTAAGCATGTATCGTATCGATTGGCGATAATCGCTTGACTTTTCTGCTTAAACTCATCCAAGTTGTTGACTACTAAGCTACCGAAGAATGTGCTGCCATTTTCCAGAGTAGGTTCGTATATGATTACCTGTGCGCCTTTTGCTTTCACTCGTTTCATGATTCCTTGGATGCTTGATTGGCGGAAATTATCGCTATTGGATTTCATGGTTAGGCGATATACACCAATGATGCATGTATGCTCCTCGGCGGCATTGAAATCACCATTATGATAATAATCATAATAACCTGCTTTTGCGAGCACTCGATCTGCAATAAAATCCTTGCGTGTACGATTGCTTTCTACGATTGCTTCAATTAGGTTTTCGGGCACATCTTGATAGTTAGCCAATAGTTGCTTGGTATCTTTGGGCAAGCAGTAACCTCCATACCCGAAGGATGGGTTATTATAATGCGTACCGATGCGTGGGTCTAAGCACACGCCATCAATAATGGCCTGTGTGTCCAGTCCTTTCATCTCTGCGTAGGTATCCAATTCGTTGAAATAACTCACGCGCAGCGCCAAATAGGTATTGGCAAATAGTTTGACAGCCTCTGCTTCGGTAAGCCCCATGATGCGTGTTTCCACATCTGCTTTGATGGCTCCCTCTTTGAGTAGTTCTGCAAAGCGTATAGCCTGCTCCTTGCATTGTGTATTGTCTAGGATTGTACCGACAATGATACGACTTGGGTACAGGTTATCATAGAGTGCTTTGCTCTCGCGCAGGAACTCAGGTGAGAAGAGTATATGATCGCATTGGTATTTCTGTCGCACCGTTTCGGTGTATCCTACAGGTACGGTGGATTTGATGACCATCGTAGCATTCGGATTGACGCGTAGTACGGTTTCAATCACTGTCTCTACTGCAGAAGTGTCAAAATAGTTGCGCTTACTATCGTAATTAGTAGGTGCAGCGATAACGATAAATTCTGCGTCTTTGTATGCTTTTTCGGCATCCAGAGTGGCGGTGAGTTGTAAGGGTACTTCACGCAGATAACGCTCAATATACTCGTCTTGAATAGGGGATATGCGCTTATTGATCATCTCTACCTTCTCGGGGATAATGTCTACAGCCCATACTTCATTATGCTGGGCGAGTAGGGTGGCGATGCTTAATCCTACATATCCTGTACCTGCTACTGCTATTTTCATCATATTTATTAATTGAGTGGAAGTTGCGTGTTACAAGCGTGCGTCAACGAATTGACGATCTACGAAGTTCTTCACATCGAAGATGACCGCACCTTGTGCTTGGTATTTCTTAAAATCAAATGTTTTGAATTGGTCATGACTAACGCATGCGATGATAGCCGCATAATTCTTATCGGGGTCAATAGCAGGAATGAGTTCTTTGCCGTATTCGTGCTTGATAACTTCGTTGCTTGCCCATGGGTCGTATAAATCTACATTCACGCCAAAATCCTCTAATTCATTGGCTATGTCAATAACCTTGGTATTGCGGCAGTCAGGGCAGTTCTCTTTGAAGGTTACGCCCAAAATGAGCACATTGGAGTGTAGAATCTTGTGGTCTTTCTGAATCATCAGTTTAAGCACTTTATCCGCAATGAATTTAGAGATAGAGTTGTTTACTGCACGACCACTCAAAATAACTTTAGGATCGTATCCAAGCGATTTTGCTTTGTGCGCGAGGTAATATGGATCTACTGAAATACAGTGGCCGCCAACTAATCCTGGGCGGTATTTGAGGAAGTTCCATTTGGTGCCTGCTGCCTCAATCACATCATTGGTGTCGATGCCTACGCGATCGCAGATGAGTGCCAACTCATTCATGAAGGAGATATTCACATCGCGCTGACTATTCTCCACCGCTTTGGCTGCCTCGGCTACCTTCATGTTAGGAGCCTTGTGTGTGCCATTGAGCAGAATACTATTGTAGAGCGCGTCCACGAGGTCGGCTACCTCTGGTGTAGAACCCGAAGTGATTTTAGTGATCTTGGTCAGGGTATTTACTTTATCACCTGGGTTGATGCGCTCTGGTGAATAACCACAGAAAAAGTCCTCGTTGAATTTTAATCCTGAGAATTTCTCCAATACAGGCACGCAATCCTCCTCGGTGCAACCAGGATAAACAGTGCTCTCATAGATAATAATATCGCCTTTGTTCAATGTCTTACCAATGGTCTCGCTCGCTTTGAGAAGAGGGGTAAGGTTTGGGTTGTTGAATGCGTCAATAGGTGTAGGTACGGTCACGATATAGGTGTTGGCTTCTCTCAATGCTTCTGGATTAGAGGTGAAGGATAGACCTACCTTGCCAGTGCTTTTGTATAGGTCGCATGCTTGCTTCATGCCCACGAGGTCGGCCTCTAAAGTGTGATCTTTGCCGCTCTCTAATTCTTCTACACGCGCTTGGTAGATGTCAAAACCGATAACACGGTATTTCTTGCCATACTCAATAGCCAAGGGTAAACCTACATACCCTAAGCCGATAACTGCGATTTTTCTGTTTTCTAAATTCATGGTGTATATGATTATATGTTTGTTATACTACAAAAAGCCCGCAAAGGTACGAATAATTTTTTACATATGCAAGCGCGCGTGTGCTTTAATTAATAAAAGAGCGCATTTTGGTCTTAAAAATACAATCTTTTCGCTTTAATCTTTCTACTTTAAACTTTTTTTTGTACCTTTGCATCGTATTTTGCCGTATTATGGGCATTTAATGAAAAAATATAGATATATGAAACATTTCAAATTGTGGAATACGCTATGCGGATGGATCGCTTTTGCGATTGCCACCGCCGTGTATCTCTTGACATTAGAGCCGTCCGCATCGTTTTGGGATTGCGGCGAGTTTATCTCCAGTGCTTGGAAGCTGGATGTTGGCCATCCACCCGGAGCGCCTTTCTTCATGCTGATGGGTCGTTTCTTCTCGCTCTTTGCAGCTGATACGACGCAAGTGGCATTGTGTGTTAATGCTTTGTCCGCCTTAGCAAGTTCATTTACTATTTTATTCCTTTTCTGGACGATTACTGCATTGGCTAAGAAATTAGTGCAGCCAGATACGCTATGGAAAGGCATTGCTTTGTTGGGTGCAGGTATGGTGGGTTCATTGGCCTACACATTTAGCGATACCTTCTGGTTCTCGGCCGTAGAGGGCGAGGTATATGCTTCTTCCTCGTTGTTTACAGCCGTGGTTTTTTGGCTCATTCTCAAATGGGATGAACAGGCGGATGAGGAGGGTAGTGACCGCTGGTTGATAGCGATTGCGTACTTGATGGGCTTGTCTATTGGTGTGCACTTGCTGAACTTGCTTACTATCCCTGCCATTGTGCTCGTGTATTATTTCCGTAAGTATGATTTCTCATGGGCTGGAATGTGCAAGGCATTCTTCATCTCGTGTGCCATCTTATTGGTTATCTTGTATGGTATTATCCCTGGATTTCCAACGGTTGCGGGTTGGTTTGAATTGCTCTTTGTGAATGGATTGGGATGCCCATTCAATACGGGATTAGCGGTGTATATTGTGCTTGTTATCGCCTCACTTGTGTGGGCGATTATAGAGACGAATAAAGACCAGTCCAAGCAGCGTATTGCTATTGCTTGCACCCTCGCTTTTGCATTCAGCGGCGCGGCTTTCCTCTTTGAAAAATGGTGGATGGGATTAGGTCTTTCTGCGGGTTTATTAACTTTTATGCTGCTTAAACCTAATTCTATCTCTGCGCGTTGGCTCAATACTGCGATGGTGATGATCACCGTTATTCTGATTGGTTATAGTTCGTATGCGGCGCTCGTTATCCGCTCGAATGCAGATACACCAATGGATCAGAACTCGCCTGATAATGTATTCTCACTCAAGTATTATCTCAATCGTGAGCAGTATGGTGATCGTCCTTTATTCTATGGTCAGGCATATAATGCCCCAGTAGAACTCAAAGTGGAGGGCAATATGTGTATTCCTGTGGAGAAGATAGGTCATGCGCAGTATGCACCAGCGCCAAGTGTGGATGGGGAGAAAGATAAATATGTAGTTACGGGTTACAAGACCAATTATGTATTCATGGATCAGTTCTGCATGCTTTTCCCACGCATGTATTCCTCGCAAGCAAGCCATGTGCAGGCTTACAAGGAGTGGGCGCAGGTGAAGGGTAAACGCGTGAAATATGAATACTGTGGACAAACAAAAACGGATTATTGTCCTACTTTTGGAGAAAACTTGCGTTTCTTCTTCCGCTACCAAGTGAATTTCATGTATTGGCGTTATTTTATGTGGAATTTCTCGGGTCGTCAAAATGACTTGCAGTCCTATGGGGATATAACCAAAGGTAACTGGATTACGGGCTTTGACGCGATTGATAATGCCATGCTGGGTGATCAAGACTTGCTGCCTACCGAACTCAAAGAGAATAAAGGCCATAATGTATATTATATGTTGCCTCTTCTATTGGGTGTGATAGGTATCGTATGGCAGTTGAGTAAGCGCAATGGAGAGAGCGCAATGGAGGGAAAGAAGAATTTTATTCTCACTTTCTTGCTATTCTTCTTGACTGGTTTGGCTATTGTAATGTATCTCAATCAAACTCCTTACCAACCGCGCGAGCGCGATTATGCGTACGCGGGTTCATTCTATGCATTCTGTATATGGATTGGTTTGGGTGTATTGGCATTGATAGATTGGTTTAATAGTGTGTTGAAAACCAATGCGGGCAAAACCATAACCGCTCTCCTCATCACGCTGGTAACCCTTTTGGTGCCCGCACAAATGGCTTCGCAAAACTGGGACGATCATGATAGGTCCAATCGCTACGCATGCCGTGATTTTGGCGCTAACTACCTCAAATCGTGTGAGGATCAGGCAATTCTCTTCTCAAATGGTGATAATGATACATTCCCATTATGGTATAATCAAGAAGTAGAGGGAGTGGGTACTGATAAGCGTGTGTGCAACTTGTCTTATCTGCAAACAGACTGGTATATCTCGCAAATGAAACGCCCATACTACGAGTCACAAGCATTGCCTATATCATGGGAATACAAGGATTTCATGCCAGGTAAGAATGAGATTGCGCGTGTGGATAATCGTTTGGGGCAACCTATCTCGGTGGATAAAGCCTTTGCTTTCCTCCGTTCGGATGACCCACGCACCAAGAATAGAGAAGGCGATAATTACTTACCATCAGACCAACTCTTTATCACCACACCAGCGGGCGAACAGATGATGCTCAAGAAAAAACGCATGTACACTCGTTCAGAGATGATGATCATGGAGATGATTGAGCAGAATGACTTTGAACGCCCTATGTATTTCTGTGCAACCGTGGGTAATGATTATTATTTGGGACTCGAACCATGGCTCGAATTGACGGGTCTTACCTATCAAATAACACCTACTCGCAGCGCAGATGGACAACCGCGCGTCAATACCGAGAAGATGTATGAGAATATGCTGCATAAATTCCAATACGGCAATATGAATATCCCTGGTATCTATATTGATGAGAACCTGATGCGTATGTGTCGTACACATCGTATGATGCTTGCCCAATTGGCAGAACAACTCATACGCGAAAACCAGAAGGAGAAAGCACTCGAAGTGTTGGATTTCGCAGAAGAGCAGTTGCCTGGTTCTAATATCCCATACGACTATACTTCTGCGTCCATGGCGGGCATGTACTTCTTGCTCGGTGAGGACGAGAAAGGATTGGCTATTATGGATAATGTGGCTAATACATGCGCGGAGTATATACGCTTTGCTCATTCGCTCAATAAGCGACAACAAGAAGTAATGGAGTCCACCACAGGGCGCCAAGCGGCTATTTTGAGTTATGTATTGCAAACATGCGAGCGTTACGGTCATCGCGAACTTGTAGAAAAATACTACGCTGATTACGCAGCCTATGCTGGCATGTAATATAAAATCACAAAAGAATGCAGACAATCAATCAAATACCAGTCTTACTACTCACCGGTTATCTGGGGAGTGGTAAGACTACTTTGCTCAATCGAATACTGACTAATAATAAGGGTATTCGCTTCGCTGTTATCGTCAATGATATAGGCGAGGTGAATATTGACGCCTCGCTCATCCAAAAGGGCGGAGTAGTGTCCCAACAAGATGATTCGTTAGTGGCTTTGCAGAATGGATGCATATGCTGCTCGCTTAAGATGGACCTTATTGAGCAGTTGCACGACCTCATTGCTTCACCACAACCATTCGACTATATTGTTATAGAGGCAAGTGGAATATGTGAACCCATTCCTATCGCACAAACGCTATGCTCCTATCCACAAATGGTGCCGCAGTTTGTGCAAGATGGAATGCCCGTGTTGGACTGCATATGCTCTGTAGTGGACGCGCTGCGACTACGAGATGAGTTTATCGAACAATTAGATAATCACGCGGATAAAAAGCAAGTCTTATCCAAAGAAGAAGACCTCTCTGCGCTCGTGATTGAGCAGATAGAATTCTGCAATATTATCTTATTAAATAAGGCCTCCGAAGTGAGCGAAGACGAACTAATCCGAATTAAGAATATTATTCGCACTATACAACCACAGGCACAAATCATTGAAACAAACTACTGCGATGTGCCGTTTGAGAACATACTCAATACGCGTCTATTCAACTTCGATAAAGTGGCCACTTCTGCCACATGGATTCGTGAGATAGAAGATGCAACCCACCACGAACACGAACATCACCACCACGAGCACGAACATCACCACCACGAGCACGAAGATCACTCGCATTGTGATCATGAACATGGGCATTGCTGCTGTCATCATCACGAGCACGGACATGCACATGGCGAGGAATATGGAATTGAGACATATGTCTATTTTGCGCGCAAACCATTTGATTTGGGCATGTTTGATGAGTTTGTAGCCGCACATTGGCCCAAGAATATTATTCGATGCAAAGGAATGTGCTATTTTGCCGAAGAATTTGATATGTGTTACCTCTTCGAACAGGCTGGCAAACAATTCAATATGCGTCAAGCAGGGGAGTGGTTTGCTACGATGCCCAAAGAAGAACTGATGCAACTCATGGCGCAGGATGCACAATTGCAAAAAGACTGGGATGATCAATATGGCGATCGTATGCAAAAATTGGTCTTTATCGGTCAGCATCTTGATAAGAAAGCCCTCACTGAGGCATTAGATAACTGCTTGGTATGAAACGAATAAATAACCCATGGACTGCCATACCGCAGTATAACTGCTTTGGTTGCTGTCCAACCAATCCCATCGGCGCGCAAATGCGTTTTTTTGAAGATGGAGAAGATATAATCTCGATTTGGAGACCCACACCGAACCATCAGTCATGGATTAATACGCTGCATGGGGGAATCCAGGCAGTGCTCTTGGATGAGATATGCGGATGGGTGGTATTTCATAAACTGCAAACGGCTGGCGTGACAGCCAAGATGGAGATGCGCTACCATAAACCCGTAAGTACGCTGCAGTCATACATCAAGTTGCGCGCGTATTTAAAGGAGATGCGCCGTAATATAGCGATTGTGCAAGGAGAGATTTGGAGCGCAGCAGATGAATCCAAAGGTGAAGTATCCGAACTGTTATGCGAATGTGTATGCACATATTTTACTTTTCCGCAAGAGAAAGCCAAAGAAACAATGGGTTATATCCCTTCTTCTACAGAAGACAAGGATTACACTTGGGACGAAGCCATCAACCTCCACTGACCACTGAAAACTGACCACTGAAAACTGACCACTGAAAACTCCCAAAATGACACTTGACGAATATATAGCATCTCATTCGAGTGCAGAGAATGATGTATTGCGTGCCATTACACGCTCTACCTATGTGCATACGCTCAATCCTCATATGCTCAGCGGACATATACAAGGACGCGTTTTATCTATGATTAGCCATATGATACGCCCCAAACATATTCTTGAATTGGGTACTTTTATGGGGTATAGTGCGCTGTGCTTAGCAGAGGGACTCCCGCCAGAGGGACAACTCATCACCATTGAGCATAATGATGAGATAGAAGAGCGCGTCATGCATCATCTATCGCTCTCGCCTTTGGGTGATAAGATTGAATTGGTTATAGGTGATGCTAAGGAGTGGATGATTGCTCATGCGAAAAACTATGCGGAGGCGTTTGATTTGGTTTTTATTGATGCCGATAAGCGTGAGTACTGCGCATACTTGGAATTGGTTTATCCGCTTGTGCCTGTGGGAGGGTTTATCTTGGCAGATAATACCTTGTGGGATGGACATATTATTGACCCTGATTATGACAAGGATAAGCAGACTATTGGATTGCGTGCTTTTAATGACCAGTTAGCGCAAGATGAGCGCTTTGAGAAGGTGATTCTTCCCCTTCGCGATGGACTTACTATGATTAGAAAAATAAAGTAATGCAAAAAATGTGATATTTTTTTTCAAAAAAATCTTGCACAATTAATTATTTTGTAGTACCTTTGCAAAAAATTTAAAACACTTTAATTTATATACTATGGATAAAATTGATGAATTGGATCGCAAGATCCTCAAAATTATTACGCAATCTGCGCGTACTCCATTCAGAGATGTAGCAGAGAAATGTGGTGTCAGTCGTGCAGCTGTTCATCAGCGTGTGCAGAAGATGATTGAGCATGGAGTGATCACGGGTAGTAGTTATCATGTAGCGCCAAAAATGTTGGGTTACCAATTATGCGTTTATATTGGTATCACGATGGAAAAGGCTTCATTGTATAATCAGGTTATTGATGCCTTGAAGCAGATTCCAGAGGTGGTAGAGGCGCAATATACACTGGGTGCTTATGGTTTGCTCGTAAAGGTGTTTGCGCGTGATAATGAGCATCTTTTGCAGATTCTTAATACCCAAATTCAGGAGATAGAGGGTGTAGCTAATACAGAGACACTCACGGCTTTAGCACAGCCTATTTATCGTCAATTGCCTATCGAAATTTAATCAAATAATCTATGGAACGCGTCATTAGTGGAATACGCCCTACTGGTAACTTGCACCTCGGTAATTATTTCGGTGCGGTGAAGAGTTTTGTCAAGATGCAAGACGAATACGATTGTATGTTTTTTATTGCAGATTGGCATTCGCTCACCACGCATCCTACGCCTGAGAATATACGCCGCTCGGTGAAAACAATCCTTAGTGAGTACCTCGCTTGTGGTATAGACCCAAGCAAGGCGCCTATCTATGTGCAGAGCGATGTGAAGCAAGTGCTGGAGTTGTATCTCTATCTGAATATGAATGCTTATCTGGGTGAGTTGGAGCGCGTCACTTCGTTTAAGGAAAAAGTGCGCAAGCAGCCAGATAATGTGAATGCAGGATTGCTTACCTATCCATGCCTCATGGCTGCGGATATTTTAGTGCATAAAGCGGACAAAGTGCCAGTGGGTAAGGACCAAGAGCAGAATATGGAGATGGCGCGCCTTTTTGCAAGACGATTCAATCGTATTTATAATATTGAGTACTTCAAGGAGCCACAGTCTTTCCATTTCGCTGACAAGGCGGTCAAAGTGCCTGGATTGGATGGTTCGGGTAAGATGGGCAAGTCAGAAGGTAATTGTATCTACCTCTGCGATGACGAGAAGACGGTGACCAAGAAGATCATGCGTGCCGTGACGGACCAAGGACCCACACAGTTGAACCAAGAGAAACCAGAGGTTATTCAAAATCTCTTTGCTTTTTGCGAACTCATCTCGGGTAAGGAAGCAGCGGATTACTATAATGATTTGTATAATAATATGCAGATTCGTTATGGTGATATGAAAAAGCAGATAGCAGCCGATTGTAATGCGTTGCTCAATCCTATCCGCGAGCGCATAGAGGCGTATGCTTCGGACGAGGCATTGCTCGATTCAATCATGCGTCAGGGGGCTGAAGCTGCTTCTGCGCGCGCTGAGAAAACGATTGAAGAAGTAAGACAGATTATTGGTTTTAGAGCATTATAATCCATGAGGAGAGTGCTATCAATAGGGATGACTCTGATGGCTATCATAGCCGCAGGATGGATGGCAGCGCATGCCTCGCTGCATATTCCTATTGATGATGCATATTATCAAACGGGTGATGAGATGCGCGATTTGCAAGCGCGAAGAGCGATAGAAGCGCATCTATTGAGTGATTCGATAACTAATAGCGCTCATTTACCCAATACAGCTAACGCGCCTTGCCAGCCATCAATCGTCTTTACGGCTATCACAGATACCACTGTTACGGCTATCATACATAGATGTCCAGCACAATGATAAAGCGCTCATACATACTACTCATCTTGTTGCTCCTCATAGCATGGAGTGGGGTGAGTATGGCTCAGGATAATGCGCGTTTGGCGGAACGGACACTCAATGGAACTGCGCGCTATGTGGGCATGGCGGGAGCCATGACGGCTATCGGAGGGGATCCCTCCGCTGCATTAGATAACCCTGCTGGATTAGGGCTCTACCGCCGCTCCGAACTGATGCTCACTATTGATTATGCCTATGATATAACGGCTCAGCAAGGGCTAACGGCAGAACCTAATACAACGCATCTTTTCTCCGCACCACAAGCTTCGTGGATAATCAGTTTTCCTACTACAAACATATACGAGATAGGTACACAGTTTCATAATCTCATGCTCTCCTATCGCCGCCTACATTCCTATGACCGCACTTTCCATGCACAAGGCGGTTCGGATGCCTCTTTGGGCGCATTAGTGGCGGGTACTGGTGTGAACTTAGGAATGGATTATTGCACGGACCGTATGAATCGTGAAAATCTTTTGAATGTCCGTGAGGGTGGGGCAATCGATGAGTATGCATTCCAATGGGCAACGAATATATCCAATAAATGGTATGTAGGATTAGGCATCAATATGCAGTCCTATTATATGACTTCGGATGGCATCTATGAGGAGACCTTTGATAAATATAGTCCTATTTACAACAAACCCTATTATAATCGCAACGCCACTTCACTCCTTTTTAGTGGACTGAGTTGTACTTTCTCTGCTGGACTTATCTACCGCCCTTTACATTGGCTCCGTATGGGATTCTCGCTCCAAACGGCTTCTATGGGATATGTGACCACATATACGAATGGTACTTTCTCTGCCCAAACTGACACAATAGGCATGTCCAATGCGCCTGATGGGGTGTGGGATGACACGGATATGCGCTTGCCGTGGAGAACATCCACCTCGGTGGCTTTCCAATTAGGAAAGATAGGGATGATTAGTCTCCAATATGATTATGCGCATATTAAAGGTATGGATGATATGCATTCGTTGCGTGCGGGGGTGGAGTTTGTTCCCATAGCAGGCATGTATATCAATGCGGGATATGCGTATGAATCTACTTTTAAGAGCGAAATAGTGCCTGTCCCGATGGATAAGTCTTTTGACCGACAAGATACCTATTATATGCGTCCACTGGGCACGCAGTATGCATCTGTGGCGTTGGGGTATCGTGGTAAGTATATGATAGCACAAGCGGCTTACCAATATAGATGGCAGCGAATAGCGTTGGGTGCGCATGAGGCTGCCAAAACCTACGACATGCATGCCGATACGCATCGTATCGTACTCACACTCGCTTGGCATAGACCTAGATAAACAGCGCCCTTGCAATAATAGGAACCGGAAAACTCAACACTAATATCTAACCGAGTGCAAATGCTTTACTAATGGCGTGCCGATACTCGTCTGCGATGACCCACACAAGTGGAGAGCGACAATGAGGTGGTCGGATTACAAAGGAAAAAGCAGGCCTCAAATCCTATCTTCAGGAGTTTTCACGAGTGAATATTGCAAGGGTGCTTTTTTGGGGAGGGAGAACCAACATCTAACATCAAACATCTAACATACAACATCAAACATCTAACATTACATATATTTCTTCTTGCTGTATTACTCAGCAGTTGTAGCCCTCGCGCGGTGCGCGAGGCGCAAGAAGTTGTTGCTCATGCAGATAGTATGCGTGAGGCACATTTATATGCGCAGAATGAGTATGACGACAGCCTTTCGTTAGCGCAAGCATACGAGACATTAAAGGAAATCCCCCTTCCTTTCAGGGGGTGGTTGGGGTTAAACTCCTCTTACGCCCATGCGTGCTATCATTATGGACGGCTACTCCGCACAAAGGATAACCATGTGGAAGCGATGAAAGTGTTTATCGACGCCACTCACTCGCGCACACGCGATTTCCATATTCTCGGGCGCGTGTATAGTAATATGGGCTATATGTGCCATTTAGCCGGTGAGTACCAATTATCCTATGATATGTTTGCCAAATGCGCTGATTGTTTCTTGCAAAATGGTGATACTATCAGTTATTATTACGGCCTTAACGATATGGCGTTTGAGTTAGCAGAGCAAGGAAAGAAAGATGAAACATTGGTTTTGTTGGAGAATATAGAGGAGAAATGCACTAATACTGATGTAATATCATTGGCCAATTTAACAAAAACCGTTTTATATGAAGAGATTAGACAGCATGATTCGGTTATATATTATGCCAATCATCTTTCTGCAGCAGGAAAAGAAACTGCAACAAGTGCAATAACAAAAGCGCAGGCTTTTTATCATCTCCAAAAATATGATTCTGCATTATACTACGCACATTTGACTCTTAAATTGTCAAGTAGTCTTTTTGATAAAGATAACGCATATTATATCTTAATTCATTGTGATAGTATTTTCGGTGGAACAGATGTGTATACATTGAGTTCTATTCGTGCAGACAATGAAAAAGAAATTGAAATTCGCCATGGCAAACTCTCTACTGCTGTGCAATTATTAGAACAGGATATAGAATATCGCTCTAAGTATGCAGAAAGAGTTATGTATGTACTTCTTATATCAACAATTACATTGATTGTCATAATACTGATTGTGTATAAAGCATACAGAAAACATAAACGATTTATACAAGAGAAGAATGCTTCATTATATCAATTAGAGCAAAAAAATACTTTACATTTAACGCGCATACAAACTATGTATGCAGAAATAGAGAATAGATGTAATATTTTAGTACAATCGCCTAATCTAAAGCAAGAATTGTGCTGGAAAGAGTATGGGCAAATGTGCAGAATAGCAGACCAACAATTTTATTTATTCGCGAGCAAATTACAGAAAGAAGGATTAAAGGAGCGGGAGATTCGGTTGTGTTTATTAGTGTTGTTAAATTTAAGTCATGCGCGTATTGCTGATATGATGTTCGTGGAAGAAAATAGTGTTGGAAAACTAAAAGAGCGTACAGCAAAAAGGTTATCAACAAGTCGTAAGAATATGCGGGAAAAGTTGTTAAAAATAACCATTGGCGATGAGTCATGAGATTTCTTTAATTAAATTGTCCTTGTCTAAAACACATAAAGTACTGAATAGTAGTAAGTTATTAAAATAAATTGTCCCGATTTATTTTTTGTCATTACAAACAAAAGCCATACCTTTGCACCGTCAAATCATTATGTTTTGGCGGCGCATTTTTTTATGCGTTTAACTTTTATTTATTCACTCATAAATCTTTTAGGATTATGAAAAAAGTATTAATCGCTTTGGTATTGGGCGCACTCTTAACAATGCCATCTGTTCTTCGTGCAGAAGAAGTAGAAATCATGTTATCTGTAGTATTGGAAATGGGATCTATTGGAGGTGTTGATCCTTTGGATAGCCCAAACCGTTCTGATGTGGAACCTCCCCGTCCAACAGACTTCCGTGCTTCTATCAATGGAAATTCATTAGTCATTGAAAAGCAGGATGAAGCAATTCCATCTGCTCAAGCAACCGTAGTAAATGCTTCAACTGGTAATGTAGTACTGAACCAACCATTCACTGACTCCTTGCAAGAGCAAGTGGCAAGCGCAGGCGTGTATGTACTCCGTATTGAAACCGCAGGCGGCGCACTCACCGGACGATTTATTGTAGAATAATAGACGCTCTATCAATAATATGGAAAAAATGAACAGACATTTATTCTTTTCTCTTCTTTTCTGTGTGTTTTTCTCTATGACTTTGTCTGCGCAAGAGTTAAACATGCAGAAACATCTTCCGCATGTAACAGATACCTTGTGGGCATATAAATTACCATATATAGAATTGAATGATAGTAGTAAGAATTATATGTTGGATGTTTCTCGCTTGTCATTAGATAGCGCAACTACCATTGATATTTGTTATTTTGCTCCTAATGTGACAAATGTAGCCACAATCGGTATGTATCGAGAACGGTCTAATTATTACTATAATGTCAAAAATGATACATTATGGATGACTGGATATGAAAGTTCACAAGTAACGATGCATTTTGATACTTCGCTTCCAATTATATCTTTTCCATTTGCTTATGGTGATTCAATAAGCCGGGCTTTTGAAGGCAGTGGGCAGTATTGCCATACTATGCCCATTCGCATCAATGGTTTGTTAAAAATAAAAGCGGATGCTATTGGTGGGTTGGCATTGCCAGGTGTGCTGATTGATTCTGTTCTTCGCATACATACGCAGGTTAAATACAAAGAAAAGTCAGAGAAACATTACCTTGCTCAAGAGGATTCTTATCAATGGTATTCTCCTTATTGTCGCTACCCTCTATTGGAAACAAGAAAGGTGCAAACTTTTAATGGAAAGGACACTATTTTGTTCGCTACCACATATTACTATCCTCAAGAGCAAGAGAATCTACCTACACCTTCCAACATAAACAAACAAGAAAATGTTTGGGCGAAAGATAGTCTTATTAGTAATGTGGCATATTTGCCCAATCCTGTCTATTCAGATTTGTATGTGCATTTTTCTCTCGCGCGAGATGCGCAGGTGTTTATCTCCTTACACTACAATGGTGGTACAACTACATACCAAACACCTCTACAACAAAAGACCAGCGGAGAATATACCATACATGTTCCTACTGCGGGGTTGCCTATTGGAAATTATGTGGTGTACATACATGCGGATGATATGGTCGTTTCAGGTAATATTATAAAACTTTAATATATTATGCGTATATTTTTAAATAAATTGCAATGGATTGCATTATGTCTTTTATTGTCCAGTAATATATATGCAGAAGAAGCGTTCCCTTCTCAAAAAGGCTCATTGGAACAAAATACAGGTTTAATGAATGCCTCTCTATTTACTGGAAATTTTCAATACACTATTCCTATTTATAGCATTCAGGATATTGATTTTGAGTTAGCTCTCTCTTTGCGCTACAATTCAGATGGGTTCAAACCATTTCAACCATCAGGTTGTTATGGGATGGGTTGGACTCTAAAAGCAGGAGGGTGTGTAACTCGTTTAGTACAAGGAGTGGCAGATGAACACAAGTTTTATGGATATGGTAAATTTGGGGGCATACAGGACACTACAAGAGGATTTCTGAGGGCTATAAACAAGGGTAATGTGCCTGATAAGAATGATGTGTTCAATTTTGACAAATCAATATGTGATACTTGTGGAATTGTTTTTCTACCAGATGAATTTATTCCTTGTGCATAAAATAAGGTGGACTATATGCCGGATATTTTCTATTTTAGTTTTTGTGGCAAATCAGGAAGTTTTATAATTAACAACGAAGGTAAAATAAGAATAATAAGTGGCGATTTTGTAAAAGTAGATGTGTCTCAGTTACAGGACCGTGACATAAGAAGTATGGTGAATACGCATGCAAGAGTATGTGAGGATTCTAAAATTACGATTACCACAATGGATGGATATAAATATGTCTTTGGAGGGGAAGGTAACGCATTAGAATACTCTGTTTTTTGTGATAAAGCAGCTTCTGTAGACCAAAACTCGCCAATAGTGAGTGCGTGGCACTTAACGAAAATCATAGCTCCTAATGGGCGGACAATGACCTTTGAATACTCATCTGGTATTGTTATGCAATCAGGAAGACCCAATAGTTTACAATCTTTTTATACCGATTATGATTGGACTGAGCAAGATATGAAGGATTCTACACATATTATGTATACATTGCACAGAGAATGTTTACTTAATTCAATTACAACATCTGACTCTATACCGTTAACCATCTCTTTTTACTCTCATCCTGAAACCTTCAAAATGTATGAACATGAGGAGTTTACATATTGCCAACCTCATTCTCAATTAGACTCTATCATTGTGTCATATGGAGAAGATACATTAAGAGAAGCACATATGAAGTATCAATATAAATCTTATAGCGCAGATATTTATAGTCCCGTAGATTATAATTGGCGCTATCTAAAACAAGTATATATATCTGGAATCGGGCAGTATTCAATGACATATAATACTTTCAATCCGTATATAGACACAGTCGGTTCTCTGATAGGTGGGATTCAATACATTCATTGGTATCCGAATCTGTATGTAAGAAACGATATGGAATATAAGAACATGGTAGATCGGTTTGGTTTCTGGAAAGTTAGTCCATTACAAGGTATGTTAAAAGAGATATCACTCCCGACAGGAGGGAAAATCAAACTAACATATGGTAAACATGATTATGCAGAAGAAAGGAACTTTCATGTTGTCAATAAACACGATGTTGAATTAAACTCAAGTTTTATCGAAACAAAACAAATAGGAGGAGCCAGAATAGAAAAAATAGAGACCTATTCCGATGCAAATACGCTTATAGAGGAAAAAACTTTCTCTTATACGAAGCAAGGTACGGATAATTCATCCGGAATTTTTTATAATCTTTATGAGATCTTTTATACCTCTGGTTCAGATAATAAATACCCTATAGCTAATCCATATAATTATGGTTTGTTAGATTCGCATATTGGGTATTCGTGTGTTTCAAAAAATACAACTGTAGGAGGGCAAACACACAAAACAATATATACATATGATACTGGACTTAACCATTATACATCTTTAAATAATCCTCTTATTAATAGGGATATTAATTTAAGTAATTATAGCGACACCGTAGAAGTTTGTTCTGGCTCTCTTACTTATGATGGTTTGCTCAGGAAAAAAGGAAAAGTATTAAAAAAAGAATCATATGTAGGAGGAATACTCAGACAATCTGTTCACTATAAATATAATGATATTTCTGCTACGAAGATAGGAGATGTCTCCATTGAGTCAAATTCCCTTGGATGCACAGATACAATAGTATGTTTATCAAACAATTCAGCTCTTGTGGCTCGGAAATTATTAGTTTGTCCTGATGTATTGGAACAGATAACAACTTACGAATACGATAATAATGGGAAAGCCTTAGTATCTTCAAAAGAATATATGTATGATAAAAAACTCAGGAAAAAGGAAGTCAGAACCACTGATAGTCGCGGCTATAAACTTTTTACAAGATATACTTATCCTGACGAGCTTTATGCTATGGGACTTTTTGGTATAAATCCAATATTCTTTTTAGTTCAGAGTAACCGTATCGGTAGTCCTGTAGAAACTATTTCCGGCTATATAGAGAATGAGACTGAATATGTAACCACAGGCACAATTAATCAATATGCTAATAATACATTTGTGGTACTTGGACCTAATGGTCAAGATTATGCAAATCTATACTATATGCCATATTTATACAAGACACTATCTCTTAATATCAAGCATCCAATAAATAATTATCAACCAATAACTGTATCTGATTCTCAAGTAATATATGATCCAAATTATAAGTTGTCGTGTGAATATCAATATGATTTTATGTACCGATTGTTGTCTGTTAAACCTTTTGGAAAGCAAGAAACGCGATATACATGGAATAATATTTATCCTATTACAAAGACAATTGGTAATCAAACATGGACCTATACTTACAAACCTTATGTTGGATTAGAATCAATAACAGATCCGCGAGGAATCGCCACTTACTATACATATGACAAGGATGGTAGATTAGTGGAGACCTATATATTAGTAAATGGTATTAAGCAAATCTTAAATGCATATCACTATCATATTAAAACCGAATAATTATGAGCAAAAATAAATTACTATATAGCATATTACTAACTTTTATATGCTCCATGGTAGTCATGGCAGACAATTATATTGTCATAAATCAGGTAATGTATGATACGCCATTAAATGAAATGACCAATATATCTCCTTCAAGCAACGGAGAATTTATAGAATTGTACAATGCTGGCAGTAATCCGGTTTCTTTACAAGGATGGAAACTGACTGGTGACGGTACTAGTGAAAACTTTGTTTTTATTGATGATATAATTATTCCTATAGGTGGGTATGTTATTGTAGCATGTAAAAGGGGTGCTCAAAATTCGTTTACATTGTCAGATTTGTACTCAACTTCACAATTAGGAGAGAATAAAACGATTATATACCAAAACAAAGTAATATTGACTAATGATGGAGAAACAATTACCTTATATAATACAGTTAATGATATTGTTGATCAGATGTATTATGATGGTACCTCTCATAAGACGAACCCTAATCGTTTGTATGCGGAGAATGAGGATGGAATTTCAGGAGAACAATGTATAAGTCTACATCGTACATGGGTGGAATTTGATAATAATGGTAAGATAGTACCTGGTACTTCACAATGGAAAGCTGATAGCGTATCATTTTCTTCTACAATGTTAACTCATTCTACCTATAAAGAAAACTATTTCTTTGAAACCAATTCTCTCCCTACTGGAGAAAACTATGTGCTGTCTATAACTCCTCTTGATCCCACATCTCGTATAGATATAAACGAAGGGCAAGTCTCAGCATGTAGTGGCGTACGATTGAATACGACACTCACTTACATAGACGGAATAGGACGGCAAGAACAGTCCATCGCTTTATATGCATCTCCAGAGAAACAAGATATAGTTTCTCTCGTAGAATATAACGAAGTAAATAATATCTCTAAACAATGGTTGCCCATTGTAACTGAAACTGGTGGACAACGAATAAATCAATCAGAGATTATATCACAAGCTCAGGCGGATTATAATGACAAATGCCCTTTTGAGGAAGTGCTTTATGAGATGTCTCCAAAGAAGCGTGTTGTCAAGAGTTATCGTCCTGGAGAGAATTATCGTTCTAATGCAGCTACAATTACATATGAATTTAATAATGATGTTGATCAGGTACTTATATACACGGTTATTAACGACAGCACATTGAAAACGACAGGAGAGTGCTACACTCCTCAAACGCTCTATAAAACCAAAACTATAGACGAAGATAAAAAGTCTATCATTACATATACAAATAAATCTGGACAAATAGTTATGGAAGATAGAGGAGGTAGTAAAATCTACTATGTGTATGATAACATGAAGCGTTTGCGTTATATGTTACCCCATATAGCTACCTCTAAATTATCTAATGGGGAGTATAATCCAAATCATGAAGTTATTCAGGCTTCGGCTTATTACTATCAATATGATGAGCGTGGTAATATGATATATAAACGCTTACCGGGTTGTGCGCCTCAATATATGGTATATGACCAGTTAGGACAATTGGTGCTGAAACAAGATGGTAACCAGCGAAAAAATAACAAATGGACATTATGTGCGTATGACTCCGTAGGAAGAAATATCTATATAGCAGAGTTGCCTCTTACGCAAAAACATGATTATTTGATAAATCTATTCGCAGATAAATGGCAGGTAGAGCATTATGGGAATAATCCATCTAATGTGTCTATAGCAGGAACGGGGTATGCGTCCACTATTCTTGGGAAAAACGATCTCCAATTATTGATAGTTAATTACTACGATAATTATGACTATCTATCTAGGATTTCAACAAATGACCGTCAGGCTCTGCGTTATTCACAAGAATCAGGTTATGGCTTACTATATGACAATTCAATAGGATTACTTACTGGCACGCGTGTTTACAATCTTTCGGAGAGCGGTTATACCGTTACTGCCTATTATTATGATGCTAAAGGACAGACTATACAAAGTCGAAACATACGCAGTAATGGTCAACTAGGAATTACGAATACACAGTATCATTTTAATGGTTCGATTGCACAG
Source organism: Paludibacteraceae bacterium (assembly GCA_036309065.1). GTDB lineage: Bacteria > Bacteroidota > Bacteroidia > Bacteroidales > Paludibacteraceae > Colicola. The sequence continues at coordinate 4,845 of JAXJUN010000007.1, read as the reverse complement.
CAGTTGACCATGTTGGAAAAGGATAGTGCATTCTTCCGGGAGCACTATTGCTATACCTATGACCATACAGGCCGGGCTCAAAATGTCTATTATCAACTTAATAATGAAGAAAAAGTACTTCTATCTTCGTTTTCTTATGATAAGACAGGTCGTTTGGTACAAAATTTGTTGCATGAAGGGAAAGATACTATTAAGTATTCTCACGATATGCGAGGAATGCTAAAACGGATACAAAACAAACACTTCTCAGAGGAATTATTCTATGCCGATAATACCTCTCCGTTTGTTGATGCTTGTTATAATGGCAATATAGCAGCTAAGCACATTACTCTTGCTGATACTACATTCACATTTTCCTATTCGTATGATGAACAGAATAGGTTAGTAAGTTCCTCACAATTATGTGACAATGCACAATTACTAAGCGAGTATTTCTCATATGATCCTTCTGGAAATATATTAGGTCTGAAGCGTTATAAAGATAACTTACTAATCGATGATTTAATTTTATCATATGGCAATGATGGTAACCAGTTGTTATCTATTACTGATAACGGGCATGATGCAAATATGTATAGCACATTAGAATATCACAACGCGGATATGCAAGCAGATACTACGATGCGATATGATGCAAATGGTAATTTGATATATGACGCAGATCGTGGTATAAGTGTTATTCGCTATAATATACTCAACCTGCCTGATACCATTCAGTTTGCCAATGGTAACCAAATAGTCAATCTCTACAATGCTGCAGGACAAAAATACAAGTCTATAATCTATACTAATTTAGAAACGGCGACAACACCCTACCAAGACATTGCGCATTATACATATGAGACTGAAACCGCAGAGTTTGTGGCAACGGAGTATATTTATAATATAGAGATTTTTTACACAAAAACAGATACTACTATTCAGCGTATAAACAATACCATTGGTTATTATGCAGATAGCAAATACTACCATTATATTAAGGATCATTTAGGAAATATATGTGCGGTAGTTGATTCTGAGAATGATTCATTAGTTCAAAGTACGCTTTATTATGCGAGTGGTGTGCCCATGTCGCAGAGTTCGGGAAGAGATAAGCAGTCATATTTGTATAATAGCAAAGAGTTTGTAGAAGCACATGGGTATAATACATATGATTATGGTTTCCGTGGGTATTATGCTCCTATAGGGCGTTTTACAAGTATTGACCCGCTCGCGGAGCAGACCCCTTGGCTATCCCCGTATGCTTATGCAGGTAACAACTTTAGTAACTGTATTGATTGGATGGGACTGGGAGCGTATACTACTTCTGACCCTAATAAAATAGCAAGTTTATTGGCATTTCTCGCAGATGGTGGCAATTTAAATGATTATGATTCAGATGGCTGGATAGAGATTACAGATGAGGTGAATGATTATATTTTTGATAATGATGTGTCATTTTTTGAAAATACATATTTTACATATGCAGGTCCTGGAAGTAATGGAGAAATTGCCGAAGTATATATAATCTCACAATCAAAGATGAACCAGGGATTAGATAGACAAATATATGATGATCTTAAAGAAATTTCTGACAATGCAATCAAATATGGCTCATTAGGGTCTAGCACTTGGATGGCTGCACAATGGAATCCATTTTATTGGATTGGAAGAAATGGGAAATTATATACTCGTAGTCAACTTCATGTTCGTGGTGGCTATGCAAATAGTTTCAAACGAGTTGGAGTGCATTTAAAGAATTCTCCGATGGGTAAAGCATTAGGATACCTGTCTTTGGCTACAATTGGGTATGATGTCTTATTAAATGGGTTTGGAATAGGGACTTTGTTTTTAACATCTGCAACAGTATTAGGTTTGTATGGTGGTCCATGGGGGCTTTTATTCTCTGTTGCATATGGATTCGTTGATATTGGAGTAGAAGCATATGTGGGACAATCATTGACGGATATATTAAATGAAGAAACATCTTATAAACCATGGTAATACAATGAAATATTTAGATTATTATTTTTGGTATTTCTATACCTATTTCACAAGACGCGAGAAACGCCATCCGAAGCTCTTTTTTGGAGATCATGTATTTGAGGCTATAGGTATTATTGTTGCTTCGATTTTAATGCCATTATTTAATCTATACGCACTGCTTGATGTAGGTGGTATTTTAGATTTACCGGATATGCCGGAAAAAAGGACAGAGCGTATGCTTGTAGCCTTGGCGGTTTGGTGGCCATTGTATTGGTTTCTTGATAATCGGTATTATAAAAATAAAAAAATTACCAAAAACAAATACCAACTTTTTAGGGATAGATGGGGTGAAAACCCACAACACAACAAGAAAAGGCGCATAGCTGTTGTTTTATTTACAGTCAGCACCCAAGTATTGTCTTTGGTTGTTTGTATTACAATCTTGTACTTTATTAATAAAGGATAAGTCGTAGTTTGATCACCAGTATTTTACATGGTTGTATTATGAGGGTAATAGATAAAATTGATAGAATATTAACAATTGTATTCTTAACTATTGGCGACATATTGTATGCTGCTGTTGGATGGTTATTAATATGTGCTATATCACACATGTGTAATATTTATTTAAATTGTAATATTTATTTAAATAGGTACATATATTTTGTAATAGTGTTACTGTTAATATTGAGAAGTGTCTATCATAGAAGCAAATGGTATGTTTGTACAACTCCTACTAAAATTCTATGTGAACGATGCCACACAATAGTACCACTCACCCGTTATAGAGAGGAAGAATATATTAATTACCCCTTTACTATTTCTATTATATTGCATCCATTGAGTCGTCTCATAGAATCAATGACGCATTTCTATATGGCAGTTTATCGTCCGTATTTACAATTAGAATGTCCTAATTGCGAAGAAAAACAAGTTGTTTGTCCCTATTGCCACCAATTTATTGACAAAGAAGCGGTAGAGTGTCATTATGATAAACCATCTAAATGCCCACATTGTGGCAAAAAAATATATACACTCATGCATATGTCAGAGTGGAAGAAAGGTGTAATATGTATATACAAAAAATGAGTATGAAAAAGATTTTACTTTTTTGTTTTTGTTTTATGTGTGTAGAAAATGTTCTATCTACTCCAAATTTCAAAACAACCCATATAGGACTAAAAGGTCCTGTAAAAAAGATGATAGTTGAAAGCAATATATCAGGACATTCATTTACATGGGAATATTGCTTTGATACGACAGGAAGGCTTACCAAGCAATTTTACTATGTAAAGCATAAATTAACTGAAGGATATATGTACCAATATATAGATAATAATATGCGTGTGGACTCAGAATACAATAGCAAAGGGCTTATAGAAGGGGTATATAGGCGTGTACAATTAGATTCATTAGGAAATGAAATTTGCTCTAAGCGATATAAGAATGGGGAAATATATTATGCAGATTCTACCGTTTACAATACGGAAGGAAAGGAAATAGAACACTATCGCATGACTGATGGCAAATTGACGCTTGACTATACTTGTAAGTACGATTCACTTGGTCGCATAAGTGCGAAACAGTATGCTGACGACGATTCTACAAGAAAGATATATGAGTATTCCCGAGACGGAAGTTATATGTTATTCCTCTGCCGAGGTTCGGAAGTCGAATGGTATAAAAAACATGTTTTAAATAGTGATGGTTTGTTAGTTGTAATAAGAGGGGCTACGGAATATACAACTTTTTCAGATTTTGACAAATACAACAATTGGACATCTTGCCAAAGTGTCAATAATTGGAAATTCGGCAGATCCGAAGGTATCTATAAGCGCACAATTGAGTATTATGAATAATCTTCCTCTATCCTCTATCACTTCCACCGCTGCTCATTCCGAGTGGCGGTGGTTTTTTTGAAGTAGCTATCGTCCCGTATCCGTCCCGTATGTCTCTCGTATGTATCATTCCGCTTAGCATTCTCCACCGTTCGCATCTCATTCGCATCCTGAACATCACAATAGGGTGCGTAGTGGAAGTGGGGCGCTTCGATTCAATCACACCACCACATCGCGACCTCACCGCGACCTCATCACGACCTCATCACGACCACACAATACCCTGACTAAACCTGACTTATCTATTTCGGCTATTTCGGCTAGATGGGCTAGCTTGTCTAAAAATCTAGAACTCTAGAAATCTATCACCCTAATTGCAGGGTTTTTCAGTCCATTTACGGTAGCAGTACGATAGCATCACGGGACCATGTAATAAGATGACTATAAGATGAGGTAAAGAAACCTTAAGTAGCAGTGGCGCGAGAGTAGCGCGAGAGTGGCTGATTGACCACCTATTGTTCTTTATCGGGAGGACTGCTAGTGTAACGATAGTCCGACCGAAGAGCGGAGGCATTAGGAGCCCGTCCATTTAGCAGAGTGGTATGGACCTTTGCGACTAATTGCCGAACGAGAAAAGAAAGCTAATAAAGAAAAAGTAACCAAAAAGAAATTAATAAAGAAAAGTCAGTCCTGTCCTAGTCCCTCTATAATCCCCCTATCCCCCTAAAAGGACAAGAAGGACAAGACAGGACTTTATAAATAATTTGAAAATAATATTTATCTCTGTTTGTGGCTGGTGGTAGAGAATGAGTAATTGTTTTTGAAGCGCAGCGCTTTTTTGTTAGCGAAGCGTGTTTTTGTGAGATGTGTGTGATCTAATTGACTCGATAATGTAAATTTTATCTGTGTTTATGGCTGACGGTTGAGAGTTCGTAATTAAGCAGCTAATCGCTGCGCGGAAAAGGGATTTAGCACGCGCAGGGAGCTCGCTCACGAGCGCGTGATAAAGAACTTTACGCTCAAGGCCGCGTAGGCCGATAAT
>JAXJUN010000006.1:0-3020 GCA_036309065.1 Paludibacteraceae bacterium | reverse complement strand
TTGCCTCAATGGTCACGTTGCCATCCTTCGCCATTTGCTCAGCGAGTTTAGCGATTACACCTTGCATGAATTTTGCGTCAGCGGTAGCAGCTTTCACGCGGTCAGCAGCCACTTGTTCGGACAAGAGGTTAGTCACCTCTGTCTTGAGTGCGCTTACGCTTTGCTCTGCAAAGAGTTTCAACTCGGCACGAGTGTTCTTGTCCATCTCTGCCAATTTTGCTTCTGCAGCAGCCAATTTCTCAGCTGCCTCTTTCTCGGCTTTAGCCACGATAGCAGCTGCTTGCTCTTGCGCTTTCGCTACGATTGCTGCTGCCTCGGCATTACCTTTCTCCACGCCTTCCGCGTAGATCTTGTTGGTCAATTCTGATAGATTCATTTTGTATATCTTTTTATTAATTATTCGCTTCTTTTTTGCTTTTTTCTGAGCGTTCGCCCATAAAAGCCCAAAATCGCTACAAAGGTACGATTTTTTTTCGATATACACAAATAATAATTGAAAATTATTGTTTTATTGCTGTGTTTTCAACTTTTTCAACAATTGCTATGAGAGCGGAGAGATAATCGCCTCTAAAAAAAAATAGTATGTGGAACTTTAATCAATCATGTAGGAACGCAAACGGAGCGCTACATCAAAATTACCCTGATATTCAGGAGCAATGTAGGGCTCTTTAATATCCATATACACTTCTCCGCGCGCAGGAATTTCAATGGGGCTTTTAATTTGCTTAAAACTCACCTTATTACCCTGCTTATCAAAGTAATAGACACTCACAAAGAGATGAGTAATTTTGCTTTTGTGATTATTTTTCAGTATCAACCTGCCTTTATTATTTTCTAGTTGAGTGTACCCCACCAGCTCTACTGGTTTTCTTCTTATCTCATCTACTCCATCCAAACATATATCGCCAGATTGCTCGCTATTCGCCGCATGATATTGACGAATACCGATATTACTTCCCTTTTGTGCAATTACCTCTGGCACCTCTTCCGTATAAGTCTGATCACTGCTCGTACTTTCCCAAACGGCTATCAGCATTACCCCTACCACGACAATAATCAACAACCATATTCCCCTTCGTGATTTGTTGTTGCAGGTTTCATTGTTATCGTACCCATCATATCGTTCGTCTTCATGCGGATTGCGATATGTTTCAAACTCCTCATTTCTTTTCATATGCGTTGATTTTAAAATGCTAAAACTATAAAAACGCCTCTTAAAGTAAGGTTAGATTAGCGATAAATACGGCTATAGTCGTCGTATTTAGCATACCCCTGTAGCATAAACTCCACTCTATAAAAAGGGTTGTCTGATATGCCTCTCACTTTAGGTATCTTAAATGTCTTGGTTTCGTGAGGTTGGATTATTGTGTACATGTAGCGTCCACTTCTAGTATTGAAGGTTTGATAATAATTCTTGCGGGCACCATAATAATAAATACGAGCATCAAAGCTTACTAATACTGTGTCCGTATTATTGCGCAAAGTAATTTTAACTTTGTCTTGAAATCGCATTGGACGGATTTTTTCCAGAGTTACCGCCTGCGGGTTAAAAGCAGAGTCATTCATTTCCACTACTGGCAACCTAGCTATATGTCCTCTCTCTCCTTTAAGCTGATAAACATCGCAATAGTCCAATGTAAATATGAGGAGAATATATAACAATACGTCTTGCAACTTATCCTTCATTTTCGTAAAAGGATTATCTTTTTCGTCTGGTGGTGCAACCTCCACCGCTTTCTCATCATATTCGTCATCTGCCTCCTCATTCTTTACAGCATCTTCATCTACTATCGGTTCGTTATACTTTACATATTCACCATTCATTACCATAGTCAACCAATCCGAAGAGGAACGAATTTTTTTCTCATTCCTCTTCTCATTATTAGGCTCATTGGAGGGATGTTCGTGGTGTTTTACATCTTGCTCTGTCATACTTAAAATGCAGTTTAATCATATCACCCCGCAAAATTACTGAAAATTTCTAATATATACCCGTTGGCGGAATTAATTTAAGTTGATAAATATGAGTAAAAAGTTGCACATATCGCTGATTTTTAGTAACTTAGTGGTGTTCAAAACATTAAGTCCAAACCATCGTATGTACAACCTTTATACAAAATTCGTCAAAATACTCGAGATATGCAAGCAATTCTCTGAAAATCTCGTCAATGAATCGGGTAATGTTCCACGTCGTGGTCCTGTTCCCAAGTTTTCGGATTTGGAAGTGGTGGCGCTATCCTTGACGGCAGAGACCGAGAGCATTGATAGTGAGAAGTGGTTGTTCGACTATAAATTGCAAGAGTACAAGGACAACATTCCTAATCTCATATCAAGGAGACAGTTCAATGACCGCAGGAAGAAAACGGCAGGCCTGTGTGAGGAACTGCGCAAGCGGATTGCCATGGAAATGGATGGCGGAGAGGAACAATTCTTTGTTGACTCCAAGCCGATAGAGGTCTGTAGGGTTGCAAGAGGAAAACGTTGCAAGATGGGACGTACCGGCAATTTCTCGCAAGCTCCCGACTTCGGCTTCTGTGCTTCGCAGAACACGTATTATTTTGGTTATAAGTTACACGCTCTCTGTGGGTTAAGTGGAGTTATCCATTCCTATGATCTGTCAAAGGCAAGTGTGGCGGACCTCCATTATATGAAGGATGTAAAACATACTTATCACGACTGTAGCATCTATGGTGACAAAGGGTATATTGGAGCTGACGTACAGCTTGACTTGTTCGAAACCGCACACATAAGACTGGAGTGTCCGTATCGGCTCAACCAAAAGGATTGGAAACCGACATTCATTCCGTTTGCAAAGGCAAGAAAGAGGATTGAGACAATATTCTCACAACTTACAGACCAGTTCTTGGTCATCAGGAACTATGCGAAAATAACGAATGGTTTGTTTGCCAGGATCATTGGCAAAATTAGTGCACTTACCATTCTGCAATACGTAAACTTCATTAACGACAAGCCCATTGGCAGAATTAAGTATGCACTAAATTAATTCCGCCAACAGGTTA
>JAXJUN010000005.1:0-174831 GCA_036309065.1 Paludibacteraceae bacterium | reverse complement strand
TTGGGGCTTTTTATTAGTTTTGCTTAATATTTACCCTAAAGTATAGAACTATGATTTTTAGTTTTATTACTACAAAAAGTATATATACTAAAGTATATATAGTATAAAGTGCGAATGTGCGCTTATTGGCATGTTATGTTATGGTTATCCTATGGGTATGTTATGGTTATCCTATGGTAAGAACGGCTAATCACTACTCAGCATTTCCGAGTTGAGCGTTAGAGATAAGTTAGTGGTTGCTTAGAGGTTTGTTGATAGTTACTATACTTTCTCTATACCTTATCTATACTCTTCACTTCCTTTGCTCTAATGGTTAGAATAAGAAAACGGAGACGAGGATTGGCTCGTCTCCGTTTTCTTAGTAATGAGTAGTGAGTATTTACTTCACTTCTTGTCCTTGCATGGTGTAGGTCTTACCATTGCGGAGGATAAGCACTTGACCATCTTTTATTACCTTTGTACTTTGTACTTCGTCACCTTGTACATTTTCTATGCCTTCTGGATAATCGGTGTGGAAAGGAATAGTGGTTTCCTCAATGATGTTACCGCTATTATCTTTTGCCGTAAGAGTCAAGTCATAGCCTGTACCGCTATCCAAACCAGTGATAGTGAAGGAGAAACCTGCGCTTTGTGTCTGTGCGGGTACACCATTACGAGAAGGAGCGTTAAAAGCAATAGAGGTCAATTGACCATTGGCATTGAAGACAAGTGTGCAAACGATGTTTCCATCTTTGTCTTTGATAACCAATTCGTAAGTTGCCGCACCATTAACGGAAGGCCAAACAACATTGGCTTCGTTGTCAGACGGAGTAACAACGATCTCATCTGTAATCACATTATCGGATTCAATACATTCAATATACTTGAAATTACCCCATACTGCATCCACCATATAGGCTTTTTTGCTTTCACATGGTACATACAAGAAGGCATTATAGCGTGAGAAAGTATTTTCACCTTCTGTAGCAGGCGGCGTAGTTGCATAGCAGTATACATCCACTAACTTATCGCAACCACGGAAAGCATAACTTCCAATACTTGTCACGCTATTACCAATAGTCACAGAGGTTACAGAAGAGCAACCTGAGAAAGTATAATTTCCAATGCTTGTCACGCCATTACCAATAGTCACAGAGGTTAAAGAAGAGCAACCAGAGAAAGCCCTATCTCCAATACTTGTCACGCTATTAGGGATAATAATTTCTCCCTGCGCAGAATAAGAACAAAGGAGCAATGTTGTTTTTGTAGAATCCTCATACAATAAATTTCCTTCTACATAAGCATTCATTCTCCTCGCACCCCATGGCGCACCAGTAGCCGTTCCGTGATATATAATATTTAAAACATTATAAAACGCACTCTTTCCAATGCTTGTTACGCTATTAGGAATAGTCACAGAGGTTAAAGAAGAGCATTCATAGAAAGCTTGAACTCCAATACTTGTCACGCTATTAGGAATAGTCACAGAGGTTAAATATTTGCAATCAGAGAAAGCACCTTCTCCAATGCTTGTCACGCTATTAGGAATAGTCACAGAGGTTAAAGAAGAGCAATATTGGAAAGCAGAACCTCTAATACTTTTCACGCTATTAGGAATAGTCACAGAGGTTAAAGAAGAGCAATCATAGAAAGTATAATCTCCAATACTTGTCACGCTATTAGGAATAGTGATAGAGGTTAAAGATGAGCAACCAGAGAAAGCCCTATCTCCAATACTTGTCACGCTATTAGGAATAGTGATAGAGGTTAAAGATGAGCAACCAGCGAAAGCTGCATACTCTATACTTGTTACGCTATTAGGGATAGTATATGCACCCTGTTTGCCTCCTGGATATGCAACAAGCGTTGTTTTGTCTTTATTAAATAACACGCCATCTACCGAACTATAATTAGGATTATTAGAATCTACATTTATAGAGGTTAAATATTTGCAATCAGAGAAAGCACCTTCTCCAATGCTTGTCACGCCATTAGGGATAGTAATAGAAGTCAAAGAAGAGCAATAACAGAAAGCCTCATCTCCAATACTTGTCACGCTATTAGGGATAGTGATAGAGATTAAAGATTCGCAAAAAATGAAAGCCCCATTTCCAATACTTGTCACACTATTTGGGATAGTCACAGAGGTTAAAGAAGAGCAATTACAGAAAGCACAATCTCCAATGCCTTTTATATTATCGCCAATAATATATTTAGTTACTTGTGAGCCAAATATATCGGATAGATTATCAGAAACAGTATATGCTTTGTTTACGATAGCGTCTGAATTGATAGTCACAGAAGTTAAAGAAGAGCAATTCCAGAAAGCCTCATATCCAATGCTTGTCACGCTATTAGGGATAGTGATGGAGGTTAAAGAAGAGCAACCATAGAAAGTATAATCTCCAATACTTGTCACGCTATTAGGGATAGTGACCGAGGTTAAAGAAGAGCAATCATAGAAAGTATAATCTCCAATACTTGTCACGCTATTAGGGATAGTGACCGAGGTTAAAGAAGAGCAATCAGAGAAAGCCTCATCTCCAATATTTGTCACACCATCGCTGATGATTACTGATCGGATAGATGAACTATAGTTGTACCAAGAAGAGGCATATGTAATGTAATTATAATCTTCCATTGCGCCTGTGCCGCTAATGGTGAGTACACCTGTCTCGGCATCAAATTCCCATGTGAGATTGTCACCACAAGTACCACTTTGCGCACTTGCTATTCCTACACTGGCTACCAATGCAAGGAAAAGTGTAAAAAGTTTTTTCATAATTTGCCTACCCCGACCCTCCCTAAAAGGAGGGAGAAGGATTTTTTTAAAAAAGATTAATATTGTTGTTTGCTTAAAATCAATAAGGTCAATAAGGTCTCTAAGGTCCGTAGGGTCATTAAAGACTTTAAGGACAATAGAGGTGATATAAAGACATACAAAAAGCGTGAACTTTCGTTCGCTCTATTTGATTTGTTGAGGTCTTCGACTACCTTATTAACTCAAATATACGCACGGAAAACTCACGCTGGAAACGCGAGCGTGCATAAACCATACTTGAGTTAATAATGATTGTTTGAAAGGGTCGAAGTTTCAACAAATCAAGTTGGGGCTTATAACGCTTATTTAGTGGCGCAACGCTTTGCGCCTATATGTCAATTTATAATTCAAAGTGCCCGTAGGCATTCCTTTGCGGCTGCAAAGGTAGTAATAATTTTGCGATTATGCAAATAAATACCTCTAAAAATTGCATATGTCAAAAAAAATCACCGAAAAGTTGCGTATATGCAGTTTTTATTGTACCTTTGCAGCGGAATTACTTTTTTGAAAAAATATTAATACGATTATGAAACGAGTTATTTTTATAGTACTATCTTTCTGCTTTTGCATTTCTATACAAGCAGCACTGCCAGATGTTAGCCTCAAAGATATCAATGGAAAAACTATCCAAATAGCCGATTTGAGCAAAACTGGCAAACCAGTGATCATCTCCTTCTTCGCTACATGGTGCAAACCCTGTGTGCGCGAACTAAAAGCCATAAACGATGTATATGCCGATTGGCAAGACGAGACAGGCGTGGAAGTGTATATCGTCTCCACAGACCAAGGACAAGATAGCAAGAAAGTAAAACCCTTCGTGGAAGGATTAGGATGGGAATATCATGTACTATTAGACCCTAACTGGGCGCTCAAACGCGCCATGAATGTGCAGAATATACCACATATTTTCGTCATCGATAGCAAGGGAAACATCGTTTACAACCACATGGGTTATACCGATGGCAGCGAGCAAGAAATACGCAAGTATTTGAAGTAGTCAGTGGTCAGTGGTCAGTAGAATGAAAAGAAGGTTATGCATAATATTATTGGTCAGTTGTGTAGTGATGGCTACGCATGGCGAAGTGTATGTGAATGGCAGCATTCAGCATGATGGTTTATTCCCCACCACCGATGTATCAGGCATACGCACCACACCTCGTGGCGAATGGGCTAAGATTGACCATCTGAGCAACAACTACTTGGACCTATCCGTTCATTACATCCACCAGGAAGACTCCAACAAAATAGGTTTTCGCGGCATCACTGCCCGCACGCGAGCTGAACTGACACAATGGGCCCTACCCGGTTACGAAAAAGATTTCAACGGTCACGGCATTAGTCACCTAAGCGCCACATTAGACTTCAATTGGGGACATATATCCGTGGGCGATATATATGGGCAGTTTGGTTCAGGTTTGGTGCTCTGTCTATACGAAGATAGGGCGCTGGGAGTGGACAACGCACTTCGTGGCGCAAAAATAGATGTCAATCCCTACAAAGGTATGCATATCACCCTATTAGGCGGTAAGCAGCGCCGTTATTGGAACTGCTACGAGGACAACGCGTGGGGATACAACTACAAGCAAGACGCAGCGCTGGGAGCGAATATAGAACTGAATATCGAAGAATGGTCCAAGCGTATGCAAGAGAGCGAAGTGTATCTTACGATAGGTGGCAGCTATGTGAGCAAATACGAACAAGAAGACACCATTCTAACTATTATAAATAATAGTTTATACAGATATAACCTACCCAAATGGGTGGGTGCAGGCGATGTGCGAATCAACTTGCAAGTAAAGGGGTTTGACTTACTGGCTGAGTATGCCTACAAAGCCAATGACCCTTGTTTGGATAATCTATTGAATTATCGTCCGGGGGAGGCCTTTTTGGTATCGATGAGTTACTCGCGCAAAGGTATGTCTATCTTGGGTCAGATTAAGCGTTCGGAGAACATGTCTTTTCGCAGCGAGCGACAACGCAGAGGATTAGCAGGACGGCTCAACCACATGCCAGCCTTCGCCCAACAACACACCTATACATTAGCGGCATTATACCCCTACGCCACGCAATACGCCAATGGCGAATGGGCATTCCAAGCGGAGCTGCGTTATAACTGGCGTCGCAAAACACCAATGGGTGGGCGTTATGGCACCACATTAAAAATAGGCGGAAGCCACATACGCGGATTGGACAAACAAGGTAGTTGGGCTGTAAACACAACGAAAGAGGGCGAGTATTACTCGGATGTAAATATCGAACTCAATAAACGCATCACACAACGGTGGTGGTTGAACGCAATGGTGATGTATCAAGCATATAATCAGCGTATTGTGGAAGGAGAAGGCGATTTGGTTCGCTCAGCCATCGGCGTCATAGATAGCAAGGTGCAGATCACCGATAAAGTGTCCATGCGGGGTGAACTGCAATATTTATTCACCAAGCAGCACCAAGGACAATGGTTGTTTGCCTTATGCGAGTTGAACCTTTGGAATCGCCTCACACTAAGCGGGCAATGGATGTACAACATAGGAGGCACCTCTCTATCCACACATGAGCATTTTTATACTGCTTCTGCCACATATACACATGGCGCACACCGACTGATGGTAGGTTATACCAAGACACGAGATGGATATAACTGTTCGGGTGGTATATGCCGTTATGTACCGCGCCAAGAAGGAATAAGCATGAGTTATAATTTCACATGGTAAAACGATTAACATACATACTATTATTGGCGGTGCTATTAATCAGCTGCGAGGTAATCCGCGAGGAGGATAGATTCATACCTATCCCTACCCCACTTTCCACCGAACGAACGCATGTACTGATTGAATACACAGGATTTCGTTGCGTGAACTGCCCTACCGCCGCTGCGCATGCCGCCCAATTACAGCAAACCTATGGCGAGCAACTCATCATAGTGGCCATGCACCCCGCCACCAACCCATTCACACAAGGCGTGGCGCAGTACGACTACACATGCCCCGAAGCAGATACTTATTATCGACACATGGGTGGCACTGCTTCCACCGCATTCCCTACGGGAAATATCAACATGACCACTACCTCAAATGGCTATCTAAGCGATTATTTACAATGGGGCACATTGCTTGCGCAGGCTATGCAACAAGAATGTGATGCCTATATTAGCGCACAAGCCCTGATGGACACAACCACTCGGCAAGCAGAAATAACCACTACCGCTTATGCGGATAGCGAAAAGGAGTACCAATTATTGATTTGGTTGACTGAAGATAGTATCGTGGGCGCTCAAGCTATGCCAGATGGCAGCGTAAACACCCATTACTATCACCAGCATGTGCTGCGTGCAACAAGCAAGGACATATGGGGCACAGAGTGCTTACTAAGCCCCACCCCCACCCAACGCACACACACATTACACATCCCCAACCAATGCACAATAGAGAATTGCCATATCATCACACTGCTATTACACAAAGAAACAAAAGAGATACTCAACGCAGCACAAACAAAACTAACACCCAAATAAATTATGAGAATCAACACATTATTTTTAGCCCTTATGCTCTGCGTGGCGCCCTATGCTAACGCACTGATTGTAAGCATCGACGGGCAGGGAGAAATACCCGAAGAAGGGATGGAACTCACTATCACTGAAGGCGAACAAGATATCCTATCTGGCGCATACACAATGGGAGTCAAAGGCAGCGTGCTATCCGATGGTTCACTCACAGTAACTATCACTCGCTCGGAAAGCAATCTGAAGGATGAGTTTTGCTGTAGTGGTCAATGCGTCTTTGGCAATCAACAAACAAGCGAGACACTCACTTACACCACCAATGGAATAGCTAATTGGTATGCCCATTATATCCCACAAAATAGCACGGAAGTGAGCATTGAATACCTCTTCGCAGACCAAAGCGAAAGTCGCAGATTAGTAGTGCATTACATACACTCCACAGAAGACATAGACCAGACAATGAGTCAGCCCAAAAACACGGGTATCTTCATGCTTAATGGCATGCGCGTAGATAGTCAGTCTGCAGATGAATTACCAATGGGCGTATATATCATAAATGGAAAAAAGATAATAAAAACCACACATAAATAACACACAACGATGAAAAAGAATTTATTATTTGCTTGCGCAGCTATTTTAGCATGTATCTTCGCTGGTTGCGAACCCAACCTGCCTATTCCAAGTTCATTCCCAAAGAAGCATTTGATTGAAGAATTCACAGGCCAAGATTGTGGCTACTGTCCCTACGGCATGGATTGCATCAGTGCCTTTATAGAGAACGACACCAATTGGATAGTTGTTCTACACCACCAAGGTTATCAACCTGATAATCTATCTGTTGCAGGATGCAAAACTATCACCAGCAAACTCGGCGTACAAGGTGCTCCAGCGATGACAATCAATCGTAGCAAGACCGCCACTGCTGGTGGAAACGCCGTTGTATTCCATCCTGGTTATCTAACTAAAGACATAAAGTCAGCACAAGTGGCTACCACCTACGCTTCTATCGTATTAGACAACACATACGACCCAACCACACGCGAACTAAAAGTGAAAGTCTCTGGCGCTATTTGCAAAGAGGATTACCCTGCACTCAAACTCACCTTGTTAGTCAAAGAGTCAGGAATAGTTGACTACCAACAAGATTTCTATAGTACTTTTGAGGGATGGAAAGAATTCAACCACACCAATGCCGTTCGCGCATACATGACCGAGGCCCTTGGCGACCTGATTACAATCAACAAAAACCGCAGATATACAGCCGAATATAGCATCACATTGAACGAAAAATGGGTAGCAGAAAACTGCATGGTGGTTGCCTTCTTATCGGAAGATTTCAATCCTGTTGTACAAGCCGAACAAAGCCCCGTAGTAGCCAATACTACTGGCGGTGCGGACATACAACATGGTGGCATTACCGCCGTTCCTGTACCTGATTATTACCCAGAAATAGACGCCACCCGCGGCCCTGCTGATTTCTCACACCCAGTAGATAGCATGCCTGTATCCGTTGCACAGTACAAGCCATATTATGAGTTAGGTTTCAACTACTGGGCCATAATGACCTATAACGAAAAAAGTAGCGTTAGCATCAATAAAACCACATGCATACCTTTCGCATATATCTACCTCTTCACCGAACTAAATCAGAAAGAAATACCTACGGGCGTTTACCCTATTGATGGCAGTATGAAACCAGGCACTGTATATGCTGGTTACCGCGATGATGAATATGTTATCATTGATGGTTCTACCTTCTATTACACTTCAAAGTCATACTTCAAACAGGATTATTTAGTTCCTGCAGCTCAATGGCTTATCACAAGTGGCACAATGACAATCACAGAAGACGGTTGGGAGTTAGAAGGAACAGCTCGCAATGGTGCAGCCATCCACTTGGTAGGCACCACCGCTATTACAAATAGAGGCATGTCTAATGCTCCCGCAAAACACAAAGAGCAAGGACTAAGTACAAAGTACAAAGTATTGAGTACAGAGCACAAAATACAAAGTATTAAGTATTGAGTACAGAGTATTGAGTATTGAGTACAGAATATTGAGTACTCACTATCAAAGAAGGGTCGCCCTACTGGGCGGCCTTTCGTTTTTTTTACAAAAAACACTCACGCACTTGCGTATGTGAAAAAATTGTTGTATCTTTGTGGCCGATTTTAATTTATATGCAGCAGAGTATATTCACACCCGAAGAAGAGGCGCTTATTCAGCGTGAGTTTGATGCCTTGTTAGACGCCTACGCGCACACTTCACACAGCCAAAAGGTGGAGTTGATTACTCATGCCTTTCGCTTTGCTCATCAGGCGCATTATGGTGTTCGTCGTTTGAGTGGCGAGCCATACATCTTGCATCCTCTTGCTGTAGCTCGTATATGTGTGAGTGAGATCGGTTTGGGTAGTACGAGTATCTGCTCAGCCTTGCTGCATGATGTAATAGAGGACACAGACTACACGGCAGAGGATATAGCGGGTTTATTCGGCGATAAAATCGCCCAGATAGTGAGTGGATTGACGAAGATCAGCGGTGGTGTCTTTGGTGAACAGGCTTCGGAGCAGGCAGAGAACTTCCGCAAGTTGCTTTTGACTATCTCGGATGACATCCGCGTGGTGCTTATTAAGATAGCCGACCGTCTGCACAACATGCGTACATTGGGTGCGCAGCCGAAGGATAAGCAATACAAGATTGCGGGCGAGACGCAGTATATCTATGCTCCGTTGGCACATCGATTAGGTCTCTTCCCTATCAAAACGGAATTAGAGGATTTGAGTTTTAAGTACGAGCACCCCACGCAATGGCAAGAGATACACGAAAAATTATCCAACGCTCGTGGTGCGCAGTTAGCCAGTTTTGAGTCTTTTGCAGCGCCTATTCGCAGTCGTTTGGAGAGTATGGGGTATCAATTCGAATTGAAGGCTCGTATTAAGTCGGTTTATTCGATTTGGAAGAAGATGACCAAGCAGCAGATTGCTTTTGAGGATGTGTATGATTTATTGGCGGTGCGTATCATCTTCACTCCTAACGAGTCGATGAGTGAGAAAGACCAGTGTTGGATGATATACTCAGCGATTACGGAGTTTTACCGTCCTCACCCAGAGCGTATTCGCGACTGGATTTCCACGCCGAAGTCCAATGGTTATGAAGCGCTACATGTGACGGTGATGGGTAAAGAAGGCGATTGGATCGAGGTACAGATACGCACACAACGCATGCACGAGATAGCCGAACGGGGTTTGGCAGCGCATTGGAAATACAAAACGGGTGAGCAGGACGAGACCGAGTTGGATAAGTGGATTCGCGAGATTAAAGAGATACTTGCTAATCCAATGGGGCGCGACGCAGTTGATTTCTTGGGCACATTCAAGTTGAATCTCTTTGCCCAAGAGGTGTTTGTCTTTACGCCAAAAGGTGAGATCAAGACAATGCCATTAGGTTCAACCGCCTTGGATTTTGCTTTCCTGCTCCACTCTGAATTGGGCGAGCATTGTATAGGTGCGAAGGTTAATCACTCGTTAGTTCCTCTCTCATACCCTCTCAAAGGAGGTGATCAGATAGAGATACTGACCAGTAGTAGTCAGCATCCTCAGCCGGAGTGGTTGGAAATGGTGACGACGGCGAAGGCAAAGAGTGGTTTGGAGCAGTATTTCCGTCGCGAGGAGCGCAAGCATATCAAGCATGGTGAGCGCTTATTCAACGATGCGATAGCCATAGATAATGACTTATCGGTTAACCGCGACATGGCCCTATCGCGACTACTTGCACACCACGGAATGAAGAGTCCTAACGATTTATTCAAACAAGTAGGACAGGGACTTATTCGATTGGATGATATACGTACTATTGTCTTTGCTAAGCGCAGCAAATGGAATATGGACCGCGTGGCAGAACTGGCATACCCTCTCACACATTTCGGTAAGTCCAAACCTAAGAGTAAGGTGATTACGCTGACGGATGAGGGTTTAGGCAAAGAATATACTATCAGTAGTTGTTGTCACCCTATTCCAGGAGACGAGGTATTGGGATATATGGACCCAGAGGGACATATGCATATCCACACGATTGATTGCCCCGAGGCCGCTTTGCTGAAGTCAAGTTATGGTAAGCAGATATACTCAGCTAATTGGAATACGCACGGTGCCCATTCGTTTGTAGAGACGATTGAGTTTAAGGGTATAGATACATTCGGTGTTTTCATACATGTATTACAGACGATTACGACTCATTTTCATATCAATATAAGCGCAATACATGTAACGAGCGAGGATGGTATATTCACAGGTAGTTTGGATATCTATGTGCATGATAAGAATGAATTGGATGAATTGCTTAAGGCTATCAAGAAGATAGAAGATATTAAGGAAGTGAAGAGATGTTAGATGTACGAAGGACTAGTGAACTAGTAAACTAGGGAACTAGGGAACTAGAAACCCCTAACCGATTTTAGATTGCAAATTTTTAAATTTATATATAATGAAACGATTTATTTACATTTTATGCATGGTGTTGTTTTCGGTAGCCATGTATGGTCAACAACCCGTGATTACATTAGACAAGACAAGCCACGACTTCGGTAAGATTAACGAAGCCGATGGTCGTGTAAGTACTGTATTTACCATTAAGAACGAAGGTATGGCTCCGCTCGTATTGAGTAATGTGCGTGCCAGTTGCGGTTGCACGACGCCTAAATGGCCTCGCGAACCGATTGAACCAGGTCAAACAGGTGCTATTACTGTTACCTACAACCCTAATGGTCGTCCTGGACGATTCCAAAAGACAGTAACGATTACTTCGAATGCTTCAGAACCCACGAAGCGTGTTACTATCAAAGGTGAGGTGATTCCTAAGCAAGCTAAACCAGTCAATAAATACACTATTGCTGTGGGTGCGCTGAATATGAAGAGCAAAGAACTCAATTTTGGTGATATGCTTAAAGGTAGCACCAAAGTGATGGACTTGGAATACACTAATCTCAGTGGTGCATCACATGAGGTTGCACTGGCAGTGAATGCGAACGATAGTTGGATGGAGAACCAAGTAACACTGACACCTATCAACGACAAGGAAGTGGGTAAATTTGTCTTCGCTATTGACACGAAAGCCACCAACTTATACGGTCCTGTGGAAGCATATGCTTATGTGGTAGTGGACGGTAAGAAAGAGTTGAAAGATAGCCACAAACTGACTATCAAAGCGAATATAGTAGAAGATTTCTCTTCGCTAACTATTGAGCAGAGACAGCAATCTCCTATGCTCGAGACAAAAGCGGTAGTTGATTTGGGTACTATCGCTGCAGGCAAGCATCTCAAGGGTCAAATACGCGTGAAGAATATTGGTGTTAACCCATTGCATATCCGCCGTGCGTATAGCGCAGACAAACAAATAACACTCAAGCCATGCAAGGCAGTTAAGTCAAGTCGCACCGGAGTGATCCAAGTGGATATCAACACCGTGGGACGCAACCCAGGTCAATACAGCCGCGAGGTAGTGATTATCAGCAATGACTACGAGCATTCTATTCAGAAAGTAACTTTAATGTGGACTGTACAATAAGATGGTTCATCCAGAAAACGACGCTAAATATAAAGGTTTAACGGTTAACTCTGGTGTAGATAATCTGCCCAGCGTTAACCCTTATGCTACTTTTCGCCGCAAAAAGCGCTTGCTTACGCCCGAAGAGTATTTCGCTGGTATCCGTGCTGGTGATATTACTATTTTGAGTCAAGCGGTCACACTCGTAGAGAGTAATCTGCTCTCTGACCAAGTGATTGCGCAGAAAGTGATAGAGATGTGTTTGCCTTATGCAGGTAACTCTATTCGTTTGGGCATCACGGGTGTACCAGGAGCGGGTAAGTCCACTTTTATCGAGGCTTTAGGTGTGGAGTTATGCAATCGCGGTAAACGTATAGCGGTATTGGCTATTGACCCATCGAGTGAGCGCAGTCGCGGTTCTATCTTGGGCGACAAGACGCGTATGAACGAGTTATCTGTTCGTTCCAACGCTTTTATTCGTCCCAGTCCATCGGCTGGTTCATTAGGCGGTGTAGCGCGTAAGACTCGTGAAACGATCGTGTTATGCGAGGCTGCAGGTTATGACACGATAGTGGTGGAGACAGTAGGCGTGGGTCAGTCAGAGACAGCAGCGCATTCAATGGTGGACTATTTCTTGCTTCTTCAGGTGACTGGTACGGGTGACGAATTGCAAGGTATCAAGCGTGGTATCATGGAGATGGCGGATGGTATAGCCATCAATAAATGCGATGGAAATAATATTGAACGCGCACACGCCGCGCGCGTGAGTTTCAAGAATGCCTTGGCGCTCTTTCCTCCTTCTGCATCTGGATGGAAACCAAATGCACTATGTTGCTCCGCGATAGAGCACACAGGCATAGCGGAGGTGTGGGAAGAAGTGGAGCGTTATATAGCGTTTGTGCAAGAGAATGGTTTTTTCAGCGCGCATCGCACGGAGCAAAGTAAATACTGGATGTACGAAACCATCAACCAAGCGCTATTGGATGGATTCTACAAAAACGAACAGATGACGCATTACATAGAAGTAGCAGAACGACAAGTGCTCAACAATGAGATTAGCAGTTTCATTGCAGCAAATAGTTTATTAGACACATATGGCAGAAACAAAGAGAAATAATAGAAACAAGCAATCTTCCCCTACCAAGATTATCAAGGTTGGCACGAATGAATACGGCAAACTTCCACCTCAGGCTGTTGAGTTGGAGGATTCGGTGTTGGGTGCTATCATGTTGGCCAAAGAAGCGTTCGCAAGCGTGGCAGACTTACTTCGACCAGAGGTTTTTTACAAAGACCAAAACCGACTTATATATGAAGCCATTCGCACATTATCTTCCAAAGATAAACCAATAGACATGTTATCCGTTGGTGAGCAGTTGAAGGCCAATGGTACCTTAGAGCAAGCTGGTGGTACGGTTTATCTATCCGAACTGACCCGCCGTGTAGCTTCCACAGCGCACTTGCGTTACCATGCAGAGATCATCGCTCAGAAGTCCGTTGCTCGCGATTTGATTGCGGTGGCTGCCGATATAGAGGAACGGGGATTTGACGAGACGCAAGATGTGGAAGAACTGATGCAAATAGCCGAGGCAAGTATCTTCGAAGTCACACAACGCGCACAGAAACGCGATGTAACTCGTATTAATGCAGTGGTGAAAGAGGCCTTTGAACGCATGGCTAAAGCAGCCAAGAACGAGGGTTCTATCTCTGGCATTCCATCTGGATTTGACGCATTGGATAAGATCACTTCTGGTTGGCAAGAACCCGATTTGATTATCATCGCCGCTCGTCCTGCGATGGGAAAAACAGCTTTCGTGCTATCTATGATTAAGAACATGGCTGTAGATAGACACACGCCTGTGGCTGTCTTCTCACTTGAGATGAGTAATGTGCAGTTGGTGAATCGTTTGATTATGAATGTATGCGAGATTGAGGGAGATAAGATCAAGACGGGTAAACTCACCAAAGCAGATACGCTACGACTGAACGAAAGAATTCAAGTATTGGAGGACGCGCCAATCTTCATGGATGACACACCTCAGTTATCTATCTATGAATTGCGCTCCAAAGCCCGTAAGTTGGTGCGTGAAAAAGGCGTCAAAATCATCATCATTGACTACTTACAATTGATGAATGCCCAGGGGTCTAATTTTGGCAGTCGCGAGCAAGAGGTTTCTATCATCTCGCGTGGACTAAAGGGATTAGCCAAAGAATTAGAGATACCTATTATCGCTCTTTCTCAGTTGAATCGTGGTGTGGAGTCGCGTCAAGGTATAGAAGGCAAAACGCCTCAGTTATCCGACTTACGCGAATCAGGCGCTATTGAGCAGGATGCGGACATGGTTTGCTTCATTCACAGACCAGATTACTACCATATTTACAACGACGAGAAATCAGGTAAAGACTTGCGCGGATTGGCACAAATCATTGTGGCTAAGCATCGTAATGGTGCCACAGATAGTATTTGGTTACGCTTCAGACATAAGTTAGCGAAATTCCAAAACGAAAAAGATGCATTTGACGAAAATGAGTTGTCACCAATCCCCACAGCAGAAGTAGAGAATAGCATGGCTATTCCATCTAAGATGAATAATTCCATGGGAGCAACACTCAATCCTCAGATGTCACCTGATGGATATAATATAAACGCTTTAGGAGAAGATATAACTCAACAATTATAATACATATCAATATGCAAAGAATAGAAATAAAAGAAGCACTCTTACGCACCGATTTCGGCAGCACGATTAAGGTATGCGGATGGGTACGCAGTAAGCGCGGTAACAAGAATATTGCTTTTATCGCACTCAACGATGGTTCTACAATAAAGAACATACAGATTGTGGCTGATTTGCAGGTATTCAGCGAAGAACAACTCAAACCTGTTACCACTGGCGCTTGTATATGCGCTATCGGTACGCTCGTAGAGAGCCAAGGTGCAGGGCAAGCAGTGGAGATTCAATTGACCGAATTAGAGGTTTATGGTACTGCTGACCCTGAGAAATACCCATTGCAGAAGAAAGGATTATCTATGGAGTACTTGCGCACCATAGCGCACTTGCGTCCTCGTACCAACACTTTCGGAGCAGTATTCCGTATCCGCCACAATATGGCGATGGCTATCCATACTTATTTCCATGAGCATGGTTATTTCTATTTCCACACACCGCTCATCACTGCTTCGGACTGCGAGGGCGCTGGTCAAATGTTCCAAGTGACTACAAAGAATCTCTACAACCTCAAATACGACGAAGAGGGTAAAATCGATTATAGTGATGATTTCTTTGGCAAACAGGCTTCATTGACTGTTAGTGGTCAGTTAGAGGGCGAGTTGGCAGCGATGGCATTAGGCAAGATATACACTTTCGGTCCTACCTTCCGCGCTGAGAACTCCAATACTCCTCGTCACTTGGCTGAGTTCTGGATGATAGAACCAGAGGTGGCATTCATTCAGAAGAAAGAGTTGATGGATCTGGAGGAAGATTTTATCAAATACTGTGTACGCTGGGCATTGGAGCATTGCCAAGATGATTTGCAGTTCCTCAATCAGTTTGTGGATAAAGGTTTGATTGAGCGCTTGGAATCAGTGGTAAAGACTGACTTCATTCGTTTGACCTACACCGAGGGTGTTGAGATTCTACAAGAAGCTATCAAGAACGGCAAGAAATTCGAGTTCCCATGCACATGGGGGGATGATTTGGCTTCTGAACACGAGCGTTACTTGGTAGAGGAGCATTTCGGCAAACCAGTGATCATGACCGATTATCCAAAGGAGATCAAGGCATTCTATATGAAGATTAACGAGGATAACAAGACAGTACAAGGAACGGATGTGCTCTTCCCACAAATAGGTGAGATTATCGGTGGTTCTGTTCGCGAAGAGAGTCTTGAAAAACTCAATGCAGAGATTGAGCGTCGTTCGATTCCAATGAAAGACATGTATTGGTATTTGGATACGCGTCGTTTCGGTTCTGCCCCACATGCTGGTTTCGGATTAGGTTTCGAGCGCTTAATGCTCTTTGTCACAGGAATGCAGAATATACGCGATGTGATTCCATTCCCACGCACACCTAAAAATGCTGAATTCTAAATAAACACCATACAGAATATTAACAAGCAATCGTATGAAAAGTGCAATTTTTCAAGCCCTACGGGCTAACAAGCGACTCTTTCTACTAATGTTCGTGCTATCAATGAGTATCATCTCAATGGCACAAACATCCCTCAAAGGTCGCGTTATCGATCAAGCCACCAAAACGGCTGTGGTTGGCGCAAAAGTAACATTAGCCAACCAAAACATCTCTACCACAACCAATAGTTTGGGTGAGTACACCCTACTCTATTTGGAGGCAATGGATGAGGAGATTATCGTTGAGGCAGATGGTTATATCGCTGCTATTGAGTTAGTGAACTTAGTTGCCAATAGAATCAATCAGATGAGTGATATTCAGTTGCAGCAAGACATCATAGCTCAAACACAGAGCGAGATTTTGCTCAATCTAACCGAAGAAGAGATGAGTGACGACGAGGGTCGTTCTCAGTCACAAGCGTCTTCCAGTTCGGCTTCTACAGATGTCTTCAACTCCACCACTTCGTATGGTTGGTCCACAGCGCGTTATCGCAGTAGAGGTTATGACTCACGCCATGAAACATACTACATAGAGGGACTGCATTTCAATTCGCAAGAGCGTGGTAATTTCAACTACTCTGCAATGGGTGGCTTGAATGATGCGAGTCGTTACAAAGAGGTATTGAACTCTATAGAGGCAACCAATTTCTCTTTTGGTGGTGTAGCTCAATCAACCAATTATTTGATGAACGCCGCGCGTTATGCACAAGGCTGGAAAGTGGGTCTTGCTGGTACCAATCGTAACTACAAGGCACGCGTGAATGCCACCTACGCCAGTGGATTGATGGAGAATGGATGGGCTGTAATTGCACAATTAGCATACCGTTTCTCTCCCTATATTGATAATAAGGGTATTATAGGCGAAGGTATTAAATACTACTCTTTGGGTTATTTCTTATCCGCTGAGAAACAATGGGCTAACTCACGCCTCAAACTCATCACCTTTGGTGCTCCTACAGAGCGCGGACAGAATGCTGCTGTAACACAAGAGGTGTATGACTTGACAGGAACGAATAACTACAACCCATATTGGGGTTATCAGAACGGACAAGTACGCAACTCACGAATCGTCAAATCATACGATCCAACCGTCATTGCGGCTTATGAGATCAATATTGATGAGGCACAGAAATTGAAAGTAGCAGCGGGTTACCATTACTCATGGTATTCTAACTCTGCTATCAACTTCTACAACGCTCCTGATCCTCGTCCTGATTACTATCGCAATCTGCCATCAGCAATGTGGGATGGACAGATTGTCAACCCAAATAATGAGAATGCTGCTTCGCAGTTATATGACGAGAATGGTAATCACTATCCTTGGGGATTATTCGTGGGTCATGATTTGAATGGCGTATCGTTTGGTAGCGGTTTCGTTGCTGATGATGGCAATTTGATTGGTCCGTCTATCAATAAAGAGCAATACAATGGTTTGGTACACTTATGGCAGACACGCGATAACAAAACCACGCAGATTGATTGGGATAATATCTATGCGGCTAATATCGCTAATAACTACAATAATCCTGATGGTTCTGCCCGCTATATCGTAGAGCGCCGCCATAATGACATCCAAGAGGCAATCGCATCTATCAACTATACCAATACGCAATTTGACCACCTCAAGATGACTTTAGGATTGGAAGGCAAATACGCGCAAGGTATTCATTATAAGACTATTGACGACCTTTTAGGTGCTAATCAATGGATTGATATCGACGCATTCGCTGACCGCGATATTAAGGAATTGGCTACGAATGGTGGTTTCACACAAGCCGACATTGCTAATGTGCGTCAGAATGAGATTGCAGAAGACTATAATGAGAAAATCACCAATACAAGTCGTCGTTTTGGATATGACTATCGCATCAATATGGCGAATGCTAAGGCATGGTTCCAGAATGAATGGTCATTCAATGAAGTGGATTTGTACTACGCGCTGCAATTAGAGTATAACATGATGCAACGCAGCACCAATATGCTCAATGGTCGTGCTTGGTATTTGACCAAAGTGGCAGAAGAGCGTACGGGTGTCAATCCATGGAAATACTACGGACATGCAGCATACGAGCAAATCAAAGCCGCTGAAGCAAATGGCACGTTACATGCAGGAACCAATTATTTGGGTGATGCGCATCACTTCTTAGACCCAGGTTTTAAGTTTGGTGCCAAATACAAGATTGATGGTCGCAATAATATCAAAGTGAATGCTTTAGCAGAGACACGCACTCCTTATGCGCGTGATGCATATATCTCACAACGCGTGCATGACCGAGCTGTAGATAATATTTACACACACGATAATGCACAGAATCTCAAGGAGTTCTACGCAGCGAGTGAGAAAGTGGCTTCTGTGGATTTGACCTATGAGTTCAACTACCCTATTGTTCGTGGTCGTTTAACTGGTTTCTTCACCCAAAGTTGGAATGGAACGGAGTTGAATGGTTACTATGACGATGAAGCACGCACATTCGTTAATCAAGCCATGACTGGAATTGATAAACGCCATATGGGTATTGAAGCTGCTGTAGCTGTTAAATTGGGCACTTATTTCACCTTGACAGGTGTTGCAAGCATCGGCGACTATCGTTACACCAGTGATGCAATCGCCATCTCTTCTGCAGAGAACGGTATGCCAATGACACAAGATTTAGTAACTAAGGAATTGGTATTCGAGACACGCGACAAGGTATTACTCAATGGTCTCAAACTTGCTACAGGTCCTCAAGCCAATGCGAGTCTTAAGTTATCATTCTTCCACCCTAAAATGTGGTTTGCAGATGTAACGGTTAGTTACCACGATTGGAACTACCTATCTGTTGCTCCAAGCCGCAGAATGCAAGGTTTATACACCGGTATGCGCTTAGACGGAACAGCCGTAAACGGTTGGTTCGGAGATAGTTATGCTAACGCCATAGAGACAACAGATGGCAAGGCATTGCAAGTAGAGATTGCAGAGGATGGTACCGCTATCTATAGCAATGCTGTCTTAGATGCTAATGGAGTGCCTGTACTCAGATATCCATATAATGTGATGACAATGCAAGAGAGTTTGGCGGCTGTAAACCCACTCAACCGTTTCCTCATAGATGCGTCTATCGGTAAACTGATTTACCTACCAAACCGTCAATCTATCTCTATCAACCTCAGTATCACCAACTTGACTAACAATACTCACTTCAAGACAGGTGGTTATCAGCAAGCTCGTTTGCCACGCGGTGTGCGTCAGGGTGAGAAAGATTATCAGAACTCTGTTATCACAGCCAATGCATGGAAATACCCATCTAAGTATTACTATGCGTGGGGAGCAAACTTCTTCTTAAATGTAACATATAAATTCTAAGAATGATGAGAAAGTCACTTTATACATACGCAATGGTATTGGCAATGCCAATCGTTGTACTAATGAGTTCTTGCGAGCCAAGAGATCTTAACGAGAATGATGTTTTTACATCTGAAGATCAACTCACTCAAATACTTGAAGCTGAGAATCCTGAAGGTTATAAGATATACAACCTCAATGAATTCTTGGATACATTCATGACCGAAGAAGGTAATTTCGCGAGTGATACTTGTCCCTATCGTACCCGTTCCACCAATGGAAATGGTTTATTCCTTTATGCAGTAGATACACTCCCTACAAATGGAGCAGGAATATATATTCGTGGTCGCGTAACAACAGATGACTATGCGGGCAATTTCTACAAAGCCATTATTATTCAGCAGATTGTGAATGGCGAGCAGCAGAACCTTCGTATCTCTGTAGATATGGGATCAAGCGGTGGTATGTTCCAATTAGGTCAGGAAATCCTCATTCGCTGTAATGGATTGGCTGTTGGCCGTTATGCTAATCAGCCACAGTTATGCGTTCCATCATATAATAATAATATTTATGCGATGAATGCGTCACAGAAAGTGGGTTGGGCTCCTGGCCGTATATCAAGTGCTCGTTTCCGCAATGCGGTACGTATGATTGGTGTGCCAGATCAGTCCAAACTTAAATACGATACTATCACTCTCAAGCAATTATACACCGAAATACCTATACGTCCATCTATTGACGCAGCTGGAATGGATAAGATTCGTAAGGCAGATGGACGATTAATCGTTCTGAAGAATGTATGGTTCACGGGGCAAGCTAACGACGATGGAAGCATTGTTAACTGCGAATATGCACACCCAGACTCTTCTGGTTTGGCTAATGTATTTGCACCTACTACCAATAATATTGGTTATCCACAAAACCGCATTCTCAAAGATTACGATGGTAAAACTATCTGCTGCGCTAACTCAGAGTACTGTAAGTTCGCATCCTATTTCCTCCCAGGCGCAGGTCCTAGTGGTATTACCAATTGCTCTTATTGGGTAGGAACTGTGACAGGTATTCTCGGTTGGTATTTGGATAAAGCATCTGAATTGACTGCTACTGGTTTGACTGGCTATGAATGGTCCGTAACGCCTCGTGGTATTCCTGGAATAGGTATTGAAGACATTAAGTTATACAACGAGATGGAGGGCGACATAGAATGGCAACCAATGGAGTTTGACCCAAAAGCATATAATCAATAATGACTATTAATTGGTTAGACGTCATATTACTTTTGCCTCTTTTAGTTGGTTTAGTAAGAGGCTTGATGCGTGGTTTAGTATCCGAGATAATCGCCATCTTGGCGGTTATTCTCGGCGTACTGACCGCACGATTATGGGCCGCTCCATTCTCTGAATGGTTATGCTGTCAGTTTCAATGGCCAGCAGAAATATGCAGTCTTGTAGCATATGTATTGCTCTTTTTGGCTACCGCCATTGCATTGTCCATCTTTGCGCGCTTATTCACTAAACTACTGCGCGCTATTCATTTAAGTTGGGCAAACCGACTCTTCGGAGGAATATTTGGAATACTCAAATATGGTATTATTGTCCTTGTACTGATTTTCGTAATGGATAGAACCAATCAGGCATTCCATTATTTGGATGAATCACCTATTGTAAAGACATCTATTATCTATCCCTATGGTGTAAAGATGGTGAATAGTATCATACAAGAGACAGAAACGATTACCACCACTA
Organism: Paludibacteraceae bacterium; assembly: GCA_036309065.1. Lineage (GTDB taxonomy): Bacteria > Bacteroidota > Bacteroidia > Bacteroidales > Paludibacteraceae > Colicola. The sequence continues at coordinate 153,792 of JAXJUN010000005.1, read as the reverse complement.
CCACAACCACCACAACCACGACTATCACACACTAAGCAATCATGACGTATTACCTATCGTTAGGGGCAAATATAGGCAATCGAGAGCAAACTATTCAACAAGCAATTCAAATGATTGAGCAGCAAATCGGGCATGTCCTTCGCTGCTCTTCTTTTTATTACTCTGCTCCATGTGGCTTCGATAGTGAGAATGAGTTTTGTAATATATGCTGTGCGATGGAAACGGAGATGAATCCAGAGGATGTATTAGCATCTACGCAGCAGATAGAGCAACAATTAGGGCGTACCTATAAATCAGACCATCATTCTGCCCATCCTATCTACAAAGATAGAACGATAGACATTGACCTAATCCTTGTATTTGATAATCAGCGCGAGATTACTATTAACAGCCCTACGCTCACTCTTCCACATCTACATTGGAAAGAGCGGGATTTTGTAACCATCCCGCTCTCTGAAATTCTCAATCATCATTCTTGATTAGTGGTTATATAGGAAACCACACAAAGACTGCCGCATCCCACACGGCGTGACTAAGCAGGAGCGCCAGAAACCATTGGGGTTTCCACCAATACAACCCACCCCACACTACACCGCATACGCCAGCGGCTACGATGAGCATAAAGTTGCACGAAGGAATATGAATAGCCGTGTAGAGCGCAATTCCTATTAATGCGCCTATCCAAGTCTTGGAACAAGATCGTTGCAGCTGTTCCTGTACATATCCGCGCCAGAAAATCTCTTCTGCAGGCCCGATGAGCAATAATAAGAGCAATCCCACAACATGTGGATCGAATCCTTCTTTAATGCTGTAAATACTATTCACTTGCGTGCGGGCAAAGGATGGGAACATCCATTGACTGAGTTTATCTCCCACCCAGAAAACTCCCCATAAAACAAAGGCGAGTGCTATTCCTAATACAATCTGTCCTACTATATATTTCGCCCCACCTTTTCTACCCTGCCATTTCTGTTTCCATATATCCCTACCTAAGATGAATGACAAGGCTGTTAGTACAATAGCAGCACATGTCATCATATGCCAAAATGGAAGGGTATTAGGCATTACAGGACAAAACATACATGTCCAAAATACAAGCGCAATGGCCACACTTACTATGACGACTATGTTTTTCCTCATACTATATTAAAATAGTTGTTCGATAAGGATAGTGATGGCAGTGGTCAATATAATCAATCCACTACTGATCGTTTGTAATTGCGCTGTTTTTTCATCCAAATGGTCTATAGCGTGACTATCTTCGCTATAACGCTTCATATCGCGGCAATTATTGATTACCATTTTTATAGAGATGAGGACTAATAAAGCATAGAGAGGCAATTTACCGAAGCAAACGCAAACGATGGTCCATATTATGGGGAAGAATACTTCTATATAGTAAATAATCTGTCCTGCTCTCTTACCGATTAGCATAGGTAAGGTCTTGATATTCGCGCGTGTATCAGTAGGTATATCACGCATGTTATTGGCATGCAATACCGCATTGGTAATTGGGCTAAAGAGAAAAACGAACCATAATGCCTCCCAATTGAGTGCTCCTGTTGCTACCACTGCTGTGCCTAAAGCTGGTAATAAACCAAAATTACAAAAGATAGCCAAGTCGCCTAATGCATGAAACTTAAGCCACGCATACATACCAGACACCACTGCTCCAATAGCACCAATTATTAATAACTGCATACTCCACCCTGTAGCCCACCAAATAGCCACGCCATTTATCAACGCTAAAATAGCGAGAACGCTGGATAAACGAAGCATTTCTGGAAGCGTGATTTGCTTTGTATTGAGAAGAACTTGACCATATGTATCCTCAGCATCCACACCAGACTTGTAATCGAAATAATCACTCAATGTATTTGCCGCTGCATGAAATAATACTACTCCCAATGCCGCCCACGCTGCCATCCACCAATTAATAGGATAACCAAGGTAGCACAAACCTACTGATGTGATTGCCACAGAGATAAAAGAAACAACAAAAGACCATGGTCTCATTGCTAAAATAATCTTCTTCATTTTTATAAATACTTTATATAATTAATGAATCATTATCTTCCTTTAGACTACATTTGTCTAACAGGGCACAAAATTAGTAAAAAATAATTATTCCACCAATTTTTCTTGAAAATAAATGAGAAATCACATGATTTTTTATGTCTCCAAAGGAAATAATGAGGTGTTTTTCTCTTTTTTAGCAAAAAAAATGGTAAAATTCTTGCATATGTCAAAAAAAAGCAGTACTTTTGCACTCGCTTTCAGGAAATAGAAAGTTACACGGTGGTTTTAGCTCAGTAGGTAGAGCATCGGATTGTGGTTCCGAGTGTCATGGGTTCGAGCCCCATATTCCACCCACAGACATCCTTCACGGATGTCTTTTTTTTGTATAGTGGCTTGTTCCTTGCGGCACTCTTTATCGGTTAGTCCATCCGTATCAGTAAGCAAGCTTCCTATACGCCTGTACTATCCGCTAAAATCTAGGCAGATGAGCCACTATACAAAAAATCGGTGGATGTGAGGGCTCTTAAACCCAGGTTCTTGCTCGTTTCTCTCGCTGCGATCTGCTCACCTTGTTCACCGTGCGAGCCCCATATTCCACCCTAAAAGAATTTTATACAATCTCTGTAATTGACCATGCAAATTGGTAAAGTTTGGAGTCTTTTCCAATGTTTCCTCATTCATATAGCAGCGTTTATTAACCTCTATCATAAGCGAATGGTAGCCAGAAGCACCAGGAAAAGACAGACTTTTTTCGATACTACAAAATAAATACATAGAAATATGAAATTTTTAATAAATATATAGTGTTTAGACACATATACATTTGCATATCACTATAGTCTTTCACCGGAAGCAATTGCAACATCGCATGTATCTGCGCAGCTGCTTGGTCTGGACGAACTAACGTGACAGAAAGAGGTAGACCGTAGGTAAGTATAAAAAAAATGTGCGGTCGTTAGCCGCACAATTATTATAATTCCATAAATCGGTGACGGTATTGTTTGAGTGCATCGAAGCGCATAAAGTAGTCTGTGGTGCCTTTGGGGATAAATACGCGCTCAATACGATTGCACCTATCAAATGCGGTGGACTCAATGCACTCAATGGACTTAGGCAAGGTAATAGAAGCCAAACTATTGCAGTTATCAAATGCATAAGTACCTATATATTTTGTACTCTCAGTTACTACCACATCTGACAGCATGGAGCAACCGGCAAATGCACCTGACTCGACAGACTCAATACCGCTGCCAATAAAGACTTTTTTTAGACTACTACACCCGTCGAAGCAACTTCTCGATACTTGACGTATTCCCTGTAATATAATTTCACTTTCTAATGAATAACAGCCCAAGAAGGCGAATTCTCCGATATAGACAACACTATCGGGGATGGTGATATGAGAGAGATTGCGACGTTGCGAAAAGGCATAGTCCGCAATCACTTCAATGCCATTAGGGATAGTTGATCCGTTGCAACCCTGCACCAAGGTGTTGGTAGAGGTGACAATGATGGCATTGCAGTTATCGCGAGAGTCGAACATGGGATTTGCCGGGTCGACAATCATTTCGGTCAACTGCTCGCATAGTTCGAAATTGTCTTTGCCGATATCGGTAAGGTTTTGGGGGATAGTGATGGATGTGAGATCATTACACCCATTGATAGCGCCTATGCCAAGGTTGGTGACAAAGTCGGGGATGCGGTATGCACCTTTGAAATCTTTGGGCATACGTGTGAGGGTGGTGAAATCACCGCAGGTGGAGAACTCTACTCCATACTCATCTTGGAAAGGTTTTCGTTGAAAGGTTTTCATATGCGTTAATCTTTAATTCATTGTTTGATCTTCGTCTATAATTGTACTATACTCAAAGACAAAATCACGGAAAAAGATGAAGTCTGTAAGGGCAAATTTGGTGTGATCAAAGAGGTTATGGAATTGCTGTATAATATGCAAGTCCTTTGTTAACTCTTCATCCAAGAGTTCGTTCCAGTTGGGTGGCGGGCAGTCCATGCCGATAAAAGAATCGAAAGATTGGTCCAAATCGCGAGGTAACTCCAATGGAAAAGAAACGCCATCCTCATAGAGAGGATTCCAACCGGAATCGCAAATGGCATCAAACAGATCCTGTCTATCTTCTCCTTGATAGGGGTGCAACGCAGGATATTTATAAGCGAGGTAGCATTTGGCGGTTAGTTCAATACCCGGTTGGATGGCGGACATCTGACGGTAGAGTTCATGCGCACGGTCGTACATGTGCTTGAGCGCATCACGAAGCGCGTCATTAAAGGCTATGATATGAGGCAGAAGTTCCTCTTGAGACTCATGCGTGAGTGCTTGATCGTTCAACAAGCGACTGCGAAGATAAAGCAAACATTTACTTTCCGGATAGCCAGTCACATCCGTGCGATACGTGTCAATAATCTCGCTCTCAATGTATTGGAGCGCAGAAGTGTTATAGTTAATCATAGTTTCATCTTTTCTAGTCGTTCACGCTCTGCTGCGATTTCTTCCGGAGTAAGAATCACATCAAAGAGCGTGACTTTTGTAAGCATTGTGGCTACCTCTGGAGTGCAATGAGCGAACTCACAAAATTCCTTGTAAGGTGGAATTTCTGCGGCACATTCTTCACTCAAGAGATGAGCCATTTTACTTCGAATCTTTATATCCGACATGAAGAGTTCTTTAAGACGCAGCAATTCGAGCTGGTCGTTGATTTGTTGTAGGGTCATATTACACATATTTTATAGATTCTTTTCCTACGTAAATCTCAAAGGGTATTTCCGGCAGTTTTACACCATCTGAAAAGATATTGGCATCAGCACGTACGGGTTTCGGGACTCTTTCTTTGTCCGAATGAAAAATAATTATCCTATCAATATACTCGCTGTCCGCTATCGGTTGCAAGAGCGCCTTATCCGAATACAATTCCGTAAAAGCTATTACAGGTATCTGGTACTCTTTCGCAATCATTTTGAGCAGGTAAAGATTAGCTGCAACGCACATCCCTTGTGAAGAGCAATGAAAGTCCGTCCTGATTTTAATCAAATTATCCACAAGTAGCACCTGCAAGATCTTTTTGTCCCGGCATACAATGCGCTGCAAAATATCTTGAATTAGCGAATAAGTCGTAATGGGCTGGTGCTCTAACCACAAGGAGAGTTTCCCTGCGGATGCGGCATTACTTGCTCGATAGCTTTCCCTCAAAGCGTCAGTCATCTCAGAACGGCTGTAGTCAAGAGATATAAGAGCAAGACCAGATTGCTTTGTAAGCACACCTACTGCAACATTAGCAAGAAACTTGATGCGCTTGACACGGGCAGTGCAACCTATACAATAAAGATTCCCACTTTCTAGACTGCCCCACATACAGTCCAAAGTATCAATTCCTGTTTTCATTTCTATTCTCCTTTTACTTGACACTCATCATCACTAACAAACGGTAATTCATAATGCTTCTCACTGAAGTCCTGCGAAGCAATATGATTAACGATGGCTTCTATCTCGGTATCCTCAACATAGGCACACTGAAGACGGATTTCGTTAAAACCTGCAGAATAGAGGGCGTCGCCTCTTCCGATTAATTGTTCTGCACCCTTTGCGTCTATAACTGTGCGTGAGTCAATAACGCTCTGTGTCCGAAGGGCAATACGAGTGGGGAAATTTGCTTTGATGATACCGGTAACGATGCTAACCGAAGGGCGTTGAGTTGTAAGAATCAGATGCAAGCCTACACTTCTTCCTAACTGAGAAACACGTGCAATTAGCGTTTCTATAGCCGCACCGCTTTGCATGATAAAATCACCATACTCATCAATAATCGTCACGATGTATGGCAAGAAGTGATGATATAATCCTTCTCGAATCTCTTTGCTTGTGTCTAATAGACCAGAGTTGAACTTTTCGTTGTATTCCTTTATGCCTCTGGCTCCTGCATCCATAAGCAAAGCGTAGCGATTTTCCAGTTCCTTGACCAACGAATTTAGCGTTCTTATGGCAGTGTCACAATCGGTAACGATAGCATTATCTTCGTTCGTGCCTTCAATAGAAGCAAAGAACCATTTCGCTATTGGCGCGAATTGAGAAAACTCAACGCTTTTAGGATCTATCAATACGAATTGAAGTTCAGAAGGACGTTTCCTGAATAGCAGAGAGAGCATAATATCATACAACGCAATCGTCTTTCCGGTTCCGGTTGCTCCTGCAATCAGCAGGTTCCGTGCCTTGGTTAGATCGAATGTAAATACGTCATTATTTATAGTACGACCTAGTGCGACAGGTAGACTACAATGCGCACATTCTTGGAACTTCCTTGAGGCAAGGACAGAATGCGCAGAGACACTTTGGAAATTTTCATTTGGGACTTCAATGCCAACTGAGCATTTGCCCAGCAATGGACAAATAACCCTTACGCCAATAGCATCCAACGCTAGCATTATGTCATACTCTAAAGACTTAAATTTCGAGATACGGACATCCGGTTTCAATACGACTTCATATAAAGTGACAGCATATCCAACCATAGCCTGGATTGATTGGACGCCACAGTCATAATACCATAATTGAGAGACGATCCTTGACGCAGTAGAAAAGCACCATTCTTTGTCAACAATAGGAGATGATTCATTTTCTTTGGCTTGGAGTAAACTTGCATCCGGAAGTTCATAATAACTCAGACCATCCTGCATATCCGCTGTTGCTTGTGATTCAACTTGGATTGGTTCGTCGGGTTTCGGTTCTTCAATGTTAAACTCAAAGCCTATCTTACCAAAAGAACCATCATCTGCGTCCTCATACTTTTTCTCTTCAACAAACACTTTTTTTCCAAATGCATCGTAAGCGGAGTTCTCTCCATCCTTCTGGAAGAAAATGTACTCAGAATTAGAATCAATCGCGACACCGATTTCGTCTGCAGGTATAATGGTAGTAAGGTTGCCCTCCTCAGTGTAGAACAGGTATGCATCACGAATACCAACGACCAAGAACCCCGTAGAAATGCTAACATCAATCTTCTCTTTTTGCGGAAGGAAACTATACTTCTCCGGCAACATAATGGACAATTTTCGATTTCGTCCAATAAGTTCAACCTCTATAGAAGGAAGATACAGTACTTTACGATGTTCTCCCGGCATTGACATGCATACTTCGGAGAAAACGACTTTTGCTGATTTGATAGCCATAATACTTATATTTATTGTTTATATTAGTCCCAAAGATTGCGATAGAATTTGCGGAAGAGGTCAAGGCCTTCCTCCACAATAGGGTCCTCTTCGTCTGATGGAGTATAAGGGCGACTTAATATCTCAAAGGCGTCTATCATCTTTTGGATAGTGCTATCCCATTGTCGCTCATTATTCATCTCCGAAGGGAAGCCATGTTTCTTTAAGCTTTTAAATGCCTTTAGCCGAGGCGCAACGAAAGCGGCAATCGTGGTTTCTGTATTCCAGATCTCCTCGATAGGGAAGTCGTGACTATGACTCCAATACGCTTTTTCTGTGTGGTTTTTCTTGCTCATACGATAAAATTACAGCGCGACTCTTTCGAATCACGCTGCAAAATTACTACACCACTCTTTTACAAAATGGGAGAGGGTGAATTTTTAAATAAATTTTCTTAGGACAACATCAAAAATCTTTATTGCATCTTCAATATTGGCAAAGTAATTATAGGCGCACCAATTTCCGGAATACCTAGGTAGTTCTTTAGTGTTGCGATATACTTTATCCCAGATATTATCTTTTAATGCTCTATCCTTGGATTCTGGACTCTTCTCAATTTGCACATACCAGCCGTTTCCATTTTTTCCAAAATATAGTATATATAAGTCACCTTCAAAAGGAAATTGTACACCTCCTAAATCATAGTCTGTGAGTTTTAGCCTTGAATTGTCTTTGAGTTCATTAAGCTTTTGCATGATTTTCTCAATGCCTCTAGCAGTAAATTCCTCCTCTAACTGCTGCCGATAGGCGTATAATTTGTTTAAAAGACTCTGATATTCTTCAATCTTTTCATCAAGAGCTTTTGCTTTTAATTCAGAGTCAGGCGATAGGTTATAAAACTTATCAAAAAAAGAATTTGTATCTTGCATATTTTTGTCCATGTTGAGATTAAAATAAATTTTTAGGTAATCAATATATTGTATTACTGCTGTAAGTAGGATATTATCCTTATATTTTATGTTAGGCAGGATGTCATTTTCGAGCCATATTAGGATATTCTGCTGGAATGATAATCTAACATACCTATCTTTGTATTGCTCTTTTAGTCCATTCCACGAATCATCACTTGGTTCTCCATAATTATTTGGGGGCAAATAAATGACATATATTTGTTCATCCTCAAATCCATATTTTTTCGTCTTCTGGATATAACGATATAACTGTGTGCTTTGGTCTCCTGCTCCGCAAACTTTGTTTTCCAAAATTATAGCAAATCCGCCTTTTTTGTCACGAATCCACAAGTCTATTCTTTCCTCCTCTTGGGTGATTATCGGATTAACCACTTTAAGTGGAAAGTCCTTTTTCTCTGTAGTATTTATATAGGACAATAACGAATTCAAAAATACATACGTTCCGTTTTGAGAACGATATTGGAGAAGTTTGCACAAGATTCTACTGTGACCATTCTCGTTTATGTGCAATTCCTCAATCACATTTAAGCGATAAGGATGTTCACATTGAACGCTATCTATTCGCGTTCTCAATTGCTCAATCTCATTAAGCAAAGAACTTAATTGATCTAATTCCATATTCAGTCCTCCTCATCAAAGTCATAATCACCATCGGCATCAGCAAACTGCTCTTTAATGTCATTGATGATATCATCTTCTGTTTGGAAATCATCATCAAGATATTCATCCAAAGAATCTTCCAAATGATCTGCTACTCTGTCATAGAAACGGCATTTCTTTTCTCCAAACCTTAATTCGTTTTGGCTCTTCTTTCTGTACGAATCAATGAGCTCAATAAGTTCTTTTTTGTCCATATGTTAGTAATTTTATGTTTAACAATTTATTTCTCAAGATCTTGTTCTAAAAGAAAATTCATGGCAAGGAAAGATGAGGCATACATGAAGAAATACATCCATTTGGCTATAGGTAATTTCATATACCCTTTGTCTTCCATGAATTGATATAGATTCGAGGCAAGTCCAACAATACGCGGAACGACGTTGTTGATAGTCATCTGAAGATTTAAAGGTAATGATAATTCATAATAGTCTCCTACTTCATTTAGATCGAAGACGATGTTACTTGTATCTTCTCCTTTTATGATATAGTACAATGCTTCTATTGATCTATCGAATATATACTGGAAAATTTTTAATGAAACCATATCGTTGCCCTCGAACTCACCTTGTAGGCTGGCATTTTCAGTCTGATGGGCCAATTCGGTCAAAAGCCAAACTACACCTTCCTCGTATTTTGCAATTTGAGAATCACTTAGCTTTTCTATTTGTGCGCCCGTTAAAACATACTGATCCGCATTATCAGGAGCGAACAAAGCGAGGCTATTAATGTGATTAATAACATTTAGCAATAACTCTTCATCTGTTTTCATAATGGTAAATTTATAGGTTAATTAAACAATTGCTCTTGCAATCCATGCGCAGGCTTCAGCGTCGGCAAGAGCATGGTGGTGGTTTTGCAAATCATAGCCACAAGCAGCTGCAACCGTGTGTAATTGGTGGTTCAGGAGTGCAGAGCCAAAATAATTTCGCGAGGCTGCAAGGGTGTCTCTAAATTCGTAGTTAGGCAAAGCCAACTCAAAGGTTGCAAAGGCAGCACGCAGGCAGCCTTCATCAAAGCGTGCGTTGTGCGCTACAAAGGGCACTTCACCATCTTCGATGTATGGGAAATAAGCATGCACCTTTTCCTGCAACCGCGACCACACTTCCGGGAAGAAGTCAGCGTCATCCGTGTCGCAGTAGTCCAAACCGTGCACTTCTTGGCAGAACCATGCATAGTAGTTGGGAGTGGGCTTCACCAGGGAATAGAAGGAATCAACGATTTCTCCGTTCTTCACAATCACTGCGCCAACAGAGCAGATACTGGAGCGCTTACCATTAGCGGTCTCAAAGTCTATAGCTACAAAATCTTTCATACCCAGGATTCCATTTGTTTATAAATACGATATAGACTTTCGGTGTCTTCTCTAAATTCCGCACGAACCGATTCCGGAGAGATCACTTCTACGTCAGAGCCATACTTGCGAAGTTCCTGCAAGAACTCGTAGGAAGGAACCATATGAAAGCGGAAGATGGAATAGTCATCGTTGCGTTCAATCTCCTCTTGTGAGGAATGGAGCGGTAGCGTACGCAAGTAATTTGCCTGCATAGCATCGATACATATCTCGATATCCTCTGGCTCTTCATCCATGCCTGTAACTCCATACGTATTCTTGAAATACGCTTCTGCATTGAAGTCCTTCGGCAACTTGTATTTCTGCTTGGTCGGTTCAACTGCGTGAACACGACCGAGAGAGTAAATCATCGCCTTATCAAGACCGGGAGAGTACGCAAGCATATACCAGCGTTGCTTGAACACCTTGAGACAATATGGTTCAACGATGAAAGTTGCCGGTTTTTGACGCGTGAAACTCTGGTACGTCATTTCAATAGCGGTTTTATCACGCATCGCTTCAATGATAGGTGGTAAGAACTTTTCTCCAGACGGTACAGGCTCAAATAAAATCCGGTCTGATAGTTCCTTGCTGTCTTTAAGCAGGCTATCAATAGACATAAGGTTCAATAAGTGCAAGCGCAGATCTGCGCCTCGTAAGTCAGATGCCTCTTCAATATAATACTCATTATAGGCATTGCATTTGATATGGACATCAAAAAGCATTTCAACCGTGCTTTTCCACCGATGGAAATTACTCTCCGGAAGATAGTCCTGTTTGTACTCGTTAACGGACGAGTGTGCCCATTTCTCATCTATTGCCGCGCGTGAAATAGGTCCGCGTGCGATGGTGTTCAACAACCAGATATAGCAGTTGAAAAGATAAGCAGTTGATGATTTAAGTTTTGTCTTCGTTTCCATGTGCGTTAAATTTTTCACGCTGCAAAATTACTGCTTCGAACTCCCACAAACTGAAAGAGTGAGAAAATAATCACAATTTCTTTACATCAAAATAGCCATGATGGAAATACTTACTCATTACATCTGCCAAAGCTTTGCCGTACTTTTGTGCAAAATTATTCCACTTATTCCCATTTTGTAGGGTAAAAAATACCACTTGTTCCGTTTTTTTGTCTATACAAGGGTTTGCATGCTTTTCTTATTTCTGCCAATCTATGAAGTCGTGAGTGTCGCTCACGAGTTGAACTCCTGTATCACTCAGCTATTCTTGTTCATCAAAGGGTAATGTCGGCAAGGCAAACTTGTCGAAGTCCGATTCAAAAAGACGGTCTTGGATGACGCGGTATTTCTCAAACTCTGTTTCGGCAAAAGATTGTGCGAACTCATGCGAGACAGAGCCGGCATCTGTTAATATCCGGTCATCTGTAGCTTCAAGGATAATGTCAATACGCTTCGCCCAATCCTCCATCGTCATTGGGATATGCCGTTTGGCCATACGTTCGGCTGCGTCCAAAACAGAGTTAACCAATTGTCCCATGTCATCCAATTCGGCTTCATTGAGATAGTTCTTGGCAATGCTGACATCGGGTTTGACAATCTTTCCGTGCGGTGCATTCTCCCATGTGGTCAATCCCATATGTTCTTTCTCCGCATTGGCACGCGACACAATTAGTTCGGCTGCTGTTTGTCCATGAACAGCGTAGTGCATCTTGTTCTGCACTTTCGCAAAGAACTCACGCGTAGTGGGCGCGTCGCGGTTATAGTCGATAGCCGTTGCGTAGATGTCGGTGAGTTTTTGATAGAATCGCCGTTCGGAAAGGCGTATCTCACGAATCTCAGCTAATAGGTGCTCAAAGTAATCCTCGCTGATGAATGCTCCGTTCTCCATGCGTTTCTTGTCAATGACATAGCCACGGATAGCAAACTGCCGCAATACGGCTGTACACCACTGCCGGAACTGGGTAGCCCGGATGGAGTTGACGCGATAGCCGACAGAGATGATGGCGTCAAGATTGTAGAAAGTTACTTCTTTTGTCTGTGTTTTACCTTCTATAGCTCCATGCTGAGTGGTGTGTCGGAATTTCCGACATACCACATCCGGCTGCAGTTCTCCGCTCTTAAAGATATTGCGCAAATGCTCCGTAATGGTCGAGCGCCCTTTGTCAAAAAGGGTTGCTATTGCTTCTTGCGTTGCCCAGATGGTCTCGTCCTTGTAGAAGACTTGTACGCCTTGTGCTTTGTCTTCGGCTTGGAAGATCAGGAACTCAGCTGTGGAGTTGCGTATTTGTAATTGTTTGGACATATTTGTGTTGGTCATTATGTGATGCTAAAGGGTTCAATAGTTAAAATGGTTTCCTTTGGAAACGTTAAATGGTAGTCCAATTCACTTCTGCCAATCTATGCCGCGGAGGCAGGCGGAGAGTTTGGTTCCGTGTGCTTTGTGGTGAGCGACACACTCGCAACACTTTCCTCGTCGGAAGTGGCTTGCAACATGTTGAAAAACCTCGTTCTTCAAGGGAGTTGTCGCACTTCCTCCTCTCAAATCAACAACTTTGCAAGTTTTTGATTTGGTTATTTGATCTCCTAGGGAGATATTTATTTTGACAGTCTTTGGGACAAGGGCAATCTATGTGATTATGTGGACAAGGCATGGTTAATCGTTTTGTTCTCCGCCGCGACGCTCTATCGATTAGTTCTCCGACTGTTCGTAGTAATAGGAATAGTCTATTCCTTTCATGAACAATTCACGGTCGTTGATTTTATCTGTGAGGGCTGGTTTGAGAAGAGCTTTAATATACTTTGCATCAGTTGTACTAGCATGCATAGCCGTAAGATAAGCTTTCTTATCTATTCTACTCCAATCCACGCATAGTTTGAGGTTTTTCTTAAAAATTAAGTCCAACCAAATACGCGTACTGCGACCATTACCCTCCATAAATGGATGTGCTATATTCATTTCCACATATTTATCTACTATCTCATCAAATGTGCTTTCTGGCATTAATTCGATTTGTTCAAGGTTGTGCTGTAGATACTCCGCACGACAAAAAAGCGTACCGTCTTTCCAAATAGTTTTTGTGCGTATCTTTCCCGCAAAATCATAAAGACCGCCGAATAAATATGCATGAATCTTTTGCAAGGCTATTACCGTTCCCACTTCCGCATCGGAAATCATGTTGCTTTCCCAAAATGTATAAGCTTTCTTGCGGCTCTGCCCGTCAATCGAGTTGTCGGAATAAGTAAACCAATCGAGGAAAGCCATTGCCTTATTGTTCGGAACAGACTTTGCCAGTTTGATTACACCCTCATGGTCTACGGCATCAGCCATATGTCGTTTCCCATCAGGAGCAAGGAGTTTCAACTGGGTAGTGACACTAACCAGTTCACTTTGTTCCTTTTTCAATTTGGCTTTAAGGTACTTCCAGTAGTTACGGTTCTTTTGGTAGTCTTCCTGCTCATTGATAGCACCGATGATGTCTAAGACGGAGAAGAACCATTTGTTCTGTTCGTCATTCCATATAGCCCGCACCTCGCGGTCTTTGTAGAATCGTATGGATTGTTTGGTACTCATATGTTAGATAATCTGTTATCTGTTGTGTTTTGTGTTAATCGATTCGTATTTTTATATACCCCTCCATATATAAGTCAAAAAAGTGCCCGAATCTATCACTTCAAAAGCAACTTTTTTTCGTTTTTTTTGCGTAAACTCTGCGGACAGGGCATGGATTGGTTAGTGGTTTATCTCGTCTGCATTCAAGCGGAACGCATCTTCATTCACTTTCATTTGATATAGTTTGATGTCAGGATTGAGTTTTGTACGGGCAAAGTTGATTATCTTCTCTTTCTCCTTTGGATCAGTGTTCACTCCAAAATAAATCGACTCAAAACTATCCCCAGATAACTTCATATAATGATGAATCTCTTTCCAATCCCAAACCTTATGCCTATTTTTCTTTGCTTCTTTTGCTTGTTCTGGAGTGAATGCTGCCAGCCAAGGATGAGGTTCCTCTATTACCAAACGCACCTCTTGTTCATATGCCCAATCTTTTGCTTTTGTCTGCAATTGGTAGTGAAATAAATCTTCAGCCGTGTGGTAGGCTTTGGGGCGCTCTAGGATGTCTTGGTATTGTACCTCAAGGACAAGCGGATAGATATAAATCATACCAACTCCCATGCCCGGTACATTAGCCATGATTTTGTCCAAATCCATTCCAACACAAACTCCACTATGATTCCAACAATAATGACTCCACATCAGAAGTGAATCATTCACTTTGGAAAAACTGCTTAGCCATGTATCGTTTCGCAAATTGAGAGCATCAGTCTTCTCTTTCTTAATATACCAATCTAACGGCACACCATGTCGCACGAATTCGGGAATATCTGAATAATCCACCAAATTAGGGTGACAATCGAACGGATCATTTAATTGAGATGCATTGGTAAATTGGAGATTCTGATTACCAATCATACATTTTGCTCCGTTAATATCCAGATATTTATAGAGGATTCTGCTCATCTTCTACTGTATTTTCCACAGGTATGGCTATGAAGTCATTCAGTTGCTTGCGGAGGAGTTTCCAATTAGGAAGCCTTTGTGTCATAAGGGCTTGGAAAGCTGGTCCGTGGTTTTGTACGGCAAGGTGGGTCAGTTCATGAACAACGATATATTCGATGCACTCAACAGGTACACGCGCAAGGTCAAGATTAAAGACCATATGCCGTTTGCGTGCGATGCAACTACCCCATTCGCGTTTCATGTATTTGATAGTCCATTCTACAGATGCTTCGCCTAATTGTTCGCACCATTTATCAACCAACCCTATCAGTATCTCCCGCAAATGTCCGCGATACCACTCGTGCATTTGCGCACGGCGGTTGTCTCTTGTTGCATTCGGACGGCAGCGCATAATCATCTTATTGCCTTGAATAGATACCGAATTAGAACCGGTTGTAATGGGCTCAACAAGTAGCATATAGCGCGTGCCAAACAAGTAATGGCTCTCGCCGGAGATATACTCCCGTTGCGTTTGCCGCGGTTGTTTGAGTACCTGTTCTCGGTTGCGGCATATCCATTGCCATTTCCGAAGCAAGAACGATTTGGCATCCTCATCGGACAAGAAGAACGGCATACTCAAATGCACGCGTGCATCCGGCGGATAAACCGACAGGTGCATGTTGCGGATGGGTTTGCGCTCCACTTCTATTTCTATGTCTTGCAGGCGGATGGTCATTAGAATTCCTCGTTAGCGACTACGATACTTAGAATCTGTTCGGGATCTACTTTGCCTGCTTTCTGATGATCAATAATAGCTTGCGTGATGGCGTTTAACAACATGCGCTTACGCATACCATTATTACGGAAGTTGTATTTCGCATTCTGCTTGATTACATTATATAGCGCGAGTGCAAACTCTATATCCTTTCCACAGTTGTCATACAGGCTCCGTTTTCCCTCTGTATCCAAACGGTCGTCTGGTTGTTTCTGTTTGCGCCAATCTTCCACGATGCGTCGTATCTCTGCCAAGAATTCGCGGTAGTCGATAGCGGCTTGACGGCGTTCTTCCAAGAGACGGTTAAGTCGCTCCGAGAAAAGGCGGTATTCCTCCGGGTTGGATTCTTTCTTACGGTTGATGACGCGACGCACATTAGCCGCAATCGTCTCTGCTACACCGTTTTCGCCCCCTAACATCTCTTCTACTTTATCTTCTTCGCCGGAAGGAAGCGTATCTTCGGTTACTAATTCCAAGAACGAGAAATCGCTCAACTCTTCCATCTTAACCGCATCATGCGCCTCGATATAATCATCCAACAACGCCCGCATCTCTGCATCATAGCGTTTCAGATCCAGATAATCGCCGCAACGATGCATCAAAGACAAACGGATATCATCGAAGTTCTTCACCTCACGCAGTATATCCGCAGCTTCAGCAGAACTATATCCCGCTTCGTTCATCTGCATGGAGATAGCACGGAAGGCGCGAACCAAACGGTTGCAGGCATCGTAGAACTCGTCGCGTTTCTGGGCATTACGGATAATCTCCGCTTCTTGCTCATCTGCCGGAGTATGGGCTTGATCAAAACCAAAATAGTCAAAGAAATTATCTTCCTTGCGCGGTTGAGCCACCGGTTCGGCTAATAGTCGGCAACGCTCTTGCGCGGCTTCCATATCTTTGCGTCCTTGTACGATACGCGACTGCATCAGCCCTTTGACATCCTCGGCTTCATAACCGGAGAAGGCACCGTTGGTATAATCAGATATAGCGCCCTCGATGCTCTCGAACAACTGCTTGAAATCTACGATGTATCCGTATTCTTTTTGTTCAGCAATACGGTTGACGCGGCAGATAGCTTGGAAGAGGTTATGATCCTCCATCTTCTTGTCGATATAGAGATAGGTGGCAGTAGGCGCATCAAAGCCAGTCAATAGTTTATCCACTACAATCAACAACCACATCTTACCCGGTTCTTTGACGAATTGGGTCTTTGCCGATTCCTCAAACTCCTTAACGGGTATATCTCCGCACATCTTTTTGAGCATACGTTGTTTGTATTCTTGCTCGGACTCCGATTCTCCCGAATAGGCTTCATCCAAACCCGGCAACTCGGCATCGAGACTGGAGACCACCGCCACATGTCCTTGATAGCGGACATTTTGCATGAACAGCTCCCAGTAGTTGAACGCATCATAGATAGACGAAGCAACCAAGATCGCATTTCCCCAGTGTCCGCGGAAACAAGGAACAGTAAGGAAATCGTACTGAATCGATTTGACAATCTTTGTCTTGCGGTCACGGCTGGAATAGATATTCTGCATCGTTGCCCATCGGCCTTGTAACTCTTCTTTGGCTTTCGGAGTCAGACCTTGCGTCTGGGTTTCAAAAAGTTTGTCCAAAGCTGAACTATCCGACAAGTCCTGATCTATATTTCGTGCCTCATACCGCAGATCAAGTATCACACCATCCTCTACCGCTTCATCAAACTTATATGTATGGATATACGGACCGAAATTCTCGTACGAATTGAGAATGCCTTTCTGCGATTTGAGTAACGGCGTGCCGGTAAAACCTATCATCATCACATCTTCGCCCATGATAGTCTTCATGGCTTTATTGAGCAAACCGCCTTGCGTACGATGGCATTCATCAATAAAGACAAAGATATTCCCTTTTGCTTTGAATCCTTTGGGTAGATTACGCGCCAAGGCTTCCATGTATTGCTCTACATTACGTTCTCCACGAAGCAGAATCTCATTCGGCGCAATATCTTTGTTGGCAGGCGAACCGAACTTATGAATGAGCGTACAAATCAGATGATGCTCATCATGGTCTAACGCATCCAAGAGGTTACTTCCAGAAGTAGCACGATAGGGATGTTCGCCGGCATCAATAAATCCGTTGGTAATCTGCTTGTCCAACTCGTCGCGGTCAGTAATAATGACCACGCGGGCGTTCTCCTGAGTCTCTTTGATCCATTGCGCCATCCAAACCATCGAGAGCGATTTACCACTACCTTGTGAGTGCCAGATGATACCACCTTGTCTGCGTTTGACGCGTTGTTGCACCGATTTGAGAGCGAAATACTGATTTGGACGACCGACCTTTTTCACGCCTCCGTCAAAGACGGTCAGGTCATGGATGAACTCCAACAACCGAGGTGGCGTCAGCATCTGCATCAACGAGCGGTAGAGCTCGTTCGGTATCTCGCTTTGGCTAAACTGGGTAGAGAACGGCGGGCACTCGTCCCATAGGCTCGGCGGTGTAGCGCCGAGAGTTGAACCGGAGGACAGAGAGGATGACAGAGAAGAGGAGATATACGATGCATCGGGGTATGCCTGACCTGTCGGCTCTTTCCAATGGAGCCAGTATTTCTCCGGTGTCTTGGTGGTTGCGTAATACAATCCCTCGCTGGGATTACCTGCTAATAACAACTGCGGTACAGCGAAGAAATGAGGTATCATCTCTTGATTGCGGATATGCTGACGAATAGCATCCTTGGCAGAGACGGTGGATTTCTTCAACTCCAGAACCACCAACGCAATTCCATTCACATACAGCACTACATCCGGGCGCAAGTGGTTGATATCCGGGTGAGAGCAAGGTACCGAGACTTCCTCGGCAACTTCGTAGATGTTATTCTGAGGATGCTCCCAATCAATGAGCCATTTGGTAGTATGCGTATTCTGCGGAGTAGAGACGGACACACCATAACGGAGCGTGTTATACACCTCTTTGTTGGCGGCATACAGGTCCTGCTCGCGCACACAATGCGCAGCATCCAACAGTTTGTTGATGGCTTCCTTGGCTTGACGGTCAGAACAATGCTGTTGTTCCTTCAGGTATTGCGCCAAAGTTTCTCTGCGGATAGGTTCGTTGTCTTGATTCTTGAAGAACCCGATATAGGTAAAATGGCAATACTGCTCCAGATGTTGTAGCACCTTGAGTTGCACATCCCGTTCGGGATCAACAGGCCGTTTGGCAAAAAAGTTCGTACTCATACCAATCGTATTTTTCCGGTTAATAGGTCTTGCATCATGCCGCTTTTGATAGCAATATATTTATCGCGCTTCTGCTCCAAAGCTGCTATTTCCGTGTCCATTCCAGACAATACCGCTGCTATCGCTCTCTGCTCGGCGATATCTACGGGATAATAAACACTAAGTTTCTTGAACTTGGTTAATGATATTACATAACGTTTTCCACTTCCTTCACAAGTCGTGTTAGCTTGTTCATAAAAAGATGCCGCTTTGAACATATATGCTCTATAATTCAAATCTATATTTTCTTTGAATCGTAGTCTATATATATGATAACTATAGCATACATTACGCATATCCTCCATGGCTACTGCTGATAGTGCAATATCGTATGGCATTTCTGAAGAAGGAGTAAAGAATACGTCTCCGCATTTTACATTGCATTGTTGTAGCTTGGTCTCATTAGCCGTAACCCAGAAATTAAGTTCTCTATTATAGATAGTATCACGGTGGAATACATCAAGATAATTAACCAAACGAACTGGTATCTCATCTTCTTTTGAGGTTTTATCTACGCCTGCACCTGTCAAATCTCCTAATTCATCAATGCTCTTCTCAATCCATTCTCCTGTAAATCCTGCGAGTCGTTTTTTGCCGGTTAGGAGTTGTTGCATAGTACCTTGTTTGATATGTCGTTTCTTTTCGATTTGTTCGTTTAGTGCGCCAATCAAGGTATCAATACTGGACAACGCTCCCGCTATCCGCTCCTGCTCCGCAAGGGTTGGAGGAAGAGGAATGATAGCGCTCTGTGCTTGAGGAACTGTCAATTGGGGAACTCCTGTACTCTCAAACACAAATGGAACTAGGAAATTGATTTCATTTGTAACAAAAGAACAATCTATTGTATCTCTGATAGGACTAAGCACTAACAACCTTACAATTGCATCAAATGCATGATTCCTATATTCTGCATGTCCCAACGAACCACGACCCGTAATAGTTATTGCATTTGCTGTATATCTAGGATTTGAGGTATAACCATACAACCCCTTATTCTCTAACGAATTTGAATAAATGGGATTTGTTTTATCGCCTATTTTTACTGTTGAATAACAATCTTTTTGCACATCACCGCCTGCGTTGAAAATAAACAATTCCCCAAGCGTCTTCACCTCCCAATCATGAGGGATGAGGCCTATTTCTGTATGTTTGAAATTTGTTTCAACCATGTCGCTCTAGATAATAATTTTTAGAAATTCCTTCTCCACTTTCATCATCCCATGTCAATGTTACTTTGATTCGGAACGTTGCATTGCCTAAGATATGAATTGGATTACATGTTTCTGTTGGTTCGAGTTGTTTTATGTGATATTGTAAACTGCCACCCTCAAACGACATAGAGGAGCCTTCGTCCTTTTTTAGTTCAACATTTATATTAGTTGCACAAACATTTCCTGTGTTTTGAATGGCTAAAATACTTGTAGTTAATCCTTGTATATATTTGATTTCAAATGCAGCCCTCTTGTATTTTAGCGCTTCCCGTTCTAAATCTTGTTTTTGTAAGCTTTTAATAGGTCTATCGTACTTAAAATATCCTATTAGCGAAAAAATAAGTGCTATAGAAGAAATTACTATTGCTATCCAATCTGGCCAATTCATATTACTCCATTCCCATTTGTTTGAGGTATTCTTTTACTGCTTTCTCTGCATCAGAAACTGTTTGCTCTATCTCCGGGAGAGTGCGTGCGTAGCGATGTTGCAGATCAAGTACGGTGGTTGTCATCTCTTGTGATACACGCGTCATCTCGCCTTCCATGCGTGATTGCAGCGTAGCGAGCCATTTATCTTCTACCACCAGATGCCGGATCTCGTCCTCGGTTAAGGCAGCATACTTAGCTACCACCTCATCCGTCAGGCGTTTGAGTTGTGCTTTAATCTCTGCTTTTGCAACTTTCTCCTGTTTCTTCGCCTCTTTGTATTCAGGCGTGTTCTCGTAATCTTCCTCGGCTTCCAGTTCTTCTATTTTGCCGTTAATCTCTTCGAGACGCGCTTGTGCCTCTTGCAGGGCTTGCTCGTCCGCAGAGAAATATTTGGCTACCACTACCGGAACAGGGACCAACTCACTCTCCATATCGGCGTACGTCGGGTTTTTCTTCGGCTCAAAAGTAACCGTCTTGGCTTTCTTGTTCACTTTCTGAACCAAGACAGGATGTAACTCTACATGCCATCCGTCGCGTGAGATGATATAGCAATCATCCTGCATCGCCTCTGCCCAGTATTCCATCAGCAACTGGTACGCATTATACGGATCAACCAGGCTGTCGATCTCTTTGAGTGCTTCCAGTAATTCTGCTCCCCATAGTTCAATCAGTTGTTTGGGTTCGCACCCCGGATTGAGCGTTAGCATCTCGTCCCGATGCGTATCTGCAAAAGCCTTGATACCCGCCATATAGCGCTCATGTTGGCGGATAAAAGACTCGTCCGCCTCGATTACCGGCGTTACTTCCGTTTCATCTATTGCCAATCGGTAGTAGTCCGCGTTGAGCGATTGGAAGAGTTTGTCTTTGAGCGTCGGGCATGCTTCCCATAGATGGTTCAGCACTTCCTCTACATCGTATTTAGGCAAACCGCCGTGCAAATGGGCGTATATATTCTGTACGATCTCCTTATCTTCCGGCTCGATATAACGCGGGATATTGAGGTTAAAATCGTTTTTCTCTATCTCGTCATAACTTACCAAACGCGCATAATGCGGTACATCTTCATGCGCACGCCAAGTGTCCACGATACGACGGATATCTTGCTCGCGCAGACGGTTCTTCGGTCCATCTTTCATGAACCCGTCCTTGGCATCTATCATATAGATTCCCTTGGAGGATGCAGCAGCTTCCTTATTAATGATAATCAAGCAGGCAGGAATACCTGTTCCGAAGAAGATATTACTCGGCAGACCGATGATGCCGGAGATAATATGCCGCTCTATCAGGAAACGACGGATGTCCGCTTCTGCATTTCCGCGGAACAAGACGCCGTGCGGTAAGATACAAGCCGCTTTGCCGTTTGATTTGAGCGAACGAACGATATGCAGTAAGAACGCATAATCGCCACAACCATCCGGTGGAACTGGTGCCAATCCGGTCATGTTTCCCCATCTGCCGTACGGATCGTTCTCATTGGTGGAAGTCATCCACCCTTTCTTGGAGAACGGAGGATTAGCCACCACATAATCAAACTGCATCAGTTGGGTGTCGTTGATCTTATGCTGTGGGTTATTGAGCGTGTCGCCTTGTATCAGTTCGGCATCGGGGATGCCATGAATAATCATGGACATCTTTGCCATACCGATAGTGGCATTATCGAACTCTTGTCCTTCCAACGACACATCGCCTCTCGCTTCTGCACGAGCGCGGAGTAACAACGAACCCGAACCGCAGGTAGGGTCATAAATGGTTATCTGATCGCGTGTATCTTCCGCTATTCCCACTACCTTAGCCATCACACGGCTAACCTCTGCAGGTGTGTAGAACTGCCCTTTGCTCTTACCCGATTGGGAAGCGAAATTTCGCATCAGATACTCGTACGCATCGCCTATCAAGTCATCATCCGCTGCACGGTTATTGGAAAAATCAAGGTTCTTGTTCTCAAAGACAGCAATCAAGCGACTGAGCGTCTCAATCTTATCTTTGTCCTTACCGAGTTTCTGATCGTCATCAAAATCCGCATTGGTGATGATACCCTGCAAATCGTTTGCATCCGCCAGCTTGCGGATGATGGTATTCATTGCATCGCCTATACCGGGTTTGTTCTTCAGTTTCACCATGTCGGCAAAACTGCAACCCTCCGGCAGATTGATCATTGATGATGGGTCTTTCGCCTTGTCGGAGATATACTTGATAAAGAGAATGACGAGCACATAATCTTTGTATTGGCTGGCATCCATACTGCCGCGCAACACATCGCAACTCGCCCAAAGAAGGCTGTACAACTGTGATTTCTTGATTGCCATAGTTTTGTTATTATTATGCGCTTCGCACGCAAATTGCGTGCAAAGATACGAAAAAAATCTGAATTATGCAAATTCATTTGATTGTTTAATGTGGAATGTGGAATGTTTAAGGATTTTTTTGCGTAAAAAAAACGCCTGATTTCTCAGACGTTTCTTAGTTATTTAGTGTCAACAGGTATATAATCCCCTAAAAACACCTAGCATTAGAATAGTTTGTCTGCCCACAATTGTTTTAAGAAGTCATTGATATACACAAGCCGTACACCTTCACTTTCGCGAGTAAACTTATCCAGACTAACGCATAATAAAGGACAATCTATATGCTCTTGGTGGAAAGCATGCAACCCTTTCAAATGCTTATGCATGATCTCTTGTGTAGATTTGATTTCTATCGCCAACACTGGTTCGCCTGCATGATTGGTAATTACAGCGTCAACTTCAGTTCCCGTGTATGTACGCCAATAAGTAAGACGATATTCGTTGTGATGATAGCCTAAATGAGCTATCAATTCTTGCACAACAAAATGCTCGAAAGCATGTATAAATTACGCTATTAAATTATATAAAATGCGGAGTTGTACTTCCGATTTTCAATCAAAATATGGAGTAGTACTTCCGATTTTCAATCAAATTTCGCTGCAAAGGTACAAAAAATATACCAAATAACCAAATAAATTCGCAAGAAAATGAGAATTTAGAATTTCATAATATATACATACTATGTCAACATTCAATTTTATTTGGTAATTATTAGAACCGATTATCGAATATGCGAACTTAATAAGGACAGTAAGGACAATAAGGTCTCTAAGGACCGGAGGGATCGGAGGGGTTTTATAAGGTAATTACGATGGATTAGAGAAAGGGTGTGCTTGTTTATATTCAAACAGCAAGGAATTAAATTTCCAAGCCCAGAGCGTAGGGTATTCTTTGCCATTCGCAGCGATATGATTTGATGCCTCGTAGTCTTGAAGTAGTTGTTGCTCTAATTCTGGAGATGACTTCAACAGAGCCAATTGACGATTGGCATAGGCAAAAGCCTCCGAATTCCATTTCTGGCGCGGAGACTGTTTTTTCTGGTATGTTTCTTCACGGTCACGATAGAATTGTTTACCATTACGGACATAAAAATAGCCCTTGTCACTTTTTTTGAGTTTTCCGTGTACATTGTCAATAGATAATATTGTTTCTATTTCTGCCATATTAAAAAAGGATTTAAAGTATATTATATATAAATATATAATATAGTATTTATTATAAAATTAGTCGTATTTTGGGTTCATATTGGCTTTATCCTATAGCCATCCTTGCCTTGACCGTCGGTTCACCGTCGGTTGACCGTCGGGATGGCATGGTAATTGAATCGTAAATTAGTGCATGATTATCCGTTTTCGAGTGCAAAGTTATCATTTTTTCTTCATATATGCAAGCGCATGGGTGTTTTTTTTGTATATGAGGTAATCAAAAACGACGAGCTTGTAATTTAGTTTTGAAACAAAAATAAAGAAAACAAGACAAAAATATAAAAAACATTTTTAGTTAATCAAAAACTCGCAGCCTATCGTCCGCATGGCTATTGGCCTACGCGGCCTTGAGCGTAAATCACCTATTATCGGCTCGCAAGCAAGCTTACAGCCCGCTAATATTCTCTTTCCGCTTAATCGTGACCAATAACGGGCACGATGGGCTGCTCACAAAAACTCATTCACTCTGTTCATTCACAAAAAAGCGTTCTCTTTGTTCACTTCAAAAACGGCAACGCTATTACTGGTGATAGATTTCTAGAGTTCTAGATTTTTAGATTTCTAGCCCAACTAGAAGCACTAGCCCAATTAGATAAACTAGGGAAAGGGAGGACAGGAAGAGCCCTATAGGATTGCTAGCCCGACTAGATAAACTAGATAAGTAAGGTGTAAGGTGCAAGGTGTTTGGCATGGTAATTGTACAACAAGAGCGTGGTGAAGAAAATAATACTTATATTAACAACTCTTCTTATGGCTGTGCTGCCTATGTGGGCGCGGCGGAAGAAACCATTCGTTCCAGACTCCCTGCAACGGATTGATATAAAAATTCATATAGCCGGGAAAGACAGTTCTGTCGGAAAAGATTTGTATCTTAGCATGCAACGAGTGGAAGGCGGTTCGTTCATGATGGGCGCAACAGCAGAGCAATACGATCCTGATATTTACACCGACAAACCAGCACATTTGGTATTCCTATCCCCCTATTACATAGCCACCACAGAAGTGACGGTTGCATTATGGCGGGCAGTAATGCCTGAGCGGGAAGTAATAGACCCTAATGGTTATCCCAATGTACCTATTTCGTATATTTCATGGACTGATTGTCAGGAGTTTGTGCGGCGATTGGACAGCATAACGGGTATGCCATTTCGCTTGCCTACTGAAGCCGAATGGGAGTACGCGGCACGAGGTGGGAAGCAAAGTAAGGCGTATCGTTTTGCTGGCGGTAATGAGGCGGACAATGTGGGTTGGACATACACCAACTCGGGTAATTGGAAACACACGGTGGGTCAGAAGCAAGCGAATGAGTTGGGATTGTATGACATGACGGGCAATGTGTCAGAATGGTGTCAGGATCGCTACGGCGCATACCAGTTAAGCACTCTCCCCGACCCTTGCGGACCGGACACAGGCGCTTATCGTATTGTACGAGGCGGCAGTTACGACGTGTGCGTTGCTAATAGTCATCTCTCTGTACGCAATTGGTATTTACCAGAGACGTCCGCTGGGTATATTGGTTTGCGAGTGGCATTTACTCTTCCTAATGACCCCATGATGCAAGTTCAGGCAGACGAAGAACCTCCATTGAGGCAGTCTATTCGTATTAGGGGCAAGAGGATTCGCTTTGATTATGTGCCGGCAGAGCAACCTTATTATATATCTGAAGAAATAGAGTGTAGATTATGGAAAAAGATTATGCAGAAAGAAGCACCGGATAGAATAAAAAGCGTTGCTATTGGTATGAGTAAGGCCGACCGAATACGCTTTGCTGAATATTGTAGTCGCAAGGTTGATAAGGCCTTATTTGTGGCGTCTGCGGAGCAGATAGTAGCAGCTGAGCAGCACGGGATTATAGAACCATTCCAAGCAGAAGAAGATCATCGCAAAAAGAAGAAGCAAAGTATTCGCCAGATACAAAGGAAAAGAAAGATAGCGAAGAAGTTATCGCCTTGGACTGAGTTGATTGGTATTCGTTTGCCTGCACCTGATGATCCAATACTGCTGCAGTATAAGAAAGCAGATGATGAGTCTCGTCCTCTGAGATTAGTGATCTATCCATAACAAAGGGCTGTCGTGTGACAGCCCTTTGAGGTGATTACTATTCTGGTGAATAGATATTTTATATATTCTTAGTAGATTATTTTTTCATTGCTTTGATAGCATTGAATTTCTTCTCTACTTTCTTGAGATTCTTGAAGTTAGCAATAGACTCTTTAGCTACTTTCTTAGCAGGTGCGCCTGCAGGTGCTGGTACATTGAACTTGTACTCTGCTACCTCTGAAGTGATACCTTTGGCGTCGCAAGCATATGTAAGAAGAGTCATATCACCTGTTCCTATATATGTTGCAATTTCCTCGAATGAGAATTCTTTTGCTCCTGGACTTGCAGATTCAGTTCCATAGTATGCATAAGCATCTTCTGCAGCCACATTCTTATCATTATTAAATTCTGCATACTCCTCCGCCGTCAATAAAGAATAATCCCATGCTTCATAATTATTTGATGGGAACACAATAACAGAAGAACCTGTATTCTCAAAAGAGAAAGTCAATTGTCCCAGAACAGCTTCCTTTGTAGTGAAGTTCTTCTTAGCAATTTTGCCATTGATTACACCTTGGAAATCCATTTTTGCCACAACAACAGTGTAGTCTGTTCCTAGGTTCATAGAAGTAAGTTCTTGCTCATGATTACCTTTCAGCAATACGATTTCTAATATTTCAGGCAAAGACATTGGCATACCCATAGCTGCAACGAATTGTTTCAAGTATTCCAATTCTGCTGCAATAACGAGAGAGAGCGAGTCATCATCCATGGTAGCGATAGACTTGGTTGGGTAGCAAGTCAAGTAGTAGGTAGCAGTAGTGTCTGCTGGTTCTACGAGCACATTTGCAGTTGTCTCGGTTACCTCACTAACTGTGATTTTGAAATCTTTTGAGTCTTGTCCTTCGCATGAAGCAAAGCCCATTGCGAGTACTGCCATGATGGCAAATAAAGATAGAACTTTTTTCATAATTTTGTTGATTTTTAGTTGATTTATAAATTAAATGATTGTAATTTTGTCATTATAGATTTTAAAATTGCGACAAAGGTACTGCTTTTTTGTTGAATTTCCAAACAAAAAAGTGCAAAATATGCATTTTTTAGGTAAAAAGACTAAAAAAAGATCGCTGGGCGGGTGTTTGAGATAAGGGGATATCGGAATAAGGACATATCGGGATACCGAATTAGAGGGTATTTTTAGTACATTCGCATCTTGCGGTATATATGTGCAATATTTCGGCACGCCCCTTCCCCTACGGGGTGGGTTCCCTCCGAAAAAGGAAAGGATGTAGGCTAAATAATCACGACTATTTCTTCCATGCTTGCGCATTCATTATCCACCTAAACAACCCTATTCATGCAAGCACGATAGGCTTATTTAGTCTTGATAACAAAAAAGAAAAATCTTTTTTTTTGAAGAAATAGTCGTGATTTTTTGCATATATGTAATTTTTGTAGTACCTTTGCAGTCTAAAAAAAATAGACCATGAAGAAAATATTATTAAGTTCATTAGTATGCGTATTGATGCTTGGGCATGTACAGGCAGAGCGCTATGTAGGTGGTGACATATCCATGTTACCTATGTACGAACAACATAACTCTCCTTATCTGGACTTATCGAATAAAGCGATTGACGACTTATTGGTTTGGTTTGTGGAAGAGTGTGGTTGGAACACCTTCCGTGTACGCCTTTTTGTCAATCCAACCGAGGGAAACGGAGTGGTTCAGACAACAGAGTATGTAGCTCAGTTAGGCAAGCGTATTAAAGACGCAGGCGCTTATTTCATGCTTGACTTTCATTATAGCGACACATGGGTGGACGCCACGCATATCCAGGCTCCAGCAGCATGGAAGGGAGCGAACGCAGAAGCGATGGCAGACAGTTTGGGTAAGTACACCAAACGCACTTTGGAGTATCTGAAGCAAGTAGGTGCTACCCCTGATTTGGTGCAAGTGGGTAATGAGATTATGTACGGTTTATGCGGTATTAAGGTTGCGCCATACGATAATGCCAACACCAATGCCAATTGGCCTGCTTATATCAACCTACTCAAAGCAGGTTGTGATGCAGTGAGAGAGCAATGCCCGAACGCGCAGATTATCATCCATTCGGATAGACCTACCAATAGATCATATAATTTCTACTACTATAACAAGTTAGTACAAGGCGGTGTGGATTTTGATGTGATAGGACTGAGTTATTATCCATTTTGGCATGGTTATTTGACTGCAGAGCAGGCGACTGCCAATGGACACAAAGATAACTTAGTGAGCGCCATCAACACGCTTGCTACTCAGTTCCCAGACAAGCGCGTACAGATAGTGGAAGCGGCTTATAACTTCCAATACTGGCCATCACAAGGAATTAACTATAACACACAAAATATCTGGGCATGCAGCGTGGCTGGACAATACAAGTTCGTTAGGGCTTTGGTGGATGCGCTCAATCCCCTGCCCAATGTGGATGGCATATCGTATTGGTTTCCAGAAGAGGCAGGTAATGGCGATGACACCAACTGGAGTGCAGGTGGCGCAACGGTAATCAGTACTTGGCAGAATAGAGGTTTTTGGAATGAGGACCAGACATCATCAGGGCATAAGATTAATGCCACGGGTGAATACCTCTCATACTTGAATAATGCCGATAAGATATGTGCGCCATACTATATGAAGAAATTCTTGCCCGCTTCTACAGAAGGTTTGATAGAGCAAGAGGTTGAGCGCGGAGAGCAAGGCGCGAAGAAAATGATTATCGATGGACAATTATATATCCAAGTGGGTGAGCGCGTGTATAATGCAGAAGGACGGGCGGAGGCCGACAGAATTTTGAATTAAGAATTAAGAATTTTGAATTTTGAATTTAGATTTTTGAATTTTGAATTAAGAATTTTGAATTAATGATATGAAATATATTCGATTTATTATTATGGCATTTGCAATGCTTGGTATGAGTTGTGCTAACAATGGTAATGACACAACACAAAAACCTATTACCAAACCCGAGATAACGATTGAAGGTGGTAGGATGACGCCTGAGGCACTCTGGGCTATGGGACGTATTGGTAGTGTAGTACGAAACAGCGAAACAGGTTTATTGGCCTATACTGTGAGTTACTACAGCGTAGAAGAGAACCGCTCAAGTACTTGGATTCGTATCTGCCAACATGGCGACGAACTCAAAGTATTAGACGAGTTTGTGGGTTCAGAGCCCGCATGGTTGGGCATAGACAACGCATTGGTTTATCTACGCGGAGGGAAGATATTCATTCGCCAAGAAGGGAAAGACATAGAAGTGACTAATAGCGCGGATATAGAGGGATTTTTAGTCTCTCCTAAGCAGGATAAGATAGTGGTTATCAAACAAGTAAAGACTATTCCTTCTACGGCTGACAAGTACGCTGATTTACCTTTAGCGAGCGGTCATATCCATGAAGATTTGATGTACAAGCATTGGGATGAATGGACCAGTACGGCGCCACAACCCTTTGTATGCGATTTAGAGATAGAGCGCGATGGTTCTGGTATTACGCGCGCCGCAATAAGTGAGGGCATTAATATACTGGAAGGTACGGCATACGAATCTCCGATGAAGCCTTTTGGGGGTGTAGAACAATTAGCATGGAACCCAAATAACGAAGAGATTGCCTACACATGCCGCAAGAAGACAGGTATCGATTATGCTATTTCCACCAATAGCGATATATACCTTTATGATATACGCACGCGCACGCATAAGAATATCACAGAGGAGAATAAGGGATACGACACTAACCCATCCTATTCGCCTGATGGAAGTCAGATTGCATGGTTGTCCATGGAGCGCGATGGTTATGAAAGCGACGAGAACAGACTGATGGTATTGAACCTTGAAACGGGCGTACAGACTTTCCTCACTAAGGGTTTGGACACCAATGTAGATGCCTTTTATTGGCAAGACAGTCAAACGATTATCTTCAATGCCGTTTGGCATGGCACGGAGCAGTTATACAAACTCACATTGGATGCTCAACCTATATGGCGTACAATCACCGAAGGTCAATACGACCACGAGCCAATCGACTCGGATGAAGAAGGATTCTATTTCTTGCGCCACTCCATGCGCGAGGCCAATGAGATATACTATTCGAAGAATGGTGAGGTGACGCAATTAACACACGAGAACGAGAATATATACAAGCAGATAGAGCGCTCTACTGTTGTGCCTCGTTGGCAAAAGACAAGTGACGGAAAGGATATGCTTACTTGGATTATCTACCCACCCCATTTCGATCCAAACAAGAAATACGCCACTATCCTTTACTGCGAGGGTGGTCCTCAAAGTCCCGTTAGTCAATTCTGGTCGTTCCGCTGGAATTTCATGATGATGAGTGCCGGGGATTATATTATTGTGGCTCCTAACCGTCGCGGTTTACCTGGTTTTGGCATGGCATGGAACGAGCAGATTAGCGGGGACTACGGCGGCCAATGTATGCGTGACTATTTCAGCGCTATTGACGAGTTCTGCAATGAACCTTATGTAGATAAAGAGCGTTTGGGTTGCGTAGGTGCTTCGTTTGGTGGATATAGCGTTTATTGGATTGCAGGTCACCACGAAGGTCGTTTCAAGGCTTTCATTGCGCATGATGGTATTTTCAACATGGAAATGCAGTATTTAGAAACCGAAGAGAAATGGTTCGCTAACTGGGACATGGGTGGCGCTTATTGGGAGAAAGACAATGCTATTGCGCAACGCACATTTGCGAACAGTCCTCATAAATTCGTTGATAAATGGGACACTCCTATTCTATGTATCCACGGCGAGAAAGACTATCGCATTTTAGCTAACCAAGCGATGGCTGCTTTTGACGCTGCGAAGATGCGTGGTGTGCCAGCTCAACTGCTCATCTTCCCTGATGAGAACCACTGGGTATTACAACCACAGAATGGTATCTTATGGCAACGCACATTCAGAGAGTGGTTGGATAGATGGCTTTATTAGAACGCTGCGCTGTTAGAATTTTGAATTAAGAATTTTGAATTAAGAATTAAGAATTAAGAATTTTGAATTAATGATATGAAATATAATTACGAGTACACGGTTAAGTATCAAGAAGTAGATGCGAGTAGAAAACTACGACTGTATAACTTAGAAAATTATCTATTAGAAGTAGCAGGTATTACCGCAGATGCAATGGGTATTGGCATTGCCACGCTACATCCAATGGGGCTAACATGGATACTGACACGCATGTCCATTGAGATGCAAGAATTACCTTCGCACAGCGAGAAACTATATTTTGAAACATGGATTGAGAGCAATAGTCATATGCTCAACACGCGTGATTTTCGCATTTATGCAGGCGAAGACAAGCGATTGATTGGTTGGTGCAAGAGTGTATGGGCAGTGCTTGATTTGCAAAAACGCGAACTTGTGAATATATTTGACAATCCCATGTTCGAAAATTGCATTGATGGTGAGGTATTAGAGATGAGTCGCGTGCGTATGACTACTATTCCCGAACCTACAGGTATCGCTCCGCATAAGGTGGTATATTCTGATATTGACTATAATGGCCACTGCAATAGTTGCAAATACCTGGAAGCAATGGTTGACGCCTATTTACCAGACTATAGCAATAAGAAAATACGATTAGATATTCATTATCAAAAAGAGGCAATGTTAGGCGAAGAAATCCAAACACACTACCTCGTGACCGAAGAAGGCGTTCAGTATATGCAAAAAAATTCATTAGGAGAAACGAGTTGTTCTGCAAAAATTATTTTAACAGAAAAGTAGTATTGTAGATAACTTATTTTTTTTGGATAATTTTCACACTATTTACAAAAATGCAATATGCTCATTAACAGCGTATTGCGTTTTTATTTTGGAACACTTTTGCAAAATTGTTGAAAACTTTTTTTGACAAAATGTTTGTTTATTCCATATAAATGTAGTATCTTTGCACTCGCTTTCGCGTCTAAATATTTAAAGGAGTCGGAAAGACCGCACATACCACGCATAAAGATAGAAATAATATATTTACAAACAATCAATTGGTATCATGGACCCCAAAATTTACACTCTACAAGAAGCAGAGAACGCATCCAAGGAGTACTTCCGCGGGGATGATTTAGCAGCCCGCGTATGGAGCACCAAGTATGCTTTGAAAGACAGCTTCGGTAATTTATTTGAATTAACGCCAGATGACATGCATCATCGTTTGGCGAGCGAGATTGCTCGTATCGAGGAGAAATATCCTAATCCAATGAGCGAAGCCGAGTTATTTGAATTGATGCGTGATTTCAAGTATATTGTGCCACAAGGTAGCCCAATGACTGGTATTGGCAATCACTTCCAAGTATCCAGTTTGAGTAACTGCTTCGTGATTGGTCAAGACGGTTCGAACGACTCATACGGCGCAATCATACAGTTGGATGAGGAGCAAGTGCAGTTGATGAAGCGCCGTGGTGGTGTAGGTCACGACTTGAGTACTATTCGTCCTAATGGCAGTCCAGTAAAGAACTCTGCGCTGACAAGTACGGGTTTGGTTCCCTTCATGGAGCGCTACAGCAATTCTACTCGTGAGGTTGCACAAGACGGTCGTCGCGGTGCGCTGATGTTATCTGTTAGCATCAAGCACCCAGATAGCGAGGCCTTTATTGATGCCAAGATGGAGCAAGGTAAGGTAACGGGCGCGAATGTGAGTGTGAAGATTGATGATGAATTTATGGAGCACGCTATTGCTGGCACACCATATATTCAGCAGTTCCCTATTGATGCTAAAGATCCTAAATTCAGCAAGGAGATTGATGCCAAAGCATTATGGAATAAGATTATTCACAATGCATGGAAGAGTGCAGAGCCAGGTGTTTTATTCTGGGATACTATTTTGCGTGAGAGTGTACCTGATTGCTATGCAGATTTGGGTTACCGCACGGTAAGTACCAACCCATGCGGTGAGATTCCATTGTGTCCATACGATAGTTGCCGATTGATTGCTATCAACCTCTATTCCTATGTACAAAAGCCATTTACCAAGGAGGCGTATTTTGATTTCGACTTATTCCGCAAGCATGTAGGTATCGCTCAGCGTATGATGGACGATATTATTGACCTTGAGATGGAGAAGATTGACAAGATATTAGAGAAGATTGACTCCGACCCTGAGGATATCAGTATCAAGCGTACCGAGCGCGACTTATGGGTGAAGATTCGCACCAAGACTATTCAAGGTCGTCGTACGGGCGTGGGTACTACCGCCGAAGGCGATATGTTGGCTGCTATGGGCTTGCGCTACGGCACAGAAGAAGCTACTGCATTCTCTGTAGAGGTACACAAAGCATTGGCATTGGCTGCATATAGCAGTTCAGTGGATATGGCAAAGGAGCGTGGTTCATTCACCGTCTTTGATTGGAAGCGCGAGGTTAATAATCCATATATTCAACGATTGGCAGAAGCAGATCCTGAGTTATACGAGCGCATGAAGAAGTATGGTCGTCGTAATATTGCCTGCTTAACCATCGCACCA
The DNA here is from genome assembly GCA_036309065.1 of Paludibacteraceae bacterium. Lineage (GTDB taxonomy): Bacteria > Bacteroidota > Bacteroidia > Bacteroidales > Paludibacteraceae > Colicola. Next base: position 120,420 of record JAXJUN010000005.1, on the reverse strand, counting down.
ACAGGTACTACTTCAATCATGACACAGACCACTTCTGGTATTGAGCCTGTCTTCCAACCTGTATATAAGCGTCGCCGCAAAGTAAATCCAAATGATAAGAATGTGCATGTGGATATCGTGGACGAAGTGGGCGATAGTTTCGAGGAATATGTAGTATTCCATCACAAGTTCATCACTTGGATGAATGCGAATGGACACGCATACGATCCAAACCACCGCTACACCAACGAGGAGATTGACGAATTGGTAGCGCAATCACCATACTACAAAGCCACAGCTAATGATGTGGACTGGTTGGAGAAAGTGAAGATGCAAGGTGCTATTCAGAAATGGGTGGACCACTCTATCTCCGTCACCATCAACTTGCCTAATGATGTAAGCGAAGAATTAGTAGGCAAGCTATACGAAGAGGCATGGCGTTGCGGATGCAAAGGATGTACCGTTTATCGCGATGGTAGCCGTACAGGCGTGTTGGAGGGAATGAAGGAGAAGAAAAAAGAGGAGAAGAAAGAAGGTCACTGCGTATGCTACGATAATACGATCCGTAAGCGTCCTACTGAATTGGAGTGCGATGTAGTTCGATTCCAGAACCAACGCGATAAATGGATTGCATTTGTGGGATTATTAGATGGCAGACCATACGAGATCTTTACCGGTTTGGCCGATGACGAAGAAGGAATTGCACTTCCTAAATCCGTTACCAAAGGTAAGATCATCAAAGTAGCCACAGAAGATGGACACCATCGCTATGACTTCCAGTTTGTCAACACACGCGGATTCAAGACAACTGTGGAAGGTTTGAGTTATAAGTTTGACAAAGAATTCTGGAACTATGCTAAACTTATCTCTGGTGTGCTTCGCTACGGAATGCCTATTGACCAAGTGATTAAGATGATTAGCGGTTTGCAGATGGATAGCGAGAGTATCAACTCATGGAAAGTGGGTGTTGAGCGTGCGCTGAAGAAGTACATCCAAGATGGAACCATTGTTCAAGGTCAGGTTTGTCCTAACTGCGGTCAACCACTTATCTACGAGGAAGGATGTATGCATTGCCGCGAGTGTGGTTACTCTAAATGCGGAGGATAACACCACATACCTATAGGTATAAAAGAATAAGAGAGAGCCGAAGCTCTCTCTTATTTGTTTTCTTCATTATTAGAAGTCTGCGTTTCCGATTTCTTCTTTGCTCTTGCTTTACGCTTCACAGCAGCAGGTGCTTTTGTTTCGGCAGGTGATTTCTCCGCAGGTGCAACAGGTGCCTCTTTGGGCTTGGCTGCTTTCTTGGTGCGTTTTGCCTTAGGTTTTTCCTCTACCACCTGTTCTTCCTTTTTAGGTTGGGCTGCTTTTTTAGCCTTCACCGCTTTTTTAGGTTGATCGGCCTTCTTAGGTTGCTCTACCTTTTGAGGTTGCTCAGCGGGTTTGGCTTGCTCTACCTTCTTAGGTTGCTCTACAGGTTTCGGCTGTTCCACCTTTTTAGGTTGCTCTACAGGTTTTGGCTGTTCTACCTTTTTAGGTTGCTCAGCGGGTTTGGTTGGCTCTTTCTCTTGGAGAGAGAGAGCATTTCCTTTGGCATCCACAAATCGGCATTCTAACATTCCCAAAGACTGATTCTCAAGCACTTTGACACCATATTTGCGTTTCCATTGCGATTTCAAAGACCAGAACCATCCTTTGCTCACATAGGCGTAGATATAAGGATGGAGATGCAATATTGCTCCTTTGCCATATTGTGCGAGCATATCTCTGCATGCTTCTTCGAGTTGGTCTGTAAATAGGATTGATGGCTGTATTTTTCCTTTTCCATGACAGACAGGACATGTTTCCATCACTTCCACTTCCACAGCAGGTCTTACTCGTTGGCGTGTGATCTGCATGAGTCCGAATTTACTAAGCGGTAGCACATTGTGCTTTGCTCGGTCTCGATTCATGAGTTGCTTCACATAATCGTAGAGTTGCTGTTGATGTTCCTTGGTATCCATATCGATAAAATCGACGATGATGATACCTCCTATATCTCTCAATCGCAATTGATGCACCAATTCATCTGCTGCGAGCATATTGAATTGGAACGCATTTTCCTCTTGGTCCTCGTATAGTTTCTTGCTTCCCGAGTTGACATCAATGGAGAACAGTGCTTCGGTTTTATCGATGATAAGGTATCCACCATGTTTAAAACCGACCGTTCTGCCGAGTCCCGTTTTCATTTGACGGGTGATATCAAAATAATCGAAGATAGGTTGCGTCCCTTGGTATAGTTTCACAATTTTTGCGCTTTCTGGTGCTATGATTTCGAGGTAATTTTTCACATCTTCATAGACCATACGGTCGTTGATTTGTATGGAAGTAAAATCGGGGTTAAGCACATCTCTAATGATTCCTAATGTGCGTCCCATTTCTTCACTTACGAGACTAACGGGCTCATGTTGTTGGAGTGATTTAACTGTTTCTTGCCATTTCTGCACGAGCAATCGCAATTCATTATCCAACTCAGCAACTCTTTTCTCTTCAGCTACAGTTCGAACGATTACCCCAAACCCTTGTGGTTTGATGGATAAAATAAGTTGTTTTAAGCGTTGTCTTTCTGCTTCTCGCTTAATTTTCTGCGAAACCATTACTCCGTCTGCGAATGGGATGAGCACAATATTTCGTCCTGCGATAGATATTTCAGCAGTTAATCGTGGTCCTTTCGTATTGATTGGTTCTTTAGAAACTTGAACCAAGATAGGGTCTCCCACTTTCAAGATATCTGCTATTTGTCCCTCTTTCCCGACTTCTGGTTGCCGTTGAATTTTCTGCATAGGCGGTATTCTTCGTCTATCAGATACGGCTTTGGTTACATAGGTTTGCAATGTTCTAAACTGAGCACCAAGATCCAGATAATGAAGAAAAGCTTCTTTTTCGTGTCCCACATCCACAAAAACCGCATTGAGTGCTGGCATGACTTTTTTGACTCTTCCGTAGTATATATTTCCCACGGCGAAGTTGTCTTGGTTTCTTTTTTCCTTGGCCACTTCTTGTAGTCTATCATCCTCAGTGAGCGCAATGGCGATTTCTTGTGGCTGTACATCCACAATTAATTCGCTTTTCATACTTGATAGGATTTTAATAAATAAATAAAAAAGCTTTGCGGCAACTCACCTACACTTAGGTAAGCCATAAGCCACAAAGCTAATTGTTGATCGTCAATTACTTATGTTTATGACGATTCTTGCGTAAGCGTTTTTTACGCTTGTGTGTAGACATTTTATGTCTTTTATGCTTTTTTCCGTTTGGCATAATGTGTTAATAATTAAAAGTTATTATATAATGTTTATTATTTCTTGAGTAATAATTCAGCGAACTCTGGGCTGGCCTTGAAGAATGGAATATTGTGCTCTGGCACCAAGATAGAAGTCTTCTTACTGATATTACGAGCCACCTTAGCTGCACGCTTCTTAGCAACAAAGCTACCGAAACCACGGAGATATACATTTTCTCCCTCTGCCACATTATTTTTCACTGTAGTCATCATGGCCTCAACAATGATTCCGATTGATGTCTTATCATAACCAGTTGAGATTGCGATTTCATTAATTAATTCTGCTTTAGTCATAACGATAATATGATATTTATATAAATTAAAACGAAAAACTTTGCAAAGATACTACAATTTATTGAAATACAAAAGTTTTTCTCAAAAAAAATTTCAAATTTCGTATTTTTTTTGTACTTTTGCACTCAAATTAGAATTCTAAGTCCATAAATTATGAAAACAAAGGGCAACTATCTATTATATAAACACTTATATGATTGGTATGAGATTTACCATCGCAATCTTCCTTGGCGTGAGACTGTAGATGGTTATCGTATATGGTTGAGCGAAGTTATTTTGCAGCAGACTCGCGTGGCTCAAGGAATAGATTATTACCTTCGTTTTGTGGATCGTTGGCCTTGCGTGGAAGCATTGGCCGAAGCGTCAGAAGCAGATGTGCTACGAGAATGGCAAGGTTTGGGTTATTATAGTCGTGCGCGTAATCTGCACAAGGCAGCCCAAATGATTGTGGCGAATGGATGGTCACCATTCCCTACTCGATTTGAAGATGTATTATCCTTACCTGGTGTAGGAGAATATACTGCGGGAGCCATTATGAGTTTTGCACACAATGCGCCATACGCAGCGATGGACGGCAATGTATATCGTGTGTTATCTCGTTTGCTGGATATAGACGAAGCGTTTGATAGCTCGGTCGGAAAGAAACTATTCCGTAGTGAGATGAACCTTTTATTGGATAGCGAACATCCACGATTATTCAATTCCGCTATTATGGAATTAGGCGCTTTGTGGTGTACGCCTATTTTGGATGACCATTGTGAGCATTGTCCTTTGCAGCGTTTTTGCTTGGGTTATCAACGCGGTACGGCAGCGATGCTCCCTATACGCAAACCACGCCCCGTATTGCGCGATAGGTGGTTGCATTATACAATATACCTTTGCAGAATAGATAATGAATTACACACGCTTATTCATCAGCGCACCGCACAAGACATTTGGAAACATTTATACGAATTTATTCTAAATGAATATGATAATGAGGAGCAGTGGTTGGACGCAGACACATCCCAATCTTCTATCACAACCACACATATTCTCTCCCATCAGCGATTACACGCACGATTCACTATCCAACCAGTGGACACATTGCCGACTATTCCCAATAGTATGTGTATCCGATGGTCTGAATTAGACCAATATGCTTTATCCCGCCTTACACTCAAGGTTTTAGAGCAGATGGGTAGTATTATTTGAGTCTAATATTGCTTGTGTGAGCAATTGATACAACTGCTGTATTTTATCGGAAGGGATATCTGTTTTATTGTTTAATTTTTTCAGCACTTCTTTGTGATGATTGATCACATTCATATCCAATCTGCTGGCAGGGCCTGTTTGTGCTTGCTGTGGCGAGAGGGTATGTATTTTTTGCGCCGTGCTATCAATAAGGGGCAATAATGCTTGAAAAGGGATTTGCGTATCATGGAGCAAGTCAGCCGCCACACGATACATCAGATTACTAAAATTATTAGCAAAAACGCCTGCTATATGCAATCGTTCTCTATCTTTTTGATTAGCCTCATACACGCGGCTTGTTAACACTTGTGCTACGGAATAGATTGACGCCAAATCATCCATACTCTTCCCCTCCACAAAAATGGGTATATTCGCCCAATCATCTATCAAATGCTGCTTACTAAATGATTGAAAACAATACAAAACGCCAGCATGTGGTTTATCCGCACCAAACACAGAAATGGGCATAGAACCAGAAGTATGTATATGGAGAGCCTTCGGCGCATTGACATGTGCAATAACAGACTCAAGCGCATTATCTGCCACAGTATATAGGTAAATCTTCCCTTGCCCTTCATCTTTGGAAAGAAGTGCCAATTGCTGCATATCGCGCGAGGAGACCAGTTGTGCTTGGATATGCTTTAATGCAAAAGCATGATGCAGATTCGTTCCCACATTTCCTGCGCCAATAATGATAATCTTCATAGTCCTATTTTTCTGCGTATTGCTTATAAAACTCCGTAACGGCAATAATACCTTTTTCCCACACTTCAAGGTCCATCGATTCATTAGGTGAATGAATTGCATTTTGCTCTAATCCGAATCCCATCAAGATTGTTTTACATCCTAATATTTGTTCGAATGCTGCTATTATAGGAATACTACCACCTCTTCGCGCAGCCAGCGGGCGTTTTCCAAATGCCAATTCAAATCCTTTTTCTGCCGCTTTATATGCGGGAATATCTATGGGGCATACATATCCTTGTCCTCCATGCATAGGTGTTATATCCACGCGCACGCCTTCAGGCGCGATTGCGCGCATATAGTCAATGAACGCGCGTGAGATTTTCTCGTGGTCTTGATTAGCGACGAGTCGGCATGACACTTTTGCGTACGCTTTGCTGGGCAAAACGGTTTTACTACCCTCGCCTGTATATCCGCCCCATATACCGCATACATCGAATGACGGGCGGCATGAATTGCGCTCAAGGGTGCTATATCCCTCTTCTCCAAACACATTATCCACATCTATGGCAGCATTATATTGCTCTTGAGAGAATGGTATTTGCGCTATCATATCTCTTTCCTCTTGCGGAATAGGCAATACATCGTCGTAGAAATGAGGAATTGTAATATGTCCCTTTTCATCCACCACTTTGGCTATCATCTCACACAAAGCGTTAATTGGATTTTTGACAGCTCCGCCAAAATGCCCAGAATGCAAATCTCTGTTAGGTCCTGTCAGCTCTATCTGCCAGTATGCAAGTCCGCGCAAGCCTGTAGTGATAGAAGGAGTATCCTTGCCTATCATAGATGTATCGCTCACAAGGATAATATCCGATTTGAGTAACTCACGATGGTCTGTGATGAATGCCTCAAGCGATGGAGAACCTATTTCTTCTTCTCCCTCGAAGATAAATTTCACATTGCATTTCATCAATCCTTCTGCCACTAAATATTCAAATGCTTTGACTTGAATCATCCCCTGCCCCTTATCATCGTCTGCACCGCGTGCGTACAAGCGTCCATCTTTAATGGTGGGTTCCCATGGATTAGACTGCCATAATTCGATTGGCTCTGCGGGCATTACATCGTAATGTGAATAAACGAGCACTGTGGGGCATTCCATTCCTTGCGAAGCATATGGAGACATATATTCTGCATAGACAAATGGATTACCTTGCGAAGGCATTACCTCTGCTCGCTGACATCCTGCTTGCAGCAATAGATTTCTCCAACACTCGGCACAACGAAGCATATCCTCTTTATGCTCTGCCTGACAACTAACACTTGGAATACGAATGAGCGAAGCCCATTCGGCATAAAAACGCTCCCTATGAGCAGCAATATAGTCTTGGATATTCATAAGTATTGATTTTATGGCGCAAAGTTACACTTTTTTTTGCATATATCAAAATTTTGTTGTAATTTTGCACGCAAATTAAGTATTCACCATGAAAAAAATTGTTCTTTATGTTTCCCTCGCTATCATGATGGCGAGTTGTCAGCAAACCAACACGAGCACAGCCAGCACTTTGGCCACCTCAGATCCTATCATGCCTATCCGTATGTTTAGCGACACCACACATGTGGTGCTGACAGACTATCTGCCTATTTTATACGCAGATACAACGCTATGGAATGGCATGCAATGGACCACAAGCGAGCAATTAGATTGCGCTAATATTATAGGCACACTCCCTATAGTGCGCGAGATGGATTTGGTTAATCATAATCGCTCTATCCATTCTATTCGTTTCCAAGATGCAAAAGGTAGTTTTGCTATCACCGTATTGCCCAATAAGCCTGTTCGTCAAAACTTGATTACCAAAGCATACGAAAATGGCGTATTGTGCGTTGCCTTTATTGACAGCGTAGCCAATCCTACATTAGAGGCATATGTGCAAAATATCGCCATTGAGCACGATCTATGGCAGCAAGAGGAAGATGGCACATGGACATTGCGCCTTGCCGATTCAAAGGCTATCAAAGCATGTACTGGCAGAGCATATCTGCGCATTTATGCAGAGGATGAGAATTATTTATACAATGACTTGCTCTTGCCTTTGCAGGATGGTCAGGTTGTGACAGATGTGGCGTTATTAAATCGCTCGGATGACCATGCACAGATATTATATTCACTGATGATTGACCGCTTCCACAATGGTAATACAGCCAATGACTGGAAGATGAATTCGCCAGAAGTATTGGATATTGTGGATTATCAAGGAGGCGATATTAAAGGTATTCAGCAAAAGATAGAAGAGGGATTCTTTGAGGATTTAGGTATCAATACGATTTGGATTTCTCCTATCACGCAAAATCCATGGGACGCATGGGGACTGAATAAATTTGCCAATGGCAATAAATATGATAATACCAAAGCATATACTAAATTCTCTGGATATCATGGTTATTGGCCTATCTACACCACCGAAGTGGAGCAGCGCTTTACCACAGAGCAAGAGTTGCACACCATGTTGGATACCGCCCATGCACACGGACTGAATGTTATTTTGGACTATGTAGCCAATCACATGCACATCAACTCTCCTACCCTACAAGCGCATCCTGACTGGCACACTGACTCTATTCTTCCTGATGGTCGCCGCAATTTTGAGTTATGGGATGAAGCGCGTTTAACCACTTGGTTTGATGTGCATATTCCTACTTTGGATTTGGAGCGTCCTGAAGTGTGCTCACCAATGACAGACTCTGCTTTAGTATGGTTGGAGAAGTTTGATTTTGATGGTTTCCGCCACGATGCTTGCAAGCATATTCCTTTGAATTACTGGCGTGAATTGACACAAAAAATGAAACTACGCTTCCCTAACCGACACATATGGATGATTGGAGAGACCTATGGCAATCCTGAATTGATTGGCAGTTATGTGAAGAGCGGTATGCTCAACGCACAATTTGACTTCAATATATACCATACAGCGATTGATGTATTGGGCAAACCAAACCAATCACTCGCCACAATGAATAAGACTATTCTTGAGTCATTAGCCGCTTATGGTTCACACCACACCATGGGTAATATATCTGGTAATCACGATAAATGCCGTTTCATCTCGTTGGCTGGTGGTGCTGTGCGTTGGGATGAGAATGATAAAGCAGCTGGATGGGAGAGACACATAGGCGTTACTGCAGATGGAGACAAAGAGAAAGAAGCGCACGCATATAGAATGGCTATGTTGCTCGAGATGATTAATTTCACCATTCCTGGCGTACCTTGCGTATATCAAGGTGATGAATATGGAGAAGCAGGTGCTAATGACCCAGACAACCGCCATATGATGAAGTTTGACGGACTTAACGAAGCACAAACCGCATTCCTCAATAACGTAAAACAATTAGCAAAATTGCGCCGTAACAACATGGCACTCATCTATGGTGAATATATCCCTGTAGAAGTGAACGACAACACATTGCATTTCCAACGTATATACATGGGAGATGTTATCGATGTTATTATCTCAATGGAAGGCGAAAGCAGTATTGCTATCAATGGCGAGAAAGTATTCACATTATAATAATCACATAATACATAACAAACATGAAAAAAACAATCCTTTTTGCTCTTGCTATTTTAGCATTTGCATCTTGCTCACAGGAAATAACCACTCATCCTAAATGGGCATATGAATCAACTATTTACGAACTCAACACACGTCAATTAACTCCAGAAGGCACTTTTGCTGCAGCTGAAGCAGTGCTTCCTACATTGCGCGAGAATGGCATTGACATCCTTTGGATTATGCCATGCCAACCTATTGGCAAACTTACTCGCAAAGGAACTTTAGGTAGTTATTACTCTATTATTGACTATTGTCAAATGAATCCTGAATTCGGTACTCGTGAGGATTTTGAGCACTTCCTTCAAACGGCTCACGATTTGGGATTTAAGGTTATCTTGGATTGGGTAGCCAACCACACGGCTCCTGATAGCGAATGGACCAAGAATGAAGGTTGGCACTACCGCGATAGCCTTGGTAATTTGATGGTACAATACGATTGGACAGATATCTCTAAACTGGACTATCACAACCAAGACATGCGCAATGAGATGCTCAAATGCATGAAATGGTGGATGGATTCTATTGGTATCGATGGTTTCCGCTGCGATGTAGCAGGAGAAGTACCAACCGACTTCTGGAATTGGGCTATGGCTGATATCCGTAAGGACCACCCAGACATGTTCACTTTGGCAGAAGATGAAGATAAGGCGCAAGAGTTAACAGAAACAGCATTCGACATGTACTACGGATGGACATTGCATCACTTGATGAATGGTGTGGCTCAGGGCAAGAACAGCGTAGAGGATTTGTGGGCTTATTTTGCAAAAGCAGATTCTACTATTCGTCCAAATGCTATTCGTATGAACTTTATCACCAATCATGACGAAAATTCATGGAATGGTACTGAGTTTGAGCGCATGGGCAATTCTGTGCCATTATGGTCAGCATTCTGCTATATAGTACCTGGTATGCCAATGATTTACACCGGTCAATTGAGTGGTAACCACCATCGTTTGGAGTTCTTTGAGAAAGATTTGATTGATACCAATCCTGAATATGCACAAGCAGATTTATACAAGCAGCTCAATCAACTGCGTGCAGACAATAAGGCATTACACAGCCCTGAACAAGGTGCTCCTATGATGCGCATTGCGGCTGATAATGAACACATATTCGCTTGTGTACGCCATGCAGAAGGCAAATGGTGTGACAATACTGTCATCGCTGTAATGAACATGTCAGGAGAAGAACAAACCGTAACGCTTGACCTCACAGGTTATGAAGGTAAATACGATTGCATTTGTGGCAAAAACATAACATTGGAAGCAACACAAACCTTCCAACTCAAACCTTGGGAATACAAGATATTTACCAAGTAATCCTAGACATTAAAGCCTACTTTATACAATAAAACCTCCCTCGTCATTCGGGGGAGGTTTTATTATCTATTTGTTTTACAACTTTAGTTCATAGCACCATTTACTTGTATCACTTGTCCACTAACATAAGAACTGAGGTCTGAAGCAAGGAAGAGCGCCACTTTTGCCACTTCTTCTGTTGTCCCTCCTCTTTTCATTGGGATGAGCGATACAAACTGCTTGAGCGTCTCTTCGCTAAGTGCCGCAGTCATCTCTGTCATTATGAATCCTGGTGCGATTGCGTTGGCGCGTATTCCTCGCGCACCCAACTCTTTTGCCACCGATTTGGTAAATGCGATAATGCCTGCTTTGCTCGCCGCATAGTTAGCTTGCCCCGCATTACCATTCAATCCTACTATTGAACTGAGTGAGATGATAGAACCGCTCCGTTGGCGAAGCATGATTGGTGTTACAGCATGGGTGAAATTGAATACCGATTTGAGGTTCACTTGCATCACATCATCCCATTGCTTTTCCGTCATACGCATTAATAATGTATCGCGTGTGATACCTGCATTATTGACTAATATGTCTATTTTTCCAAAGTCTGCCATCACTTGCTCCACCACCTGATGGGATGCTTCATAATCGGCTGCATTACTTGCATATGCACGTGCTTGCACGCCGTACGACTGAAGTTCTGCAAGTGTTTGGCGTGCCTCGTCATTAATCTCTATATCCGTAAAGGCCACATTACATCCTTCTTTCGCAAAAGTGATAGCAATCTGCTTGCCAATACCACGCGCTGCACCTGTGATGAGGGCTGTCTTAGATTCTAATAGCATAATGATAGTTATTTAGTCTTTTATAGGGAATACACCTGTTGGGTGTAAGATTGTGTATTTAGACATTTGTTCATTGGACTCAAATCCAATTCCTTCTATAATACTCGTTTCTTTTGTGATACGAATAGATGAATCGGAATAGACGCGATGGGTCTTTTGATTCCAATTCAATTCAGGAGTATCAAACTGTTCTCCTTTATGATTAAGTGCATGCACATTACCGCGGATAATCCATATTTGCATTTGCTCATTATAATAGGCATAATCAGCTTTTAATGAGGCTTGTATTTGTAGATTCTCGTCGAACTGTTCCAAGTATATTCCGTTGGGGAACTCTTGAAAAGGCGGTTCATGCTTATCATATACGAGCCACAATGGTGATTCAATACGATAACGAGTAATTCCAGAGTCCGAGATAAGTGTATTAACGTCCGTTGTAGTTAATACAGGTATTAAATTCCTACTCTGCTCTTCATCACTCTGCTCCATAACGGGACCGCTGCCGCATGCAGAGAAAACCATAGCGAGCACCAATAGGATACCCGCTATGGAGATACATATTCTATGTACGAATTGAGGATTCAAAATTAACGAATTGCTGTGCTCTCGCCAATCCATCCACCTACGTAGAAACTACTACCGCTGAATTCGTTTGGCAAGTCAAAACGTTCCTCCTTAGTAGGATAATACTTGCTATACGATGCAATATACTCGTTAGCCGTTGCCTCTACAGTAGGATCTACCTGTTTTGCCTTCACAAATTTATCTACTGCTGCCCAATAAACGCTCTTATTCAAGATCGCGCCTTTTGCATCATTGCCATAAGGACGAGAAGAAGCATATGCCATACCTATGATGATGTAGCAACGACCTTGTCCCTCAGTCTTACCCAACTCACTCAGAGTAGCGATTGAAGCCAATGCGTACTTGCGTGCGGATGGATAGTCTTTGGTATTTGCGAAGCAATATACAGCCACATTATATTGGTAATCAGCCACATCTTCCATTGAACCCTCTGCTTTTGCCAACTCAATTGCTTGATTATAGTATGCAATAGCCGTTTCATAATCGCCTTTCTTTGCAGACATGGATGCACATCCTGCTGCAGACTCTTGTGTGGGCTGCAATTTATGTGCTGCTTCGCACGCTGCGAAATATACCTCTGACTCCGTGCAGCGAACGCGCTTGTATAATTTGGCTATCTTTTGCAGCATATCTAAATTGCTGATATTAGCACTTACAGCTGCTGCATATATCTCATCTAATTTAGAGCAATCTGCTGCGCCTGAGATAGCGAATATATTATCTACATAGTCTTTCTGCTTTGCAGCTACAGCAGCGTTCTTATTAGCAGGATTAGAAGCTTGAGTTGCCAAGTGATTGCTTGCCATCTCATAATCAGAGATAAACTGCTCTGCATTTCCATTCTGCTTGTATAAGTCATACGATACATCTACTAATTTAACGAGTGTCATTATTTTGCTCTGCGCACCCATACCTGCTACTGATTTCTGCAAGCAGTCATGCGCCTCTGCTAATTTAGTATTGCCATAGAAATCCAAATAAGCCATACCCTTTTCGCCTAAGATATATGCTGTAGGATACTTTGGATCATTACCGAAGAAGCGGATGCGCTTATCTTGCATCTCTACTGCCAATTTAGCCAAGCGCTCTTTCTCAGCCTCGTCCGTAGTGGCTTTATACAATGCTTCTACAATCTTTGCACCATCTGTATAGATGATTTTATTTGCATTAGGGCATGTAGAATAAACACTCCACCATGGTTCATATGCGTCTGCATATTGTTTGTTTTTAACAGACTCATGGAATAGTGACACATTGATAACGCACTCCTCGGTGATGGTGGGTTCGGGTTCTTCCAACACAGGTGTTTTCACTACCTTTTTCTCTGCCATTTTTTCTGAAACCATCTGTTGTTTCAGATCTTTCTTCACTTTCTTAGCACTACCTACCATAGGGATAAGTGCCACAAGAACGAATGTCAATACTTGTTTTAGATTCATAATTATTTGAATATTTTTATAATTAATTATATGTTAAAGCGATTTTTTCTATCACATGACAACAACCATGCCAGAACTATAATTTGCGTTTAAAGAACCAGTTTTCTGCGATGGAAGCACCAATTGTGAATCGCAGTGAATTATCTTCCAATCCGGCACTATTACCACGATGGGTATATTCAATAGTAGTATTGATGACCGTACCTATTGTATGCAGAGGGAATCCGATACCTATTGAAGCCGATATACGCTTAGCACCAATAGAAGCAAGGTACTCATCTTGCACATTGACACCTAATCGCCACATCATTCGCTCCACATATTTTCGTCCATTAGCATTATGGCGGTATTCCACACCCATCGCATAGCGATTATGATCTTGCAATCCATTCTCTCTGCCTTGCAGTCCATTATAGAGTGCAGACGCCATTGCTTGATGTTCGTAGTCAAAACCCACTGTCAATCGGTTGGCCCAGTTATAACTTGCACCCACGCCATACACCATAGGTAATTCCCATCCTTCTTCTTGAACTGGGATCGAATCATATGTTTGTGTTTCTATCACTTCGTATTTGCTATTGAGCTTCATCTTATTCTCAAAAATAGCACCGAGCGTGATGCTATGGTCTGCCCACGTATGGAAGAATTGCGCGCCATAGCGTAAGCGCACATCGCTCACACTGAGCATCTCGTCTTGGATAGTAGGATTCAATCCTGTCTCCTCAAAGGTGAGCGTACGCATGCGATTTAATTCACCCCACATATAGTATATATTGGCACCTATTGCGAACCAATTACATATATTAACACTCAATCCTCCGTATACCTCACTTATATTACCAAATCCATTAAATGCCTTCGTATAGTGATATCCATCAATAGAGTCATTCATACTGATATCATATCCCACCGAACTATATGGCTGCACACCTACTGACATAGCCACCCATTTCTTCCACAATGGAATTTGAAAGGTGAGATATTCAAGGTTACCATTGGCTTTATTACGCATACCACGCGCATCGCTATAGCGGCTCCAAGAAGCGCTCGCAGCCACATCCATCATAAAAGTTAGCGAGTCGCACGAAGTGTAGGACGCAGGTTGTGCAGAGCAGATAACGCGATTATTGCGCATACCTATTCCTACTCCTCCCATCGCGCGATAGGCAGTAGGTACATTCTCATTCAAATCACCATACGCATAGCGCGAAAAAGGCGAAGAAGTCATATTCTGCGCCATGGATAAACTGCTCAGTAGCAGCGATATTACTATCAGTACTATTGTGTTTTTTTGTTGCATTGCTCTATTTCTCTCCGATTGCTATTTATTTCTTATTATATACTAAAATGGTATTTAATCCTATCAAAACTAAATGTTTCTCATGATGAATCTCTCGCTTTTCTGTGCGTGATGAACGAGTAGCATTTATAATCACCGATGCGTTGCCACCCGTCATATACGTTTGAAAATGCGTTGTCTTCTCGCGCAGCGTACGCATATATCCTTTCACCTCATATGCCACACCGCGTATCACACCGGCAGCAATAGCATCTCGGGTATTTTTACCAAAAAGAGGTATCAATTCATTCTCTCCCACCTCTACTAATGGCAATTTCTTAGTCATGCGCTGCAGCATAGTGAAGCGCATCTTCAACCCAGGCGCAATATTGCCACCCATATATTCCCCATTCTCCGACACAAAATCATATGTTACGGCAGAACCCACATCAATAATCAGTAAGTTCTCACCCGGACATAACTGCTGCGCACCTACGGCAGCAGCAATACGGTCCTGCCCCAAGGTTTCTGGCGTGTCATAACCATTCTTGATTGGGATTGGCGTATTATGGTCAAAAAGCACAAAATGCTCCGACAAACGAGCTAAAGCATTCACAATGGCGGGTTCTATATTGATAACCGAACTGATAATAGAACTCTTAATAGCATATAACGCGAATAATCGCTCCACATCCGCAGATGAAAAGGTTTTGTAGATAAAATGCTGTATTATCTTCCCCTCATCCGTCATGAGCGCCACCTTGGTGCGGCTATTTCCCTGGTCTATACAAAGGTTCATACAGCATAGTATTAATCTATCATATTCGTATAGAGGAATCGCTTAATAGATTTCTTAGGTGTTTTCTCAAACTCATTAGGGTATAGTTTGATAATGGCTATCTGCTCGTATGCTGCCAATTCCGAGTTCACTTGCTTGCGTGCCTCTTCCATCTGCTCTGCTAATTGGTCTGCAGTTAATCCGTCTGCATCCACTTCGTTATAATCGGGACAAATAAGCGCCACCAATCGGTTATCTTTTTGCTGCAGAACAAGCGACTCCAGCACATAAGGCATATTATTGATTTTTGCCTCTATTTCCTCTGGATATATATTTTGCCCGCTTGGACCTAAAAGCATCGTTTTACTGCGCCCCTTGATATAGATAAATCCATCTTCATCTATCATACCTAAATCTCCCGTACGCAACCATCCATCTTTGGTAAAACTCTCTTTGGTGGCTTTAGAATTTTTGAAATAACCCGTCATGGTATTTTCACCCTTGGTAACTATTTCTCCTATTCCCTCCTCATTAGGTGATAGGATTTTCACTTCCATAATACCATCTAATGGCTTGCCACAGGAATACAACTTGCTCTGCTCGTATAGAGCAAAACTGATAAGCGGTGCGCATTCCGTCATACCGTATCCCACTGACATTGGGAATTTTATTCTGCGCAAAAAGGCCTCTACCTCTGGATTGAGTGGAGCACCACCGATGATGATTTGCTTGAACTCACCTCCGAAAGCCTGAACCAACTGCTCGCGTATCTTGGCGCATACTATCTCGTCCAAGAATGGCACTTTCAGCACCCAACTCACAGGTGGCTTTTGTATTTGAGGCACAATCATCTTCTTATATATCTTCTCCAATATAAGTGGCACAGATAAGATAATCGTTGGCTTCACCTCCGCAAATGCCTTAAGCAAAATCTTAGGCGATGGTGTTCTACCCACAAGCCATGTATGACCACCAGCTGCCAAGCAACCCAAGAAATCAAATGCACATCCATACGCGTGAGCTAATGGAAGGAATGCCACATGGCGGCAACCAGGATGTACCAATCCCGTTTCAAAAGCATAACGGATATTACCCGCCAAACCATTGAGCGGCATGATTACTCCTTTGCTAAATCCTGTAGTACCGCTCGTATAGTTGATACTCGCTATTTGGTCATTCGAACGCTCTGCATAATGCACCTCATCCGCTGTGTAACCATTGGGATAACGACTATTGAATACATTCTCTATAGCAGACATACTAATGCGCTCTGGATCTAAGCTAAGCGAGATAGGATGCCAATCATTCAAACTAAACACAGCCAATATATCTGGTATCTGGTCCAACTCAATTCCCTCCCAGTTGATATCACTAATAAATAGCAATTTGGACTCGGAGTGATTGACGATATGAATAGCATCATTGGCTTTAAAATCCTGCAAGATAGGCACAATAATAGCACCATATGTCACAGTAGCCAAATAAACAGCCACCCAATTACTATTATTCTTGCCCATCACGGCTATCTTATCATCCTTCTGAATACCTGCTTCCTCAAATAAGATATGCAATTTAGCTATCGTAGTAGCCAACTGCCCGTAGGTTAAAGTAACAGCAGTACCATAATCGGTCACTGCCTCTGACTCCCAGTTATTACGAAACGAACGCTCGTAGTATTTAACAAAATTATATTGCTCTTCTCTTAGCATACAATGATTGATTATTAGTTTTAAGGACGCACATAGATGCTATCCACCACAAATTCACTATTTCCACGCCATGGCAAAGTGCCTAAATAACGCTTCCAATGCAAACGAACACCTATATTTGACATGCTGTTCAACTGCTGAGCCACATGCTCATCCTCTACCGAGAACTTAAATTCATTGGACTGGATAGTACCTTGCGTACCTTTCACCGACTTAACACCCGTTTGAATCATTTTACCCTCATAGGTCTTGAAAACAAAACCTTCCTTCTGGAAATAATTAATATCTCCTTCATTCACTCCCTCGCTATAAACGAAGAAAAACTTAAAGAAAATAAACACGGATAAACCCACGATAATCAAGGATATACCCCCTGTTATCATTTTCGCCACTGTATTCATAATTGTTCCAATTTAGAGTAATTACATTTTCGCCCGCAAAATTACTACTTTTTTCTGATATACGCAAATTTTTTTTCAATTATACCATTTTTTGTATAAACTTAAATAGTTTATAGGGCATATATCGGAAGGGCATATCAATCCATGTAGGTGTATTGATTACCGTTCTGCGATGAGAGAATGCTAAGAAACTATCCTTTCCATGGTATGCACTCATGCCAGAGTGACCCACCCCACCGAAAGGCGCATCATGATTCACTATATGCATTATCACATCATTCACACACGCGCCACCCGAAGAGGTATGACGAAGCACATAATCGCCATTCGTACCAAAATAATACAATGCCAGCGGTTTCTCACGCTCCGTTACAAAAGTGATTACCTCTTGTATATCCTTAAAAGTGATTACAGGGAAGATAGGACCGAAAATCTCTTCTCTCATCACAGCGCTATCCACACGCACGTCGGTCAAGATAGTGGGAGCTAAGTAACGCTCAGCCTTATCGTATTCACCGCCATGATAGATTGTGCCATCTGCCAGATACCCTACTAAACGCTCTAATGCCTTATCACTCACGATACGAGCAAAATGCGTGGCTTTTTGTGGTTGCTTGGTGAGTAACTCTTTCCATTCCTTCACCAAATAAGACAAGAATTTATCCTTTACTTCTTCGTGTATATATAGATAATCAGGCGCAATACATGTCTGCCCTGCATTAAGCACTTTTCCCCACGCCACGCGCTTAGCCGCCACTTTAAGATTTGCACTC
This sequence comes from Paludibacteraceae bacterium, assembly GCA_036309065.1. GTDB lineage: Bacteria > Bacteroidota > Bacteroidia > Bacteroidales > Paludibacteraceae > Colicola. The sequence goes on along the minus strand of JAXJUN010000005.1, from coordinate 102,184 downwards.
TTATCTATAATACACGGACTCTTACCACCCAATTCAAGTACCACAGGCGTAAGATTCTTTGCAGCGGCACTCATCACCAACTTACCTAAGTCAGGGCTACCCGTAAAGAAAATCAAATCCCATCGTTCTGCCAAAAGTACTTGATTGACTTGCCTATTTCCCTCTATAATAGCGATATACTCTTCTGGGAAAGTAGCGCGTATCATCTCCGCCAACACAGCAGATACATGTGGCACATAAGGTGATGGCTTGAGCATCGCAGTACAACCCGAAGAGATAGCACCCACCAAAGGATTAAGAAGCAATTGCACTGGATAATTCCATGGTGCAATAATGAGTGCACTACCCAATGGTTCTTTTATCACCTTACTACTTGCAGGCAGAATAGCCAATGGAGAGCACTTTCGCTCTGCTCTTGCCCATCGGCATAAATGACGGAGATGATTTCTAATCTCGCCGTACACAATACTCAGTTCGGTCAAATAGGCCTCTTCATAAGACTTGTGCAAGTCTATCCATAACGCCTCTGCCAACTTTGCCTCATAGTGATGCATGGCCTTATCCAAGCGCTTTAATTGCTGTTTGCGCCAGGCTAATGGAAGCGTCACACCAGAATGAAAGACTTGTTTTTGCTTTTGATTAATAGAAGAGATTGAGAGTGTATCCATAAAATTGCTTGTATTTATTATGCTTTTCGTCCTGTAAAATATTTTAAATCTCTTTTTGTCACCCACAAAAAGCGTACCATTCCATAAAAAAAAATCGCTTGCGTAGGCTCTCCACTTGCATATATGCAAATTTTTCACTACCTTTGCACACAAATATCAATACCACTATGCAAGACGAACGCTATTTACAATTACTCAGCAGGAAGTTTCCTAACGCACAATCTGTTGTTACTGAACTAATTAACCTACGTGCCATCCTTTCTTTACCCAAAGGAACAGAGCACTTCGTGAGCGACTTGCATGGCGAAGCCAATGCATTCATACATATGATTAAAAATGCATCTGGTGTGATTAGAAAAAAAGTAGATGAGGCTTTTGGAGACCTTTTACCAGAAGAAGAGAAACGCGCACTTTGCGCACTCATCTATTATCCTGACGAGCGAATTGATTTGGTTAAAAGAAAATATAACGGAGAAGAAATTCACTCTCTAAACGAAGGATTTGAATACACCACCATACAGGATTGGTATAAAAGGCGTTTGCACCAAGTGGTGGCTATCGCACGAGCCGTAACTATCAAATATAGTCGTAGCAAAGTATATAAATTACTTCCAAAGGACTATGCATATGTAATCAAAGAATTGCTGCACGAGTCTTCTTTGGAGCAAAAGGATAGACAAGCCTACTATAATGCCATCATTGAAGCAATAATAGAAACAGGTTGCGCCGAGCAATTACTCATCAGCATCACCTATTTCATTCACAGCATGGCAATTGACATTCTGCATGTTGTGGGAGATATCTTTGATAGAGGTCCACGCCCACATAAGATAGTAGATGTACTATCCACCATTCGCGATTATGACATCCAATGGGGAAACCACGATATCGAATGGATGGGAGCCATGGCAGGTAACCTCGCACTTATTGCTACCGTGCTACGCGTCTCTATTCGCTATGCCAATATAGAAACACTGGAAGAAGGATACGGCATCAATCTATTACCATTAGCCAATTTTGCTATGCAAACATACGGGGATGACCCATGCACCATTTGGCAAACCAAAGACTTTGAGAATAACCCACGACTCACACGTTCGGCTCAACTGATGGCCAAAATGCACAAAGCCATCTCCATCATACAATTCAAGTTAGAAGGACAAACCGTACTTCGTCATCCTGAATGGAACATGTCACACCGCGCTGTGTTACACAACATAGACCTCTCGAATGGCACTATCACATTGCAAGGCAATACCTATCCACTCATCGACACCCATCTTCCCACTCTCAACCCAAACAACCCCTATGCATTGAATCAAGATGAGCAGGACCTCATGAACCAACTACACCGCTCGTTCCGCAAATCGGAGAAGATGCAACGCCATCTACGACTCCTATACGAACATGGTTCATTATACCTCGTGCATAATGGATTCCTACTCTATCATGCAGCCATACCACTCAACCAAGACGGTAGTTTCACAGAAATAGATGTATGCGGCGAGCGCGTCAAAGGTAAGGCGCTGATGGATAGAATAGACCAAGTGATTCGAATGGCCTATTACGGAGAAGGAAAAGAGAAAGAAGACGCACTTGATTATATGCTTTATCTATGGCAAGGAGAGCATTCACCATTATATAATAAGGACCGCATGACCACTTTCGAGCGATATTTCATCGCCGATAAACAAACACACGAGGAGAAAAAAGGCGCGTATTTCAATCTATCAGACGACGAATGTACATGCAATAATATACTTAAGGAATTCGGTCTTAACCCTGCGACGGGACGTATTATTAATGGACACGTACCCGTTCGCACCATAAAAGGAGAAACGCCTATACGAGCTAATGGGAAGCGTTTTGTTATTGATGGTGGATTTTCCAAACCTTACCAAGAGAAGACAGGTATTGCAGGATATACCCTCATCTATAATAGCCATGGTATTCAACTCGTAGAGCATGAGTCTTTTGAAAGTCGTGAACAAGCCATCTTGTCTGGAAGCGATATTCATAGCCGCACACTACTACAAGATTTCACAGGCCATCGCATCCATGTAAGAAACACAGATAGAGGACAGGAGATGGAGAAATATATTGAGAATCTAAAGCAACTATTAGACGCGTACCGAACTGGCACCATTAGACAACGACAATAATCGTTAATTCCTTAATTCGTTAACTCCTTAATTCGTTAACTCCTTAATTCGTTAATTCGTTAATTCGTTAATTCCTTAATTCGCTAATTCCTTAATTCGTTAATTCGTTAATTCGTTAATTCGTTCATTCGTTAACTCCTTAATTCGTTCGCGCACGCGAGGGAAGAAAGTCATAGCAGAACGAAGGTGACCTCCATAATGGCCAAAATCATAGGTCACATTAGGTAGCGCACCCATTGCGCGCTGCACATGGAGCGCATTATAGAATGTAACCACATCATCTTTCTTGGAATGGAATATATATGTGGGAGAATGTGGACGCCAAGCAGGAACAATACTATCACTGCCCACCTCACTATCATCAATGGCATAATGCACCAAACTGGACCGTAGAAGCCCCTCATAGATTTTCTTTGTAGCAGGAGAGGTCTTATCCATCCCTTCCTTCGTCATCCAATGACATAGACGATGTTTAGGCATACGGAAATAAAGCGAACCAATACCATACTCCTTATTAATTATATAGCGCGTATATTTCTTCTGCATCGCTGCGGTAAAAAACGCCTCACAGTCAACCTCCAATCCATACGCCACCTTTGTGCCAATCACTAAATAAGGTACCACCAACGGCAATCCTACCTGATTGCGCGTCACCGCATCGTCAAAAGTAGTAGCCACATCATATGGACCACTTCCCGCAAAGCACCCTCTAATAGGTATCTGCTCTGCATAGTGCTCTTCTAATAGACGCTGCGTCCATAGCGCGGCTGCGCCTCCTTGCGAATATCCCACTATATAGATACCATCCGAATAAGGTGCCACTTGCATACTATCCAGCAATGCACGCGTATAGAGCAGCATATCCACTGCATTATGCGCCGTAAGCGAACCATGTAAATAAGGGTGAATACGATCACGCGTAAGACCATACCCTATATAATCGGGCATGATAAGCACATAATCATCTTGAAAAACTTTCGCCTCAGATAATGTAGTATTCGAGGGTGCTTCTGCATCCGAACTGATAGTATAATGAAGCAGTAAGATAACACCCCTTATCGAATCATTTTCGGGGATTGACACTTTGCCAGACAAGAACAACGAGTCACCATATTGGTCCACAGACGGGTAATGCACCACCCGCTCCAACGCATAGAGTGAGCAGCCAAACCATAGCGCACTCAGCAGCACGAAACACCGTATGGCACCTATCTGTCGCATCCTCTCGTTATACTAATGATTCTATTAATTCCTGCTCAGTACCAGGCAGTAAGTCTATGGGTGCTAATTCTATCATCGTCTTCGCACCATACTGACCGCGCTGCTGCATACGATAAGCAGCACGAGCACTGCAAACCATCATCTGCGCCGTCAAGGCAGGATTATTGATAGTCATATTAAATTCAAAGCGCTGGTTGTGCGTAGCACCTGACACACCCGAGCGAACCAAGTTCACACCATGCGCCACATTATTGAGCGCATCCACATCGGGCACAGCAATGACATGCGTCTCATCATGAGCAAAATAATCATCCGCTAAGATAGCAGCCTCTACAGTCTTGAATTCCGCCCCTTCCTCCAATTCCACATACACCATACGGCGATGCACACCCGTGCCTAATGGAATAGTCATACTCAAGGCATCCTTCACTCCTTCAATAGCCTTTGCAGCCACTGAGTGGCCCATCGAACGACCAGGACCGAAATTAGTATACGTAATACCTTTTGGCGCCAAGGCAAGCAGCAAGGCACGCACCATACTATCACTACCTGGGTCCCAACCCGCAGAGATAACACTCACACACTTATTCGCTACACACACAGGCATGAGATGGCTACGCAATGCGTATATCTGATTATGGATATCAAAACTATCCACCGTGCATATACCACGCTGTGCAAAAAACGAAGCGAACTGCTCCACCGCACGCGTGGGAGTGCATAATAGCACCACATCGGCGTCTATTGCTTCCAAATCATCACGATGGTGATAAATACCTGCCAATGCCATATCTGGCGCAGACATCACGGCCTCCTCGGCATACTTACCGATATTACCATAACCCAAAATTGCTACTTTAATCATATATATCTAAACTTTATTCTACAATTCTTGTTTCAACGCATAATCGGCTTTCACTTTATCCAATATACGCTTCGCTATCTCCATTATTTGTCCATCGGCACTATAATCCGCCTCACATGCAAAATTCACTCTACCTTCCGCCAATAACTGATGAGCCTGCTCGCGCTTACGCTCATTGCCATACACCGCGATACTATACCCACCATTGGATTTAACGGTACGCATACAAGGCACATCCGTCTCTCCATCACCAAAATAAATCATTCGTTCAAATGGCACAGGACGCTCATCAAAGGGCATGTACTCATTGATACGCACCTTATCACTCACCTCGCGGATTCCTTTGTTGATTTTGAATAAGAACTGCGTCTTCTTGGTATAATCAACCACCACCGCAGGCCAACATGCCTCACCATGCTTATCATAGAGATACGTACAAGCATATATATTCTCAAAATGCGAAGCGATACTTGTTCCTTCTATCATCTCCTTCACACCCGAACTATTGATATAATGCTTAACTTCGATACCTATCTGTGCTGCGTAGGCATTGACTGCTTCGAACCATTGCTCTACCCCAGGATAATACTGCACGCCCTGTCCGTACGAACGAAGTGTATCGCGTGTACAACCCAAACCCGCGCGTTTCATCTCGGCTTGAATAGCATACATCACTACGGCTATGCCTCCTGCATCGTTGGTCTTAGCCAATTGGTCACATACTGTCCAAAAGTCAGCGGGGTTATCATAACCCATTGCTTGTAGCAAACCAAACTCCTGCATATTACCTGGCGCCAGCGTGCCATCAAAATCATATACGAATGCTACTGTAATCATATGCTTATCGTTACTGTCGTCGTCTTTCTATCGTTATTGAGCAATTTTGCGTGCAAAATTACTACTTTTTTTTGACATATGCAAGGGAATTTAGAATTTTGCACAATAAACTAGTGAACTAGTAAACTAGGGAACTAGTAAACCAGGGAACCATCCTTCTCCCGAACGGGGGTTGAGAAGGCCCTAGCCTTCTCTAAAAAGAATTAGGAGCGCCCCATTGGGATGCCCCTAATCTTTTTAAGCGGAAAGTGAGGGATTCGAACCCCCGGTACGACATAATGCGTACACCGCATTTCGAGTGCGGCTCTTTCGACCACTCAGACAACTTTCCTAAAATCCGCTGCAAAGGTAGTAAAAATAATTGATATATGCAAGATTTTCATAAAAATTATCACTAATTAGTGTTTGGTAGTGATGGGGTCGAAGCCAGAACCGAAGACGCCAGATACATTAGCTACGCTCACGAATGCCTTAGGGTCTATCTCATGCACCAATTGCATAATCATAGATGCCTCGGGTTTGCGTGCCAACACAGATATCACTTTCACTTCTTTTTTGGAATACCATCCCATTCCATCCAAAACCGTCACGCCTCTATTGACTGTGGTATTAATTGCCGTGGCTATCTTGTCATATTCAGCCGAGTAAATCAGTATATGCACCGAACGGCGTATATACGATAAGAACCAATCCACGGCCAGTGTGTAGGAGATAGTCATGCATAAACCGCATAAGACGCGCTTGATTTGCAGAATGATAGGACTTGTACCCTCTGCCAACATATGCTCGGGAATAGGCAAGAAGAATGCCGATAAGATAATAACCACATCGCATATGAGCATCATATTACCGATTGATACATTGCGGTAATGACTTACTATCATCGCCAATATATCCGTGCCGCCAGACGACCCATTCGCTGCAATGACACATCCCAAACTCAATCCAAAAACAAATCCTCCTACTATAGCACCCAACCATGGATCTTCAATAATCGGTTGAGGCAAGATAGGTATCAATCGATACCACATCGTGATAGCCGCCACACCTACTATCGTGCGGATGCAGAACCGCCATCCTACCGTAAAACCTGCTATCAATAAGAGAATTAGATTGAATATAAAAGTGGTTAACCACACAGGAATAGCACCGCCATATTCCGCAAACACAGAAGGGAATGCTCCTTGCGTAAGATAATAAATAATGGAGCATAAACCCGTTAATCCTCCGCCCACAAACGCATGAGGCAATAAAACCCAATTGACCATCAATGCCATTGGAAAAATTCCCAAGATAATGACTATATATTCGAATATATTTCGTCCTATAACCGCAGTAGAATAATGCGGATTGACATATCGTATAAAATTATTTACGAATCGCATAGGGATGTTGGAGGTTAGAGATTAGAGGTTAGAGATTAGAGGTCAGATTGCTGATTTTGGATTTATTTGGTCATCGAATCAAATCCTTGTCCGAATACACCGCGTACTTGACTCTGACTCACAAACGCATTAGGATCAATAGCACGCACAAGTCGGAAAATAGTGGATGACTCATGTACACGCGCGATGGTTGTCACCACCTTCATGGGTTGCTTATTATATCCTCCTTGCGCATCGAGGAAAGTACATCCACGGTGTGCTTGCGTCAGAATAGCCTCAGCTATCTCGTCTGGTTTCTGCGTAAAAATCATGAACTGCACCGACTGACGCATTCTATTCATTACCCAATCCACGGCCGTAGAGAGCATGAAGGTATACGTGAGACCGAATAGTATTTTCTCAATAGCGCCTTGCAAACCCGCCTCTTGAATAGTAGGTAAGAAAAAGGCAGAAGAGATAATAATCAAGTCCGTCACCATCAGTACGCGTCCCATAGGCAAGTGATGGTATTTATTCACAATCATTGCCACGATATCCGTGCCGCCTGTAGAACCATTATTGAGGAAGCATATACCCAAGAAACAGCCTGTAAATAAGCCACCTACCACCACTGCCATGAAGGCATCGGTGAGCAATGGTACTTCGGGTATAGGTATCACTCTGAGCCATATAGTGAGCCACAACACGCCCCACACAGTGCGCACTGCATAGCGTCGCCCTACCGTCAGGGCTGCCACGATAAGCAATATAAGATTGATAAGCGCGCTACTGAACCATATAGGCACATACGCATTGGTGGCGAAATAAATAATCTCGCATAATCCCGTCACACCACCACTGACGATGGCATGTGGCACTAATAATTGATTAACACCCAGCGCATAAGGGAAGGTGCAGATGACAATCATCAGCAATTCCTTGATAACGATAATGGGTTGTAATCGGCGGTACGAAGCTAATTGTTCACGCAGGGTTTTATTTGTCATTTGGTATATTTGCTTACAAGGTTACGGTCACCAAATCCATTATCTACTCGTCCCACAGGGCACCAGAACTTAGTCATCGCCACCCATTCAGTTGGGTATGCAGCTTGCTGACGAGTATATGGGTGTGACCACTCATCTGCCACCACTTCGTATTCAGGGTGTGGTGCATTGAGCAATACATTATCTTTAGGATCTGCTTTACCTAACTCCACATCGGCTATCTCTTGACGAATCTGCAAGAGCACATCGCAGAAACGATCTATCTCTGCAAGTGATTCAGACTCAGTAGGTTCCACCATCAGTGTGCCGTGCACAGGGAAGGAGAGTGTAGGCGCATGATAACCATAGTCCATCAATCGTTTTGCTACATCGCTTTCTGTGATTCCAATAGCATGGAACTGACGGCAATCGAGGATTAGTTCGTGCCCCACTCTGCCGTTCTTACCCGTATAGACGATACCATATGCCTCTTTGAGTCGGTGTGCCATATAGTTAGCCGATAGGATAGCCGCAGCCGTAGCATGACGCAATCCTTCTACGCCCAGCATAGCGATATATCCCCATGATATAAGCGCCATATTGGCATTGCCGTATAGGGCTGAACTAACGCGATTGAAATTCTCAGAAGGCAAACTATCTGCCAACTCCTCTGTGCAGCATACAGCTCCCACGCCAGGACCACCGCCACCGTGAGGTGAAGCGAAGGACTTATGCAGATTGAGGTGACACACATCAGCGCCGATATAAGCAGGATTGGTCCATCCTATCTGCGCATTCATGTTAGCGCCATCCATATACACATATCCACCAGCTGTATGTATTGCATCAATCATCTCGCGTATTGATTGCTCGAAAATACCGTGGGTAGAAGGATAAGTGATCATACATCCTGCCAATTGTGCGCTATGCTCCTCTGCCTTGAGTTTCCAATCAGCGATATCTGTATTTCCTTGCTCATCACACTTCACTACGCATGGTATGAATCCAGCCTGTACACAAGAGGCAGGGTTAGTGCCGTGTGCAGAAGCAGGGATAAGCAGTATATTGCGTTGTGCTTGTCCGATACGCTTGAGGTGCTCACGGATGATTACCAATCCAGCATATTCGCCTGCAGCACCCGATGTAGGTTGGAGCGTGCAGGCATCAAATCCCGTAATAGCACATAACTGCTCTGTCAAATCATCCATCACTGCTTGGTAACCAATCATTTGTGTCTGTGGAGCCAATGGGTGAATAGAGGTCCATGCATTCATTGTGATAGGAATCATTGCTGCAGCAGGATTGAGCTTCATCGTGCATGATCCTAATGGAATCATTGAGGTGGCCAGACTGATATCTTTGCGGTCCAGACGCTTGAGATAGCGCATCATTTCCGTCTCGGTATGATATAGATGGAATACCTCAGCCTGCATATAATCCACTTCACGCACACGATTCTCATCAATAGCCCATAATCCCTCGAATGCCTCTTCTGTCTCCTCGTATTGCACGCCGTTATTGCTTGCCAATGCAAATACCTCCATCAGATCATTCATATCATCGATAGTGACTGTCTCATCCAATGCCACGCCTACCCATTCTTGTGGATCGTAGTAGAGGTTGATACCCATCTCTTCGGCTATCTCTCGCACGCGCTCTACCCATCCCTCTTCATCACGAGTGATACGGAGTGTATCAAAGAACTCGGTATTCTCTTGATTATACCCATAGGCTTGTAGCATCTCGCTCAGATAGACAGCACGGCCATGCACTCCTTCGGCAATAGCGCGTATGCCTTCTGCACCGTGATAAACACCGTACATACCTGCCATCATGGCTGATAAGGCCTCTGCGGTACATATATTGGATGTAGCTTTCTCGCGCTTGATATGCTGCTCGCGTGTCTGCAATGCCAATCGGTATGCAGGGCGCTCATTCTTATCCTTACTCAATCCGATGATACGACCTGGCATCTCGCGCTTGTATTCTTCGCGCGTAGCCATATATCCTGCGGTAGGTCCGCCAAATCCCATTGGCAAACCAAATCGCTGTGCTGTGCCGCACATGATATCTGCCTCTAATGGCTTGAGCAGTGCCAATGCAAGCAAGTCTGCCACTACGGTCACTTTCATTCCTGCTGCATGACAATCTGCGATGAAATCCTCGTATTCCTCAATCGAACCATCCGCATTAGGCCATTGCACCAATGCGCCGAAATAGTCAGCTGATGGCACGAACTGTGCGTATGACCCAAGTACGAGTTCTATATCTTGTCCTACAGCGCGTGTGCGCAATACAGCGAGGGTGTTTGGCCAAATCTTCTCATCCACGAATACCTTCTTCACGCCATTCTTCACCTGCTCTCTGGAGCGCAGATTACGCATCATGGTCACGGCTTCAGCCGCAGCTGTTGCTTCGTCTAATAAAGAGCAGTTAGCCAATGGCAGACCTGTCAAATCGCTTATCATTGTTTGATAAACGAATAGGGCCTCTAATCGTCCTTGACTCACCTCTGCCTGATATGGAGTATAACTAGTGTACCATACAGGATTCTCCAGCATATTACGGCGAATAACGGCTGGTGTCACGGTGCCATACCATCCGCGACCTATATAACTGCGCTGCACTTCATTAGCTGATGCTAATTGGTCCACAAGCGCAAGGTGCTCTTGCTCCGAATAGGCTTCTTCCAATTCAATAGGCTCTGGCAGCAAGATATCTGCAGGCATGGTTTGACCAATCAGTTCCTCTAAGGAACTCACTCCGATTGTTTGTAACATCTGTTGCTCCTCGGACGCTGTTAGTCCGATGTGGCGAGACTCAAGATAATGCTCTTTCATATATAGATTTTTTAAAAAATTTCTGCAACTTAATAAATCACGCACAAAGATACAGCATTTTTTGCATTTATGCAAGAAAAAAAAGCATATATACATAAAAAACGGCTCTTTTTCCTTAAAATAAGAAAATAAATTTGGTTCTTTCAGTTTTTTTCTCTACTTTTGCGGTGTTTTTCTACAAAACGAAGTATGGTAATTAGCAAAAATGCACAATTAGCACCCATTTGGGAGTTGGATTCAATATGGTCTTCATTGACTGAAGATGAGCGCATATTGATTTCGGAGCAGATGGAGGTTGTTAGGTACGAGAAAAATGAGGTTATTCACTTGGATGGAGAGTCATCCCAGTATATTTGGGTATTAGTGAGTGGTAAGGTGCGTATTTACAAAGAAGGTATCGGTCAGCGCCAGCAGATCATTCGTTTGCTCAAGCCTTTTGATTTATTTGGTTACCGTGCTGTGATTGCCAATGAGCCGTATAATACGAATGCGAGTGCTGTTGAGCAGTGCGTTGTCTATCGTCTCAGTAATCAGATTTTCAATCAGCTCATTCGCGCGAATGGCACTTTCTGCTATATGGTGATGCGCACAATGGCTATGGACTTGGCTTTCTCGGAATTGCAGATGGTGAATCTGACGCAGAAGCATATCCGTGGTCGTTTGGCGGAGTCGCTGCTGCATCTGCGTAAGCATTATGGTTATTTGGAAGATGGTCGCACCCTCGCCATGTCTTTGCCTCGCGAGGATTTGGCTAATATGAGCAATATGACCACCAGCAATGCCATTCGCACGCTGAGCCAGTTTGCCCAAGAGGGACTTATATTGCTGGATCGTAAGCAGATTCAGATATTAGACGAAGTGGAATTGGAGCGTATATCTCGTATGGGTTAATCCTATCAATCGAGCATATTGCCCATATTGCTCGATAGTTGCACCATCTTATCGTAATCTTCCGGACTGAGGTCATAGAAATAGAAGTTACGCGGATCGACTGGTCTGCCTTGGTAATGCACTTCGTAATGCAAGTGCGGTCCTACGGACTTACCTGTATTTCCCACTAATGCGATTACATCGCCTCGTTTCACTTTCTGTCCTGGGCGTACTAATAACTTAGAGCAATGCGCATAGCGTGTGCTATAGCCAAATCCATGATCGAGGTCCACGGTCTGTCCGTATCCTTGTTTCCATCCCGCGAAGATGACTGTACTATTTCCTGTAGCGAATATCTCCGTACCGATAGGTGCTGAGAAATCCATTCCTTCGTGGAATCGGCGTATATGATAGACAGGATCTACGCGCCATCCATAGCCAGAAGCCATGCGCTTGAGGTCCTTATTGAGCACAGGTTGGATAGCAGGTATATTCTCCATGCGCACTTCTTGATTCTTCGCTAATTCAACGATTTCCTCATACGAGCGCGCTTGCACATACATCTCTTTCTCTAATATATCCACTTTGCGCTGCACCTCTGATGCTAATTGCACATTGGTCATACGCGCGATAGAGTCATAATAACTCACTTGCTGCGTGGCTCCTAATCGCGTACTGAGCGGAATAGGTTCTGCTCCCAAGATAGCCCGATAGAGGTTATCATCGCGTTGCGCCATATCGCTCATCACCACTTGCATCTGGTCCACTTGCTTATTCATCAGTTCCAACTGCGCTGTCAGATTCTTATTATACTGCATCAGCGCTGCCTCACGAGGTGATGGGAAGAAATAGAGAAATACATAGAAAAAGAGTATGCCAATGCATATACCTCCCAATATATATCCTCCCGATCGGCGCAACCAATAACGGAATCCGTGTTCGATATGCTCCAATTGTAGCGTTTCGGGATTGATGCGATAATGTCTTCTACGATTTGGCTTTTTCATTTGCGATAGGGTGTTGTTTTTTTCTTATACCAGAAAAAATATTGGTTTTGTTCTTTTTTCTCTTCTGCTGTCCGTGCCACATACACTTTCTGTCCCGTATAGGGGTTGATACCTGTATAGAACATCGTGGTGGATAGCGTCATGGGCGTGGGTGTAAAATCCTGCACTTGTTCAGGGCGGTAGTGCATGCGTTTCGTCTCATCTGCCAGTGCTTGCATTTCCTGCTTGGTGCATCCTGGATGGGAAGAGATAAAATAGGGAATCAACTGCTGGCGCAGTCCTGCTTCGTCATTGATACGCAGGAATAACTGCCTGAATCGCAGATAGTTTTCCCACGATGGTTTGCGCATGATACGCAGCACTTTATCCGCACAATGCTCAGGCGCCACTTTGAGTCGTCCCGATACATGGCGTGTGATCAACTGCCGTGCATAAGCCTCACTCATCAGGTCATAGCGGATACCCGACCCTACAAAAGCATGCTTCACATAAGGCAACTGATCCACCGTCTTATATATATCAATAATCGGACCAAACTGCTGATTGAGGTTCTTACAAATAGTAGGGTGTAGGCAACTGGCCCTTGCACATTGCTTACATAGCGCTTTGTCCTTACCCTCCATCGCATACATATTCGCCGATGGTCCGCCTAAGTCGGTGAGTACGCCATGCCAGTCAGGCAATTGACTCAATTGCTTTATCTGGCGTAAGATTGACTCCTTGCTGCGACTCACAATCTGTTTTCCTTGATGGGCAGAGATAGTGCAGAAGGAGCATCCGCCAAAGCATCCACGATGCATGCATACGCTCCATCGAATCATTTCGAAAGCGGGTATATGCTTATCTTTGTATTTCGGATGCGGCGTATATTGGTATGGCAAGTCGTAAATACGATCCAACTCCTCCGTACTCATCGGTTCGTACGATGGATTCACCACCACAAAATGCTTGCCCACAGCTTGCACAATCGTCTTCTGCTGAATCTTATTAGATTCAATCTCGATAAGTCGAAAATTCTCCGCATGCACACGCTTGTCGCGCACGGCTTGCTCATGCGATGCGAGCTGTATCGCCTCTTGTGGCAATGCCGCAGCATCCTTCTCTATATATGCCGTCTGCGGAATAGCATGACTCATTCCTTTCTGCGCAATCTCCAGAATAGCCTGTTCACCCATACCATACACCAGCATATCTGCTCCGCTATCCACCAGTATGGATGGCATCAGTTGATCCGACCAATAGTCGTAATGCGTCAATCGCCGCATGGATGCTTCTATTCCACCTATCACGATAGGCACATCGGGATACAACTGCTTGAGTATACGGCAATAGGTGGTGGTGCAATAATCAGGTCTGGCTCCTGCTCTACCCTCGGGTGTGTATGCATCATCCGAACGGCGCCGACGCGCTGCAGTGTAATGATTCACCATCGAGTCCATCGAACCCGATGATACGGCGAAGAAAAGACGGGGTTTACCCAATTTGGTAAAATCTCTATAATCGCCATGCCAGTCAGGTTGTGGCACTATTGCCACACGATAACCAGCCGCTTCCAACACGCGTCCTATCACGGCCGCACCGAACGAGGGATGGTCGATATAAGCATCTCCCGTGAAGAAGATGATATCCACTTCGTCCCATCCTCGCAGCGCTAACTCTTTGCGCGTTGTAGGCAGATATTTCTTCAAGTCATATTGCATCAGTCTAATTGCAATTGCAATTTCTCTTTCATCAAGGCCAGCGCAGGGTTATTCTTCGCCATCTGCTTATATATGTCCTCTGCTGTAAATGCCATCTGGTCTGGCGCATAGTGCTTTAATGTGAGTCGCATATTCAGATGGTCGTTTTGCAGCGCATCTCGCATACATTGCAGCAGCATAGGCAATGTCTTTTGCATCTCTTCCAACTGCCATTTATTGGGCATCTCCAGTTCCAAACTCAGATTATCGATGATGGTAGGTGTATAGGCCTCCAATAAAGGTAGGATGCGTGTATTCGTTTTGAATTGTTCTTGTAGACCAACCCACGCATCCACGAGTTGGTCATGTGTAAAAGGGTTGTTGCGCTCCTCCCGTGGCGCAGTGTTGGTCGCTGGCGCTGCTTCTGTAGTGGGTTCTAATGGTTTATTCTTCGCAAATCCTATATTCAATCCTATCGTAGGTATCTGCGGTATCTCCACATTCGGAATCGCCGCCTTCACCGGCTCCTTCACCGCCTTCACCGGACTAACCGGACTTGCCGGACTAACCGAACTCGCCGGACTAACCGCCTTCACCGGCTCTTTCACCGGTTGCACGGGTTGCGCTGGTTGAGCCACAACACCCAATTGGCATAACTTAACCAATGCCAACTCCACCGTCAATCGTTTATTGCGGGCTGTGCGGTAATTGATATCGCAGGTATTGACTATATCGAGTGCTTGGAAGATCCATAATGGTGCGCATTGCGCGGCTTGTGCTGCATAGCGCTGGCGGATAGCATCGGATGTTTCCAAGAGTGGCAATGTCTGCGCATCTTTGCTCACCAGCACATCGCGTAGATGCTGGGCAAATCCTACCACGAACTGCGCCGCATCGAATCCATGATTGAGCACATCATTGAGCAGCAAAAGTGCATTCGATACATCGTGACGCAAGGCATGGTCCACTAATTGGAAATAATAATCGCTATCGAGCACATTGAGCACTTCTATGGTGCGCTCATAGGTGATCTCCTTGCCGCAGAATGCCACTAATTGATCAAAGATTGACAAGGCATCGCGCATACCGCCATCGGCTTTTTGCGCCACCACATTGAGTGCTTCTTCCGATGCTGTGATACCTTCCTTAGCCGCCACTGACTGCAGATATGCAATCGTGTCTGGCACGGTGATACGACTAAAATCATACACCTGGCATCTACTCAAAATAGTAGGCAGCACTTTGTGCTTCTCTGTGGTAGCAAGTATAAAAATGGCATATGATGGGGGTTCCTCTAATGTCTTAAGCAGCGCATTGAATGCACCTGTGGATAACATATGCACCTCGTCGATGATATACACCGAGTATTTACCTATCTGCGGTGGGATACGCACTTGCTCAATGAGCGAACGGATATCTTCCACCGAGTTGTTACTCGCCGCATCCAATTCATGGATATTATACGATCGCTGTTCATTGAATGCCTTGCATGACTCACATTCATTACATGCGTCGAACCCATTTACAGGTGTTAGGCAGTTGATTGTTTTTGCGAAGATACGCGCGCAGGTGGTTTTACCCACTCCTCGCGGACCGCAGAACAAGTATGCATGTGCCAGATGGTTCTGCTTGATTGCATTCTGCAGTGTCTGTGTCAGGGCTTGCTGACCCACTACAGACTCGAATGTCTGCGGTCTATATTTCCGCGCTGATACAATGTAATTTTCCATATATGATTGTATAAATATATTTCTCTTTCTCTATCGTCTCACATCGTACATCTAACATCTGACATCTAACATCTAACATCTTCTCCATTCCTTCAATGCCTATTCCTTGCCATTTCACGATAGCTTCTTTTTGTGTCCATAGGTGTGTGAACATTCTATCAGGGTTTGCCGACTGGCGTATCTGCGCCTGTTCTGCTTCGTTCATCACTCGCGCCACGAGTTCGGTTTTGGCTGGCCGTATCGATTCGATGTCTATCCCCACTTCTTGGTCAGCCACAACCACTGCTATTGCTTCTCGGCAGTGACTGATAGAGAAATAAGTGGTGTCATCGCTGCCTGTGAGGAATGGTTTGCCATGTGCATTATAGCGCCATTCGCTGGGGGTGTGTCCTAATAGGCTTTGCAGCATAAGCCATGACTGCAAACAGCAGTATTGACCGAATACATGCTTGTATTGCAAAGCTTGTTGTCGTCTCTGCTCATTCACGAGTGGCATCATGCGTTTCACTTCAGCCTCCGTGCATTGACTCATATCGTCCCAAATAGCTATTTTCAGCATTCCGCGCAAAGGTACAACAAAATAATCAATTGTGCAAGATTTTTAGCAAAAAAAAATGTAATAAGTTTACTTATATATATGATTTTGCTGAAAAGATTGCCAGTTGCAGGATACTGCGACTGGACCTTCGAGGTGGGACGGCAAAGCCGTGTCGGTGCCCTTGAAGTTACAACCCCAAACTGCACAAAAATAGTATTTATTGTGTATTTTTATTTAATCAAAAACTCAGCGGTGATAGTCTTTTATGTATTAGCACTTCCGTGCTTTTGAGTCGTATCCTCAACGGCTACTCTTAAAAGTACACTTTACGGTAGCCCTTGCGGCTACACCTCACCTCCGCAGGAGGTAAATTCCTAAAAGCCTACTCTCGCTTCACAAAAACACGCTTACGCTCACAAAAAAGCGCTACGCTTCAAAAACAATTACTAATTCTCAGCCGCATAATCGCTAATCCCTAATCCCTAATCGCTAATCGTTAACTCGTTAAACACCCTACACCCGCAGGACTCTTTTCCACCCAATACTCAGATACACCACTCGCGCTACTAAATGGGCGAAGTAGGCCACATACAGTGCTTGCACACCCCATACCGTATGCAATCCTGCATAGGATATCACAAACGCGATAGCGGCGTAAATCATCGCATTGCGTATTTGTTTACCTGCCGTAGCTCCCACATAAATACCATCCCACATAAAGGCCAAGGTGGAGATGATAGGCATTGCGATGAGCCAACCCATATAGCGTATCGAAGCGGCCAGCACATCGTGGTCGTCTGTTAGCAAACCGATGCACTCCTCACCCCATAGCGCATAGATGAGTGTAAAAAACAATCCCACACCCATACTCCACCGAAACAACAATCGCACACATCTCTCCAATTTCGCACATCTAACATCTGACATCTGACATCTAACATCGTCCTTCCCACTTTCCACTTTCCACTCTCCACTTTCCACTTTCCTCTCTCCAATAATCTTTCCCACTAATGCTTCGCCGGCGTAGGCGAATCCATCCACGAAGAAAGAGAAGAGCATGAATAATTTCATCAGTATGCTACTCACCGCCAGTTCGGTATCGCCGTAATAACCTGCGATGGATGTGAAGCCCACATACACCACCATGAAGCATAGCGAACGGATGAAGATATTACCATTGAGGCGCATGAATGATTGGAGTTCTTTGTTCCACCCCATCTCTCGCCATGCGATGCGGATACGATAGCGGTAGGCAAGCAAAGCGAAGGCGAGTATCAGTCCGCTGTATTGCGCGATGAGCGTTCCCCATGCCACTCCCACTACACCTAAAGGCGTATGAACGGCCAAACAGTAACTCGCCACCATATTCACCACATTAACCAGTATATCCACTGCCATCGGGCTGCGTGTATCTTGCATACCGATGAACCATCCCTTGAATGCCATGAGACTTAATGTGGCGGGTGCTGCCCATATACGCACATAGAAATAGTTCTTCGCCATCTCTGCCACTTCAGGCGAACAAGGAACGACGGCCAGTACGGCGGTTACGAAGAACCATTGAATGGCCCATATCAATAGCGCTGCGCCACCTGCGATGGTCAAACTCTGCTTCAGCAATCGCGATGTCTCTTCCCCGCATTCCACTTTCTTACATCTAACATCTGACATCTGACATTCCCTTCCATATGCTTGTGCTGTCATGCCGCTGGTGCCAACGCGCAGAAAGCCAAAGTTCCAGTATAGTAGGTCAAAGAGCATGGTACCGATAGCGATGCCTCCTATGGCGGCAGCATTACTGATATGTCCCACGATGGCGGTATCCACCAGTCCCACTAATGGGATGGTGATATTGGCCAATATGCTTGGCACTGCCAGTCGTACTATTTGTTTATTAAGCGACATCTAACATCTGCAGGATTTGGTTCAATAAATGCACATAGTAAAATGGAATGCTCAGCAAGCGGAAAGATTTACCTTTAGGCGTTTGCAATTCATCTATTTGCATCGGTTGATTCCAGACGCGTAGTGCTATATTCGTAGGTGCTTCATCCATAAAAATTTGCAATGACCTTAGATGCGAATTATGTCCAGCCTTCACTTCTACAGGTATAATCTGTCCTTGGTAAACATACACAAAATCCAGTTCTGAAGTAGCATTGTTCTTATTACGCACCCAAAAGTCGCGGTGTGCATCCGCATCTGTGGTATTAGACAGTAGTTCTTGAGCCACTATCTGTTCTGCTAATTTGCCGCGCCAAGCATCCATAATATTCACAGAAGACATCACTTCTTGTTGAATATTAGCTACATAATTAATCAAGCCCATATCCAACCAAAAAAGCTTCGGTTTGCGGCGATTTTCCTGAATCATTGGCAGTTGGTAAGTTGTTATCGGATATGTCAGTTCCAATAAATAAGTGCGTTCAAGCGTACGCAAAGCCTCCCCCATCTCACGCGCCTTATAATTAGACTCCGCAAAATTACCCAATGTGATTTGTTCTGTGGAATATATCCACCCTTTTTTCAGAAGCAAACGAATCACATTCTTCATAGTATCATTCTTGGCATATTTCTCCACATCCTCGCTATAACTGCGCAACAGAGAAGAATACACATCTCGCAATGCTACCACATCATTTTTCTCCGCATATCGAGCAATAGCCTCTGGCATACCTCCTACCAACGCAAACTCTGAGAAGAGCGACATCAGCATATGGTGCATATCGCTACTAACTTGTAAATTCTCCAACTCACTTAGCATTAGCGTATTACCGGTTGCCTCTAAAAAATCACTAAACGAACACGGATGCAAATGCATATATTGTACACGTCCGACAGGAAAAGAGATGTGCTGATCAAGCAATGTAAGCAAAAGCGAACCCGCAGCAATCACATGTAGCCAAGGATAATCCTCATAGAAATAGCGCAATAGAGCCACTGCTTTAGGTGAGTTTTGTATCTCATCAATAAAAATCAATGTTCTACAATGGTTATCTAATGGCTTTTTGGCTTGTAGAAAAATCATTTTCACCACGCTATCTATATTATTAGATTCGAATATAGAATAGTGTTCTGGACGCTCTAGGTTGAGCGGTATGAATACATCATACTCTTTTCCAAACTCTTTCACGAGCGTGGATTTTCCTACTTGACGAGCACCTCTCAGCACTAATGGTTTGCGGTATTCAGAGGCCGCCCATGTGCGCAAATCACGTATTATTTTTCGCTGAAACATAGGTTGATTTTATTTTTCGGTGCAAAGGTACTAAAAATCTTTGAATTACGCAAATATTTTTCTACTTTTTGTTTCAAAACACAACCAAAATTTGCGATTTTTTGTTTCAAAACACAACCAAAACCCTAAACCTTAAACATTAAACCTTAAACATTAAACATCCTCACGCGCTGTGGGTTTTACGCATCAGGATAGATTTCATCGTCAAGCAGAAATATTTCCAATCGGTGCGTATAGGGTGCGCCAGATATTCTGTGAGGTATTTATCTTCGCTGGCGAATAGTTCGTCAAAAGTCTCCGGATGGTCAATATAGAATGGCGGTATGAGTCCGGGTTTGGTCTTGGTACGCTTCTCTTGCAGCCATTCAGGATAGGTATCGAACATAGTTCGGCTGAGTGGTCTAACGCCTACCAGTTTGATATCTCCTTTGACCCAGTTGATGAGCATGGGCAGTTCATCCATCCAGTATTTGCGCATGCATCGCCCCCAAGTGGTGATACGCCAGTCATCGTTGGACTTATCGGCTATATCCATTCCTCCTCGTGCATCGAATACATATTTCTGTATGTATTCGGCATAGGGGTGCATGGTGCGCATCTTGTAGAAATAGCGTATCTCCTTATTTTTACACACGCGCGGGAGTTTGATAAGCGGTCCATAGAGTTTGATTTGCTCTTGTGGGTATGGTTGTGATTTGCGGTGTGCGAAGATATACTCGATATGTCCCATTGGCACTATCTCATCCACTTCAAATCCGCAGTAGTATAATCGTCCCAGCACTTCTGTTTTGCTCAGCATACGCTTGCGTCCTTTGGTTAAATCATAGTAGAGACGGCTGGTGAGCATCAGTCGTGGAATGATACGTTTGCGCAGGAAATAGAAAGAATATACTATCCAATTGATTCCTTTGGGATAGCGTGCCAGTATCTTTTGCTTGATATACTCTTGCGGACGATAGCAGCACACATATCTGCCATTATCAGGCAGTTTCTGATTGACGAGGCAGAAGCGCTTATTGATACCTTTGGCATCATTGAGCAGTGTCATATCCACGATGGTGGTATATTGATAATCGAGTATTTGTAGAAAACTGAATCGGTCTCTATCGCATACTATTTTGGTGAGGCGTGAATTGAGGTTCGCTTTATCGCGCAGCATCTGATAATCTTCTTCCGTAGTGACGGATAGTACGGACTGCTTAACGGATTGGATAGACTGTGCTGAACGGGGTTCATCGCGATAGACTGGTTGCGCATTCTCTCGCTGCTCAATCTCCATGACGGGCACGGTGAGGTTGGTAGCATATTTCCAATAATGGGACACGAGCACCACTATTATCTCGCATGCTCCGACGAGCATGATAGCCCATGATGCCACGCGAAATGAGAGGTCATCGGATATATATGGCAGTCCCCAGTAGCATAAGCCAACGAGCAAACCCGTGTCTGCCAGTACGGATAGTACGGCTTGCCACAACCATGTCTCTTTGTAGGAGCGATATAATTGGAATATCCATCCGAATAGCACCCATAGAACGGCCAGTCCGCCGAATAGGTACCAGTATCCATCTATCTCGCTCTTATCGGCGGCCCATCGCCATAAGAGGCATAGCAGTGTAGCTGCGAGCCATATGATCACATCTATCAAGATGCGTATTTTAGTATTACTTCTTTCCATGTGTTTTTCTTGTTATGTGTGTTGTAACTACATAATTTGCAATGGTTATTTCAGAAATGGTTATTTCGTTTTAAATCCCGCCGCAAAGGTACAACTTTTTTATATACACAAATCAAACTGCACAAAAATAGTTTTCCGCAATCATTTAAACTGCTGCCAGAAGGTGGTATCTGATGTAGCATTGGCTATTTTTGTCTGCTCCGCAGAAGCAGGATAATTCTCAATGAACCATGTAAGGAAAGCGGTACAGTCAATCTTTCCAGCCAGCCATGCCTTATGGCGCTTAGCATATGATGCTCTGTCAAACAAAGGACTTGCTAATTGCTCGGCCATCGCGATACACTCCTCAACTCCACCACTAATCCAATCGGGCTCATTTGCATTCAAGGCAGCCTTGTTTGGTATAGGTCTATACATCCATAGCAATTCTTCTCGCGCTTCCTCATCCGTATATCCTCGTCCTACTTCATCTATGTATATAGCAGGTGTACCTAATACCACCGATTCAGAAGCCATTGTGGCTGATTCTCCCACGAAGAGCGACGCTGCCGCTTGCACATCATGCATTCGTTCGATAGGTATCTGAATACGATATGATTCTAAATCGGAAGGCAATTCGGACTCGGAAGATATGAAGACACGCATATGTTTTGCAAGGCGTGTGATGAGTTCGCGTTTCTGCTCCAGTGTAAATCCCCCCACGAGTTGCTTATCATGGAATGCATCCCATTTAACGAATCGTACAATAGCAAACTTTGTACCTTGCTCAATTCTTAACAACTCCCACACTGGAGTTGAGCTATAGCGCTTAGCATGAAGATAAAACAACTCTATATTTCCAGGCCACCTTATTTCATCCTGTCGTATATTCACCGAAAAACATTCTGGTTCAAGATATGCAGTACCATACTTTACAAATGGCCCTTGTAGTTTACTTGTTGCTGCATGTTCTGTATCTTGCAGCATAATATTCGGTATTCCACATATCCACGCAGCAATAGCAGTATATGGATCAGTCCTTGTAATTACCACATCAATCTTATTGCAACGCAGATAACGTATTTCCCACAACACATTTCGAAACAACGTTAACGCCTGCGAAAGGATATTTTTCTTTGGCTTACAAATGAGCGTATATGGAATATTATAGGTATCCAAAAGATTAGTGGCAATATCCTTTGGCGTGGTCAACCAAAACACCTTGTGGCCATGTTTAATTAGTTCCGCCCTTACATTGCGAAAATTATGAACTTGCGCAGGATGACCTGTTACAAATAGTATATTCATTGTTCTATTATTTCAAATTGTTTAAACCTTTTCATCCAGCACATATCTGATTCACTGTCAGACATGGCGTAAACATATTCATATTCGGACATAGGATAGTATTGACAAAGGTACTTCGCTTTTACTTCTCCGTACATCTCTACATATTGATTATCAATATAATCAGAGCATATCATTTTACACTGCAATTGCTCTGCTATATATTGCATATAGATTTTTGGAGATGCAGATATAATCAACAGCGAATTTCTATTTATTTGCGGGACTTGAATATCATATACTATTTTATTTGCATACCGACGTGCATCTCTAGTTAACCGTTCACTACGCGATACGATATCAGTCACTTTTTTTTTGAGACTCTTGCTACTCATTATTCTCATTTTACGCAACAACAATAAAACGCCAATAGTTATTGGGCGAAGCAAAAACAAATGCTTTAGATAACGATTATACGAATCGTACGGCACTAAAGTTTTGTCAAAATCATATGCGTATAATTGTATCATACTATTTTTCGTATTACCATACTTATCCATCCACATGGGTCATCCCATGGACTCACATCTCCAAATGTCTTCTTGTAATTACGCCAATAATCTCCCAAAACAGTCCAATTTCCACGCAGTCCATATCCTAATGCAGCAAGCAGTATTTGTGGTTTAAGGCATGTCCTGACCCCTTTCTGCGATGTGTATGATGGGATCTCACGCTTCAATAATGGTGCAAATAGAGGACATTTATCTTGTAAAGCTTGGTTTATTGATCCCCATATACGTGGATTGACTTCTATTAATACTAATTCATTATTAGGTGTGAGTTTAAATTCGAACATTGCATATCCAGACCATTTGACTTTTTGTAGTATTTGTTCTGCAATAGGTCGCATATCAGTATGCATATATGCTTCTCGTAACACACTTGACCCTCCCGAGATAGGCCATTCTGCCAAACGTTTATGACCATATTCCACTAATATTTGTCCATTCTTACAATAGACTTCATATCCACATCCTTGTCCATAGATATACTCTTGACATATGGTATTTGCTGGGAGTGAAGTATAGGCATGCTTTTCTACTTCATCCATACAATACCTTACTCCTTTTGCCGAGGACTTATCCGTAGGTTTGATTACAAATGGTGTAACTGCTTCTGCTATTGATGTATATTCTCGTGGTACTCGTATACCAATAGAACGGGCTAATTTCATTAATTGGTCTTTCTCATGTAATCGAATATAATCATTATAGTCCCCCATATAATCAAGGGCGTGATTAAATAAGTTCTTCTGTTGTAGAATTAATCCTATATAATCACTATGAACAGGGATAAATACATCAATATGATTGTTATGTACATATTGAGATAGATTATTAATGTAGTTATCAATAGAATCATTTTGTAAGCGTACATACTGGTCTACATATTTTGTGTGCAATATATTAACTAGGGGCTTATAATCATATGCCCAAATTTCCACATCACGATAATGCTGGCGAATATGCCTAGCTATTACTATCGCTTTGTAACTTGATATTTCCCCTATTAATATTCGCATCCTCAAAACATTTATTATTAATGTTCAAAATTACACATTAAACCTTCATAAATCTCCACGATTCGTCTCGCCACTTGCTCGTTGGCTAATTGTAATTCCTCTATCCGTTGGCGACCATTGGTGCGACCTTCGAAATCCAACGCTCGCTGGAGCAGTTCCACCATTTCATCCAAACTGCGCTCATCCGCATCCCATCGCTCATGGGTCTTGCGAGGATTCCGCAAGATAAAATGCCCAGGTTCATCGCCAAACAACTCGCGCACATCGGCTATATCGGTAGCCAAACATGGGCAATTAACTGCCATCGCTTCCTTAAGTGCTTGCGGACTACCTTCGCTATGGCTTGGTAAAGCAAACAAGTCTGCAGCGCACATTCGCAGCACACATTCCGCACGGGTTAGACCTTTCATTTCGATACAGACTATGTCTGATGTAGAGTGTAGTTTTTCTAGTGCTTCTGCCAAGAGTTTATAGTTCTTGCGCTCATTGCTGAAGGCGCCACCGAAGAGGATATATTTCTTATCGGCATCCCAACCCAACTGCTTGCGTGCTTCCTCTTTGGGCGTGATGATCATCTGCTCCATCGGCACACCGCAAGGGATGATGGAATAGTTACGCGCTTTGAAATAACTAAGGTCGCGTATATGCTGCGCCACATATATCACATGCTTTGCACGGAGTGACATAAGCGACGACATGAGGTTAACATGCCAATTGAGTGTCTCACCATTATGGAAAGTAGTCACTACAGGCACGATCGATTGCAGTTCTGCTGTGATGGCAGATAGTCCAAAATGCGCATGCACGATATCTGGGTGGAACTCACGTATCTTCGCCTTAAGGGCCTTCACTGCCTTTAGGTAATTACCTTTTATTAGGAAGTAGTCCACTTCGCATCCCGCATCCCGCAAGGCTTCTCCTTGCTCTGTTACGAATGGAAGTTGATGGTCTGCGAAGTTATTTTTGTATCTACTTACTTCGAGTATTTTCATTCTTTCTTGTATTTCAGAGTTAAATCTCAAGAGTCAATTTCCTATATTTTTGTTCTTCATTCATATCTTTCCACTCTCCACTTTCCACCGGCATTAAATCATACTAATCCTCGACCGGCAAGTTTATACCAGTTCCACCCAAGGCAGGCGATGAACATGATGATGCACCAGCATAGGAACCATTGTCTGTATTTCTTCTTTGTAGTCACGAGACTCATTCCATATGCCGCGAACATAAATTCAAACGCCATGATAGGTTGATGAAATCGTCCTGATTGTGCAAACTCACTCATCACGAGCACCACTACATATCCAAGCATGAACGATAGCGGCAAGAGATGCTCACGCCATCTACCAGTTAGCAATAGCATTCCTAATGCAAAAATAACGAAGAAAGACATGATGTTTTTCACAAAATTTCCCCCATTGAGCAATTGTTGCAAATCTTGTCCCTCATACGGACGCACCATAGTAGGGAATGGGATAGTAAAAATCATAGGCGCAAACACCGTGGCACCTGCATATTTAGCAAACGCGTTACCATACTCACGCTCACCTCGCCATTCCATGTTTATTTTTTGACGATCCGACTGTACTTGTTCAATCAACCCGCGCGCTTGCTCTTCGATACGATTACCCATCGTGACACCTATGAGCAATAACGCCAGGAGACCGATGATTATTCTCTTACCCCATTTCATCACTCGCGACGATGCCATCACGATGGTGAATAACAGCGCTAAGATGGCCACCAAAGCTAATGGTGTGCGGAATGTGAAGATGATTGCACCAATGAGCAAAACGGGTGCCACTTTCCACACCGTGAACTGCCGCGAGCGTAACATCTGATCTGCCTGCTCCACAAAGAGCACCACCAAAAAGACCATCTCCGTTTCCTTGAGATGCGCGCCACAATAATACCAGAAGTTTGGCCATAGCGTCACCATAATAGCTGCTATACGCGCCACATGCGTGCCAAAATTACGCTTTGCCAAGCGATAGAGCAATACTACGGTTAGTGATGACCAAATACATTTGAGCAATCGCACCGCGATGATGCTATTATCCGTAAGGTAATAAATAAATCCCACATACACACCATAACCCATATCGGCTATATCCTCATTGCCAGACCATTTGGATATCTCGTCGTAGAAATGGAAATTACCCTTATCTATTAATCCCGCCACAAACAGACCAAGGTCGTTATAGTAGGTAGCATCTGCACCCTCAAAACCAAACGCATCGCCATAATAGGTCATAAAGATAGTATAAATAGTGATCACCCAAATGGCACGCAGGAGGAATGCTATGCCGAAGATACGCTTCTCAAAATTAGCTTCCCGCTTAATCTTATTCACTGCATAGCGCTTTGTGAGATTCATCCCATACCCAAAGAACAACGTCACACTCACCACTCCCGAAAGGAGATAATACCACGGCAATGAATAAGCGGAATACATGCCTGTAGCAATTAGCAATGCCATGACATACACCACCACGGCATATGTATTAAGCCATGAAGGAAACTTTAGCAATGCCTCTCGCATGCGCGGCGGAGGAGACATTGGACCGCTATTTTGAGGGTTATATGGATTTGGGTTATTTATCATTGTGCTTTATGTTGCTATTAGCGATGTAGATTTAATGTTTAATGTTTAATGAGTTAGTGTTTAACGAGTTAATGTTTAGTGACTCGCTCATTCGTTCATTCGTTAACTCCTTAACTCCTCATTCGCTCAACGCCTCATCGTCTTTTTAAATTTCTTCAACCATACAAAGAGGTAAAAAGTTATATAGCACTTTGCACAGAGCACTTTTAAGGATTTACCACCTGTCAATTTAGCGTATTTCTTTGCACCTTTGTAGTCAGCTTTGCGGTAAGCTAGAGCCAATAATTGGCTATTAGCATATTTTTTCCAGCCTTCTTTATCAAAGGGGAATTTCTCAGGGAATAGTTCGCAAAGATATTCGTAGACAATGGCATCGCCTTTGTAGCGTCGTTCTAATCGTTCGTAGGTGTCTGGACGAGTGATAGAAACTGTTTCTATGCCAAAGGTAGCAGTAGATACAGGCAATACATCAAAATCGGTATAAGCTGCCAATATCACCCATGCAGGCCAGTCTTGAAGGCTCAATCTACGATTGATAAACTCATCTAAGTCCAAATGTGCTTTCATAAAATCAGCACGATACATAATAGTTGCATTGCAGAATGAACTTCCTCCCCACATGGCTTTTTGCAAAGGAATTGTGCGATCTATCTTAGCCACTTCTTCGGTAATTACTCCTGTATCTCTATTATGGCAGCGATGGTTGGTTATCAACACATTGCAATCTGGATGAGACTCCATGTGATCTAATTGGAGTTGCAACTTATCTAGATTATGCCAATAGTCATCGTTATCGCAGTTGCAAATATATTTACCTTTACACTCTTTGATACATGATGCCCAGTTCGCTCCTAATCCTAGATTCTTTTCCCAAAAGAATGAACGGATGATATCCGGATACTTCTCTTTGTATTGTAGAAGCACCTCGCGTGCGTTGTCTGTAGAGCAATCATCGCCAATAACGATTTCAATATCCGCATCAACCTGTTGGCTGATGATAGATTCAATCGTCTGTCCTACGGTGTTGGCACGGTTGTAGGACGGGACAATTACGGAAATTAATATACTATTCTTTTTATTCATTAATTTTGAATGATTATTTTATCCTAGTTCATTTCATTCCATATATTGAGCATTTTTTTAGATTTAGACTCAATAACAGACCAATTTTTTTCAACTAATACGCCAATTATAGAAGAAAAAACATTAATATTGATATTCCAAACACAAACAACCCAAAGTATGAATAATTGCCATAAATTAACTTTGATAGCAAAATGTTAATTCGTTAACTCCTCAATTCGCAAATTCGTTCATTCGCTAATTCCTTAATTCGTTAACTCACTAATTCGTTCACTCGTTAATTCGCTAAACACTCTACACCGTACACCCTACACAAACATCAATATATCTTCTTCAGCACTTTATCTATCGCCCTAATGAGAAAAGTTTTTTGATATTTATTCGTAGCGCGCAAGTATGTATGCATCATCTTATCCCACCATGTGCGTGGGTCTTGCACATTAATATTAGTACACAATTCTTCAGTCCACACATCTATAGATCTAAACTTATCTATACCCTCTTTTGCTATTATTTCTTTGATATATTGCACAAAAATGGGCACTGACACAACATCTACCAACCCGATAATATCTACATTTTTATATAACCACTCCTGTTTAACTTTCTGAGTTGAGAGAATATTTTTTGATTTTTTATGATATGTTCTATAAATAGATATTATACTTTCACTGCGCTTCTGCTGAAGATCTAAAAATTGGTAATATATCCGTTTATACCTACTCCAATACTCATTATATATTCCAAAATGGAGTAATGGAAAATCATTTATTTCTATAGGATCTATATTCCAAGAAGCATATGGTAACAATGGTGTATGCATTTGTATATTTGTTTCTTGCCATGCCATACCATTGTCATGAAACACCTTGTATTGCCATCCCGATAGTGTGCACACCTCACCTCCGTGCATAATATTTGCCCACTCTATTTGAAACATATCACCCGGAGCAGATTCTAAAATCCTTTGACCATCTTTGGTTATTTGCCAATTAGCCGGCATGATTTCATCTATATCTAGTGCAAAATATATAGCTTCTCTACCATTCGCTATTTCTCTTCCTTTTTCAAATGCCATCTTTGCACGAACATTCTCCTTATAACTCATATCAGGGTCATTGAGTATAATCACATTTTCGTATTCCGCACACATTTCACGGGTTCCATCGGTAGACATTTGGTCAACTATTATGATATAATCCGCCCACTGAGTATTACCCGCTAAAAATGCACGAGTTACCCACCCGTAGTTACGAGTACACGATGTTACTATCAACAAAGGTCGTTCGTTCTTCATAACCTATATTTATTTATAAATTTCACAACATACTCAGCTTCCTCTATAGTCATGCACGGACTAATAGGAAGCGAGAGTTCGCAATCTGCAATCATCTCGGTGATAGGAAGCCCCCCCATCTCCCTAAGCGGGGAGTTATAATAGCATTCTTGTTTGTGCGGAGGGATTGGGTAATGAATCACAGTTCCTACCCCATTCTCTTCCAAATACTTTTGGAGTTTATCTCTTAATCTAGCCTTATCACCTAATTGCCTCATCGCCTCATCGCCTCCTACAAGAATTGGGAACAAATGGTATACATTCTCTGTATCCGGTAATCTCTTTGGCAATGTAATTAACGGATTATTGATATTGTCATAGTAATACGCTGCAATCGCTTGGCGAGTTTTCAAATCCTCATCCAAGTGACGGAGTTTTACATCCAATATGGCTGCTTGTATCTCATCCAGACGGCTATTGCGTCCGCAGTATTTGAATACATATTTCTTCTGACTACCATAGTTAGCCAATGCGCGGATACAATCCGCCAGCTCCTTATCATTCGTAGTGACCGCACCGCCATCGCCTAAAGCGCCGAGGTTCTTGCCAGGGTAGAAACTATGCCCTGCAGCAGAGCCTAAACTGCCTGTTCGCTTGCCATTAAATCGACAGCCGTGTGCCTGAGCATTATCCTCCAGTAATTTCAAATCATATTTTCTGCACAAATCTAAAATATGACTTGTGCAGGCATTTCGCCCATACAAATGCACAATACATATCGCTCTCGTGCGCTCTGTAATACGCTCTTCTATCAATGAATCATCGATTTGCAAAGTATCTTTGCGTGGTTCTACAAGCACGGGCACGAGGCCATTCTCTGTGATAGCCAAGATAGTAGCGATATAGGTATTAGCCGGCACGATGACCTCGTCGCCTGGCTTCATCGCACCTAATTCAATGTACGCACGAAAAATCCAGATGAGGGCATCTAATCCATTAGCGCAACCAATACAATGCTCTGTACCGATATAGTCGGCATAGTGCTTCTCAAACTGCTCGTTCTCCTTACCTTGCAAGTACCAACCGCTATCCACCACGCGGAGTACCGCCTCGTGGATTTCGTCTGCATACTTCGCAGTTACATCTTTTAATGATAAAAATGGTATGTTCATACTAATGTTTATATGGTTCAAATATATAATCCTCTGCGTGGTATTCTGTAGAAGCTAATACCATAAGGATAGCATCTTGTGTGAACTCATACATTTGATGCCAATCTTCTGGTTCTAGAATTAGGCACTTATATGGTTTATCTAACAAGAATTCCTCCTGTGTTTCATTATTATCACAATGAATCTTACAACTACCTTGTATGCAGATAGCCGCTTGCACGGTAGCACGGTGTCGATGTCCACCACGTACTGAATCATCTACTCCATAAATATAGAAGATACGCTTGATGTCGAATGGTATTACTTTCTCTATAACTGTCAAGTTACCCCGATTATCAGTATGAGTTGTCAAATCAATTTGTCTTGCCATATTAATCTATCCAATAAGAATTTCTAAAATCTTCTCCATCACATTTACGATGCCTAATACGCATCAAGGTGGTATAAGTTAGTTTCAACTCGTTGAGTTTTACCCTCAATTTCACCATATTGAGTGGTTAATTCCATTTTGGAAACTACCACAGCCTCCTCCAATTCCCCGACTCAAAAATATTTTTTTTAGATGCTTGCTGATTGCAGGTGTTTGCACACCAAACAACTGGGACATAGCCCTCTAAGTCATCTTAACTGTTTTATCTTTCACAACTACCTGCACTTTCTCTTTTGGGTCAGATAGTTGGTACAATATGTATTGTAATTCTTCACTCATTATCTTTATTTTTCCGTTACCTTCTACATTCTATTTCTATTTCCGCGCAAAGGTAGTAAAAATATTGCATATATGCAAATTTTTTTGATTGTTTAAAGTGGAATGTGTAATGTTTAAGGATTTTTTGTGTAAATACAACGAAAGGAGCACCGATTTTTATGGTGTAGGGAGTATGGTGTAAGGTGTAAAAAAACGAAAGGAGCCGCATATTTGCGACTCCCTTCTTTGGCGTCTGCCGAGAAACGATTAGGCGTTCGCCGCGTCGTACTCTTTTCCGCAGACATCCCAGTACCATGATTTCATGGTTTTCTTTCCACCTGGCTGGTCCTTTTGCGCCAAGAATGCCTCTTGGTCCGCAGTTACCTTGCTCAGGTCCATCTTGCGCTCGTTGACCATGGTAGCCACGGCGCTGAAGCGCTCGCGTTGCTCGATTTCACGCTGAGTGAGCGGAGTGCTGCGCTTGGTGGGTTTGCGCATGTAGATGCGGTTACAATCGGGATTAGTGGTGGCAGCCGTGCGGTGGGTGCCTAAAAGCATTTTGTTACATGAGTGTTGTCCAGTCTTACTTGGTTTTGCTAATGCGCCTGATACGCTGTCGATACCGGCGCTCCAGTTTACTTTTGCCATAATTGTTTCGGCGTTATTTATTCTCGTGCCGTGCGAGGGGTTAAGGGTTAATGTTTAATGACTCGCCTCCTCTCCCTTTAGGGGGAGGTCGGGAGGAGGCTTCTTTTGCCTTTTATGGCTGTTGTCGTTTGGCGTCGTAGGACTCGGTGGTTTTGGTTTGAATCACTACGGAGGTGTCTCCGTGTTGATAGAACTCAGACTTGTTAGTGATGGTCCTCACCACATTGCAAGAGGTGAATCCCAGTCCCGTGGCCAATGCCGTCAGTGCGGCAATGAGTGCCATGATAATGGCTTTAATAATCTTTTTCTTGTCCATAATAGTTATAAGTTATCAGTTGTCAGTGGTCAGTCCTTCGTACTTCGTACATCGTAAATGGTAAATGTTTTTGGCTTTTTTGTGAGCGTAAGCGTGTTTTTGTGAGCAGCCCATCGTGCCCGTTATGGGTCACGATTAAGCGAAAAGAGAATATTAGCGGGCTGCAAGCTTACTTGCGAGCCGATAATAGGTGATTTACGCTCAAGGCCGCGTAGGCCAATAGCCATGCGGACGATAGGCTGCGAGTTTTTGATTACATAGATTTCCCAACTACTCATTGCCGGGTTTGACATACTTTTGCTTCACTGCAAAAGCGAAGAGACTTCTGATCTTGCTTTGCTTGGCAAAAGCGTCTTCCAGTTCTGCTCGCTGCGTAGGGTCGGTCAATGCTTCTTTGGCTGCTTGGGCAGCTGCTGCTAACGCGGCTTGCGCTGCTTTCTGTTTAGGTCCGTCTGCCTTGCTGGGGTTGAGCATGTCCATTGCCATCTGTTCTCGTCCGCAAGGGCAACCCTTGAAGACCAAGGTCTCGGATTTGCTCAGTTTGCCACGGAATCGTGCAAACGCACCAGTTAATTGTACTTTACTCATTCGCGCTTGGGCTGACACTCCGCGCGACTCCCTGCTTGCGCAGTTCGATATGGCGCCTTCGTGTCGCCCTGCGCTTTTCGGTCGGACTATCGCTTACGCTAGCAGTCCTCCCGAGGAGAAATCGTGGATTGGTCATTCTATTCTTCTAAATAGTCCTCTGCCCAATAAAGAGGGGTTAAGGGTTAATGATTAATGGTTAGTCCTCGAACTGTATTTCGAGTTGGTTTTTAAATATCTTTTCGATATATTCTTGGTGTCGTTGTTGTGCATATTTGATGGCGAAGATTTTTCTGTTTTCGGTTTCCGCTTCGCTGGGGATATGTCCTTTCCTATTGGGTCTTGCTTGCACAATATGCATCACACCGCCACCTGTCTTGGGGTATCGCCTGAAATAATACGGATCACTACGCATCAGCATTCCCCGCAGGCTATCTATTGGAAGTTCAAAATCTACTTTACCCATAGTCATTTTGTTCTTTGTATGTCCATTACGCCGGATTTTATCCGGTCTCCGGTCCCTCCAGTCCCTAAACTCCTTACGGACCTTAGAGACCTTAGAGACCCTTTCCCTTTTCGGGGCCCCGACGAATTTTAATTCGTGGGGAGAGCGGAGGCAATGGTTGCACCTACGATTTAGCAGAGCGGTATCGTCTTATGCAACCCATTTGCCGAACGCGACTGCAAAGATAATGTCTGATTAAACAATGTGTTCCAAAAAAATGCAAAAAATGTGATTTTTACCAGTCTGGGACCACAATGTGTCTTCTTTTGGCTTCTTGGAAGTACCAAACGAGACAGTGGTACACTCGCCGTCGCGTTATTCCGTGTTTCTCGGCTACTTGTTTGCGTGCGTCAGCGGCATTGAATCCATTTGCTCGAGCAATGAAATAGTCATCTACTACGGCTTGGTTCTTTAGTTCTATCTGGTGTCTTTTCTCCGACATGCGGAATTCATTCGGGTCTCGCACCAAGTATGGTACATCATATAAAGGATATGGCATATTTCAGATTATTAATTGTTCCTTGTTCTTTGTTCATTATTCACTATTCCTCGCCCCGCTGTCTTTTCTAGTTTATCTATTTTATCTAGTTAGGCTAGTTTATCTAGAAATCTACCAGCCGTAAGACGGTCTAAAATAGTAAATCGTAAATGGTACATCGTAAATGTTTTTGGCTTTTTTGTGAACGAACGGAGTGAATGAGTTTTTGTGAGAACCCAGGAATATGTTTTTTATATTTTTGCTGTCGCAAAGGCATTTACATCCTGCGGATGTGGAGAACCGTCCTAACGGACTAACGATAAATATATTTATAGGTAGGCAGGTAGGAGCGGTTGCCCATAAGAGCGATTAGCTATTATGCCTTTGAGACAGTATTTTTAATATTTTTTCAAAATAAAAACACATTATGGGTTCGTCGTTTTTGATTAACTAAAAATATTTTCTCTATTTTTATTTTGTTTTTATTATTTTTGTTTTATCGTCGGGGTAGGTCGGGAGGAGGTTCGTTCTAACAACAAAACCATCACGGGACCATCTCCCAAGATATAAACACCTTACATCCCATATCACATCCATTCATGGTGTAGTCTCGCAAAGGTATAGCCCCGTAAGGTGGAATATGTCTTGCCTCTGAACTTACGCCCTGCGGCTTGCCATTCTTTGCGCAAGTAATCCCACTGTTCGGGTGTGAGTAGGCTGATGGCTTCACTTAGCACTGCGAACTGTCGCCGTATTTCGATTTCTTTTTCGCTGACTGGCGTACTGCGTTTCCGTGCTTTGGCGGTCACTATTTGCTTGCCGTTTCTTACTTGGAATACATTGTTTCCTATTTTGCCATGCAGCATGATATCCATGCCGTTTAATGTTGTTATTGTTACTCGTGCCATATTATTTTTCAGTTTTCAGTTGTCAGTTTTCAGTTTTTGATGTATATTACTTGTTGTCCTGTGGGGTTGGTCATTCGCCAGCCGTCTTGTTCGAGTGTGGTGCCGAAGCGTGCATAATACTCTTTAAAAGTGAGTGTTTGCTGGCGGGGTTCACGGAAGTCCAACAAGAAGAAATAGGGATTGCGTGTGGTAGGTCGCTTATCTGCTTTGCTCAACCATTCTATGACCGCCTTTTTGGTCTTGTCCGACTTTTGCAGCCACAAGGAATATGTGGCTCTGTTTCTATTTGCGAATTCTGGATCGGGATTGAATAAATCCCAAAATAAATTAAAATCTTCCATAATATAAATTTTAGTCTGACCGACTGACTGACCCTATCCGTAAGGGGAGATTATAGAGGGGTATATATTGGTCGGTCGGACTTGGCCTTTCTTTTTGTAATTTTCTTTTGGTTACTTTTCTTTTATTGCTTTTTCTTTTTTCATGCTCCGCCTTATAGCCCCGCCCTTCAAGGGGAGGTCGGGAGGACTGCTAGTATAACGATAGTCCGACCGAAGAGCGGAGGCATTAGGAGCCCGTCCATTTAGCGGAGTGGTATGGACCATTGCGACTAATTGCCGAACGCGAACGCGATAACAAATCCATGCTTGATAGAGTCCGAATTAGGATACGCTTTGGCGAGCTTTTCTGCCGTGCGTTTGAGGTCAGCACGCAGTTCCTTCACATCGGTTTGCAACTGCTCATAGCAAGCGTGTAACTTCTTGTAATAGGCGATGTTATCATCTTGAACGCTGTTGTTTTTCTCCCATGTGTAGGAGGTAGGTCGGCGCACAACGATCTTTATCCCGTTGTACTCAATAGTACCGGTGAAAGAGGCTGGTTTGCCTTGCTGTTTGAGCAGTTCTTGGATAGCTTTTTCTGCTTCTGGACGAAGTGCGTCGATGATAGCTTTGTTCTCATTGGCAGCGATGGTAGCTGCGTACATTCTGTTGATTACTTCAAAATTGTCTGTCATGATTGTGAAAGTTTTGTGCTTGGTCTCGTATGCGAGTGGCCACTCATTGCACGTGCAGATTCACACTCAACTTTCGCTGTTGCGGGGAACGCCCCGCGGCGGTTTATTCGATGCATTCTAAAATAACGCACCGCCACTCATTTCTGAATGACGGTGCAAAGGTAATGCTTTATAAGTACATAGGTGTGCAAATTTTGCACAATCGTAAATAAGTGTTATTTTTTTGAATATGCATATACAGACCGCCTACTTAAACAAAGCACATCCGCAGTTTTTTGCAGATGTGCTTTACATTGTAGTTGACAGGCAAGGGTATCTACCATGCAGATGGTGTCTTTCTTGAATTGATTAAAGTCAAATAGGATAGTGTCCATGTTTTCGGGATTGCCGTCAACATAGTTGACCATCTCCTTTTCGAGCCATTCATTACATTTCTCATTGAGATTGAGTGTTTGTTTGCGTGTTGCATTTTTGGTTTGATTATTTATTTTTTTCATAATTGTAGTTGCATTGGGGGAAGTTAATCCAATGCGACCACAAAGTTATAAAAAGGGAATGAAATATGAAAAGACAAAAAAAAGCCGCGACCAATAGTCACGACTAAGAATTAATAAATTTACAGATTTCAGATTGCTAATTACGCCTATGGCTGTAGCCACTACCCCATTATTCGGCGTTTGATCTGCACGAGGAAATCTGTCAAACGATGGCCGAGGATATGCTTAACTATCCATCTTTTTACCAATTGCGCACGGGTGTACTCCACCCAACTACCCGCGAAATGATGAATACAATAGGTATTCTTTGTCAATTTGAGCACGCGTGTACTCGTTAGCGGGCAGAAATAGTCCACAGGGAAGACATGCATATCATCCTTATATACCTGATACTTACCATCAATAGTAAAGCCACCCGCTACCATGATATTTGCAATAGTGATGGTATTGGGCGTCATATCTAGCGAACCATCTTCGCGCACAAAATGCTTACCTTCGTAATAAGCAAGTTGTTCTTTTACCCATATGCCATGCGCCGCACTGGCCATCAAACCCGTTACAGGCGAATTAGCCACGCTGGCTTCATAGCCCGTGAAAGCAGGCAATTCCATTAAGTCACCTAATGGGCGTAATATCTCCACATCCGTATCCATATAGACGCCTCCGAACTTCTCCAGCGCCCATAAGCGCACCACATCGGTTACAAAGGCAAACTTGCGATTATCGTATGCCTCACGGGCATAAGGATACATATCGAGATCGAAAGTTTCTTCGTTCCACAAGCGCAATTCGTATTCAGGTAAGTATTTGCGCCAACTCTCTATACATTTCTGCGCCAGTTCGGGCATCTCTTTGCCTCCAAACCAGCAATAGTGAATAATCTTGGGTATCATGGGGAGTTATCAGTTTTTAGTGGTCAGTTATCAGTGGTCAGTTATAGAGGCGGTGCATATACGCTGCTAACATACTACGAATCTCTTCTATTTCTTTTGTCCAGACTTCGTATTGCTCTTGCGTAATATAACCTATTTCTTTTGCCAATAAGATTTCATATTCAATTTCCGAAGTAGAGCCTGAAGCTATATTTAGGAAATTTGCTAATTCAGCATTAGTACGTCTGCCACATCCTTCAGCAATATTCGTTGGTATAGATGACATCGCGCGTCTAATTTGCGAAGTTAATCCATAGATTTCCTCCTTTGGAAATTGTTGAGTTGCCCTGTATATTTCCAAAGTTAATTGGTGACTTCGTCGCCATATCTCTTGTTTCTTAAAATCCTTCATATTTACTGAATACTGAATACTGATTGCTGAATACTATTCGTTTTCTGCTAAAAACGAGCTAATGCGTCCACAAGCCTTTCCATCGCCATAAGGATTGACGGCTTGCGACATGCGTTGGTATGCAGCGTCGTCATTCAACAGCGTGCTCACCTCATTCATAATCTTATCATAGTCAGTACCCACCAGATGTACTGTACCCGATTCTAAGGCTTCAGGGCGCTCGGTAGTATCGCGCATCACAAGCACGGGTTTGCCCAAGCCAGGTGCTTCCTCTTGAATACCGCCCGAATCAGTGAGTACAATAGCGCTCTGCTCCATCAAATAGACGAAACTAAGATATTCCAGAGGTTCTATTAGAAATAGATTGTGTAAGGTGTATGGTGTATGGTGTAGAGGATTTATATCACCAAAGACCTCT
This sequence comes from Paludibacteraceae bacterium, assembly GCA_036309065.1. Taxonomy (GTDB): domain Bacteria; phylum Bacteroidota; class Bacteroidia; order Bacteroidales; family Paludibacteraceae; genus Colicola. The sequence continues at coordinate 64,175 of JAXJUN010000005.1, read as the reverse complement.
TGTATTGGTTTGCGAACATTGGGATTGAGGTGCATTGGATAAACAAAATCCACATCCGGGTACTTGGTTGCCAAATCGCGTATAGCGGTACACATAGAGATAAATCCATCGCCGAAATTCTCACGGCGGTGACCGGTGATAAGCACCATACGGCGATTGCTATTCAGGCGCTGGGTGTTATAACCTGCTTCTTGGAGCAATTCGCCTAACTGCTGCTGCAGAGCGGTATCATTCTTAATTTTATCTACTACCATATAGAGCGCATCAATAACGGTATTACCCGTCACGATGATTTGCTCTTCTGCCACTTTCTCGTCCAATAGATTAGTCTTAGCGAGTGGCGTAGGTGCAAAATGGTAGGTGGCGATGCGGCCCGTTATTTGTCGGTTCATCTCTTCTGGCCATGGGCTGTAGATATTATGCGTGCGCAGTCCCGCTTCCACATGTCCGACAGGTATCTGCTGATAGAAGGCGGCCAATGCTGCTGCGGTAGAGGTGGTGGTATCGCCATGGACGAGCACCACATCGGGTTGCACCTCACGAAGCACATCGCGCATGCCGACAAGCACACGGCTTGTGACATCATACAGGTCCTGATTCGCCTTCATGATATCTAAATCATAATCAGGCTGGATATCGAATATCTGTAGCACTTGGTCCAACATCTGACGATGCTGACCTGTTACAGCTACTATGGTGCGGAATTTATCCGCCTGCGCTTGCAGTGTTTTCACTAGCGGAGCCATCTTGATGGCCTCCGGCCGCGTTCCAAAAACTAAAAGTATCTTTTTCATGGTTATTTATTTTTACAACTTTTCATTTACAACCACACCATCTCGTTTAAGGATATAAGCAGGGTTGCCTACTACCACACAATTGGCTGGCACTGACTTATATACAACAGCATTAGGCCCTATCACACAGTTATCGCCTATTATAACATCCCCTGTAATCACAGCGCCAGGAAGTATTTCTACATGATTGCCTATAATAGGCGTCTTTCCCTTCTTATCGCCTAAAGTAATATTACATACGATACGGCACCCCGCTCCTATCTCACGCGCATTCAATATTGTTCCATATGAATGAAATAGCAAAAGTCCATCTCCAACCTTTACTGTCTTTGGAATTGTTAGTGTTACCTGCCCAGGAGCCAACCATGAGATGAGTTTAGAAATAATTCCTATTCGATGATAGAATAATGTTCTAAAAGAGCGGTTGTATGTCAGGAGCGACAACAACGAACCACCTTTATACTCAGTCTTATATGCTTGCACATCTGCTGCAATGTGTTTCTTATTTTCAGAACATATATAGCAGATTAAGTGTGGCCATAATCTTAACAAATTTAGCATTACAAATAACTTTTTCATTTATTTATCAAATTCATTAGTTTACAATATAATGATGGACTTATGTTTGCTATCCATATCTTCAGTTTCGCATTACTTGTCGCCCTATAAGTTGACAACGGGAAAATATGCTTTGATTTCAATTGCTTAATATATGATTCTCGTTCCGAAGATGAATAAGTTGATAATACACCTAATATGGACATCGCCGTTCCTGCTGTTTGCCATTCAAACCACTTTTTATTTTGAGCAAGTTGCTGATGTCTTTGGAATCCATCTAATAAAGATATTTTATCTTCTAACACTTTTTTCTTCTTTGCTGGATTATCTGGCAATGTGATTGAACCTTGGCGCCAAAGGTAATTATATACTATTCGGGATGTGCTGGCAACGCGCTGAGCCTTGAGCAACATACGCGGTGTCCAATCAGTATCTTCGAAATATATACCTGGGGTAAAAAGCACGCGCTGCGCGATGTCTGATGACTGGCTACTATAAATCAATTCACGGCGGAGGATGAATGCCCATGCATAGCACGCGTAACCTAATCGCTCATTAAGGAATGTATCTCCATCCATAATTCCCGCGCTGTAATCAAAATATGGTTTCCCTGATTTGAACGGATGAAATATTTCTCCTTGCTCATTCACATTCTGGTAATTAAATCGCAGCACATCTAGGTTATCGCGTTCTATTTGCGCCATGAGGGCACCCAACACATTGGGTTCAAGATAGTCATCCGAGTCCACAAACATAAGGTACTCGCCGCGCGCAACCTCTATGCCACTATTCCGCGCAGCAGATAAACCGCCGTTCGGACGATGGATGACGGAGATAAGCCTACCCCTAACCCCTCCCTGAAGGGAAGGGAATAAAGCAGTATCATTGTTTTTCTTTATCGAAGGGAGAGAAATGGCTACCTCTTTTATCCGCGCAATGACTGCGTCGGGATTTGTCAGTAATTCCTCATTTGCAAAACGCAATTCCGTATATCCTAACTGCTGTAGATGAGCCGTACGTCTTTCGTCGTATTCTTTTTGTTCTGGATCATTATGATATCCACCATCCAACTCTATTACCAAACCTTTTTCTATACAAATAAAATCTACTATATAGTTTAATACTATATGTTGACGACGGAAATGCAGGCCTATATTATTCCCTTTCAGCATATCCCACAGTATAGATTCAGCCTCTGTTGGATTCTTGCGGTTTTTCTCAGCATTGGCTTTGAGCAAATCATATTGGGTACTATCTGCCGTATGCGCCCCCCATACACTTGCAAAGGTATCATGCGTAGGCTTATCTCCCCTCCTTTTAGGGAGGGGTTGGGGGTAGGCCCCTGCATACTCATCGCATATTTGTGGACAGGAATCGGGGGAACCATCGTCTACGAGGATGATCTCATAGTCGTCGTAATCCTGTGCGAGGAGACTATCTACGCATTTACGCAGATATTGCTCTACTCCGTATATTGGAACGATGATTGATAGCTTCATGGTAACGAATTAATGTTTAACGAGTTAACGTTTAACGAATTAATGTTTAACGACTTAACGAATTAACGTTTAACGAATTAATGTTTAACGACTTAGGCATTTACGACGCAAACCCGAAAGCATTGCAGCTATTCTACTTACTTGTTCTTCAGTTTGTTTTAGTTCGTTTTGATTAATATATCCTAAATCACAGGCTATATCCATTTGACAACTTACTTCCATTAGTGAACCGAATGCCATTTCAAAGAAATGCGCTTGGTCTTTAGCAGATGTCCTACCGCTACCTTCTGCCACATTAGAAGGTACAGAAATCACTGCACGACGCAGTTGATCACACAATGCATATGTTTCCACTTTAGGGAATTGTTCTATAAGTTTATACACCATCTTTACAAGGTTCTTAGCCTCCTTGTAAACATCTAGATTTTTGTATTCGTACTTATTCTCAATCATAATTCCTTCACTCGTTCATTCGTTCATTCGTTCACTCCCTAATCGCGCATTAGCGCATACCCCACTTCTCTAACTTAAACAGCACCCTCTCCATGAAATGTACAATACCCCAGAGGTGGTATTTCTTCAAACGCTGGTATTGCAAGAGCGGAAAAGCAAACTGATCATAATCATGCAGCACAGCTGGCGGAAGGATAGACTCCAAATACTCACGGCGTTCTTTCTTAATCAACTCCGCATTCTTACCATGCGACTCACTCACGCCATTCATATCAAAGATAGTGACATCTATATTGGTATATATCGGTTTCTCTCCACCCAGCACAATCGCACGCACATACCATTCCCAATCCGAGCAAATCTTCATCTGCTCGTTATAGAGTCCGTATTTCTCAAAGAGGTCACGACGGATATAAGCACAGTCATGATTGAGCGTGCCTTTATAGAAATAGAGGAACGACTCTGGCGTATACATCTTACCGCCACATGTATCGCGATTGATGATAGTTTTGCCATCGTAAGACTTCAGCATATTGCCGTAAAAAATCGGGATTCGATTTTGAAAGCAAGAAGGCGAAGCATCACCATTAATCAATGCACCATTAAGCGCAGCGACCATTTTTTCTGTGACATCAGGAGCGGCTAACAAGTCGCCGCTATTAAGTATTTGCACATACTCGCCTGTCGCGCGCTGTATACCACGGTTCTTATCATCACTTCGTTCTGAACGATTAAAGGCATTGATATCCATCTCGCGTCCTTTGTTCTTATCCTCGACAAGGTCGGAACGATTAAGAGTTTCTGCCTTGTTCTTATCCTCGACAAGCTCGGAACGATTAAAGGCATCGACAATCCTTCTACCTAACGCTATTTCGATGCCTTTATTCATGGCATTGTAGATACCATTATCGGGTTCTGAACTCCAAAGGAGGTGGATGGTGGAGTGTGTAATGTTTAATTGGTTTTCATACTCACGAATAACCTCCACCGAGCCGTCCGTCGAATTACCATCAACGATGATGTGCTCAATATTGGGGTATGTCTGCGATGCGACGGAGGCGAGCGTCTTGCGCAGGCCTTCGGCGTTGTTGTAATTGATTGTTATTATTGAGAGTTTCATGGTGTTTGTTTCCGATGCGGTGTTGAGTTTGTTATTTTTACATTTTCTCCATTGCTTATTTTGATACTGTTCGGAATTGTGTCTATAATTCCACAAAAGAATCATCGTCAATATTAATTTCTCCGTCTGGAGACACACCCAGTATAGGGCATAATAGATTTTGATGTCTTTATTTTTCTTTAAGTATTCAGCAATCAGAGAGAGATAATCCATGGTGATGGCGATTGGCGATGGGCGATGGGTGATTTTGGGTCGGCTATTGGCGATTGGCGATTGGTTATGGGCGATGATTTTAAACAAAAATTAAGAGATAAAATCAGAATTTACATTCAATGGTGAAAACTGGTATTTACATTTTTAATTATCCTTTTATTTGCTTTCTAAACGATTTACCAATATCCATAATTAAAGCATCATACGTTTCTTTAGTTTTCCTATTCTTGCGGATAGTACTTTGAATTTCATTTTTTGAAATTCCTACTCCTTCTTCTCCCTCATCAAATTGACTCCTAATTTCAACTAATTTTAATTTACCAAATTGGAATTGTTCAAATTGTTCTATCAGTTGTATCAGCTTGTTGTAATGTTCTTCTTCTATTAGTAATAAATTATCATCAATAGCACGTCTTGTCTGTCGTATTTGTTCACTAAAAGCAGGTATTTGCGCTGGATCCGCTTTCTGCCATAACATATCGGCTTGCTGTTTCGTGTATAATAAAACTTTCCATAAATCGTTGTAGAGTTCAAATTGTTTTTCGGAGTATCTTACAAACTGTAATTTCGTTTTTTCCAACTCACTTTTAGTTTCTTCAAGTTCACCAGCATATTTACTTTTTAATGCCTCCAATTCTCGTTCGTGCTTATTGTTATATGTATCAAGTAAACGATGAGACATAAAATCACCAAACCACTTGGCTAATCCAACAATTACAGCACTTGAGCCTCCGATTGAAACAATAAACGCTATCACTAACTTAACATACTCAATCATTTCCATAATCAATAAAACAAGCCATTATATTGCATCCAGTTTTTTAATTGCGCAGGTTCAAGAGCTCCCATAATATATTTATTCATAGATAAGACCCCATATCTCATTCCTTTCAAATATATAATTGGTGGAGTTGATGTGTATTCATTAAATGGACTCAAAGAGGAGAATTGGCTTCCATACATAGAAAATTGATTATATATTGATGTATTAGAATAAGGACTCCCATAAGGTCCAAACTCATTTAATACAGAATCAAAATCAAAATTATTTAGACATAATTTACCTAAGTATTGTCCATCATTAGCCACTAAGAACGACTCTTGATTTTGACATCTTCTATTTAATTCGGTTATATCCATTTTTTAATGTTTATCTTTCTCATTTTTTTTACTATTTATGCTTTTCGCGTCTTACTCACGAGAGACATACGGGGCAGACACGAGGGGATAAAATATTAATTCATTAACCGCCTCGCTGTTAACCTGTCAATCATATAGCCTATATTATCAACACAACATCTAGCATTTTATTACAATATTTTTAATTGTTGTGCCACGTCTTGGACCATTTTTGACAAAGGTCGCTTATGAATATCATCTGCTTTATCATAATTACCAAGTATAAAACGATTAAAATGAATGTCCTTAAAACCCAAAAACTTAAATTGTTCTTTGTATATATCTCGTATAATATGATTGTATATTTTTTGTTTCCAGATGAGTTCTTCTGCCACATCCTTATGAGCTTGGTATAGAGTGCTTATTTGAAAGAAATTCTCATAACCATTCTTCAATTTTGGATTTCCCGGATAATCAAATAAAATCTTCAAATCCTTGCTCTTTGCAGATGCCATATATGTAGCTATGCTTGCATTGTCTAAATTAAATAATCTCGGAACAACAGGTTCGCCCTCGGGTTTAAATAATTCAAATATTTCTTCAGTATTAGGATCCGGTTCCCTGTTGCTTTTCTTTTTGTTGCATTTAGGGCAACATGGTTGTAAGTTCATAAATGTTGTGCATAAATATGGATATTTGCTTTTAGGCATATAGTGATCCAATTCATAATTGATATATCCTTTTCTTCCTATAACAGCAAACGCATATTGAGCATTACAATACACACATGTCTTTATTCCCAATTTCGTGATATAATTTGGATAAATAGTAGATTGCACATAATCATATCGCATTGCGTCTATAATTTGCGGATATAGTAAAATGTCCTTTTGTGTCTCTTCTTTCGATATGTCGTTGGTAGCAATGATTGCACAAAAACTATTCTCCAATGAAGAGAAATCTTCTGGTTTTGCTATAATTAAGTCATCCCATTTATCAATTATCAACTGCACGTATTTTTTGTGAGTGGATTTTTTCAATTTACTCTTTAAAGCCGTCAGTTTCTCGACAGGTGGAATATAATTTCCCCTTTTTGTTTTCAGTTGAGTTCGAAATTCAGCGGCAAGGTCTCTTATCTGTTTGTTAATGATTATATGTTTCATCTGTCACTTTGCAATTCTTCTAGTTTTTCTGACAGCATAGGCTCTCCTATCAACTCTATACATGCATTTGCTTTATCATTGGTCCAATATCCACTTTGGGGATTTTCTGTTGTTAAATACTTAATGAGGGATAATACTTTTTGTTTTGCGAATTCTCCCATAAAGCCATTTTTCAGGAAGAAACTTTGGCGTAAGATATCATTTACATTAGCGGCAAATGGAGTCTTCAAATCAATAGTAGTAGCTTCTCCATCTTCAAGATACAAAATATTTTGTGGTACAATATCCGATAAAATGAATGGCGAATGAGTTGTCATAATAATGTTAAACGCACAATATCTATTAAATTGAAGTCTTTTAATAAGTGTCACCAACCAATTTACTATATTACGTTGATATTCCGGATGAAAGCATATCTCTATTTCATCCATTACTATATTTATGTTGCGATAATGCTCTCTCCTGCTAGGCACGGATTTGATATTAATAATGTGATAAATTAATGTGCTGATTGTATATAAAAACTGTCTTTCTCCTGAACTGAGACTATCAATTGTTATAACCTCACCTTTATTTAGAGTTTTGTACATATAAATATGGGAACGGAATATAGGAGGAGGTAATATCTTTATATATCCCTCTACCGAGCGATTCTTCATTCCGCCCACATAATTCTCATACTGTTCAAAAGTAAATGTTCCATCAAATATTTTTGTACGCTTTGCCTGATGGGCTCTTAAAAAAGATATTGTTTGATGAACTTTTGTCGTTATGTGCGAATAGTCTTTTTCTATTATTTCAATTAGTTCGCATAACAACTTTTGTTCGTTGTCATCTGCATTCCTTAAAAGATTCCATGGGTCACCAATAGAAACATAATCCTGATAACTCGGATACTTTCCTGCTATAGATAAAATTTTATAACCTAAATAAATACATGCGTGGCTCCCAATCTCATCATCCATATAACCAAAACCTAATTCTCTCAATATTATATTTAGAAAATTATTACAATCTTCCAATAGTGGGCGTAAGCGCAAATGCAAATCCATAGGTTCACGAACACTCGTCCCTTCATCTGATTTGGGTCTATGTCTATTCAGGCGCTCACCTATAGCATAATTATCAAAATCATACTCTATGGTTTTTAACTGGTAGTCAGTTAACAACTCTAAGGATTTCTTTTTAAAGAAAAGCAATAGAGATGCTAAACGATCTTCTGTCCTTTCTGTTTCATTATTCAAATCAAAGACGCCATGATTACGATATGGATTTATGGTAATTGGAACTAGATAACCATCGTTCTTATTAAATATACTATCCATCCAATTACCATCGGATCTATATCCTTGATTATTAGTTCCATCTACGTACGAATGTGCATTATCTTTTGCATAATCACTACTATTAAATGCCTGAAGTGAATAGTTTGTCGCTATAGTAAAAAAACAATCCTTTAGAAGTTCTCGCAAAGAATCACTACTAAGTTGTGCTTTGTACTCAAACTGTTTTTTTTCGAAAAATGGAACTTTCTTGTACAAATTAGTAAAATACCACTTTATATTTCCGCGTATTATTCCAACACTTTCGCCTTGACATTCAATTTTACATTCTTTTTCATTAATAACATATTCGATAGATGCATATAGATCTGGAATAAAATATAAGGGCTCAGCAGCTCTACGCTTCTTATTTTTTGCAATTACAAGATAAGAGAAGTTGTTTATTATCCTATATAAAATATCAAGCAGAGAAGATTTACCGGCTCCATTTTCACCGACAACAGCTGATATAGAAATATTCTTTCCATACCAATCATAAGACATTTTTTCTGCAAGTTTGTATGTCTCATGATGCAAAGTCTTATACAATGCCTTATTGCAATGTTCTCCCACCGTTATGGATTTAATGTAAAATGGATTCATATTTATGATTTCAGGAGTTCTTTGTTATATTCAACATATTTGATTTCTCAACAATATATAATATACAATAGATAAAGGTATCATAATATACTTACGTCATGATATAGTTTTTTTTAGAGCCCAAATTGATGTGTCAACTATTGGTTCAAACATAAAGTTATTTAGGTGAATAGTTTCAGATGTCATCATAAGCACTTTATTCATTAATAGACATTCTTTTTCTTGCAAATGGTATGCTTTAAACACCTTCACGAGTTCGCCTGTTTGATTTCTATTGGGTACGATTTCTTGTGCTTGGTCTGTCGTTAATTCTCTCAACATATAATGTTCTGCCTTTAGTCGGATTGCCATGGATAATATCAATTTATCAACAAGCTCTACTTCATTTGATTCCGTTAGAATTAACTCGGCTTGTTGGATCAAAGCATCATAATATTTCAACTCTCCGAAACTAATTGTTTGACCACAGGCTGCATTCAAAGAACGTTGATGAATTTCCCATATTTCCCCCATTGTAATGAACAAGGTATTTGCCTTTGCGTGAAGACATTCCGTGAGCACTTGATAATCGTGATCCAAATCGCCTTTCGTGTATTCGATTATATTCCGAGAAAAAGGGATGGCGGCAATACAAGCGCGTATTTCTACTATCTTTCTTAATATTCTTTGATGCAAGATATCCGGTTTGTATAATCCTACATAAAGTTTAACCTCTCTTTGAGGATTTTTCTCTCCAAAATATATGTTATGAATATTTAATCGAGAAACTGCAGTTCTATAGAAATCGAAATTATGTGTCAGTATAAAAAGATTAAAACATGGCTCTTGGGCAATATCTGCTAAGTATTCCACAATAGCATATTTGTTCTTATAGTCGAAAGAATCTGCTATGTCATCAAAAACAAGTAATGTCTCTTGCCCTTGGGACTTTCGCGCTTCTATCTCAAAAAGATTTTGTAAAATATAGTATGCCTTCAACTCTCCTCTACTAAGATGTTCTAATAAAGATTTTTGCTCAACAATCAATTTAGAACCGTTATCTTCGTCTTGGTAAACAAATTCCAATGCTGCGGTTTCCTGATTTAGAATTATGTCTGATTTATTTTTCAAATGAATTCTAAAGGGCACGTAAAAACGATTATTGAACATATCAATAACTCTTTCCCATTGAGAGCGTTGACCATTTGCCTCATTTATGATGTTATTTATTTCCTCTCGATGAGCTGCGTAAATAGCAATCAAACTATCATATTCAGCTATACAATCATATAAATATCTTCGTAATATCTTCTTTTGGAAATTATCGTAATCCAATAACTCAGGAATAATCTCCGGATATTGTTCTATAATTTCTTTTAACCGCCTTAAATCGCCGTTTGATTGCAATTTTTTATCAATTCTTTCAAAAAGAATTTTCAGTGTTCTATCATTCAGTATGCGCTCTTTCTCTGCTGAAATTAGTTCCTCCATTTTCGCTTTAGTAGTGATCTCCACATCTCCTCTTAACACAAATTTATGGTTGGCAGAAAAGAAACGATTATCATCAACAGACTTAAGCAACATGCTTGCTTGCGAAGTACCAAAAGAATTAGGTCCTGCGCTAAAAATACTCGAATCGCGTATTAATTCGCTGTATTTAGAAAAGTAGTCATTTAACTTGTCACTTTGTTCCAAAATGAAAGTAATTACTTTGTCATTGTCAAAGATTTCATTGTACTTAAAATCATATTCTGCTGCAATATTGCTAGTTTCATCTATTTCACCTCTTATACGTAACAGACAATCAAGTAACGACTCTTGCTCATTTATCCTAAATGTATTCAAAATTTCTTTTTTACAGTCCGTACTATGAGCAACACTCTTTATGGCTCTAAGTAGTGATTTTTGCGCATCTTCAATCAATGCGTATATAGCATCATAACGTGCCTTCAAAGTGGCATCAACAAGGAATGTGCTTATTTCTTTTGAGCCATCGGCATCTTCGTTTCTAAAAATAAATACACTATCCTTTGTGATATCTGTATCATCAATTTGGATACAACATTCATGCCTCCTATCAGGATACATCTCGTCTTTTGGTTCCTTACCATCTATTACGTCTTGGATGGTTTTAGTTAAAGAGGTCTTCATTGTACCATTTGGAGCATACACTATGGCTGATTTCTTAGTAGCACTATATTCTATTTCATTATCTAAAGTACCAATACCATAGCAGTTTTTTATATGTATATTTAACTTATTCATCGTTTAACAAGATATAAGGGTATTCTAATTATTTGTCTCTTGTTTTTCTCCCATTCGTCGGTCGGAAATCACTTATTTGCTTTCATCAGTCGTTTTGTTGCATCTGCTCTTTTACCTCGTTCACCTCTTTGATAAGTTGCTCTGCAGAAGGTAAATATAATTGGTATTCCGATGCGAGAATAGTAGTGTTGTTTTCCGGCAATGTTGTACGAACCAAGGTGTCATTTTTACGTGTACAAAGAAGAATGCCGATCGTGGGATTTTCCTCCGGCAATTTCTCTTGACGGTCGTAATAATTAACATACATCTGCAACTGTCCTAAGTCTTGGTGAGTCAGTTCCCCTGTTTTGAGTTCGACTACCACAAAGCACTTCAACAACCGATTATAGAATACAAGATCGGCAAAGAACTCATCATCTTCGAGCAATATGCGCTTTTGACGAGCGACAAAAGAGAATCCTTTGCCCATCTCCAACATGAAATCGGCAATGTGGGTAATGATAGCTTGTTCCAAGTCTTTCTCGTAATAGGCTGCTTTGCGTCTCAAGCCAAGAAACTCCAACACGGTTGGTTGTTTGATTATCTCTTGTGGCGTTTCTGGAATACGCTCTTTACGTGCTACAGCAAGAACCGCTTCTTTGTCATTGCTCTTCAGCAAACGCTCGTATAGCATAGAATCAATCTGCCGTTGCAGTTCTCGCCCTGTCCAAGCGTTATTAACAGCCTCCAGTTCGTAGTACTCGCGTTTATCGCGATCCGGTATTTGAATGAGCGAACGATATTGGCTCCAGTTTAATTGGGAACGCAGTGTGTTCACAATTGGATATTCGCGATAAAACTGCCGGCAGAATTTGAGTTGTCGTTCTCCAAAACCGCTGCCATATTCCGGCTCAATCTGCTGCGCCAAATTGCGAATTAGATAAGTGCCATATTCGGCACGCGCTTTTCCTTGTTGCTCTTCCTCAAAAATTCGCTTGCCTAAATGCCAATACATCTGCACACGGCAATAATCCACACTGCGCACGGCATTTGCTTGTGCGGTAGTGATAATCTGTTTGATATCATTGACAAACTGATTGGTCAATGGAGTCGATGAGGAATTATCCGCAGATATAGTAGCCTTCATATTACAAATCTCATATCTAATTTTTTAATTATTCGCCTCTACAAGCGAATTTTATATTTATTCGTCTCTACAAGCGAATTAACATTTTTTTTACAATTACAAGCATCATCATCTTATACCCTTTTCACGCCGCAAAGATACAAAAAAAAAGCGACATATGCAAATATATCGCAGTTTTTCCGCCTTTTTAGAAATTTTCACTTATTTTCCCAGTTTATACAATTCCTATATATGACATCCTCCAATGTCATACCGCGTTCGGTGGCTTGTCTCGTCATTTCCTCATATAATTGCATCTGGCTGGCATAACCCTGTTTATTTTTCCATTGATAATCTCGGCTCCATATTATCCATGCTATTCATTGACATATTATAATATCAAATGATACTTTCTCTGAGAGTATATGCTTGTGCCGAACCTTGTGCAACGGCAAAAGATAGTATCTCTGTTAACTTATTTCGTAGTTTAGAATCTGTTCTTACTCGCGCCCTATTATTTGCTATATAATTTGTCATATTATTTTCCAAGAGGCTGATTGTTCCTGAGATTAAACTCTTTGGGGGTATCTGCACCAATCTCCCCACCAACTCATAATTCCAGTCTACACTTTGACTTTGATATGGATACGCAATCCTCTGCATATTGCTATTTATAACAAACAGCAATATCGGAACATCTGCGACATCTACATCTTTAACTAACGAATCATAAAACCTCAAGTCTTTCTCTCTTAAAGAATGCCAACATCTGGCAGTCTCTTTCCAATTTTCTCCTAGGAAATAGTTCATAAGTATCTCACGCCGTTTGTAACCTCCCATGCGTTGCTTAACTATTGAATCATATAGCAGATTCCATATATTCCAAAACGAATCCGGATTATTCATCTTATCTGCTACAATCACAAATTCAAAAAGAAGATGTGTGATGTCATTCGATTGGGGTAAAACTTGAATGAAGGGCAAGAAAAATTGTGCCTGTTCTTCTTGTGATCTCGCTAATAAAAATGCAGCAAGATAGCGATATGCCGTATAACGAATCGTAAAATTATACTCTACTCTTCCCTCTACCAATAATTGGGATAATGACGGTATAATCGATTCAATAATTTTCAAATAAAAGTCATTCGTTGTATGTCTTGGTATAATTGACAACAGAGCAACAGCGTCTTCTGATTCTATGGTTGTGGCAAGTCGAAGATATTCTGTATCCTTTAATGTCGAAGTAGTATCAGTCATCTTTTGGAACAATTTTGGCACGACGATTGAACGCATAGATTGCCCCAACGCAGTAGAGTTTTCTGCACATAATTTCTTATACAAAGGCTGATATCGGATATATAGAAGAACCAGTTTATTTATTAATGTTTCGTGTATCGGTGACTCTTCATCCGAAAAAGATAATTCAGACAATATCTCCCATGAATATCTACTTGCTTTTTCTCTCTTGTCGGTAAGTATCACCAAATACAAGAAAGCCAATTCATCTCGCCAGTTGTCACATTTGTCATATAATACCAATGACGCCCTCAAACACTCCTCATAACCATCGCCAAATACATAGGGCTTGGTTCCATAAATTACATCCCTTAAAGTATTTATTATAATGTCACGACAGAACTCTATATTGTAAGTACTGAGCAAGTCATAATAATCACGAACCATAATTGAACAGACATATCGGGGAATGTATTCATTCATCGGCATTAATACCTTCCCGTTTTTTACATCTGATGATATTTCCATAGCCTCGCCCAAGGCACTTAATGGGCGTTCTTCATATCGAGAGTACTGAGCTTCATTTGCTTTCTCATTTCTTTCCCACTTGTATCGGCTCCAAAGATACAAATGAGAATATTTCATATCTCCAGCTGCCTGCTCTAAAAATTTCTCACTGGTTTGCTTTACTTCCGGCGCCAATTGTGTTTCAAATTGCACGAGTACTTGATTGTCCTTTTCCGAAACAATCTGCGGTTTATTCTTTCTCCTGTCTATGCGAGCTATCAACACTTCATATTCAATACTTTTCTCCTGTTTTTTTTGAAGTTTTTCATTCAACTTGTCTATAATCGAATATATTCGCAATAAATAATTACGATTATTTTCTTCACTCTCACCTTTCACCCCAACAAACTGATAATTAAAACAAATCTGTTCCAAAGTCATCTTTCTATGGGACAACTGATTCGATTCGTATTGGACTTGTTGATAAAATGCAGGAAATTTTCCTGAAGATACACTCATGGCAGATATTTCGCTTATCGCCCTGTGATTATCAGCAGCAATATACTCTATGGATTGGAATAGTATGCAGGCAATATTAAAGAACTTGTCAGGATAAGCAATTACGACACTCGCTATAACGGCTGCAAGCATTGACGATTTCGAATTTGATAGTATATCTAATAGTATCTTTTCCACCAGAGATAACTCAAACTCCTTCCCGCATTGTAACAAGAACTTTTCAAGTGCCATTAATACCGATTGAATCAGATATGGCACTACAGGAGAACTCGTTCCTCGATATGCATTCCAAAAGAATTGAGAATGCAACTGATTAACGGTAACGCCATTAGGTAACTGCAGTGTCACTTCATCAACCCTATCATCTTGCCATGGATTGTTTTTGTAATTCTGAGAAACCTGATTGATGAAATCAATTACAAATTTCATAGTCTCTAAAGGATTAGAGTTAAGCGCATACAAGATCGGAGAGTTATATGCGTTGGCAGGGAAATAATTACATCTATATTCATCTACCACGCCATAATGGAACTCAAGTGTATCGTGCTCATAGTATGATTTGCTATTGTGATGATTTGCATACCACAAACGAGTACATATCTTCAGGACTGCCATTGGGCATGATTGAATGATATTTGCCGCTCTAAGAGAATCAGTTATAATATATTCGAAGAAAGCATAATAAGAATCTTGAACTTTATTATCATCTGGGATATTTAGTTGACTTCCTATTAAATCATTTAACTCAGATACAATGGCTTTTGCTGAATTTTCAATAATCGTATATATTTTCAAGTCTTCCAAATGCCAATTTGCCCAATGATTCTCGGATTCTTTTAATATATACAATGCTATACGCCCGGCTGCTTTTGTTGTTTCTCCTTCATGGTTTTCCAATGTCCATTTAATTAGAGTATCCAAACATAAATCGGGATTCAGTTGCAGGATTTCTTTGTGATCACCAATAAAGTTAACAGCACATCTCCACCCGTCTCCAACAGGAATCATCACAGGCGCACTTTCCGCTGCCTTATGAGAAACAGGCTTATAATCTACACCACTGATATTAAGAAGAAATAAGAGTTGTTGAAATAGTTCAAAACCATTTTTTATTAAATATTCTTCATTATTCTCAAAGAAACTGGATACATATGGTGATAAAATTATAGCTGTAATGATTTCATCTACCCAGAATGGAGGTACTGACAAGTTTGCATCATGTACACATGATATAATCAGTCTGACATCCGAATCGTCCGCGATTAATTTATCTGATAACCATAAACGAAAGGCACGACGTAAAGCCAAAGCATCTCCTATCGTACAAAAAAAACGAGAAGCCTCAAAGTCTTCCTTCATCCGATTAAAGACGATGTCTATCCATCTTCTCAATGATAACTCCTCAAAAATATCATGACTTATAAAATACTGTGCGCGTTGGGAATCATATCCAATAATTTCGTCCTCTACCAGACTTTCTATTATTTCATCACTTTCATAATCTATGTAAAAAGACTGAGTTGTTGCACGAGTTTTCGCCAATGACATCATGCAGTTCTCTCGATTTTTACCTTTTGCACTTTTGTTATATTGGCATATTCTCCCATTCCAAACATTCTGGTTAAACATGCTGATTGTGGCATCAATATTATCTTTTAACTGCGATAGATATTCATTAAGATAGAACGGATTGCGTATTCTATCCAGAAGATATTGGTTTCGAGGTAATACGATATGATATTTCTCCGCTATTGCTGCTAATTCCTGTGGACTTAATATTTCAATATTCTGGTTGATTGCATTTAGATGGTATATGCTCTGCAAAAGAAGCATTAACTCTTTGAGACGGTTTTTACGGGAAGTCAACACTATCCTCCATCCCAACTCCTGCAATTCCTTTAGAATGATTCGAATCCCCTCGTCATTTGGTACGTCTAACAAACATTCGGCAGAATCAATTACAAAGATTTTTACCTTTTGATCTCCGTAAGCCTTATTTATTCTATTGATATTAAAACTGCTGTTTATATCATTTGTTTCAAATTCATATAATGCAGAGCCCTTTGTAAAAAGGACAGGATAAGTACTATGTTGCTCGATATAATCTTTAATTACAGCTGTCTTTCCTGCTCCACCTTCTCCACTGATGATAATATTATGTCCCTGAATTATATGTTCTTCGAGTGTTGCTAAGGTCGCAGATCTGTCTGCCTTTATACTCTGGGCATTGTAAATAATCTCTGTCTTGATTAGGGATAGTTGTCTGTTTCTAAAATTTTGTTGCTCTTCAATCAGTTTATCCAACCCGTTATGCTCTGTAAAAAAGACATCAAAAATGTATTCGTTCTTTTTCTGATGAAGTAAATATTCCAAATTGCTTGGAAGCATCCAGATCAACTCTAAGTCATTTGCTTGAGCACAAGATTCTATTTTAATTTGTGCATTGGGCTTCTTGCCTTTCTTCCCTTCTGAAAATTCCTGATTAATAAACAAATAATATTGTTTCAGTTGTGGATTATGTTTTTTAGCCTTATTAATTGAATCGCATATATCTGCAACACTACTGTTTATATCCTTTATATATTTAGACTGGAAGCCGATAAGTGTACCCTCATATTCAATTGGTTCTGTCTCTATACCTGCTTGGTTTTTATAGCGGAATATCCCGTATGGCTGGCTGAATTGCTCACAGAACAAGAAATAGCACATTGCCTCAAAGGCAATAGGCGCATTCGGGTGTAATATGTTAAATAAATTCCAATTAAGCATTATTTTTCCAATGGATTCTCTTTCTTCCACTCCCACAACAAACGATTGAATTTCCATGCATGAGCGGTGGTGTATTCCTTACCATTGGGCGCTTTATGTTTGGCCACCTCAAAATCCGCCTTCATCTGTGCATCCATTTCCGCATTTGCTTCTATGGCATGAAATTCTGGATTGCGCAGACATGAAGCAATACTTGCTCCAGCACCAAGAATAACAAGGTGCATCCCTCCCATTATGTTTGCGTCTGATATTACCATCTTATTTTCCCTTTCTTTTCTCTCCAATTTTTCTCCTTCCTAATCTAGGACAAGAGCAACCCCTACACCCTACATCCTACACTCTATACCCTAATCGCACATTAGCGCACAACATCCCATTTATCTATAAACCCATCGATATCAGTAAACATCTCTTTGACATCCTTCAATCTCTCCTCGTCCCAATTCCACCATTGGATGCGCTGCAAGGCAGCAATCTGCTCGGCAGTGAAACGATATTTCTTTATCTCTATCGGACAACCTACTGCTATAGCATAAGGCGGGATATCCTTGCTCACCACAGCGCCAGCACCGATAACGGCACCATCGCCAATCGTCACACCATCTAAAACAGTCACATTGGCGCCAATGAACACATCATTGCCAATCGTCACGGGCTTATGCTCTGCCATTTCTCCTCGATAGAATATCGGGTGGGTACTAACGCCATCGGTAGGATGAATTCCCAACCCACAACAGCAATTAGGGCCTATCGAACAGAACTTGCCGATTGTGGCATTCGCTACTTGGGCATTCTTAGCAAAATAGGAGTAATCACCCAACTGCACATTATGCAAGTAATACGGCGCCACGGCATATGCGTGCTGACCAATAGTGGTCTTACTGCGCTCGGAACGCACCAACGAGAAACCCGTTGTGCGATCTGCAGGGATGATTGGTTCGTTCAACCATTGCCCGAAGAGTTTCTGGATATAATATTTGAATGATTTCATTTTGTTACGAGTTAATGGAGTAAGGATTTAAAGAAGTTCTTTATCTTATTAAGCAATGCTTTTCTTCTACGGCGGTTATACCATCGTCCTTGATAAAAGGCATATATCTCATTGGCTGCGATTCTATTTATTCGAATGGGTTTGCGCTTCACCTTAATAGATTCAGCCAAATGGTCTATATCAAACTTATTCGTCTTATAGCAGTTTGTAGCCAATGAATCAAAACCAATATTATTCGTTAACGATTGGCCAGGATACAATGTCAGCGCTCCTCGCATAAGCATAACAGCGTGCCATTTGATAAACCATGTGTTCATCTCTCCCTTATAGTTCGCTATTAGTTGCTTCTGCAAATAATCTCCACCAAAAAGGTTGAACTCATCCCAACGATCCTTCCAAGATTGATATAACGCTTCTGCATCATCAGAATAGTGCTGCCATGCGCGTGCCCATGTGGCCCAACCACCTCCAGGATAAGGAACAGGATAGAAGAATGTTTCTGTCAATCGATATCGGTGCGGCCACATGTAGCCAGATATATGCATCACTTGCTCATCATCTTCATACAACTCTAATGCATCATTCATATAGCGCAAGAAGCCCGTGGAAGTAACAATATCGTCCTCTAATGTAATTACACGACCATACTTATTCACAATCTCTGTCACAGCCCCTACTATATTGGCTTTTAATCCCACATTCTTTTCTCTTGCTATGATTGTGATTGACTTAAATCCATCTGCGTCATGCGCCACTTTACGATTCTCTTTGATTCGCTCTATTTGCTCGATAGAAGCCGTCTCTTTCGCACCATCGCAATAGATATATAATTCGGATTGACTCGCCAAGTCATTTTTCGCAAGCGCATCTAATGTTCGTCGCAGATGGTCTGGACGGTCGTATGCAAATACTATGATAGGAGCGAGATTCATGTATTATATATGTTGTATTATGTTGTTTACTCTCGACTTACTAAACCAACAAGCTGATCTGCCATCATTGAATTAAAGAAACAATGAGTAGCTTGGATATGTTGGTATTGGTACTTTGCTGCCATTTGGCGGATGAACTCAAAGGGTGGTGCAAAACCGCGCTTGCGTGCATATAAGATATAATCAGGTATGATTCCAGCCATCATCTCCTTTTGGAAACGCTTCGGTTGGTCTATATCAAATTTCATATCCATAGGAAGTGAGTCCATAAATTGCACCAATTCGGGTGATAATATCGGGCAACGCAACTCTACTCCATTGGCTTCACATAGTTTATTACCCAGATAAACACACATATTTATAGCAAAGCGAGGTGTTATAAAGTCATACATGCCTTGTATCGTCAGTTTTTCCGGTAGCGACACATGCACATCTATATCCCCAAAGCGTTCTTCTCCTAATTGTGCATCTTGCGCAAAGCGCTTATAATCCTTATATGTCCATTCTACCAGCATTGACTCATCAATGCGTGCAGGATGATTAGGGAGTAGTATATGCTTATAATACTTCAGCATAAAGTGGAGATACTTCTTCCAATGTTTACGCACAGGATATAATTGATTAAACTCATGACGTAATCGTATAGCCTCAGTCTCACGATGGCGCGCCTTATAACTATAGAACAATTCATCTCCGCCCAACCCACTAAGGATGACTTTGAATCCCATTTCAGCAGCTTTCTTGTAGAGTGCATACTGAACCATGCAATTCACATCAAAACAAGGTTCATCCAAATAAGGGATTACCTCTTCTAAATACGACTGAAAATCATTCACATCCAATTCCACTTCATGATAAACCAGTCCCTTCTCCTCCGCAAAACGTTTAGCATCGCTACGCTCATCATTAGCTGTATATCTACTTCCTCTATATCCTGCACAAATGGCATGTACTTCTGTTTGCACTTCTTTCGTTAATGCCGCCAAAGAGGTGCTATCTATACCACCGCTGAGTAACACCGCTACAGGTCCATCGGCTGTTTCGATTGTTTGACGAACTGACTTTCGCAGAAGACGCAATGCCTCTGCAAGTGCTTCTTCTTTGGTTCCTTTAAAAGTAGGCGTGTGGTCTCGTTTCCAATATATACGACTGCGAATGCCATTCTTATCTATCGTCAGTTCTTCTCCTGCACGAACACGCTTAATTTGCTCAATCCATGTCTGCTGAAGATCAATGGGGTAATTATAACGAATAGACTGCGCAAGACATCGCGTATTGATCTTTGGATAAGTAATGCATGGCAATATATCCTTAAGACTCGTAGATACAATAACAGAAGTGGGTAATTGCGCATAATAGAGCGACTGCACGCCTATTTCATCGCGCGCAATAGTAAGTCGCTGCGACTCTGCATTCCACACGCATTTTATCTCGCGTGGAATTGCTCCATCAATAGAGCATGCACCCTTTATATTATCAAATATTGCTTTCATTACTATTTAGATTTATCCCCCACACAAACTATAATACTCGACAAGTTGATTCAATTGCACATTATTCATACCATTTCCTTCATTTTGGAAATGCAAAGCATCTGAATTTTGAGCCACATACTCATTATAATGATTTACGCACAAATCCTTCGTAAAACTTGGTTCAGAGACGAGCTTCACAAGAATATTTTCTCTAATTTCCATAATAGTAAACCATATATCGTCTGCACATTTGCAATATTGTCTATATATATCCTTATTATGTATTTCTTGACTAAATATATACGGAGGGTATAAAACCCCGTTCACACCAAATGGCGAAATTCTATTTTTTGTATTTGTTTTAGCTTCCTTCCATTGAGAATAAGGAAGAATCATATCATTTTCATATGCGACTTCAACCCCTCTCCTACAAACAATAGTACCTTGTGGATATAGTTGATAAGCATTAAGCAATTCCTCTATCGCAGTTCGACTATAACAAATATCATCATCTACAGTGATAATAACATCATCGGGATATTTTTGCAAAACGGGGAGTAATTTAGTGTGTGGACCAACATCCTCACAAAAATTAACTTCTAATCCTGCTATCTGCAACTTCTTAATCAAATCTGGAAGATTTTCTTTATTCCATTTTGTTTTATCTATATTAAGTACTATTCGATTAGGAAGAACCGTCTGTTGTAAGATACTATAAATTGCGTATGGTGCAAATCGTTCCACACGAGTACTATGAGAAGTGAGCGAGACTGTCACATTTCTTCCTTCTTGAAGTTGAGGTAGAATTCTCGAATCTATCATACTGATACGCCGATATACCTCTGCATTTCGTTTCTTATCTTCTCTTTGCAAACGACTAAGATACTGATATCTTCTCCATTTCGCCTTAATGGCATAATAACCCACAGCATTTAAAAATGGTCTAAAATATTTCTTCATAACATAACTTAATTTGTCCAATTTTCTATCTTACATATTGCTTTAGCGGGCACACCTGCATATAACATGTTTGGTTCTAAAAGACTTTTCTTAACAACCGAATTTGAAGCCACCACACATCCGTCTGCTATCTCAACATTCTTATAGATGAAACAATTATTTCCGATAAGTACATGCTTACCTATTTTACCCCCCCCCGTGCGAAATCTTGCATTTTATTCACATTGCATGCATTCGCACGTAGTACTTCATGATAATCTTCATCACAAATCTGAGTATTCCAACCGATAGCTGTTCCTGCACCAATTGATATACTATGCCCACAAAGGATAAGACAGTTATTGTTAATAAAACAATTGTTTAATTCAAATGTCGCGTTCTCACATACTTCTATTCGGCAACCGCGTTGAATACGAGAAATTCCATTAACCATCAGATGTCCACACATTTTTATTGTAGTAGGACTATTTGAGTGTGACAAGATAGAATTATCGAAACCGATCATTAATCGTCCACAAATATTGGTTTTACCATGACCAGACCAATAGACACGTGGAGACGTTAGGACATTAGCATGGCGTGTTAAACGCCAATGCAAATGACGTATAAGTGTTGGAATAACACGTATATCAGTCTGCTTACAAATAGTATATACATCTTGAATTTTCATACCCGAAATAAATAAGTTTTTATTGTCGCCAGCATAAATCTACTGAACAACAAACGTGGATGTAATGCTATCCATTTAATGCGATAAGGAAACGAACGCTTTTTATCATGCAAAAGATGGATTATCGAACTTTCTAATCGTGGTTGATATATAGAACGTAATTCTGGGTATATTTGGTTGAAATATTTGCATTGGTTATATGCATGTAAAAAGAAATTCCAATCTCCATTGTATGACAGATTCTTCTTATGGATACGGTATTTCACTGTAGGAACTCCGAAACAATATGCTTTACCGCGTTTACAGAGTTCGATAAACGTATAGGTATCGGCATATAGTAATTGATTGGAATAATGGACTGGTTGCAAGCAATTGCGAATCACAGTACTACTGGAAAGCACCTTAAAGTCAGCACATATCTCTTGTATACTATACTCACGTTCCTCCAAATATAGCAAATCTTTCTCTTGACCGACCTCAGCCCCATTCTCATATTGAATCTTCGCTCGCGTAAACGTAAGCGTATAATCCGAATGGGCATCTAACCAATCCACCTGTCGCTGCAACTTATTCTCATCTATCCAATAATCATCCCCTTCCAAAAGAGCGATATATTCCCCTTGACATCTATTCATCACAAACTCCCAATTTTTCAACAAACCGATATTCTTTGGATGATGATATACATGGACGAGGGGATATTTCTCAGCATATTCATCGCAAATAGTAGCAGTACTATCCGTAGAGCAATCTTCGCCTATGATAACCTCATAGTCGAAGTTCGTTTTCTGCATAACAATACTATCCAGACATTGACGGATATATTGCTCTTGATTATATGTGACTACAAATACGCTGAGTTTCATCCTAAATAGTTATTTCAATATATTTCTCATATATCGGAATGGTTTCAGCAACATCTTCCCCAAGCGGTAGGCTTTAGATGAGCGAACATCTGAGGCTCCTTGTTCACGAAGCCCAAGATAATCTGCTGCGATGAATTCCTCAAAATCTTTCTCAGGTAATTGTCGCGGACTCAAACCTCTCCGCAAACATGCGTTATAGCGAACCAACAAATTCCAAAAAAAAGCAGAAGTACCTTTATGCACACTTGAAATTCCAACATTTGAACGATAACGATACATCACTATATCTAGTGCAACCCACTTCCCCCGCTCCTCTAATCTAAAATACAAATCTTGATCTACTGCAAGTGGAAGATTTGTATCAATTCCTGTTGTCTTATCATAGCATATTTTTTTATAGGACACAAAATGCTCTGGGCAATAATCACGATGTTCTAAATAACTTTCACCTTCCTTTAAAATTAACAATCGACTAACTGCTAAGAGATTCATTTGCTCATCACATATCTCAAATCGTGACGAGATAAGACTCGCCTCTGGATATTTTCCATGAGCCTCCACCATTACATCCAATGCATTATCAGTTAATGCATCATCTGGATCCAAGAAACCGCATATCTCACCATTAGCTAATTCAGCACAACGGCGTTTGGTATATCCACAACCATGATTTTGGTCATTCAAGAAGATATGAATACGTTCGTCTTTTTCTAACTCTTTATATAATTCTTTGGAGTTATCCGTAGAACCGTCATCTACCAAAATAATCTCCCAGTTAGTATATGTTTGCTGATGAACGCTCTCTACAGCTTCCATCAGATATTTGCCATTGTTATAATTGGCAATCAGTACCGAAAAAAGTGGTTGGTTGTTTTCCATTTTATTAGTTTACTTATTGTTTCTTTGGATATTTAGACATTTCTTCTCTTATATTCTTCTTTCAGCCATTGAAAATAGCCTGCAAACACATGATCATTGGGGTTGATTTGAAGAACATAATTAATTTTCCCGAGCAAATGCTGAATATAGAGTTTATCATCATTGATCCACTGCGGCAAGTCAGCTAATCTTTGGCGATGACCACTAATTCCAAACTTAATGCAATAGTATACCTCTTGTCGGATTTTATCCCTATAACTCCGCGTTACTTGTAATTTTTCATTTACCACTACTCCTGTTACCTTTTGGCATCTACCAGTTCCCATTACGTTTGTTTTCTCTTCGTTTAATTTAAGTTTCCATGGTAAAATTTGCTTAACGTATGTAATTAAATGTCGAATCTTAATTTCATCTCCAGAAAATGTCATATCATCCGCATATCGAGTATAATTAATGTTTCTTTGCTTACAATAAGTCCATAGCCTTTGATCAAAATTCTTCATAATCATATTAGATAGTAATGGACTTGTGGGGGCTCCTTGAGGCAAATAATTATCGTAAGTGCATAATCTGGCAAATAACATCGAGAGTGCCTTTGTATATTTCATATCAATAAATATATTGTATACTTGAGCAAATTGAATATTAGTATAAAAATCTGTTATATCTAGTACAATTACAACTTTATTCCCCCGATGGAAACGGGCATTATCCCTTAATTTCTTTCCTGGTATAAATGCTTTTGCTACTGGCGAAATAAATTGTTTTATTCCTTTCTCGAGTATATTTTTCAATATCCATGATTGAATATATTTTAAATCAGGATAAGGTTCTTCCAATGTTCTTTTTCCTCCATGTTTCTTTGGAATTTGATATTCCTTGTAAAATGATTTAACATCATTTGACATGGCCAATATATAATCATAGTTATATCCGACCAATTTGCTAAAATGAATTTGGTCATAAATTATTGGCAATTTATTTTCCTCTAAATCTGCAGCATATGAGGATAACTCATCTATACGTTCCGCAGGCAACCCTTTTTCCGATGCCATTTGCCGAAATAGAGGATTAATATGGTTAATATTTCTTCTCATAAAAAAATATGTGCGCATATTACAATTACCGAAGATATCTGTAAACTTGTTTACATTTTCTACGCAATAAGCAATTTAATTGAGTTGCTCTGCAAAACAAGGAAATTGCTTATTGTGGCTTGAAAGCAATTATTTAACAGGATGGTGACTCATCACCCTGCGCTGATGCGCTGCAATGCAAGCAGTCAGCGGTCTACTAAATGTAATATGCGCACATACAATTTATTTTGCTGGTATATAAATATCTGTTATACTATATGGTGATTCACGTTTTTCCATATTGGGTATTATATATTTGTAAAGTCCTCTCAAACCATACTGACGGCACAATTTATTAAAAAGCCGTTCTCCATCTATAGACAGACGTACTACCTGTTGATTCTCAATGATAATGTAGTTCCTACTCTTTATATAATCAAAGGTCTCTATTATTTTTGTTAATGGGAATTCCTCCGTTTGGAGACACATAAGGTCTCCGTCCCCACGGATGATTTGTAGCATTAGCAAAATGAGCCTATTGTCTTTATCAACGTTCATATGGAGCAATATTTCGACCTAACCAATATATAGGAAATGTATTATTCGGACACCTCTCCATACACACCAATGCTTCTGATTGTTTGTATCCAAACTTAAACTCATCTTTCAATCCGCTCATTTTGGATTCCATATATTCCATAGTAGTTTTTGCATCGTTTAAACGCTTTCCTTTATAATAATCCGATATTCCTTTCGCTATAATATCTGAAGTATAAACTTCAAAATTAGAATCTTCGAGTTTCTTTTTTCCTGTACTTTGTGCTACTATAGACAGAAAACATACTCTTCTCCAGTTAACTAATTCAGGATGGGACTTTGCCAAATATCGCACTGCATCCATTGCCGTGTCTCCAGTTCCGATAAAATCGTCTACAAAAACTATTGTAGCAGTATTGTTGTTCACTTCATTTATATCATTTTCGGTTAGTGCCAGTGCATTATTCTTCACAGAATATGGTCTTAAATCCAGACCAGAATACCGTAATGTAGTACCTCTCAACTTGTATAACACTTCATAACAACTCTTTACTCCGCTATTCAATATATCTTCCTCACACATGCATCCAATAAAAATAAGGCGTCCATCTCTACATTTTCTAAGTTGTCCCAATGGCTTTTCTAATTTTACAACATAATTACTTGACGGTATGTGTAGAAATTGGCGCGTTAGTTCTATTACGAAATTCTGTTCCTTAGGAGTCATGTTCATCAATAATTTTACAAAACGCATGTAACATGACGCTTCTGACGAATAATCCTTTACCCAACCCTTATAATCAAATAAATCTGTTAGGCGCGATAATACAGTCGATTCTAGATTTCCATGATTACGGTGTTTTCCTCTCTTCCAACGCAGAATTTTATATTTATTTTGACGGAGCGGCATAAAAAGCAATACATCCTAACCTTCATTAACAATTCGGCTGCGAAGGTACGAAAAAAAAATGACATATACAAGGGCATATGCCATAATCTTGATTTTTTCTGCATTTTTCGTATTTATTTCTACTAGAAATCAAAGTTATTCATCTTTCCTTCGAAATCATTACGTTTCGCTGAATTTTCAAAACTCCGAATTGTAGAATCAAGGATCTTTACAAAACGTGGAGAACGCGATATCGCCTTCTCCCGATATTTCTGCAATGTTTCTATATGATGCCGTTCTACAGTTCCTCCATCAAACGGAGATCGTGTTGAGAAACTTCTTCTATTATGGATTGCACACCCTATCTCAGTATCAATGGTATCATCGCCATACTCCTCAACCATATCGCACAACAATTTACTCGGATAGTCATCATCTTCGGGGAAATTGCCTAATATCTTTCCAATAACTAATGGAATCACATTCTTCCGATTCCCTTCTTCTGCCAATTCTGCAATGCGCTTAAGATACGATCTCAGTTTGTCACCATCTATGCTACCATCTGCATCGGTACATGGTACATCCTGATATTTAAACCAGAAATCATATGCTATACGCACCATGAACGCCTTACTTTCTCTTTCATCTTCCGATATATTATCTTCTACATCATCACTCTTTTTAAAGATTAGAGACACTATCTCCATCATAAGTTCCGGTTTTGTGTTGATTGCCTTACGGAAGTGATTATGGTCACCTTTCAAATAATATTCTAAGTGATCATATAGATAGAATTCCATCTGCTCGACTCTCATTTCCATATCTTCGTCCCCATCTATCTCTACTGTCTCTAATATATGCCCTACTTGATATGCTTCATGAGCCATCTCAACTATTCCGCCAGACATAAAAACCCTATATAGTGCATCCACCTTCTGTTTGCTACTCATCAGTGGTAAAACCTCTTTTAAACTCATGAAGAGCATCACATCATTATAACGCTTATAACGAATCAAGCGCTCTATGATAAATGGAATATCTTCATCTTTGAACACCCCACTCCTCTGTACATGCTGCCAATATTCCAAACAGATGACATCCGATTGTTGCTCTGCCATATCTGCTAATTCGCGATAGAATCCCGGAGCATATAGTACAACCGCTATTCGGTCCGGATTTATCTCCGTCATTTCTGCGATATATCTCGGATATACTTCCTTTTCGTCCTTATGTTTGTAATATAAGATGGTAAAGTAGTGTTTTACGAATCCGGCACTCAATTCACCATTACTATATCGCTCATATACGGCTTTTCTGTAGTGATCTCCTGTTAACTCTGCGAAACCACCGGCAACAGCTTCTGGAGACTTAGCCACCTTGGCTAACTCCCAGATTCCGTCTATGCCCTTTTCTGCTATAATTTTATCCTCAATTTTCGCGCGATATTTCCGAGCCTCATCTACCTGATTCTCAGCAAGATAATCTATCCCCGCCTCCGGATTGTTCATAAAAATATTATCAAAGAAGTGTTTGTTGGCATTTATGATATCTTGCAATGTAATATCTTGGAGAAAATCTTTATATTTTTGTAATTCTGCACTCTTTAAAGCCCATAATGCGTCTGGATAATTCATGTGGTGATATATCTCATGACGCAGTTCTTCGCATATAGTATCATTTCCTCTAATATCATCAATATGCATTCGCAATGCTGATATTATATCATCACGCAGACTATGCATATATCCATACATTGACAATTCAATCAGTTCAACAACCTCTTGCGTTAACCAACCAAAATCAACCATCATTAGTTCATACATCTCGCGCAATAACGCCTCCTCAGGATAGAGTACTACATTATTAGGCATTTCCGGCTTTTGCGCAGGCCAACGCCAGCGGAAATATGAGGTTGGATGCCATATTGTTTCATGCAAACCTTTTAGCCAATTAAAACAAAGACTATGAACCGCTTCAGGACAGGTAGATCGTAGTCCTTTTAAGATAGCAACTCTTTGGGGCATAGAAACCAATGTCCCAGGTAGCACAAACCTATAGATATTTTTCAACGATTCGGACGGACGATTTGCCCAATTACTATCATTGGGGTATGCGCACATATGCAGAAGCAAACGAGTTACTCGCGGCAGATAATCTTCACTCCATGCAATACATTCCAAGCATTTTAATAACTCCGGATAGTAAATCTCTGTATCGGTTATACTAAAATGCCCTGTACGTATTATAAATATCTCATTTAGAATTGGAGAACCCTTTTGAATGTCATTTTCTAAGAAATCCAGAAATGCCTTAGGTGCAGCCTCTGCCATCCATTCCAAGTTATGCCTATGACTGAGATATTTCTGCAAATCAAAAGATGCGAACTTTTTGCCAATCCAATTCTCTATGATATTTTCTTGTTGCAAATCCTCTTGCGTAAGAGAAATCAAAGTTAACCCCTCAATCATTCCTCTTCTTAGATTTGCAGAAAATACTCGTTTCTCTCGCCAATATTGCATTTCCTGAGATTCCATCTTCGCAACAGCATCAGGATCCACATCATCCATCACTATATCTACAAATTCCAAAAATCTCTGAATGTCAGCATCTGTCACATGTCTAAAATAGCGTTTAAAAACAGCATATGGCGATTTGATTGCAAATACCGTCTCGATTCGCTTTATAGGAGATTCATCTGTTAAAATAAAATTATTAAGTCCTTTTCTAAAAGAATCATATGATTTATATCCTGCAATTTCCGCTACTAATTGTTTGTCATCATCGCATGTCTCATCCCATCTCCCAATCAGCATTATAGGAATGAATTTATCTATAGACTCTTTCGATTCCCATACTGGCGGTATTTGATTGATTCCTAGCAAACGCCATAGCATATTAATATCCTTGGCAGAATCCAATGCTAATTGGCGGGATTTTTCGTCACTCAAGCCAGATGCTTTCAATGCAGATATAAAACCATCACGATTTATTTCAGGCAGTATTGTATGGGCTTCGGCATAATTATCCTGTGGATCTAAACAATAGATAATACTATGTCCATTCGATATTGCTAATTGGTGGTTTGCAGGAATACTGGTAATGATTATCTTACGATTTTTATCATTTACTAATTGATGGTATAGTTCTTCACTATCTACTACAAGAACATCATCCGTTGATTTTCCTTTTTCGAGGATAACTGCAGCAGCAAAGGCTCTCGCCTCCAATCTGCTTTGGGCTTCAAACACCACATAATCTGCTTTGGAACATGCATTCTTGATATCTTCTGCTACAGACTCCCTCCCGCTTGTGATAATTGAATAGGGCAGTCTCTTTCCTTGATTAAAAACAGACACCTCATCCCATAATTGATGTACGCTTGTTCCTCCACGGTTCCACAATTCATCTACTTTGCGCTTAATGTCATGCTGCTCTGCACTCAACGCATCTAATCCAAACAAAACATTCTGAAACCCTTCTTGTTGAGTTGCTTGAATAAGGTCTTCTTTAAGTGACAGCACATATGAACTACAATCACCATCAGCCATGATTGCATCAGCCCATAGTTGCAGTAATTCTTTGTCTAATGGATGAATTCCTTTTTCGGGATGAAGTATATATTCTTTTAATTGGGTTTTATAACGAATTGGGGCTAATCGGGTACTTTGTTTCAACGAATCCGGTGCACTCCATTTATCTGTAGCACGACCCAAACAATCATCTATCTTATCCGATAATGACTTATTCCGCTCCACCTTTTCCTTGATTGCCGGCACAATGTCTGACAACAATGAGACAATAAAACCTAATGCTTCCTTCATTTAATTATGTACTCTATCTTATTTGATTAATTTCTTAAGATTATTCCAACAACCCACGATAGTTTCTTAGACGGCTATTTACAATTGGATGGGTTTACCAGTTAGGAGTTTGCGGAGCAATTCGACACGAGCTAACACATAGAACACAAATCGCAAACGCTTGCCTGTATAGCACTGCTCATGCAATATCTGCTTCGCAATATAATATCGGCCTAAATAAGAAACATTCTTGCCAGATAAGATATTCTCTATAGATAAATTTATATCTCTCGCAGCCCATAGATATCTTTTTTTGCGCCTACATAAAATAGGCTTCTAATAACGCTCTTCGCTTTTGCGAGATTTCAAGGTTCTTAAAATTCTCATAGATATCATTCACGAGTCTTAGTAAAATTATGTGGTATATAAATACCCTTTATTTTGTCTGGATATTTTGTCTCATATCGACGAACGATATCTGCTGTACCGTCTGTTGAGCAATCGTCTATAACGACAGCCAAGAACGGGAAGTCCGTCTTTTACACGACGAAAACCTTGAGGGCATCCTCAATATATTTCTCATGGTTGTACGTCAAACAACGCACAAAAACGAAGGGTTTTTCTTTCTTTTTATCTGTCATATTTAGATAATTGTTTGTTAATATATTCTTCGCCTAATATTAATAAACTTATTGCTGATTTTATACATTTTTCATTAGAGCTCGTATGTCTGTATACAATGTAACATTAGGAGCATCCCTACTAAATTGACCAATATATGGGCTATTCGCATTAATTGTAAAATCTTTTGTGTTAGTAGTAAAGAAAGATAAAGTATCATGTTGGTTTATCTGTCTAGCTAAATCTATACAAGTTCCCCAAATATAACAATCTTTATATTCTGTTTTTCCCGCAGCTGGTGGTATTCTACCAGCCACTCGTTCCATCGAAAATTTGTCATATTTAAATTTCTCCGGTAAATATATTAATCTTCTTGTCAATTCGTTATAAATATTATTCAAAAAGTTTTGAATATTCACAGTATTGTATAGTGTGCTAATTTCATGACCATTCAGTAATCCAGCAACTTGTGAATACCCTTCAAATGTTCGGATATCTTTAGATAATTTATTCTCCC
This sequence comes from Paludibacteraceae bacterium, assembly GCA_036309065.1. Taxonomy (GTDB): domain Bacteria; phylum Bacteroidota; class Bacteroidia; order Bacteroidales; family Paludibacteraceae; genus Colicola. Next base: position 32,738 of record JAXJUN010000005.1, on the reverse strand, counting down.
AATCACTTTCTGTAGTTAAGGCTCTATTGTAATTAGCTTGTAACTCAACATATACCATACACGAAGTTACTATAACGATATCGCCTATTTCTACTCTGGAAAGTAAATTCAAATATTGTGCTAACAAATCCGATTGATTTTCATATTTTGCAGGCAAACGTAAAACATCTAGTATTGCGCATGTATCAATAAATACATACTTCGTTGGTTGTAAATTTTGAGATATTAATTTATTTATAGTTGTTCTCTTCATAATATTCAAGTAAATCTCTTCCATACTCGAAGTATAATAACAATTTCTCTGTGCGATTATCTTCTTCATTATCAGAACTTGGCCAGCTCTTTTCTTCCACAAGCCATTGTTCTAAAATATCCAAATCAATCTCTGAGTTTGTACGAACAACTGTCATCACAAAATCAAACCATCGCTCACGATCATATGGATGGCAGATTCCACCATCTCCCTTATTACATAAACTCTCCCACAATTCTAATGCATTCGCTGTCTCATCATTCACTAACTCCTGTAGCGACTGTTCTGCTTTAGATAAAAATACATTAAAAGTTGCTTTTGTTTCCTCTTTCACAAAAGCACTATAAAAAGCTGATAGTATAGCATTGTAACGATCCTTTCCTAAAGAAAAATATTGTTCTGATACTATGTTTACCACCCTTAAACTTTCATTATCTATTACAACGCAGACCTTTGCTTCAAATAACTTTGTAGGTGCCTTAAAAAACGCACAATCTAATATATCCACCGATAGATTACGCGCCAGGCTTTCAGATTTATTCTTGTCATACTTCCATCCCTTTGGAACATCATTTTTCCATGAGGTTAATAATTGACGCAATTGACCATTTGCTCCTTTAATTTTTAATTGAACAAATCTTAACATACATTCTTATTATTTACAAGATTTACAACTATATACTATCATAGTATTCTATCAATCCCTGACAAAATGTCAACCCAATTTGTTGATCCATAGCCCCATACATTTTCTTTAATTCTCTTGCTTTTTCTTTGCTAAGTTTTGTAGACCAAGCCGATTTATTATTATGATATGCAAGTATCGCCTGATATTCACCAATGGAATTTTGCAACAAGAAATCATCCATTGCAACCGCTACTTCATATGTTACCGCAAGCCAATTCCTCAATGTTTGCAATGAGACTCTTTCTGATGGTTGCTTCATTAGCGAAGAAAAAACTCTCGATTGATCAATATCGCGTCCAAATGCATGTCCTACTTTATTTCTCATTTTACGAATGGATTCTAATGCATTTGTATTCTTATCAAGTTCTATAGGATAACACCCAAATAAGTCTTTTATTGCATTCTTCCTCTTTTGCCATGTACCTTCTACACATGCTTTGACTTGCTTCTCATATACTTTCTTATCTAATGGTTTATATTTCAGCAACTTTACACCATCAATGGACATCGGTGCTTTTAATAACACTCCCGGATTAGATTCTATTGCTAATGAAATAATTGCGCTCAAAAATGTTTCAAGGTTGCTACTTAATGCCACTACACAATTTAAATATAAGAAATTTTGTCCTTCATCAAAAGCATCTAACCACTGTTGCATTGTTTGAAAATTCCACACTTTAGGTGGAAATGTTATATAGGGAGCACAATCAGTAGCCATGTCCTTCACTTCCTTCTTTATTTGTTTTTTAGTATATTCATGAGCTGCATATTCTGCCCATATAAACCCACTCAGTTCCTCATTATATTGCTTATAAAGTTGAAATGGCCATGTTTGCCGTTGTACAGCACTCCATCGCTGAAATTTTACATTGGATTTCATATTCGTAACCTATTTCCTTCAATTATTTAGGATTTCAATCATTCTCTATCTTTTTGATATATGCTCAACAAGTATTCTGATACCATAACTGCAGAAGCAGCGATTAACCGCGCTTCGCGCTCTTTAATAGTTATTCTTCCGGCTCCTGCGCCATGAGCATCACTATTCATATTGCGCATTCTGCCGATAGCATCAATAATCTTATTAATACCCGATAACAAATCATTGATACGCACATCCCACTCTTTCTGCTGGGTTATGTTAAGTAAAGACTTTGCTTCGGCATAAATTTTTAGTAAATCTCCATTACTTTTATAACGTTCTTTCGTTTTCCTCTCAATTATAAAAATCATGACCTCTTCTAACAATGTTCTTGACTTAGTTACAACACTATCATAATCCTTGTTAGAGATATCATCCTTTATCCTATCTGGCAATTCACGAATATATTGATAAGTAATATTTTTAATCTTGGGAGCCTCAACTACAATCGCCTCGCCTGTTTTTGACAACACAAACTGATTTCTTATAATTTGCAATTGTACGCCGCTAAACAATAACTTCTCGTTGATTTTTGCTATTGCACCATTAACGATATTATTGTATTTCGCTTTAATCTCGTCTTGTGTCCCCGTAAGATTCAGAGAATCAAATCTTTGGAATGCAAATAAATAGGCCAATAAATCTGCAGTTTTGCCGATTTCCTCAGTATAAAGAAGTAAATCCTTCATATATTCCCATCTACTTTTATTTGAGCCACTCCAAGCATATGTAACCGGAAGACCAAACATAGTTGATAGTTCGCATAATTGCGGACCTGAATAACGTGGCATAGTATAACCCTCATAGACAACTTTGTCGCCTATAAGTACATCATAAACAGTTCTATTTTGCAATAGTTTGAAATCCACGCTATTTTATATTTATATCATACCAAGATTAACTATTATGCTGAATATTATAGATCGGTTCTCATAACTCAATCCATTCAACCTCTAATTTATCTATTTCTTGTTTATTACAAGCATGAATAGCAATACTGTTAGGATTTGCTTGTATTCGTAAAAGAGGCAAATGAATTTCTATGCATGAGCGGTGGCATATTCTTTCCCATTGGGTGCTTTATGTTTGACTATTTATATGTCGCACAACACCCGTTGCATCACTCCACACGGAAATAATACTTGGAATACCACTACTCTGTCTGCGAACACTTGATTTATATTATCTCAAAAATCTCTTTCCACATATTTTTTACATCATTCTCTATCAGCTCTATGCAGCCATCTTTAGAAGAATATTTTGAAGGATTTTTCAATGCCTCATTTATAATTTTAATAGAACCGTCAATATCCAATATATCTAACATATTATCCGCACATTGATGTTCTAACAACAATTCTTGATACTTATGACTCCAACTAGTACACAATGTAGGTACTCCTTGAGTCAGTCCACTAACTGCACCATGGAAACGCGCTGTAATCAACAATTTCGAGTCCGCAATAAGTCTCTTGATGTTTATGCCTGTCTGTTTGGTAATAATCGGCAATGGTTTTTGCAATATTAGATTCAATTCTTGTAACAATCTCTCATCTGCAATACCTTCGTGATTCAAGAAATATACATTTTCACCTAGATTAGCTAAATGCTCAGTTATTCTTTTCAGGAAGAACAAATAATTCGTTGAAACCTCATCCGATGTTTGATCTATCATTCGAGAATTAGGTATAATTAAGACATATTCCTTTGGAATTTGAATTGGTGCAGATTCACTTGAATGATGCAAGCAGGTAAAATCTGGACATATACTCACATTGCTCATCGTAGGAAGGTTTTGTTCGAGATGCATATAAGAAACCTTCTCTCGCGCATATATCTTCATTGCTCGATCTGCAACAATCTTTATACATTTTTTACTTTCCTCATTACCAAATGGACCAAGGGCTTGAGGAAGTAATATCAACTTACAGGATGGTTTAGGAAATTGTTTGTAGTAATTTAATAAGTATTTAGAATACCCTAATTCACCCTCTAGTGGATTTTTAATCCAAGGATCTCCCAAGTGATATCCACGACAATCTAAAATAACATCCACCATATCAGGAGTAATTAGCCATGACTTGTTAATCAGCAAATTTATCGCTAAGTCATAACGTAATTTCTTCAAACCTCCACGTTTCGGTTGAAGAGGGTAAATTCCATTTTGAATACAATAATTAGGGTTTTGATAAAAAGCATCTCTAGACAACACAATTTGTGCATTAGGTCTATGTCTTTTTATCATTTTAACAACTGATTCTATCATCAATTGATCACCCTTATTCACAAATCCAACATTATCTACAAATATTATTTGATTCAATACACGTCCCTTTACCAATCTTCTTATTATATGTCCTATTTTGTTGAATTTACGCATAACTTTATTCGTTTTTTGCTTTTTACACGTATTACTCTCTTGCATATACTTAACTGGAATATTCACATACACAGATGGCTGCATACTATTCCTAACACTATTTGTTTGTTTATCATACAAATGCTGTGATTGTTTTATTTCTTTAAATGAAATCGGCAATACATTAAACCAATCCTTGACAAAAGCAAATACATTCTTACCTTTAGTAGTACGTACAACAATACTAGAACGCCCTAACTTATCCTCACAACCCGCCACATAACAATCTCCAAAAGAAATATCAGCCAACATATTCAATTTGTCAAAGCAATATCTACAACGATTCATCTGAAATTGTTCTTTTACAGCCATACGCTCTTCCCGAGATATGTCAACTGAGCGACCATTTTGCTTTATTAATACGTTCCCTGGCCATCCCGATATAGCCTTATCACGAAAATGCAATGATTGAAAAGGACCATACTTATCCTCAAAGTGAGAATAAATTGAATATTTCTCTGTCTTATCACAAAATAATCCAAAAAACAATAAATCAGCATCGGACATTTTTCGAAGAGTAAGATACCTCTTTATTGCTAATAATTGGCATGGAGTAGCAACGATGATAGCACGACCGATAGATTGATTCTTTATATCCGCAATAATGCGTTCCACTGATGCTGGAATATATTTGGATTTTGCAGCACTCAACACTCCATCTCTTGTTGTAACAGAAGATAGTACAGCCTTTCCACCATTGAAATTTTCATATTCCAACACATAAGCCTTATCGTATTGATTTGAGTCAAAAAGGGCAACAATCATAGTAGAAATTGCACCACCACTAGTAGATAGTTTGCGAATTTCTTCATCCTTAGTCCATATTGTGTATGCTGGAAAAGATTCCTCTTCAAAATCCAATTTAGGATAAGTTTGCATAACATCAATCTCATGACTAGGGCATACACTTTGACATATACCACAATCTGTGCATAATTTTTCATCTACCGTTGGCAAGAACATACCATCCTTATAGACTGATGTTATGGCGTGATGTGGACACACTTGCTCACAAGTGCCACAACAAATACAAAAATCGTGTTCTACAATTGTATTGATATTACATTGTTGCATTTTACTGCTGAGTCCAAGTATAATCCGTTAATACCTTATTTTCAGAAGATGCAGGAATCTTACCTGAGTGATAGTAATCTCCACCTGACACTTGTAACTGAATATTATCCATTACCCAATCATAGCGTTGTCCTAGACTCCATAAGGTAACATTAAATATGTACAATCCTTCTGGCAATGGGAAACGCTCATAAGTAAATACAATCTTCATACGATGCTCATCAATAAAGATTGGTTGAGCATTCATATATTCAGTACTTAAGTGTAACAATTTTTCTCCCATCATATTATACACCCCTATATTCACATCAAAGGTATCCTTTATTTCAGAACAAATTGTTACTTCTATATTCACTTTCTCACCAGACAAGGTGTTATCTATTGAGTTACCCAAGCCAGTAGTAAATCGAACATCCTCTACATACATCTTGGGTAATGTTTTAGCGTCGAATCGATCCATCAAATTTTCATACAATTGAACTTTTCCAGATAAATATTGTTCAATAGTACTACTGATATCTCCAACGTGTTTTACCATACCATTTTCTAGCAAGACACCAGATTTACAAAGTGCCTTCACACTCGCCATATTATGACTAACAAAGAGGACTGTTCTTCCCTCTCCGCGAGAGACATCTTGCATCTTGCCGATGGCTTTTTTTTGGAATTCGGCGTCGCCGACAGCGAGGACCTCGTCCACCACCAAGATCTCTGGATCAAGGTGCGCAGCCACAGCGAAACCTAAACGAACCATCATACCGCTACTATAGCGCTTAACAGGAGTATCCAAATAGCGTTCGCAACCACTGAAATCAACAATCTCATCCAACTTAGCAGCAATCTCTGCCTTAGTCATACCTAAGATAGCACCATTCATATAGATATTCTCACGGCCCGTCATCTCCTGATGGAAACCCGTGCCGACCTCCAACAGAGAGGCGATACGGCCACGCGCACGGATAGTGCCTACCGTAGGACCAGTGACCTTACTGAGGAGTTTGAGCAATGTGCTCTTGCCGGCGCCGTTCTTACCGATGATACCAACGACATCGCCTTCTTCTACTTTGAAATCGATATCGCGGAGCGCCCAGACATAGTCGGAGTTAGCCTTGCTGGCGCGGTCATTGACATCGCCAATCTTGAGGTATGGGTCTTCCTTGCGCAGGATACTTGTGTGCCACCAGCGATTGAGATCGTGGCTGAGGGTGCCGGTGGAGACGAGGCCGAGGCGGTATTGCTTGCCTACGTGGTTAAATTCTATTGCTGTTGCCATATGTTTTAATTTATTTCCATCCTTGCCCTTGATGGGCAGAAATCTTCAGTAAATCTTATTTATATCTTTTTTATTTTTTCATATTTTGATTATTATTGGTAGTTTCGATATGGCTTTGCCACATCTTTCGTACCTACGCTATATATTGTCTGTTCAAACAAGTTTAACATACCATATCTATCTTAGTTACCATGCTGCATTGTATGCATCAACACCACCAATAATCCTCAAATATTTTACTATTCAACTCAAGTTCAACAATACTCACATAAATCACTCATATCTACCGCATCTTTCGTACCTACGCTATATATTGTCTATTCAAACAAGTTTGACATACCATATCTATCTTAGTTACCCATGCTGCATTGCATGCATCAACACCACCAATAATCCTCAAAATATTTTACAAATCAATCCAAACTCAACAATACTTACATAAATCAGTCAAATCTGCCACATCTTTCGTAGCTACGCTATATATTGTCTGTTCAAACAAGTTTGACATACCATATCTATCTTAGTTACCATGCTGCATTGCATGCATCAACACCACCAATAATCCTCAAAATATTTACAAATCTATTGTTTGGTTAAATTCAATTTGACTAAACGGATTCCCTGACTCAAATCATACGAATTGAAATTAATCAATACACCATTCTCCTTACCCGTCAATTTCATATACGTTTTCAACTGCTTATAATGAACCGGCAGTATATCCTCTACTGACTTCAGCTCTATAATCACTTCATCCTCCACTAATAAGTCCAAACGAAAGCCAATCCCTATCAAACAACCCTTATAACACACATCCACGGGCACCTCGGACTCCACTTTCAACCCCCTACTCGCCAACTCACAAGCCAGTGCCTTATGATACACCGACTCTAATAAACCTGGGCCGAGAGTATTATACACCTCCATCGCGGCACCGCGGATATGATATAGCAATTCACTGGGGATCATGCGTTGTGTTTTTGATAGTAAAAGTTATGCTCATTATTATCACCGCGCAAAGGTAGTAATAATTTTGCATATATGCAAGAATTTTAGCAATTAATTGCAAAATTAATCGTTTAGCGCAGCTAAATAAGATGTTTTTTTGATTGAAATTTCCGGATTGTCCTAAAATTTTCGGATGTAGCGAAATCTATGTAATCAAAAACTCAGCGATTGTAGTCTTTTATGTATTAGCACTACCATGCTTTTGAGTCGCATCCTCAACGGCCACCCTTAAAAGTACACTTTACGGTAGCCCTTGCGGCTACACCTCACCTCCAAAGGAGGTAAATTCCTAAAAGCCTACTCTCGCTTCACAAAAACACGCTTACGCTAACAAAAAAGCCAAAAACATACAACCAGTGGCAATAAACAGAACGCGGAGCTACAGGACGGGCAGAGCCCTACAGGACGCTGCGCGGGCGAGGAGGTAAAACAAAAAAAACACCGACGGGAGGTCGGTGTTTTATGGGAGGAAGAATATGATCGATTGGGAATCATTTACACCCTCTATACTTACAAACAAAGACACGAAATGAACTACTCTTCAGCAGTTGGTGTGGTTGTTTCAGTAGGGAGCGAAACTGATTCTTTTTCAGCAGATTGCGCAGGAGCCGAGAAGCGGTTTTTCTTACCATACACAACAAGGCGATCGAGGGCGACGAGGACAGCAGGAACAACCGTCAAAATAAGCACAATAGCCATGAAAGCACCCACTGCTAAACAGCTGACGATATTGCTGATCATCACATCATCTATCAAAGCAGCCATCACACCAGGTGCAATAACCATGATTAGACCCGAAGTGAGGATAGTGCGGATAGAACCCTTATACGCCGCGGCAGCGGCATCACGACGCGTCATCGTACGGCGATTCTCGCGGTAGTAATTAGCGAATAAGATACCGTAGTCAATCGTGGCGCCCATCAAGATAGCCTGCACAATCAAGTACGCCAAATAGAGCATCTGACCCGAAACAAGTCCTGACACCACCACATTGACATACACTGCCGTCATCACTGTAGCCACTAAGATAGTAGGCACAATAACGGAACGGAAAGTGATGGCCACAATAAGGAAAATAACCAATATAGTGAACAGCGTGACTACATTCATCTCGTGATTAAAACCAGCCTGCATCTCGACATACATCACCGATTCGCCCAACATATAATAGTCATGCGCAAGGGCTGCATCCGCTTGTGCAGAGAGCGAATTGACAAAAGCCGTTGTTTGCTTAGACTCAGGCGGCAGCGAAGTGAGGATGACGCATAGCGAATGGTTCTCCTTGCGCAACTGCCCCATGCCGGATGCGAGTTGATTCTGCACATCTTTGACCTGCGTGCGGATGGAATCCGGCAACATAGGCGCTATACGCGGGTCAGCGATGAGGGTATCACACACATAAGCGATGAGCTGGTCCAATCCAACGCGCATGCTATCGCATGGGTGCTGCACCGACTCGTAATACGTATAGAGCAGCGACATCTGTTCCGCCGTGATAGGCGCACTCTTCACACCCGACAACTTCATCAGACGCGACAACTTAGACGCCATCTGCGCAGGTGTATAGTGCTTGCCACCAAAAGCCAACTCGGTGAAGAGTTCTGCCTGAAGATCAGCGCGGGAAGGATGGGCGATGTTAGATGTTGGATGTATGATGTTAGATGTATCGTTTAACGAGTTATCGTTTAACGAGTTAGCGTTTAACGAGTTAGTGTTTAACGAGTTAGTGTTTAACGAAGCCTCTCCCCGACCCTCTCCTGAAGGAGATGGAGTGTTGTGTAAGGTGGAAGGTGTAATGTGTAGGGTGTCTAATGCAGGAGATACCGGCTCTGCAAGCATAGCAAGGAGTTGGTCATCGGTAAAACCGGTGATGCCAAAAGCCTGCAGCAGTTGGTTCAACTCCGCAGGAGAAAGCGATGCATTCACATTAGCCAAATCCATCAAGCGCGCACGATTAGAGAGCAATATTCGCTGTTCTGGTGAGATAAGTCCTTGCAATCCCGGACGCTTGAAAAGGTCATCTGTCAATAGATGCACATACTCCAATGGCGACAACTTTTTCCTACCCGGCGCATAACCATACACTAAACGCGTTTGCGTAGGCGTAGAACCAATAAAGAAAGCCATCTCATTAATAGACATCGGTAAGCGTATTGCCGCCGTATCCGTCAGTTTCTGCATCTCAATCGTCAATGCCGACGTATGCATTCTATTAAGACGTTCGATAAAAGAGATAACTCCCACCTGCGATGGCAACGTTACCTCTATCTGATCCGGCACCTTTACCTTGGAAGAATCAAAAGCTACGAGTTGAGCATCCAAAGGAGTGCTAGGGATGATGGCTGGTGGAGTAGTTAATGGTGGATTGTTTAATGGTGACGCTTCTTGAGAGCCAAGAGTGGAAAGCTCAGAGTCAAGAGTGGAAAGCTCAGAGTCAAGAGTGGAATGCTTAGAGTCAAGAGTGGAATGCTTAGAGTCAAGAGTGGAATGCTCAGAGTCAAAAGTGGAAAGCTCTGAGTCAAGAGGGGTGTCTGGGGTTTCTTCGGTGAGAAGCATAGACTGGAGCAGCTCAACCTGCTGGCGCATATCATCGTCAATAAACGATGCCATGAGTGGATTATTCACGCAATGGGTATGCAAGAAGCGCGCCAAATCTGGAAAAGTCATGGTTGTCTCCAAGCCATGGTTGACCCGCATGAAATAGAGCATATTGACCATCGAACCCATTTCATCCATTGCAGATGGCTGTAAGAAAGGCGCTGCTTGCGTTGTGGCAGAAGCAGGCATCTGGCTGGCCATGAGCGGGATGAGCGATTGGATATGCTTGATCGTTTGTTCGGGCGTACGAGGATGGCTGAGCAGTGTAGGATACGAGAGTACCATTTGCACATTGCTATCTTGTACGAGCGAGTCCACGAGTGGCACGAGTGCTCGTTCGTCCTGCGTATCATAAACGAGTACGATAGGGTTTGGCGCTGGGAAGATCCGCTCAATCTGCGACTCTGCTTCCGCAGAGAAGAAGATAGTTGTTTGGCGGGAGAAATACCACGAGCCAAAGAAAAGCAGTACAGCTCCGATAGCCATGGATACCTTATGCGATGTGACGAAACGCGCCAATCCCGCTGTATTGGGGACAAAGACGCGCTTTTGGGTTTTATTGATCACACGGCGGAAAAGGAGCATGAGCGATGGCATGACTGTAAAAGTACAGATAAGCGAGCATACGACACCTTTTGCCAAAACGATTCCCATATCGGCACCTATCTTCAGGCGCATGAAGCATAGCATGAGGAGTCCCACTACGGTAGTGAGCGCAGAAGAGAGAATGGATGATGAAGAAGCCTTGACAGCCTTATTCACCGCAATACCTGCTGTGACACGATCCGTATGTTCGTTCTGCTCCTGGCGATAGCGATTGAGCAAGATGATACAGTAATCGAGCGAGAGGACAGCCTGGAGCATCGAACCAATAAAATTGGTAGTGATAGAAACAGATGGAAGCAAGGCATTAGTACCCATATTGAGCACGATAGCCACGCCAGTAGAAATGAGTATTACTACGGGTTCGAACCAGGACTGGGCCATGAGGAAAAGGACCAACATAATGAGTACGGCCGCGATGACCATGACGGACATAGGCGGCGTGGCTCCATCTTGGCTTGTTTCCACCACACAGTTACCTCCAAAGCGATTACTGATTTGCTTACCGAGGGCTTTCTGATTCACTTTCTTCGCCACGGTGAGATCAAAAACAGTATGTGCGCTATCGGCGCTATAGCGGTACGCCACTTTATCCACATCGGGATACGCGGCGAGCAATGCGCACATGCCCTCTATCTCTGCAGGACTGATGGAATCGAACATGATATGCACATCAGCGCCCACCATCTGGGCGGATGCACCGAACTCATTGGTGACGATATCCAAGCCATATTTCATCTGCGAGTCATCGGGCAGATACTTGGTCATATCCGCATTCACATTGACGCGCGTCATGAGGATGCCGCATATCACCGTGAGGGCGATAGTGCAGGCAAAGAAGATATAGTGAAATTGTCTTTTCATATGATGCTATGCGCTATTCAAAGGCGCCCATTTGGAGCATGGAAACCTCCTTTGGAGAGAGGAAACGATACTTACCACGGGCTACATTCTTCTTGGTTAAACCAGCGAAAGAAACTCTATCGAGAGCGATAACCTTATAGCCTACTTTCTCAAAGATGCGTCTTACGACACGGTTCTGACCCGAGTGGATCTCAAGGCCTATATGGCGTCTATCATCTTTGGTGAACTCCAAAGCATCTGGTGTGACACGCTCGTCATCGAGCATGATACCTGCGCGGATGAGTGCTTCATCCACTGGTTCAAGGTCTTTATCCAGTTTGACAGCGTATATTTTCTTCTTATTAAACTTAGGATGTGTCAGTTTAGCTGCCAAGTCACCATCATTAGTTAGCAAGAGTACGCCAGTGGTATTACGGTCCAATCGGCCAACAGGATAGATACGCTCTGCGCAAGCATTGCGTACGATATCAATGACGGTATGGCGCTCTTGTGGGTCGTCGGTGGTGGTAACGGTATTCTTAGGTTTATTAAGAAGGATATAGACTTTACGTTCGCGGCGTACTGGTTGGTTATGGAACTTCACCTCATCTGTTGGTAGCACTTTGGCTCCCAATGAATCCACCACTAGTCCATTGACGGAGATGACGCCAGCCTTGATAAAATCATCTGCCTCGCGACGCGAGCAGATACCTGCATTCGCCAGGAATTTATTGAGGCGTACTGGTTTGGATGGATCTTCGTGTTGCTGATTGTACGCTTGTCTTTTACGCTCTGAATAGGCAGCAGGGTTATGTCTGAATCCTCCTTGCTGGCTCATTGGACGACTAATACGCTTTCTCTGCATGCCCCCATTAGAACGCTGGGAATCACCACTTGTGCGACCGAACTCATTATTTGTTCGCTGGAACCCATTAGAAGAAGTGGTTCGTTGGAATCGTGGTCTTGGGGCAGTGCCTCTTTGCTCATTTGCTTTGAAACCGAATGGTTTCTTGTGGTCATCACGACCAAAATCATTGTAACTCATTTTCGTATGTATATGTATTATTACGCGGTGTATGCTGCGCGCGCACGCTATAAACTGCCAAGCAAGGCTCCGATTCGATAGAACCAGAGCCATACCTGCATTGTTTAATCACCTATTACGCCTCAGCTACCTGCTCGATAGCTAATTTACCACGATAGTATCCGCATGTAGGGCATACGGTGTGGTAGATGTGCATTGCGCCGCAGTTAGGGCAAACTGCCAATGTAGGTGCTTTTACTACATCATGGGTACGACGCTTCGCTTGGCGGGTGTGTGATTGTCTTCGTTTTGGATGTGCCATATCGCGCTTGGGCTGACACTTCGCGCGACTCCCTGCTTGCGCAGTTCAATATGGCGCCTTCGTGTCGCCCTGCGCTTTTCGGTCGGACTATCACTTCGTTAGCAGTCCTCCCGAGGAGAAATCGTGGATTGGTCGTTCTATTCTTCTAAATAGTCCTCTGCCCAATAAAGAGGGGTTAATTATTTTACAATCTATTATTCTATTCTATATCTTCGGGCTCTTCGTCGGTGCTACACAGGTGCTGTTGGAGAAGTGCATCCATTTGAGGATTGCATGCGCCTGCAGGGTGACAACACACCAGCGGAAGATTGATACATACTAATTCATAAGCGAGCCAAGCGAGGTCAATCATATTTGTTTCCTCCGGCTCTATTTCCTGCTCATCCTCTATCTCAACATCCATCGCATCAAGACAGCGATCGCAAGTGACTTGCACCATTCCCTTTACCGTCATTGAGAGCGAATAATCGTCCTCACGCAGAGAAAGCATGGCCGTAGCAAACACCTCTCCTCCCAGCAAATCAGACTTCTCCACCGAAGCGAAGAATGCGCTATCTAACTGAATATCAAACCGATGCGTGCCTAACTCAAGACGCGAAAGGTCGATAATATGCGATGCTAACTCAGCCATAAATGCAAAATCGGGCACAAAGGTACTGCTTTTTTTTGATATATGCAAATTTTTTTTGCAAAAATATGCAATGCGCAGATTCAATTAGCAACTCTCGAATTGCTGGAGGAAACGAACATCGTTCTCCGAGAAGAGGCGGAGGTCCTTGACACGATACTTAAGATTCGTGATACGCTCTACACCCATACCGAAAGCATAACCCGTATATTTGGTGCTATCAATACCACAAGACTCAAGCACATTAGGATCCACCATACCGCAACCGAGTATCTCTACCCAACCAGTATTCTTACAGAATGAGCAACCCTTTCCGCCGCATATATTACATGATATATCCATCTCAGCAGATGGTTCGGTAAATGGGAAATACGATGGACGAAGACGAATCTGCGTTTCGGCACCGAACATCTCCTTTGCGAAATACAACAACGCCTCGCGGAGATCAGCAAACGACACATTCTCATCGATATATAATCCCTCCACCTGATGGAAGAAGCAGTGAGCACGCGCAGAGATAGCCTCATTACGATACACACGACCAGGGCAGAGCACGCGGATAGGTGGCTGCTGACTCATCATGACGCGTGTTTGTACAGACGAGGTGTGCGAGCGAAGAAGCACATCGGTAGGCTTTTGCACACCCTTCTCCTTATTAATAAAGAATGTATCCTGCATATCGCGCGCGGGATGCTCTGGAGGGAAATTGAGCAAACCATAGACATGCTTATCGTCCTCCACTTCCGGTCCCTCCGCTACCACAAAACCGATGCGAGAGAAGATATCAATAATCTCCTCCTTAACCAACGAAAGCGGATGACGCGTACCCATCGCAATAGGATCTGGCGTGCGTGTGAGATCGATACTATCATTCTCGGCTGCAACTTGCTGCGCAGTAGCCGCCTCGCGCAACTCGGCAATGCGTGCCTCTGCTGCCTGGCGCAACTGATTGAGCAACTGACCTAACTCGCGCTTCTGATCGGCAGGAACAGTACGGAAATCATTAAAGAGAGCAGTGATCTCTCCTTTCTTGCTCAAAAACTGGATACGAAGTGCCTCCACCTCCTGCGGAGTAGTGGCTTGCCATTGCGCTATTTGCGATTGAATGGATTGGATTTTTTGTTTCATACTATTGTTGTCATTCTCAAATCGGCTGCAAAGGTACTAAAAATATTGCATATGTGCAAATTTTTTTTGATTTAGAACAAAATATATACCGCGCGCTTGTGTATGTCAGAAAAAAGTGCTATCTTTGCAGCGTGAAATAAAATTACACAACCATGATAAAAGACGCTGAATTATTTGCGCTCATAGAGAAAGAGCAGCAAAGACAAGAAAAAGGTATCGAACTGATTGCCAGTGAGAACTTCGTTAGCCCACAAGTATTAGCCGCAATGGGCAGTGTTTTAACCAATAAATACGCTGAGGGTTACCCAGCACACCGCTATTACGGTGGATGCGAAGTGGTGGACCAAGTAGAAGAATTGGCACGAATTCGCCTCAAGCAATTATACGGCGCAGAGTATGTGAATGTGCAGCCACATAGTGGCGCACAAGCCAACATGGCCGTTTTCATGGCTTGCCTCAAAGCAGGCGACACCTTCATGGGACTCAATCTCAGTCACGGCGGTCACCTCAGCCATGGTTCGGCAGTGAACTTCTCTGGACTAATGTTCAATGCAATAGCATACAACTTAGATGAGGCAACAGGACTGATTGACTACGACAACTTGGAACTGACAGCCCGCACCCACAAACCCAAACTGATTGTGGCTGGCGCGAGTGCGTATAGTCGCGAATGGGATTATGCGCGTATTCGCAGCGTAGCAGATGAGATAGGCGCGATCTTCATGGTGGACATGGCGCACCCTGCCGGACTGATTGCAGCAGGACTGCTGGACAACCCATTGAAACACGCCCATATTGTGACCAGTACCACCCACAAGACCTTGCGCGGACCACGCGGAGGTATCATCTTGATGGGCAAAGATTTTGATAATCCATGGGGCAAGACCACTCCAAAGGGCGAGATAAAGAAGATGAGTGCCCTACTCGACTCTGCTGTCTTCCCTGGTACTCAAGGCGGACCATTAGAGCATGTGATTGCAGCAAAAGCAGTGGCGTTTGGCGAAGCGCTGACCGATAATTTCAAGCGCTATCAGCAGCAAGTGCAAATCAATGCTCGCGCTATGGCTCAAGCATTCATGGATATGGGATACAAAGTGATTTCTGGCGGTACAGACAACCACTCCATGCTCATCGACCTGCGTACCAAGTATCCTGATTTGACAGGTAAAGTGGCAGAGAAAGCATTGGTTTCGGCTGATATCACTACCAACAAGAACATGGTGCCATTCGATAGCCGTTCAGCCTTCCAGACATCCGGTTTGCGCTTCGGTACACCTGCTATCACCACCCGTGGATTGAAAGAAGACAAGATGGGATGGATAGTAGAACTAATTGACCGCGTGCTACAAGCGCCTGAGAGCGAGGCGGTTATTGCAGCAGTGCGCGAGGAAGTGAATCGCGAGATGGTGCAGTATCCGTTGTTTAGTGAATAGCGATTAGCGGTTAGCGATTAAGGAGTTAACGAGTTAACGAATTAACGAATTAACGAATTAACGAATTAAGGAGTTAAGGAGTGATGAGAAAAATATTTATATTACTTATTGGTTGTGTAGTACTGATGAGTTGCGGTAAGAGCAGTAATGAGCGATTGCTTACTTCCGCTACGGGTACTATATACGAGTGCTTGGTGGTGATGCCTAATAGGCCATTGAGTGGCGAGGCATTGGAGGCAATAGCCAATACTTCTCTGGGGCAAGAGACAGGAAGCGCATACCAAGAACCCATCAGCACGACATACGACTTGGTAAAGCACACCTTGGGCGCAGACATGTACGGTTTGCCACAGATGGAACCCTATATGGTATTGACCCAAGTGAACCAGAGGCAGTTTGACGACTACCTTAAGCCGACGCGTAACATCCTTATCATTGATATCAATAAAGATAAGTACACGCAAGTAAAGGTGCATCGTGGTCGTAACCAATGGTCACAACCGCAGGCTATCTATCGTATCCAAGCACCTGACGATGAGAATTGGGTAGCATTCTGGTTGGCTCACGGCGAACAAGTGCGTGAATGGTTTATACGCGAGGAACTAAGCAGACAAGCATATTTCTACCGCGCGAGTACCAATAAAACAGCCCGCGCTGCCATGCAGAAAAAAGGAATAGATATGCTCATTCCTGAGGACTATATGATGCTGATGGACACTCTATTGAGCGACGAAGATATTGAAGTAGTATGGTGCTGCAATAACAAGGGTTCGATGCGTCGCGATATAGTGGTGTATAGTTATCCATATACATCCCAGGAGCAATTCAGCAATGCCGCTATTTGCAGCATGCGCGATGAGGTTTTAGGACGCATCGTGAGTGCACAAGTGGATGGCAGTCATATGGGCACGGAATATAAGTATTTTCCACCGATAAGTCGTCAAGTGCAAGCATTGCAAAGCGACACTATTCAAAATGACACTCTCCCTCCACCTTTCTATGCAATAGAAACGCGTGGATTATGGAAGATTATTGATGGTGAAGCGATGGGTGGTCCGTTTGTTAGTCTGACACAATTAGACATGGTTCGCGGACGCGTGGTGACGGCAGAAGCATTCATCTACGCGAGTGGTCAAAAGAAACGCAATGCGCTCCGTCAAGCAGAGGCTATTCTATATACGCTGGAGTAGAGTTTAGAGTTTAGAGTTTAGAGTTTAGAGATTAGAGGAGGATAGTTGGGTCCAGCGGATATAGCCATAGATGCAATTGCAGCACCAGAAAGCATACTGCGCTGCCATGCAATAATTGCCTACATAAATCCACATCACCACAGAGACTATATCGACTACAAACCACAAGAACCATTGGTCGCGATACGCCATGATCATCAGCACTTGTGCTACGATGGCAACAACAGTAGTGAACGAATCCATATAAGGCGTAGGATCATCCGTAAAACGCGCCAAACCATATCCAATAGCAGCCGAGAAGGCTGCTATTGCTATTATAAGGGCGAACCATATAGACCAAGATAACTGGCGAGTGATGACACGCTGGGTGGTGGGTGATATGCGGCGACGCCATAGATAAACGCCATAGATCATCGTGGCGAAATAATAGATATTGATTGCCACTTCTCCGTATAAATGCGCGCGCAGGCATATATATGTATAGGTGAAGACTTGTGCAAAACCAAAAGCAAACGCAGTGAGTCGTCCTTGCGCCGTGAGGCATACAGAGCAAATACCCAAGCACCCGCTGATAAGGGAGATGATGTCGATAGGTGTAAGGTGTAAGGTGTAGAGTGTAGGGTGTAGGGTGTTGGATGTAGAGTCAAGAGTCAAGAGTGGAAAGTCAAGAGTAGAGATGGCAAAAGTGACTACTTGGATAAGTAGTCCAATGGAGAGAAAAGTATAATCAAACCATTTGGTATTACGCATCAGAACTATCGTTAGAAAATGAAAGTGAATGATTATTTCTTCTTTTTAGGCGCAGCCTTAATCAGTTCTGCTGGTTTGGCTTTGAGTTGATCTACAGCGGTATAATCCCACTCTTCTTCAAAATCCCAGTTGGATTTCGTTTGTATCTTGGATGGGAAATAATAGACTTGTTCAGGTTGTCTTTTCTCCTCCCACGAACCAGTAGTCCATTGCTGGTCATTATTGGCGTCTATATACATTCGAAGGTAGTACTCTTCGGGTTTAAGGAAAGAGAAGAGTGTTCCATTCTCATCTGCAGGCATTTCGCGTAGCACTTCGTCTCTCTTGGATAGGAGTTGTAATCGCGCATTCGGCAGGAAAGGATGTATCTTGACGCGCAGTGTGGAATAGTCTTCCACTGTTTTGAGTTGCAGAGCGAATGTTTGCTCATCATGGGTGACGCCATAGACATCGTGTATGGCCGCGCTATCGAGTTGGAGTTCGTATTGCATTCCTGGTTCCAATCGCGCGATAAGGCGGATGGTCATAGGCAGCGTATCGTATGGCTCGATAGTAAAAGCAATGGGTTTGCGGATGGTATCTATTCGCTGCACGAGGTGAATAGAATCGAATTGTATGTATGCGAGTGGTGTAGTAGATGTAATGCGCAAGGTATCGTATATCTCAAATGACTTGCGTGCATTGGATTTGAGTTCGAGTTTACGATTACGATTTTGTTTATCGAGTGCTGCTTTGGCTTTCTCGGTGAGTCGTGGTGCTCGCCATACGGCTTTGATAGTATCGATGCCCCACTCTAATCGGTAGAGCGAGTCTGTGCGGCGATAGCTTATTTCGAGTGCGATAGTATCTTGTGCGATGGCGATACTATCGGTGAGCCAGAGCGATAATGTATCTGCTTTGGCGGTGTATTTGGCTGCGATGTATGGCGTAGGATCAATCCATGGTGTGGTATCATTTGGAAGAGTATCGAGTATGGTTGGATTGAGTACGCGATAGGTGGGTACGCTATCAGGTGCAGCAGAGAAAGTGAGTTGTATGAGGTGCTGTTTATCGCGCTGTGTACGCTGCATATAGAGGCGTTGTTGCTGCAGAGTGAAGAACCATAATTGCAGGTCAGCGGGTCCGTATTCGTATCCCACGAGTGAGTCATTTCCCAAGGAATCGGTATGAATATGCGGATGTACAAAAGGTGTAAAGAGAGAATCCGCAAAAGCGATGGCTTCTCCTGGTGACATGCGGTAGTCGCGACTGATATCATCAACGGCATAGAGGCGGTAGTGACCATCCTTCATATTGGTAATACGGAAAGCGCCGACGGAGTCTGTGCGTGCGACACGCGCAAAAGGTTTGGTAGTGAAAGCTGTATCCGAGAGATCGCTATGGATGCCCACCATGACGCCTTGCACAGGATTGAGATTAGAGGCATCATAGACATAGCCGCCTATTTCGAGTGTATCGATGACGGGTCCTGTAGAGAAAGCGAACTGATATCCAGGCAGTGGATTTTTCTCACGGAAATCACATACAGCATTTCCAAAATCAAGCGTATATGTAGTGCTATCTTGAAGTGAATCGACGAAGTGGATGAATAGTTTTTTTCCTCTCGCTTTGATTTCTGGAGGAGTCTGCTGCGGAGGAGATATGAGTAAGTTCTGCGCTATATTATCCAATTGGAGATACTCGTCGAAGGTGACTTCTATATCTTGTCCCACAAAATTAACTGAACCATTCTCAGGGACAGCGAGAAGTGGTACAGGAGGGATGGAATCTATGGGTCCTCCTTGCGGTCCTATTCCTCTATTGGCACATGAAGCGATGAAGAGGCAGAATAGGATTAATATACAATGTACAATGTGCGATGTACGATTTGGGGCGATTGATGACATATAGCGATTATTGCAATGGCAGGAGTGTATATCCATGTGATTGAAGGAATTGTATTGCTTGGGGCAAGGTATCGAGCATTCGTTCATTGGACTTGATGGAGTCATGAAAATTGATGATTGATCCATTACGGGTGTATCTCCGTATTGTTTTCATCATTTTCTCGGGCGATTGGCATGCACTATAGTCATGGGTGAGCACATCCCATAGGTATATTTGGTATCCGCGTTGTGCGATGGCTTTTCGTTGCCACCACCATGTACGGCCGTAAGGAGGTCGAAAAAGGCGGGTGCTAACATGAGCATGTTGTTCTGCTGCCTTTTCCCATTCTTCCACTTCATCCAAGTATTTGGCAGTGGACATTTTCATGCCTTTGACATGATGATAGGTATGATTGCCGACTGCATGTCCTTCGGCAATAACGCGGCGGTAGAGATCCGGATATTTATCTATATTCTCTCCGACCATAAAGAAAGTGGCTTTAACCCCATATTGCTTGAGGATGTCCAATACCCGAGGGGTCACCTCAGGTATTGGTCCGTCATCAAAAGTGAGATATGCCACCTTGTGTACCTCATTGCTTTGCTCTTTTTGCCGAAGGCGAAAGATAGCGTATGGGTATAATCGCTGGAAGCACATACTGAACTGATAATAGGGGTTTGAAACCATTTCGTATGGGTTTTATTCTCTTACCAAGCCAAAGATGATGCGCCTAAGATAGCAGCGTCAGAGTCTTTGAGTACAGAGATAGAAACAGGTATTTTTCCTTTCCAGATAGGCATGAGGTTTTCCTCCATAGCAGCGCGGATTGGATCCATGATCCAATGGCCAGCCTTGGTGAGTCCACCGAAGAGGATGATAGCTTCTGGGCTGGAGAAATGAACATAGTCCGCCAGTTTTTGTCCCAAGAGGCGACCTGTATAGTCAAAGATCTCTTTGGCTACGATATCACCTTGTTCTGCTGCATCATACACATCCTTTGAAGTGATATTATCGATATCTGCCACTTGGCGGAGGAGTGTTGTTTGTGTAGTAGAGGTGATGATCTCTTTGGCTGTGCGAGCCACGCCTGTGGCGGAAGCATATGCTTCGATACAACCTCTTTGTCCGCAACCGCATAGACGACCGCTCTGTGAGTGATCAATCTTGCAGTGACCCAGTTCGCCTGCAAAACCATCGTGTCCGTAGAGGAGTTTGCCATCGATAACGATGCCAGAGCCCACGCCTGTGCCGAGTGTAACGACGATGAAATTCTTCATTCCGCGTGCAGAACCATAAATCATTTCTCCTTGTGCTGCTGCATTTGCATCATTGGTGATAGTACATTTAACGCCCATGCGCTCGCTAATGAGTTTAGCAAAAGGCACTACACCTTTCCATGGCAAGTTTGGTGCTTGCTCGATACATCCTGTGTAGAAATTGGCATTAGGAGCACCACAACCGATACCTACGATGTCTGACATTTGTAGATCTTGGGCTGCAACGAGTTTTTTCATTTCCTCGCATAGTACATCGCAGTACTCGTCAATATTAGGATACTGCTGGGTAGGAATAGAATTGCTGCACAATACTTCTCCTTCTTCGTTTACTAAACCGAACTTTGTTCCGGTACCACCTAAATCGATACCTAATGTGTATTTTTTCATATTATTATAAGGGTTAAAGAATTAATCTATTTTGATATCTGTATTCACATTTTTTGAGCCAACGAGTGCATAATAGAGGATGTAGATAACGCCTACGAGCGGAACGATATAACTAATCATCTCGCCGAATTGGCCTGCTACTGCGCTCTGAATCAGCGGTACGATACCACCGCCCACAACCATCATCATGAAGATGCCTGATGCTTTGGCTGTGTATTTACCGAGTCCCTCTACTGCCAGATTGAAGATGCATCCCCACATGATAGATGTGCATAATCCGCAGAGTACGAGCAAGAGTGCAGCGATAGGTATATTCACAATGGCGAAGGTCCAGTCGCCGATGAATGGGATGGTGATGGTATCGCCAAGAATCATTGCAGCGACGATGAGCACGATAGCCGCAGCGGAAACAGAAGCCACCATGGTCTTAGAAGATACATTACCACCGATAGCGCTTCCCACAAAACGGCCTACTAACATCAAGAGCCAGTATAATCCAGCAATGAATCCAGCCACGCCAAAGCCCAGTGAATCCTTGAGATAACTGATGAGTGTAGCAGGTATTCCCACTTCTATTCCCACATATAAGAAGATAGCCACGGCGCCTAATACGAAGTGCTTGAAAGCCCAAGGAGTGCGCTCATAGACCACATCTTGTCCCGCACCTTCGGGTTCTGCAATAGGAGTGAAATAGAGGATGATGAATACGACAGCAAAGACTGCCATTGCTATATAAAGGACGGTATTTACATCAGCGATGGTTTTTCCTGCTACTGAAGCGCCCACGAGTGCTCCTACTAACATAGGTGTGAGTGATGCAGAGAGGGAGTTGATGGTGCCACCGATAAGGTTGAGTTGATTACCTTTCTTACCTCCACCACCCATGAGTGTGAGTAAAGGATTGACAACGGTATTGAGCATGCACACAGAGAAACCTGCGATGAAGGCGCCGATGAGGTACACCACAAAAGAAGCGGTCTCTCCGCTGAGCCATTGCACGAGCACACCTAAAAGACCTACAGCCACAGCGATGAGTGCTGTTTTCTTATATCCAATCTTGGAGAGCATTAATCCAGCTGGGATACCCATGATGAGATAGGCCAAGAAATTCATCATATTTCCTAACATACCCATTACTTGTGCATGGTTGCCCTCAAAACTCTGTTCCCATATCTTACCTACAGGAGCAGCGAGGTTAGTAACAAAAGCGATCATCGCATAAAGGAACATCATCGCTATGATAGTGATGATACGAAGTGAATTTGATTGTTTTGAACTCATAATATATACTATTAAAGGTTAATAAACTATTGTAGGTGCTGACGCAAGAAAGAGAGCACTCTGCGGTGCATATGGGTATAATTCTTGCCATTGCGCAAGAAATGATTATCATCCGTATAGAGCTGCATCTCAAAATCTTTGTCAGCCTTTACGAGTGCATCACAATACTGCATCACATGCTGTACATGCACATTATCATCTGCTGTGCCGTGGATGATGAGTATATTACCTGATATATCATTCACGTGATGAATGAGGGATGCATTTTGATAGCCGTAGTCATTCACTTGTGGGCGACGCATATACCGCTCTGTATAAGCACTATCGTATAATTTCCAATCGGTGACAGGTGCGATAGCAACGCATGCTTTGTATGGATGTCCCTTGGTGCTCATTGTCATGAGCGATTGGTATCCGCCGTAACTCCATCCCATGATGGCCATACGATTGGCGTCTATATAGGACTGCTGCGCTGCCCATTGAGCCGCAGCGATAAGGTCCTGTGCCTCTTTGATGCCGAGGTTCATATATGTCTCATTACGCCACGCGCGACCTTTGCAGTCTGTGCCGCGTGTATCGACGATAAGCACCATGTATCCTTCTTCTGCCAAAGCATACTCAAAGCGCTTGCGCCATCTATTGAGCACTCGTTGGCTTTGCGGACCCGAATAATGCATTACCACGAGTGGATATTTATCCGCTGTATTGGTTTGCTTTGGACGAAGCAACATAGCTTCAAGCATCTGACCATTGGCATTAGGGATGGTGAGCAGTTCGGGTTCTACCAATTGATATGCTTCCCATTGCTGTTTGATAGCGTTATTGTCTAGGATTGACTCGAGACGAGTGGCTTTTCGCTTCGAGACAGTATAGAGGGTATAGGTATTGGGAGTATCGAATGATTGGAAGCAATCGATCATCCGCTTATAGTCCTTTGAGAAGCGCGCGGTGTGGGTGCCTTCGCCCGTAGTGAGCGGTGTGGGTGTATCGCATTGCTGCGCAGTGGCGGATTTGATAGAAACGGCATACACCTGGCGTGTAGAAGGTGTAGGTGCTGCTTGATAATAGAGCAACTGTGCGCTCTCGTTCACTCCATACAATGCAGTAACATCTATCTGGTCTGGCGTGAGCACTTTCTGCTGTATTCCTTGTGCCGAATAGAGATATGCTCGGCGCCATCCATCTTGCTCATGTAGCACCACGAACGAGCCGTCTGCCAACCACAACCATTGGTCAAAGAGTGCATAATCGATGAAGTATTTCTTAGATTCCTCCTTATAGAGCGGATGTACAACGGTGGATTTGGCATTGCACGATAGTATTTCCATTTTCGTCTGGTCTCTATTGAGTCGCATGACGAGCAATGTCTCTGCTGCCCATCGCATCCGTGGAAAATAGAGGTCTTCTTGGTTCTTATTCACCTGCATAGTGACGATAGCCTTTGTGGCCACATCATAGACGCATACGGAAGCCTTGGCATTGGCGCAACCCGCTTTAGGATAGCGCAAAGAAGCAGAGGATGGATATTGCGGATAGGTGGAATTATTCTCCTTTACGGCATTGCCCAAGAAGGTCTGCCATTCAAACGAAGGCACTTGTGTCTCATCGAGGCGAATAAAAGCCAGTTGCTTCGAGTCAGGCGACCAAGCAAAGAGTGTGGTGATACCAAATTCCTCTTCGTACAACCAGTCTGCTATACCATTGATGATGCCTGGATTAGCATCCTTGGTCACTGCCACTTCGGTACCGAAATCGAGTTTGTGGATATAGAGGTTGTTATCCTTCGCAAAGGCTATATATCGGCCATTAGGACTAAGTACTGCATCGCGCACTTTGCCCAGATTGAGCGCAGCGCCGAGTAGTTTGCGAGTATTGCGCGTCTTATCCACAATATACCAGTCTGCCACAAAAGAATGGCGGAAGAGCTGCTCCGCATTCTCATATTCCAAGGCGTAACGACCTGGTTCTGAAGCAGTATTGAGGATGCTATCTTGCTCTTGCACAGACAAAGTGAGTGGTGCAAAATCACCCGATAAAATAGGTTGAAGCACAGAGGCACAAAGCGATGTGGTGAGCAAGGTGGATAGTATAAATAGTATTTTTCTCATATTCGTATGGGTTTTATTGGCGCAGGCGGATGTATTTCTCGCCGCGTATGATATGTATTTCGTATATTCCAAATGGCACTATTATCTCATGGGTATGAGTGGGGTTTTGCTCCAGATGCATATCATGACCTGGGTAGCATGTATATATCTGCTCGTTTGGCGATTGCGGTTTGATTAGCGCGGTAGGTGTTTTCGTGACATCATTTGTAATCAACAATCCCGCATATCGCAAACCAGACTCCTCGTCTATTCTATTCGGCCATAACACATACTTGCGCCCATTATGGATGGTGTAAAAAGCCGTGTGGATACCATTCTGGCAAACCATCCAATGGGTGGGTTTCGCCACGAGTGTTGTAGCCTCACAACCTATGTATTGGTCTGTAAGCAGATGCTGAATAGTGGCTGTTTGCGCAGATGGGTCAAAATCAACATGGTACATCTGGTTTGAATCCAAAGGATTAACAAGCGCTTGCTGCATCATGCCATTCTCCACTACGCCTGTAATGGCCGATTGATTATCGGTATTGGCATAGATATAATCGCCCGACTGCATTTCTGCCATATACATCTCCTCTGGGTGCGGCATATAACGCCAAACGGCCCATAAGGATACATCCTCTGTGAGGACTATCGTTGTTTGGGGAGGGTATATGTTTCCTGACAAAGAAGAGATATTCCAAAATGGAGTATCCGTCCATCCCACGAACTGCCATTCGTCCTTATTTGGACAAGAAGGAAGGAGCACTCCCGCCCCGCCTGTAGGTTCTGTCAAAACCGTATATACACCGTCCCCCTCCATAAGCATGAGGGTGTAGGTAGGCGCTTGCTGGTAGGTGATAACATATTTCTCCACATAGAGCGAATTAGTGGTGCCATGAAGATTGATGACCAACGAATCCTGTATTCGCTGCTGCCCCACAAACACCTCTATGGGATGAAAAGCACTATTATCGTATTTGCCTATCCAATCGCGCAGACTACCTTCTTTTTGCGCTATGCGCGCACCATCGGTATAGACAGAGATAACGCCCGCTCCTGCTGATTTATTAGAGCGCATATACATCTCTATTCGCTCCACCACTATACCATTCAATCCCACAAGCGTGAGGGTAGCATTGTCACCACTTCGCACGGTGCCTTTTTGGTATGAGCACGCATAGTCAGCCGTCACCACAACAGGCACATCACCAGAACCCTTCACAGTGGATTTCGTTTCCACCGTCCAAGTCATCACAAGCGATAGTATGGATAATAGCAGTGTCTTCATTCCATTTGGCACATAAAACGCATACAAAGGTACGCATTTTTATTTATTCTACCAATAGGTAGAGTTTTTTTTTGTTGTTTAGTTGGCAATTTTATATTTTTTAGCATTTTATGCTATTTGAGTTTGCGTATATGAAAATATTTTTGTACCTTTGCGGCCTATTTAGTGCGCGCATATGCGTACTAGATAGTGTTGACTAAAAATCACAAACATTATTAATATATTAAATCATTCACTAACATGCAACAAATCAAACTGAAACATGGTTTGGACATCCCATTCGAGGGACCAGCAGCAGCGGCATTAGGAAGTGTTTGCCGTCCTGAGGTTTTTCGTATTGTGCCCAGCCATTTTGTTGGTATTACGCCCAAGTTATTGGTTAAGGAGGGCGATGTTGTGAAGGCGGGTACTCCGCTTTTCTACGACAAACTGTTTGATCAGATGTTATTTACGTCTCCTGTTTCGGGCGTGGTGAAAGCCATCGTTCGTGGTGAGAGACGCAAGATAATGTCTATTGACATCCAAGCGGATGCTCAGATCAAATACGAGGAATTCAGTACACAGTATGCTGGTGGCGAAGAGGTGAAGTCCTTGCTGCTCAAGAGCGGTTTGTGGGCTCTCATCAAGCAGCGTCCTTATGACTGCATCGCCATGCCATCAAAGGCTCCTCGCGCTATTTTCATTTCATCGTTCGACACCGCTCCTGTAGCTCCGGACTATGCGTATGTCTTAAAAGGTCAATTGCCTACGCTGCAAGCAGCTATCACCGCACTCAGCCAAATGGCTCCTGTGTATGTAGGATTGCAAGCAGGTTGCAAAACGCCTGAGTTCAAAGAACTGAAAGACTGTACATTGTACGAAGTAAGTGGTGCACACCCAGCAGGTAATGTGGGTGTACAAATCAACCATGTATGTCCGATGGCGAAGGGCGACACTATTTACTGCATCAATATTCAGGATGTAGCACTTATCGGTCGTTTCTTCCAGAAGGGTATCGTTGATATGCAGAAGAAAGTGGCGTTAACAGGTCCTTTAGCATATGGCCGTCAGTACTACAATGTACTCCCTGGTATGCCAGTAAGCGCTATTCTGCGCAGTAATGTGCAGGTAGGCGTTGCCGCACGCATCGTAGCGGGTAATGTATTGAGCGGACATCAGGTAAACATGGACGAGACGATCTCTATCTATGATAATCAGTTCACCGTATTGGCAGAAGGCGATGACAAGCACGAGTTTATGGGATGGATTATCCCTCGTTTCTCTGCGTTCAATGCAGGTAAGACTGACCCAGCCATCTTATTAGATAACTGCATTACTCGTTGGCTCTTTGGTCCAAAGCAATACCAATGGGATGCGCGCATGAAGGGTGGTCGCCGTGCTATTATCGTGAGCGGCGAGTACGACAAGGTATTCCCAATGGATATCTATCCTGAGTACTTAATTAAGGCGATGATTGCTGGTAATATTGACCAGATGGAAGCCTTAGGTGCTTACGAGGTGGCTCCTGAAGATTTCGCGCTCTGCGAGTATGTATGTACGAGCAAGATGCCATTACAGGCTATCGTGCGTCAAGCATTGGATAACTTAAAAAAGGAGATTGAGTGATGAAAAAGTTCTATCAATTATGGAAGAAGTTCGGCAAGAACTTCGAGGAGGGTGGCAAGTTGTCTAAACTCTCCAGTTTCTATGATGCTTTCGATACTTTCCTCTTCACCCCAGATACAACAGCCAAGCGTGTAGGTGCGCAGATTCACGATGGTAGTGACAGCAAGCGTACTATGATTTTGGTGGTGTTGGCATTAGTGCCTGCGCTGCTCTTTGGTATGTTCAATGTGGGTTATCAGCACTTATTGGCTACGGGTCAATTGGCTACTGGTTTGACAATGGGATTGTTCTGGAAAGCATTTGGTTTTGGACTCTTGGCTGTGCTGCCATATATCGTGGTTAGTTATGCAGTTGGTTTAGGAATAGAGTTCGTTGTAGCACAGATTAAGCGTGAAGAGGTAGCAGAGGGATTCCTTGTAACTGGATTTATTATTCCTCTGATTGTGCCAATCAATACTCCGCTTTGGATGGTGGCTGTAGCCACTGCTTTTGCGGTTATCTTCGCAAAGGAGGTCTTTGGTGGTACGGGTTATAATATTTTCAATGTAGCCCTTATCGCGCGTGCGTTCCTTTTCTTTGCTTATCCTACTTACATGACAGGCGATGCAATGTTCATCCGCACCGAGGGCACTTGGGGTTGGGATGGCGGTCACGCGTTAGTAGATGGTTTCTCTGGCGCTACCCCACTCACTCAGATGGCTACGGGTTCTGCTGTCGAACTGGGTTTCTGGGATATGTTCAATGGTTTGGTACCAGGTTCTATCGGTGAGACTTGCTGCTGGGCAATCCTTTTAGGCGGCATCTTGCTTATCATGACAGGCGTAGCAAGTTGGAAAACGATGCTGAGCATCTTCGTAGGTGGCGGTTTGACCGCATGGCTCTTCAACCAGTTTGGTGCAACCGACAACCTCGCAGCGCAATACCCATGGTATATGCACTTGGTAAGCGGTGGTTTCGCTTTTGGCGCAGTCTTCATGGCTACCGACCCTGTTACCTCTGCTCGCACTGAGTGTGGTAAGTGGATCTATGGATTCCTTATCGGTCTCGTAGCAGTATTGGTGCGTGTGCTCAACCCTGGTTATCCAGAAGGTATGATGCTCGCTATATTGCTCATGAACGCTTTTGCTCCACTCATCGACTGGTGCGTAGTACAAGCCAATATTAACAAACGACTCAAACGCTCTAACATTTAATCATTATGGCACAGAAGAAATTTGTATGTTCCGTATGTGGCTATGTGCACATCGGAGACGCAGCGCCAGAAGTTTGTCCTCAATGTATGCAATCGGGTGTTTTTGTAGAAGAGAAGAAGAAAGGTATCGACACCAATAGCAATACCTACACTATCGTATATTCAACTATTTTGGTAGTTATCGTAGCAGTATTGCTCGCATTGGTAAGCCAAGTGCTCTCTCCACGCCAAGAAGCAAACATCCTATTGGACAAACAGAAACAAATATTAGGCGCGTTGAAAATAGATTACAGTACAGGCAATCCTGCTGATATCTACATGGCACTCGTAAACGACACACTCACTTATGACAAGCAAGAAGTATATGTAGCCAACCTCAATGGTGCTACTAAATATGTATTGACATTAAGTGGTAAAGGTCTTTGGGGTGGCATTGGTGGTTACCTCGCATTAGATGCAGACAAGAACACTATCTACGGCGTTAACTTCAACCACGCCAGCGAGACTCCTGGTCTGGGTGCAAAGATTGTAGAGATGCCTTTCCGCGAGCAATTCGAAGGTAAGCACATCCGCAATAATGCTGGCGAGGTAGTATCTGTAGCTGTACTAAAGAATGGTAAGAAAGCAGAAGGACAAGAGCAAGTGGATGCTATCTCAGGTGCAACCATCACATGCGATGGTGTGCATAAGATGATTGCCACCAACTTATCCGAATACGCGGCTTTCTTAAATGAGGATGTTGAACCTATTAATACAGAGGAGGAATAAGCTATGTTAAGTCAGAAAACAAAAGAGACCTTACTTGGTCCTCTTAATATTAACAACCCTGTGGTTGTACAAGTGTTGGGTATCTGCTCTGCACTCGCTGTAACGGTTCAACTCAAACCTGCATTGGTGATGGGTATAGCCGTAACAATCATCGTTGCAATGGCGAATGTGATTGTATCACTCATTCGCAAATCTATCCCTATGCGTATTCGTATTATCGTGCAATTGGTGGTAGTAGCTGCCTTGGTTACGCTCGTGAGCGAAGTGCTCAAAGCGTTTGCCTACGATGTGGCAATGCAATTGAGTGTATATATCGGACTCATCATCACCAACTGTATTCTCATGGGACGCTTGGAGGCTTTTGCTATGACCAATAATGTATGGGATTCATTCCTAGATGGTCTGGGCAACGGTTTTGGTTACGCCATCATCTTGGTGATTGTGGCATTCATTCGCGAGTTGCTCGGTTCGGGTCAGTTATTAGGATTCCAGGTTATCCCTGAGTCTTTCTACGCTGCTGGATATGAGAACTGCGGTATGATGCTCATGCCTGCCATGGCGCTTATCTTAGTAGGATGTATAATCTGGGCACACCGTGCCTATAATGATAAGGAGGCTAAGTAATGGAACACGCAATTAGTTTATTTGTACGCAGCATTTTTGCTGACAATATGATCTTCGCATACTTCTTGGGTATGTGCTCATACTTAGCTGTATCTAAGAATGTGAAGACAAGTGCCGGTTTGGGTGTAGCAGTTACCTTTGTGCTGCTCATCACATTGCCAGTTAACTACCTCTTGCAAACGATGGTACTGGATCCACTCAACTTAGGTTATTTGAGTTTCATCCTCTTCATCGCCGTTATCGCTGCTATCGTGCAGTTGGTGGAGATGGTAGTAGAGAAATACAGTCCATCACTCTATGCAAGCCTGGGTATTTTCTTACCGCTTATTGCCGTTAACTGCGCCATCATGGGTGGTTCACTCTTCATGCAGCAGCGTATCGGTTTGCCTGCGGTAGATCCTAAAGCTATCACCTCTATCGGTGACGCAGTGATGTATGCATTGGGTTCTGGTATTGGATGGTTCTTGGCTATCGTATGTTTGGCTGGTATCCGTGAAAAAATGGAGTATAATGATGTACCAAAACCACTACAAGGATTGGGTATCACCTTTATCGTTGTAGGATTGATGGCGATGGCATTCATGTGCTTCAGTGGTCTTGAAATTTAAAAAGGAGGATATAGACATGAATATTTTAGCAATTCTTTACGCAGTAGGAGTGTTCTTGACCGTTATTCTCCTATTGGTTATTATCTTGCTCGTGGCAAAGCGTTTCCTCGTTTCATCGGGCAATGTAAAAGTAACAATCAACGGCGATAAAGAGTATGATATCCCTGCAGGTGGCACATTGCTCAACCAACTCGGTGAAGCAGGCGTACACTTACCTTCCGCATGCGGTGGTAAGGGTTCATGCGGACAGTGCAAATGTCAAGTAACAAGCGGTGGCGGAGAAATCCTTCCTACCGAGACTGTACACTTCAGCCGTAAGCAACAGAAAGAGGGTTGGCGCTTAGGATGCCAAGTCAAAGTGAAAGAAGATATCACCATGAAGGTGGACGAAGCCGTACTCGGTGTTAAAGAATGGGAGTGCGAGGTGATTAGCAATAAGAATGTGGCTACTTTCATCAAGGAGTTCAAAGTGCAATTGCCTCCAGGCGAGCACATGGACTTCGAACCGGGATCGTATGCACAGATTATCATTCCTGAGTATGATATCGACTACGACCGCGATATGGATAAGGAACTTATCGGCGACCTGTACTTGCCTGCATGGAAGAACTTCGGTCTCTTTGGTTTGAAGCAAAAGAACACGGAGGCTACTGTGCGTGCTTACTCTATGGCTAACTACCCAGACGAGGGTGATATCATCACATTGACAGTGCGTATCGCTACTCCACCATTCAAACCAAAAGAGCAATGTCCTAATGGTCCTGAGTTTATGGATGTACCATGTGGTATTGCATCTACTTATATCTTCTCACTCAAACCAGGTGATAAGGTACGCATGAGTGGTCCTTATGGCGAGTTCCGTCCTGTTTATGACAGCAAGAAAGAGATGATTTGGGTAGGTGGTGGTGCCGGTATGGCTCCATTGCGTGCACAGATTATGCATATGCTCAAAACTCGTCAATGTCGTGACCGCGAGATGCATTATTTCTATGGTGCGCGTGCAATTGATGAGGTATTCTTCTTGGAGGATTTCCTCGCATTGGAGAAAGAGTTCCCTAATTTCCATTTCCACTTAGCATTGGACCGTCCAGATCCAAAGGCAGACGGATTAGGAATCAAATATACCGCAGGTTTCATTGCTCCTGTGATGGGCGACACTTATCTCAAGCAGCATGATGCTCCAGAAGATATTGAGTACTACCTCTGCGGTCCTCCTATGATGGCTAAGACCGTTCTCGACCTACTCCACTCACTGGGTGTAGATGACGAGGACATCCGCTTCGATAATTTCGGTGGATAAGCATTTGTCTCTCGGAGATATAAAAAGAACGCGCGTATATGTACGCGCGTTCTTTATTAGTGTAGTGGTAACTTAGTTTTAGGGTGCTCCCTCTCACCGAGAGAAGACCGAGAGAAGACCGAGAGATGACCGACGCGTAATCGCGCCCTTTGAAGTGACTAAAACTGAAAAAGGTTGACTCGATAACTGAGATGGAATCTTAAAAATCGTAAACTTTTGACTCGATACCTAAAAGGGTTGATTTAATACCTGAAAAGGTTGACTGAGAGCCTAAAGAGGTTTACTATTTAAAAAGA
>JAXJUN010000004.1:0-15232 GCA_036309065.1 Paludibacteraceae bacterium | reverse complement strand
GCAGCGATTTGTTAAATCGTCTGCGACGAGAGTAAAAATTAAGGCGCATTTATGCTCGCATAAAATGCGGATTAGTTGTTTACGCTCGAAGCCGCGTGGGCTGAAAGCATAGCGGTGGTGGGTTCGTCGTTTTTGATTACCATTAAAATGTTTTTTATATTTTTATTTTGTTTTCTTTATTTTTGTTTTAAAACTAAATTCTGGATTCGTTGTTTCTAATTACAACCTCCAAAAACCGCCAAATTTTATTAAAAAAAGAAAAAAATATCGCTAATATTTGCATGATTTAAAAAAAAGTAGTACCTTTGTCGCCGAATTTTGACCATATGTGCGTGCGAGTGTACGCATACGAATGTTAAACACGATAAAATAAAATACCATGCAAAAACGAAATTTGTCTTTTGCGCAGTTATTCAACCTTAGTTTCGGCTTCTTCGGTGTGCAGATTGCGTATGCACTACAGAGCGCGAATATCTCTCGTATCTTCGCTACATTAGGAGCTGACCCTCACACACTTAGTTTCTTTTGGATTCTCCCACCATTGATGGGAATGATCGTGCAGCCTATTGTTGGCAAGTATTCAGATAAGACTTGGAATCGCCTCGGTCGCCGCAAACCGTATTTGCTTGTTGGCGCACTCATCGCCGTGGCTGTCATGCTGCTCTTGCCTAATGCAGGCAACTTCACCTTCACGCAGTCCCTCTTCCTTGGCTTGAACGCAGCCATGTGGTTCGGATTGTTCTCGCTTATGTTCCTGGATACATCCATTAACATCGCTATGCAGCCATTCAAGATGATGGTGGGCGATATGGTGAATGAGGAGCAAAAAGGTACAGCCTATGCTATTCAATCATTCCTCTGCAATGCAGGCTCGCTCGTGGGATATATCTTCCCAATCTTTTTTACATGGATCGGTATTGCCAATACAGCGCCAGAGGGCGTAGTGCCTGATTCGGTGAAATGGTCTTTCTATATCGGTGCTTTAATACTCATTCTCTGCTCATTATATACTTTTGTGACAGTTAAGGAATTGAATCCACAAGAGTATGCAGAGTTCCATGGCTTGGAGGAGAAGAAAGAGGAGAAGAAAGAGGAAGCTGGATTTATCAAACTCCTTATCAATGCACCTTCTACTTTCTGGACAGTAGGCCTCGTGCAGTTCTTCTGCTGGGCGGCATTCATGTATATGTGGACCTATTCCAATGGAGCTATCGCTGAGAACTGCTTCGGTTGGACAACAGGAAATGCAGCCGACGCAGCTTTCCAAACAGCAGGTAACTGGGTGGGCGTTTGCTTTGCTATTCAAGCAGTTGGCTCACTCATCTGGGCTGCGCTATTGCCTAAGTTAGAGCATTGGTGTGGCAATAAGGGAGCCTATGCAATCTCTCTCATCGTAGGTGCTATCGGATTTATCTCTATTTTCTATGTCACCGACCCATATATTCTCTGGCTCAGTTATGCACTTATCGGCGCTGCATGGGCGGCTATGCTCGCATTGCCTTTCACTATACTAACCAACTCCCTCAAGGGTGACAATATGGGATACTACTTGGGTCTCTTCAACTGCACTATCTGCTTGCCGCAGATTATCGCAGCTTTGTGCGGTGGAGTACTCCTTAAATATATGTGCGCACATGTGCAAGCAGGTATGCTCGTCGTAGCAGGCGTATTGCTCGTCCTCGGCGCAGCATCTGTGTTCTTGATTAAAGAAGGAAAAAAATAATAATCCAAATAATAACTTTAAAATAACAAATTTATCTTTTATGAAAAACAATTTACTACTAAGTGTCATCGCTGTAGCTATTGCTGCGCTTGCTCTTACTTCGTGTGAGCAGCCATCAAATGTTACAGAAGTGTGCACAGACATGGTGAAGCAGAGCATGCACAAATCGGCTCGAAGCCTTGTGCAATTTGACAGCACTACGCTCGCCCTCACTATCTACGAGTACGAGTTTCTCGGTGGAGTTGATGACAACCGTTTAGCCTATCGTACCATCGCTTTCGGTCATGGGGTTAACCAACCGAAAAATGTGGACACACTTACCTACGAGTATGGTGAGTGGGGACCTGCTAACAACTCTTTCTCTATTTATGTCACTCCTCCTGCAGCTGACCCATATACCTTGTGGTATATTGGAAATGCCTTCCATACACCTGATGGCAAAATCATCGGAGGCGAAGGAATGGATGTGCTCGCTCGCGTAGAGAAATGGGAAAAGGTTATCGCTTCATTCCCTAATAACGAATGGGAAGGTACATTCAGAGATGAATTTGTATTAGATAGCGTATTTGTGGACTCTATTAAAGTAACTTTCATTCCACCAATGACTTTCCTTCGTGATACAATCAAAATCTTTAGTGGAAAAATGGATACTGTTAGCGCAGATACATCTTGCTACTATCGCTTTGAACTCAAACGCGATCCTATCACATTTGCCAATACTGGACATATGTATATGAAGAGCGTCCGCTCTGAGTTTGATCGCGAAACAAGAGTAGAGACAATCATCAGCGAAAAAGTAACTGAATACGATTTTAATTGGTTCTTCACAGATGTTTCTTCTGATGCTAAGTTTACAATTATGCTTCAAAGCACTACTGCTGGTGTAGAAGGAGCTAATTTAAGCATCTCTAAATACAAACTGGACGAAGCAGGAAAAGCAGCTGAGTTCCTCCTCGGTGGAGTAACATACAAGCATCCAGTACAACCTTAATCTGTAAAATCAATTAGTTAAATCATTAGAACAATGAAAAAGAATAATTTCAATATATTTCGTTCTTTCTCGCTCGCTTTGTTGCTGATGCTAGGCTCTGTAGCTGCTTTTGCACAAAATGTTGTGAACGGAACTGTTACTGATGCTGCAAATGGCGAAGCTATTATCGGTGCGTCAGTACTCGAAATAGGTACTACAAATGGTACCATTACCGATTTTGATGGTAATTTTACACTCATGGTAAAACCAGGAGCAAAATTGGCCATCTCATACATGGGTTATAAAACACAAGAGTTAACCGCTGCACAAAATATGGTGGTGCGACTCGGAGAGGACTCTGAGCTTCTTGAAGAAGTCGTTGTCGTTGGTTACGGTGTTGTGAAGAAAAACGACGCAACTGGTTCTGTAACAGCGATCAAACCAGATGATATGAATAAAGGTTTGCAAACTACTGCACAAGACATGATCCAAGGTAAAATCGCCGGTGTGAACATCGCTACAAGCGGTGGTAAACCAGGTGAAGGAGCTACCATCCGTATCCGTGGTGGATCATCTCTTAACGCTTCTAACGACCCACTTATCGTCATCGACGGACTCGCTATGGATAACAATGGTATCCAAGGTGTGTCTAACCCGCTCTCATTAGTAAACCCTGCTGATATTGAGACATTTACAGTCCTCAAAGATGCGTCTGCAACTGCTATCTACGGTTCACGCGCATCCAATGGTGTCATCATCATTACCACCAAGAAAGGTAAAGCAGGACAGAAAATGAAAGTTACATACGATGCCAATGTGTCATTCGGTAGCGTGCTCAAGCACCTCGATGTCCTCACTGGTGACGAATTACGCGCATACGCTACAGGTGCTGGTCAGTCTGCTAAGGCTAACTATTACCTCATGAATGATAATGTAGATTGGTTCGACCAAATCTATCGCACCGCTATCTCTACCGACCACAATATCTCTCTCATGGGTGGTGTGAAGAATAATGTAGTGGACATGCCTTACCGCGCTTCTGTGGGGTATACACTCAATAATGGTGCTGTTAAGGGTTCACAAATGCAACGTGTGACTGCTTCACTCAACCTCAATCCTTCATTCCTCGATAATCACTTGATTATCAACTTCAATGCGAAGGGAATGTATATCCATAATGATTACGAACCAGGCATCGCGGGCGCGTATTTGGATAAGGACCCTACACAACCAATCTACTCTTCTGGAGACCTCACAAACATCTACGGAGAGCAAATATCTGCAGGTGTAACAGATGGTAAGAACTACTATATTACCAAAGAGGAGTTAGATACCCACTGGGATGGATTCTTCCAACCATTAGGTACCTCTTCAAATGCAAATGGTCCATTCTTGGATCCTAACTGGATGTATAGCCTTAAGTCAGGTGCTAACCCACTTGCACAATTGGCACACCAATCAAATACTTCAGATGCAGGTCAGTTCGTAGGTAACTTAGAGGCTACCTATAAGGTACATGGATTTGAGGACCTCATCCTTCATGCTAACTTTGGTGCAGACTACTCATTCGGTAAGTCTGTGAATAATAACAGCATGTTCGGTACTGCAAACCACTACACAGGATGGTACGGTGAAGAGCAAAAAATGAAATACAACCTACAATTCAACTGCTACGCACAATATGCGCACGATTGGGAGGAAGAACAACAGCACTTCGATATCATGGCAGGTTATGAGTGGCAGCACTTCTATAATGAATACCTGAGTTGGGGTAACGGAATATATCCTTCTACTTATCAAGGAACAACAGGCGTTCCTGGCGGACCTGCTAATGCCTTCGAAGCAGACGGTATCGGTGAAAACTACCTCGTTTCATTCTTCGGACGACTCAATTATATCGGTTGGAACCAATTGATGATCACCGCTACTCTCCGTGCGGACGGATCAAGCCGCTTCTCACCAGACCACCGTTGGGGACTATTCCCATCTGTAGCACTCGGATGGAAGATTAAAGAGACCTTCCTCAAAGATGTGAACGAAATTGATGACCTCAAGCTACGTCTTGGTTATGGTATCACGGGTCAGCAAGATGGTATCGGTGACTACTCATACATGCCTACTTATAGCCAAAC
The DNA here is from genome assembly GCA_036309065.1 of Paludibacteraceae bacterium. Classification (GTDB taxonomy): domain Bacteria; phylum Bacteroidota; class Bacteroidia; order Bacteroidales; family Paludibacteraceae; genus Colicola. The sequence continues at coordinate 10,407 of JAXJUN010000004.1, read as the reverse complement.
AACAGGACATACATCATACTATCCTGTCGGAGGTGATAACTACGCTACAGAGGACCTCAATGCAAATATCGTAGAAATAGTTAGAGACGCAGAAGGTAATATCCTCTTCATCTCAGATCGCCCAAATGCATTCAATGATAAGTTAACTTGGGAGAAAACTACTACCTACAACGCAGGTATCGACTTCGCATTCCTCAACAACCGTATCTCAGGTTCGTTGGATTACTACTTCCGTAATACTACCGACTTGCTCAATAATGTCAATGTGGCTATGGGTACCAACTTCCGCAAACGCGTGATGTCTAATGTTGGTTCACTCCAAAACCAAGGTGTTGAGTTCTCTATCAATGCTGTGGCTATCGACCTTGGCAAACGATTCAAATGGGATCTCGGCTATAATGTAACTTGGAACCAAAATAAGATTACCAAGATCAATGGTGAGGAAACCATGATTGATGGTAATGGCTACGCAGGTGCAGGTTTGACCGGTAAGTCTATTACCAAATTTGCAGTAGGTTATGCTACCAATACATTCTACATGTATGAGGCAGGTAAAGCTACCCGCGAAGATGGTTCACAATACTGGTATATCAAGGACCAACAAGCAGAAGGAGAAGAAGGATACGGCAAGATTGATGAAACCGATAAGGTATTTAAAAATTGTAGCCCTGTTGCTCCAGTTACCATGGGATTCCAGACGAAATTCCAATTCTATAACTTCGACCTCGGTCTTTCTTTCCGCGCTAATATTGGCAACTATGTATTCAATAACGTGATTGCTACTCGCCTCCAGAATGTGGCTATCGGTAACTTAGCACGCGATGGATACTACAAGAACCTCCCTGTAGATGTATTTAATACCTATTATGTAGATAATTATAATATGACTATCTACGATGAGAGTGGTAAAAACATCATCGGTAATGCAGAATACGATATTACAGACCGCTTCTTGGAGAATGCTTCATTCTTGCGCTGTGATAACATCACACTCGGATACTCTTTCTCTAAGAATAAAATCTCTGGTCGTGCATACTGCACAGTATCTAACCCATTCGTCATCACCAAATACTCAGGTCTCGACCCTGAAATCGGTATGGGCGGTATTGATAACTCAATCTACCCACGCTCTATGACTACCGTATTGGGTATTAACTTGCAATTCTAATCTATCATTAACACTAAACTAATAATTACATCATATGAATAAGTTTTTGAAAATAGCGGTTTTTGTTATGGCTGTGGTTAGCTTAACTGCTTGTGTCCATAACCTTAATACAAAACCTCTTGATCCTGACTCTTCTACTTCTTTTAATCAGGATCGTATGTTCACTAAGTGCTATGCTTGCTTGGCACTCATCGGACAAGCAGACGCAGGTAGCGACTCAGATGTGGAGGATATTGACGCAGGTACCTCTGGATTCTATCGTACTATCTGGTATTGTAACGAGTTGACTACAGATGAGGCTTGGTGGATTTGGGACGATGCAGAGGCTAAGCAAATGAACCAAACAAACTGGATAGGTACCAACACCATGATTCGTGCTATCTATACCCGTTTGAACCTCAATATCAAGTATTGTAACCACTACCTCACCTACGCATCTGGCGAAACAGAGGAATACCAAAATCGTCTCGCAGAAGTACGTTTCATCCGTGCATTGCACTACTTCTACCTCATGGATATGTACCTCTATGCGCCACTCGTAACTACTGAGTCAAGCGAATTCCCACACTTCTATCCACGCCACGAAATATATGAGTGGCTCGTGAAAGAATTGCAAGATGTGATCACTTTGCTCCCAGCACAACGCGTAGAGAAATACCGCGTAGGTAAAGCCGCTGCACAATTGCTCTTAGCCCGTGTGTACCTCAATGCCGATGTATATAATAAATATAATAAGGATTGGCAATCAGGCAAAACATGGCAGAAAGCATACGATGCAGCTACTGCGGTTATCACAGAAAACCCACAGCACTCACTCGTAACACAAAAAATCGTAACGGATTCTAACTTCGTTTACAGCGCTTACCAGCAGCTCTTCATGGGTGATAACCACCGTGATGAAGTAATGAAGGAATCTCTCTTCCAAATATACCAAGATGGTGTGTATGCGCAAAGTTATGCAGCTTCTACAATGCTTATCTGTGCACAGCGTAACCCTGGTATGAACCCATGGGGTATCACTGCAGAATGGCACTCTATGCGTACTTCACCTACAATGGTAGATAAGTTCATCGAACCTATGGGTATCGATCGCGCTACAGCAATGGATATGGTATATGACGAGTTCGAAATGCCTACGCAATTAAAAGATGATCGTGCTATCTTGTGCTCTGATGGACTCAATACAGGTTATACCTTTACATTAAAGGGAAATCAAGAACTCGGTGACACCAAATATCTATTTGACTCTTGGGCAGGACTTAAGTTTACAGGTGTGTATTCGTCTGCTAAATTGCCTAAGCTCTCTGTTCCACAAAATACAAGCTGGCCTGACACAGATATTCCTTTGCTTCGTTTAGCAGAGGCATACATGATCCAAGCAGAAGCACTCTTCCGTCTGGGTGATAAGGCAGGTGCGCTCGCAATCATCAATAATACTATCCGTGCACGCGCAAACGCATTCCCACTCGCTTCTATAGACGAAAAAACATTGCTCGATGAGTGGAGCCGCGAGTTCTACTATGAGGGACGCCGCCGCTTTGACCTTATCCGCTTTGGACGATTCTTCGGACCTGACTCTGATATGTATCGCTATCACTGGGAAGGACGTATGGGCAAACCTGATGGACAACAATTCTTTGTTCCTGGCACACCAGAGTATATGAACTGGTTCCCAGTACCATCAGAAGATAAGCGTGCTAATCCAAACTACAAAACGGATGTAGAAGGAGATCCAGAGAATATCTACGCTGCACAAGGTGGTGACGGATATGCTTATTAATAGAAAATAAATGAATCAACAATATATTCATTATTACAATCAATTATTAACTTTTAAATTCATTTAAAATTATGAAGAAAATTTATGCTTTTTTAGCAGCTGCGCTTATGAGCGTTAGCATGTTCGCTGCTAAGGACGTAGTTCCTTCTGACGCAGTGCTTCAAAACTACTACGAGGCAGGTCAACTTTGCGTATGTATCTTTGTTCCTGCAGAGATGGCATGTAGCGATGTTGTTTTTGTTGGTACTTACAACAGAGACGCATCTGACGGCTGGATTACCGATGTAAACACATTGGCTAAGTTCGAGGCTGTAGAAGGTTATGACGGATGGTATGTAGTTGCAGTTGATGATGAGACTGCTGCAGACTTCCAAGACAAAGGTATTCAAGGAAAACCAGTTGTTTTGGATCAAAACGGTGTATTCAACTGGCAATACCAAGTTGGTGCTGCTACCAAGATTCGTGGTGGTGTAGAAATCGTTTCTGGTGCTTACGCAGGTGAGATCGACCTTATTCACTACACAAAAGATGCACCAAACGTATTCACAATCGACGCATTGAAGGGTGGTAACCCATGTACTGCTGTTTATCACAACTACACTATCACTGTTATCAGCGATGGTTGCGAAGGTTTCGCAGTTCCTTACCTCATCGGTTCTATGACAGACTGGGGCTTCCAACAAATGCAAGTAAATGTAGAGAAAACTCAAGAGTTAGGCGCTCCTGTTTACTACTACAACTTCAAGTGTGCTGAAGGTATGGAGTACCAAGTAGTTAGCGGTTTGATGGGTGCTGATGGTACAATCGCTGCTGAACCAGCTTGGAGCGATGAGTCATACCTCCAAAAACTCGTTGACGATGTATGGGTTCGTTATCCAGGTGTATCTGGTGACAACCAACTTACAGGTACTGAGGCTGAGATCACATTCGATGTTCGCGAAGCTGACTTGCGTTGGGCTCGTTGTGCAGCTCCTGAAGAGGCTTATGAAGTAGCTGTTTCTTTGACCGCTCCTGCAGGTGCTCCAGCAGCTGGTGTGGATATCATCGGTTCTTTCGATGGTTGGACTGGTTCTGTAATGACATTAGCAAATGGTGTTTACACCGCTACTGTTAGCGCTACTCCAAGCCAAGTATTCAAGTTCCGCGAGGCTGGTACATGGGATAACGAAATTCTTATCGCTGACGCAGCGGCTGAAGGTGGTTGGAAAGGTTTCCCTGATACTCAATTCCAATCTGTATGGGAGCCAGCAGCAGAGGAAGGTAAGTATGTAATCGTTCTTGACCTCTCTGATCCTACTATGTACGCTTGGAAGGTTCCTTTCGAAGAGGGTATCGAGGAAGTTGTTCTCACAGAGCAAGCACAAAAAGTTATCGTTGACGGCGTTCTCTACATCGTTCGCGACAACAAGATGTTCAATGTACAAGGTACACAAGTACGCTAATTGAACAATATACTATTCTAGTTCACTAGTATTCTAATTCACTAGTACCCTAGTTTACTAGTTCACTAGTCTCCTAGAAAACAAAATAGCCTGAGCAATCCGCTCAGGCTATTCTTGTTTATGCTAATAAGATTATTCCGTGTATTCTTCTAGAAATCTAGAACTCTAGATATCTAGAATTATTAATTATTAATTATTCATTATTCATTATTAATTATTAATTATTCATTATTCATTATTCATTATAGCGCTATTCCTTTCAGCCCTTCTGCACTGAAAGTTCCTTTACAGCCTTTCTTAATGATAAAAGTGCATTGTCCTGCAAAAGCGTGCATCTGAGGCGTAACGAAGCTATCCAAACAAGCCGCATTACCATTGGCTGTCGCTACAAATCCTTCGCCTTTATATTGAATCAAATGATTTGCATTAGGACATAAGCGACCTTTCTTATCCACTACTTTCACAGTAATATAGCATAGCTCCTCAGGATCCTCTTCCTTATTCGCCCATTCAATCTCCAAGTGATGAGGTTTACCTGCGGTCTGTATGCTCTTCTTTGCTGCTACTTTGCCTTGCGCATCGTATGCCACCACTTCTATCTCGCCTTTCTCATAAGGCACATCAAACCACATCAGTCGGTAGCGTGGTAGCAGTTCGGGCATAGGCGCAGCTCCCCATACAGGCACTTCAAAATCAGCCACCTTAGGCATAGCACTCACACCTTCAATCACTTCGCCATGCTTCAAGCGCTCAGTCTCTTCGGCTGTAGCATGGCGTAACTTACCATAACTCTTGCCATTCACAAACAGCTCCGCCTCAGGATAACTTGTGTAGCAGAATATAGGCACCGTATCGCCTTTCTCCCAATTCCAGTGTGGCAAGAGATGTAAGGTCTCGTTATTCTTGTTCCATTGGCTGCGATACAACCAATACCTGTCCTTGGGCAGCGAAGCCAAGTCGATAATGCCGAAATAACTGCTATGGCTTGGCCATGCGTCTGTGTCGTATGGCGATGGTTCACCCAAATAGTCAAATCCGGTCCATACAAACTGACCCAATGTCCAATCATAATCATCTTGTAATTGGAAATCTTGTTCTGGCAGTCCTGACCATGGGCAGTACTCTAAGTCATATCCGCTGGACTGATTATCATCGTAGTTGGCGAAATCGCGTATGATAGCAGGGCGTTTATATACACCGCGACTCGATACAGTAGAAGCAGTCTCCGAACCCAAAATCATCTTCTGTGGTAAATGTGCATAGGCCTCATGGTAACGACCTGTACGGTAATTGAATCCAGGAATCTCTACGGCAGCACCAAAACCATTATGAATCACATGCATTGCTTGGTCCATGCCATTCGTTACAGGACGAGTAGGATCTAATTGGTGGAAGAGCGCTTGTATCTCCGTTACCAATCCAATGCCGTCAGGCAGCACTTGATTCCATACCTCATTACCGCTTGACCACATCATTACACACGCATTATTGCGGTATAGTTTCACCATATTCGTGATATCTCTTTGCCACCAAGTGTCAAACTCTACATGATAATCATTATCCGTCTTTCCGTGATTCCACACATCGAATGGCTCAATCATCATCATCATACCCATCTCGTCGCATAGTTCCACTAATTCAGGCGCAGGCATGTTGTGACTTGTGCGTATCGCGTCACAACCCATCTCCTGAAGAATAGCAATCTGATGGCGAAGCGCGTCTTTGTGTATCGCAGCACCTAATGGACCTAAGTCATGGTGCAGACACACACCTTTGAATTTACGCGTTTGACCATTCAATTGGAATCCATTCTCAGCGGTATAACTAATCGTTCTAAATCCAAAGCGCGTCTCGCGCTCATCCAATAACTCTTGACTCTTATATACTCGTGTACGCGCAGTATAGAGATGAGGCGTCTCGGGACTCCATAGTTTGGGTTCTTTCACCACAGCCTCGCTTTTTGCTCCTTCCATAGTGGCAACTACTTCATCACTATATAAGATGTCCGTCTGAATACGAATCCCTTCTTTCGCTAACTCATCAGATTTTTCACTCGTTACCTCGTTCATCCCATTCATCAGTTCCACCTCAATAGCTACTTCTGCTGACTCTGAGCTCACCTTAGGCGTGCGAACTAATACGCCGAAAGTGGGTATATGTATCGCATCGCTCGCAATGAGATGCACATTACGGTATAGTCCCGCACCAGGATACCAACGGCTCTGCTGGGGTTTATTCTCCAAATAGACATCAATATCTATCGAATCGCCAGTGAGTAGATGTGATGGAATAGGGCAGTCAAAGGTGTTGTATCCATATGCCCAATAGCAAATCTCTTCACCATTCACTTCTACACTCGCGTGGGACATCGCGCCATCAAAGCGCAGTGTATAGAATCGTCCTTTCTCTATCGCCACGCGTGTGCGATAATGACCTTTACCCATCCAAGGCAGTCCACCACTACGACCTGTTTTCCATGTGGCCTCTTTCTCTCCATTCTGAACTACAATCACTTCTTGTAAATCGTTGGCTCTATCAAATGGCCCGCTGATAGCCCAGTCGTGTGGTACAACCACCTCTTGCCATGTGGTATCTACTTCTGGACGCTGCGCAGAAGGTTCTAAACGAAACTGCCAACTCGTCAGCAGCGTACTAATTGCTAATAATATGCTTATCATGTATTAAAAATTTTAAAGTGAGTAGTGAGTATTGAGTATTGAGTAGTGAATAGATTTCTCTGTACTCTATACTCTGTACTCTGTACTTTATACACCAAACCTATACTCTGTCACTTCGTCTAACTTTTCTCCTGGACGCAAGATGGTATTTGGAAAGTTAGCGTGGTTGATGCTGTCTGGCCAATTTTGTGCTTCAAGGCATACAGCATGTTGGATGTCATACATCGTACCGCTTTTGCCTTCGTTCTGCTCTATCCAGTTGCCGGTATAAACCTGCAATCCTGCCATTGTAGTCCAGCATTCCATGATACGCCCATCGGCTTGTAGAGTGGCGGCATGGCGTAGTTGCTTAGGTGCGTCTCCTGCACAAAGACACCAGTTATTATCAATACCTCTGCCAGGAACGAAGAATGGGTCATCTATTCTGTCACCAATACGAATAGGTTGGCGCCAATCCATAGGTGTATTCTCCACATCGGCAATCTCGCCAGTAGGACAAGCAGTTTCGTCAAATGGAGTGTATTTGTCGGCATTGATCTGCAGTATATGGTCGTGAATACGGCCACTTGCTTCGCCAGCCAAATTGAAATAAGCATGGTTAGTCATCGCCACAAGAGTAGGTGCGTCGGTCTTGGCTTCGTAGTGAATAACCAATCGGTTATCTTTTGTGGCGGTATAAGTCACCCACACATCCACATTGCCTGGATAACCTTCTTCGCCATCTTTGCTATGATAATGCAGTGTGATTGAGTATGCGCTTTGTGCTGTCACATCCCATATCTTGGCATTAAATCCTTCTACACCGCCGTGCAAACTATTCGTACCATTATTGATAGGCAATTGATAGGATTGTCCATCTATACTGAACTGACCATCTTTGATACGATTGGCTACGCGTCCGCAGATAGCATTAAAATAGGTTTCTTTATTACGCCATTCCTCTGCTGTCTTAAATCCAAGAACAATATCCTTCACTTCGCCTTTCGCATTAGCCACCAGCAGTTTGCTTATCTTAGCACCGAGATTGCTAATCTCTACACGCAATCCACCGCTACTCTTAATAGTATAGAATTGTATCGCTTTCATATTATTCTACTTTACATCTTCATCACTCCATCACCTATCTCTGCTACATAGAAATCGGCTTTGAGTCCGGTCTTCTTCTCGTATTCGGTGCCTACAAATTTTTTGAAGTTCTCAATCGCTTCATCTTTCACAAGACTAACGGTGCATCCTCCAAAACCACCGCCTGTCATACGGCTACCTAATACGCCTTCCACTTGCCATGCAGCTTCAGCTAATGCGTCTAACTCAGGTCCAGTCACTTCATAATCATCGCGGAGCGATACATGGCTGGCATTCATCAGTTCTCCGAAATAGGCTATCTCGCCTTTCTTAAGTGCTTCTACTGCAGCAGCGGTACGAGCCACCTCGCCCACCACATGGCGCGCGCGTTTCTTAGCTATGGGGTCTGTCACAGCACCCTCTACTTCTGCCCAATCGGCTTCTGTCAGTTCTGCAAGAAACTTGATAGGCTTCACAGTGCTAATCTGCTCTACGGCTAAACGGCATTGGCGTACACGATCATTGTATGCACCTGAGTCCAAGTGGTGTGGACTATGCGTATTGGTAATAACCACTTTGATACCTTCTAACTTAACAGGCACATGCTCAAACTCTAATGTATCGCAGTTGAGGTGAATAGCGTGGTCTTTCTTTCCGTTGGCAGAAGCAAACTGGTCCATGATGCCGCACATCACACCGGCATACTCATGCTCGCATGCTTGACCTATCTTAGCCAACTCAGTACGATAAGCCTTATCGTCGCTCATGTCCACACCCATCTCTTCCGTAAAAGCACGAGCCGTCACTACTTCCAAGGCAGCGCTACTGCTCAATCCTGCACCGGCAGGCACATTGCCGAAATAGAGTAGGTCATAACCACTCTCAATCTTTGCCTCTGGGTGACGGCGAGCAATGATATCGATACATCCTAATGAGTAGTTGCACCATGCACGATTGGCTTGAGGAGCGATAGCGTCAATAGCTATCTCATATACCTGCTCCATATTCATCGAGCGGAAACGGAGCACCTTGTCTTCGTTCTTGGCTAATAATAACCATGTACCAAAACTGAGTGCGCATGGAAATACGCATCCACCATTATAATCTGTATGTTCACCAATGAGGTTTACTCTACCTGGAGCGAAAAAGATTTTCTCTGCCGAATGACCATAGGCTTGCTCAAAAGCCTGCTTTAATTCTTGTGTTGTCATAGTAAAATGTATTAAAAAACAGCGCAAATATACGATTTTTTTCGCAAATATGCAAATAATATTGATTTTTGGCATAAAATATGTTACATAACATATATAAAAAATTGCAAGTATAGTAAAAAAGTTGTATTTTTGCAGCGAATTATTAACCTCAAAATCCAAAATGCTATGACACCTGAATTAATTATTTATCCATTCTTAATCATTTTGATTGGATTATTCTTTGTTTCTTTCTTTTTGATTTGGCATTGGTTTGACGCACGCGAACTATTACATATAGTGCGCGCAGACACGAAAGAGAAAACGCTTAAAGCAATGCGCAAAGGGCATAATAAATGCCGGATATTGCTAATCGTTAATATCCTTTTAGCAATAGGTTATGCTCCTATTCCTTTTTATCTAAATGCCTATTTTGGTACTTTGGTTTATCCTGCATTAGTGTTTGTAGTGGCTGTTATCTTGCTCATTATGTTGCGTAAGCATGCGAATGAATACAAAGCAAGTGTTGATGATTTTATTGCTATCAACGAGGCGCATGTGCAAGAGGCAGCAGAGGCACGAGCTCGCGAGCGTGAGGAATGGAAGCGCGAAGCAGCAACGCTCAATCCTATTGCGGAGCAGAAGATTAAAGAACTTATGGGCGAGAATTATGAGGTGTGGTATAAGCACGATATCCTCGTAGGACGCAATGTTTTAGCCAATATGGAAGAGGGATTGCTGTATGCGCAAGGTATCGTTATTCCTTTTGCAGAGATACGCGAAGTACGCCACGGCCGCAAGGACCTCAAACTGATTACTGATAGTAGTACCCATCCATTCATCACATTGGACTTCGGTGCTATTCCTGTTAATCCAGAAACTGGGAATAAATACAAGGATGAGATAGCCGAGCGTATTGAGAAGATCCTCGATGAATAACACTTTGTCTTATACTGAAATAGGTTTACTCATAAAACGAATAAAAAGTGTCAAATTTTAAGATTTTAGTTTTATGAAGCGAACACTAAATCATTATTCTCAATCGTTCAAACAACAAGTTTTGGATGACTATTTTCAGTCCGGT
>JAXJUN010000003.1:0-142797 GCA_036309065.1 Paludibacteraceae bacterium | reverse complement strand
GGTAAATATTAAGCAAAACTAATAAAAAGCCCCAATAAACACACTTTACACTAAAAAACACGCATATATCAGAAAAAAGTTGTACCTTCGACCTACTCCCCCTTGTTTTCAACAGGGGCATCTTCGAATATTATGGTCGCGTCTTGCCGTTTTTGAAGCGCAGCGCTTTTTTGTTAGCGAAGCGTGTTTTTGTGAGATGTGTGTGATCTAATTGACTCGACAATGTAAATTTTATCTATGTTAATGGCTGACGATTGAGAATGAGTAATTAAGCAGCTAATCGCTGCGCGGAAAAGGGATTTAGTACGCGCTGGGAGCTCGCTCACGAGCGCGTGATAAAGAACTTTACGCTCAAGGCCGCGTAGGCCGATAATTACGAATTATCAAACGGCAGTGTTTATTTAGGTTTATTTACCATCAATAATCACACACATCGAGTTTTTGATTACCTCATATATAAAAATCACGCATGCGCTTGCGTATGTCAAAAAAAAGTTGTAACTTCGGCACGCCCCTTCCCCTACGGGGTGGGTTCCCTCCGAATGTTACGGTCGCAGCTTGTAGTCTATATGCAAATATTAGTGAACTTATAAATACGGAGTTGCACTCCTACACTATTATGCCTAAAAGTGCACTTTTGTGCGAGCACAACGCATACTATTATATAATAGTACAGAAAAATATTCTGTTTCGTTATAAGTTCACTAAAATATTTGCATATATAAAATATTTGTAGTAAATTTGCAGCCGATTTAGATTGGCAAATTATAGACTTATGATAACCATAGAACAATTAAAAGATGTACAACTGCGAGCAGATAAGCTCAAAGCATACCTACAGATTGACGAGAAACGCATTCAGTTAGAGGAAGAAGAACTGCATACACAAGCACCCGGATTTTGGGACGACGCCAAAGCTGCCGAAGCACAAATGCGAAAAGTAAAAGGCATCAAAAAATGGATTGACGGATACGAAGGTGTAAGAGCCGCAGTGGAAGAATTAGCACTCGCTTTTGACTACTACAAAGAGGAATTAGTAACCGAAGAAGAAGTGGATGCCGCTTATGCACACGCCATGAACGAAGTGGAAGACTTGGAAATGAAAAATATGCTTTCACACGAGGAAGACCAAATGCCAGCCGTACTCAAAATCGTTTCAGGAGCAGGAGGTACCGAAGCACAGGACTGGGCAGAGCAACTCATGCGTATGTATCAGCGTTACTGCGAGAAACATGACTACAAAGTGAGCATCGCCAACCTACAAGAGGGCGATGAAGCAGGCATCAAGACCGTCACCTTTAACATAGAAGGCGATATGGCGTACGGTTACCTCAAGAGCGAAAACGGCGTACACCGCCTCGTACGCGTGAGCCCATACAACGCACAAGGTAAACGCATGACCAGTTTCGCCAGTGTATTCGTCGTACCATTGATTGATGATACCATCGATATCCATGTGGACCCGTCTGCCATCAGTTGGGATACCTTCCGCTCTTCTGGCGCTGGAGGACAGAATGTGAACAAAGTGGAGTCCGGCGTGCGTCTGCACTATAAATTCATCAACCCACTCACCAACCAACCAGACGAGATAGTGATTGAGAACACCGAGACGCGTGACCAACCCAAGAACCGCGAGAACGCCTTGCGTCACTTGCGTTCACAACTATACGAGTTGGAATTGGAGAAACGCCGCCAAGCAGCCGCTAAAGTGGAGGCCGGAAAGAAGAAGATTGAATGGGGAAGCCAGATACGCAGTTATGTCTTCGACGACCGACGCGTGAAGGACCACCGCACCAACTACCAAACATCCAATGTGAATGCTGTCATGGATGGCGATATCGATGCATTCATCAAAGCATACCTCATGGAATTCCCAGATTAAAAAACTGACAACTGAAAACTGAAAACTCATTATGAAAAAACTTCTTTTATCAATAGCCGTAATGGCAATGAGCGCACCTATGTTTGCGCAGGCAGATAGTACTAAGGTACAAAGTGACAAAGGACAAAGTACAAAAGACACTATCGAGGGATTTGTATTCACTACCATCGACAGCGTGGCTATCACACCCGTAAAAGACCAAAACCGCAGTTCTACCTGTTGGGCCTTCTCTACCCTCGGTTACCTTGAGAGCGAGTTGCTACGCATGGGCAAAGGTGTATATGACCTGAGCGAGATGTTCGTGGTAAGCAAGACCATGATGGACCGCGCTACCTACCAAGTGCGTATGTACCACGAAGCCAGTTTCTCTCCTGGCGGTTCGGCATACGATGTGATTTACTGCATGAAGCACTACGGATTAGTACCTCAGTCCGCTATGCCTGGTATTCAGTACGGTTGGTCAGCAGCCGACTCCCTACCCGTTCATAACGAACTGGATGCAGTGGCAAGCGGATATGTGAATGGATTGAAGAAGATGAAAAAACTGACTCCTGTATGGAAGAAAGGTTTGCAAGCCATCTACGACACCTATTTAGGAGCATGTCCTGAGGAGTTTGAATATAACGGCAAGACCTATACCCCGAAGACCTTCGTGCAGATGTTAGGACTGAACGCAGACGATTATGTGTCTATCACCAGTTATACACACCACCCTTTCTACGAGACTTTCGCACTCGAAGTGCCCGACAACTGGCGTATGGACCAAATGTACAACTTGCCTATCGACGAGATGATGCAAGTGATAGATGAAGCATTAGCCAAAGGTTACACTCTCGCGTGGGCAGCCGATGTATCCGAATTAGGATTTACACGCAAAGGTATCGGTGTGGTGCCTGACGCAGACAAAGGCGCTGACCTCACAGGCAGCGACATGGCGCATTGGTTGGGAATGAGCAACGATAAGAAAAAAGAAGAACTCACCAAGAAACCGCTCCCTGAGAAAACAATCACCCAAGAGATGCGTCAACAAGCATACGATAACTGGGAAAACACCGACGACCACGGCATGCAGATTTTCGGTATTGCCAAAGACCAAAACGGCAAGAAATACTACATGATCAAAAACTCATGGGGCACCACAAAATCCAAATACAAGGGTATTTGGTATGTGAGCGAAGCCTTCATGCGCTATAAAACCAATGATGTGCTCGTACACAAGAATGCTATACCAAAAAACATTCGCAAGAAATTAGGTATTTAGTATGCTAACTATCACCGAATTATCTAAAGGCATCTACAAAGACCGCGGCAGTAAGTTCCTTGCATTCGCAGAACCCATCGCTGACGAAGAAGCAGCCAAAGCGCGCATCGCATGGTATAAGAAAAAATACCACGACGCACGCCATGTATGCTATGCCTATCGATTAGGTGCCAATCTATGGCGAACCAAAGATGACGGCGAACCACATGGCACAGCCGGAGCGCCCATCCTTCGCTCTATCGATGCACGCAAATTAGATTATGTATTGGTAGTCGTAGTGCGTTATTTCGGTGGCACATTGTTAGGTACAGGCGGACTGATGGTAGCATACCGCGAGGCAAGCAAAGCGGCATTGGACGCTGCACAAACAATCGAAAAATAATATGGCAAACAAACAATTCAAACATATCCGAGCATACCGCACAGGATGGTTATTGGCTATTCTGGATTGGATCATTGCAGCACCTATCCTATTAGTATGGCAGCGCAAGACCTCTACTAGTTTGAAACTGGAATACATGGGCGACCGCAAACAGATAGAGAAAGATATCAAACATGGTGCTTTCTTCATAACCAACCATCGCGACATCGTCATGGATTCCGCTTGGCTCTCCTTGCTACTACGCAAGCGCTATTTCATTCGCCCATTCATCGGTATCGGCAACAACCTATTTGCAAAGAAATGGATTGAGCACCTCGTTCGTTTTAATCGTTGCTTCGCCGTTATCCGCAATGGTGGCGCACATGCACAATTAGAGAACGCACACACCTTATCCGCCTATATAGCACATCTTCGACAGCAAGGTAAGTCAATTTGGCTCGCACAACGCGAAGGAAGAGCCAAAGATAGCAACGACCTTACGCAACCCTCTGTGCTGCATATGCTGACCATCAATAACGATGATTTCTTCCAAGCCATCAAAGACCTCAATATATGTCCCGTGAGTATCACCTATGAATACGACCCTTGCGATTACCTCAAAGCGCGAGAGATGCAACTCAAACGCGATAATCCTAAATGGCGAAAAAGAAAACGCGATGATGTAGAATCTATGGTAACGGGTATCAAAGGTCAGAAAGGACGCGTGGTCTATCGCCTCACACCAAGTATCAACCCTGAAATAGACCAATTACTCGCGCAACACCCCGAATACCAAACACTTCCACTGAGCGAGAAAACACAAATCGTTTGTCGTATAATAGACAAACATATTCATTTGGGATACGAGATCTATGAGCGTGGCACGGAATTTGAACAATATATTGAAAGCCGCTTACAACTAATAGACATTCCGAATAAGGACGACGCATACCTGCGCGAACGACTATACGAGATGTACGAAAATCCCGTGAAGAACTATCAAGCGGCACGAACGAAATAAAAAAAAAGAACAACTATGAAAAGAGCTATTTTTCCCGGTTCATTTGACCCTTTTACCTTGGGGCACTATGACATTCTGAAGCGAGGACTGGCATTGTTTGACGAAATTGTCATTGGTATTGGTCGTAACAGCACCAAAAAAGACACCTTCCCTATCCGCGAACGCGAGGAAGCTATTCGTAAGATTTTTAAAGACGAACCACGCATCAAAGTGGCTATCTATGATTGTTTAACCGTAGATTTCGCCCAAGAGCAACAAGCATCATTCATCTTACGAGGAATCCGCTGCGTGGAGGACTTCGAATACGAGCGTAACATGGCGGAAGCCAATAAACAATTAGCAAACATAGAGACGGTTATCTTATACACTCGCCCAGAGTACGCACATATCTCTTCTACACTCGTGCGAGACCTATATGCCTACGGCAAGGATGTGAGTGCATTTGTACCCAATGAACTGAGATAATTTACAATGTAGAAAGATGAATAAGCGAAAAAGTATAATATATATTTTCTGTGCATTTGTATTACTTCCTATACATGCACAAGAGCGACAAAAGACCACCCGAGCCAACGAAAGCATTAACATCTTCACCGATGTGATGCGTCAGGTGGATGTCAATTATGTGGATACACTCGATTATGAGTCGCTTACTGAAACAGCTATCAACGCCATGCTGCGTAAGATAGACCCATACACCATTTACTACCCTAAGAAAAACGACCGTGACCTGCGTATGATGACCACTGGTAAATACGGCGGAATAGGTAGTATTATCCAACAAAGACCCGCGCCCACTAAAACCAAAGGAGATAAGAAACCATCCAAG
Organism: Paludibacteraceae bacterium; assembly: GCA_036309065.1. Lineage (GTDB taxonomy): Bacteria > Bacteroidota > Bacteroidia > Bacteroidales > Paludibacteraceae > Colicola. The sequence goes on along the minus strand of JAXJUN010000003.1, from coordinate 137,443 downwards.
GACTCCCTGTGGACCTACGCCGTGAACCCCTACGAAGGTAAACCCGCACAACGCGCAGGCGTCAAAGCAGGCGATCGTATTCTATCTATTGACGGAAAGACCACACAAGGACTTACCGTGAGCGAAGTAAGTAATAACCTGCGAGGAGTGCCCGGCACAACCGTCGTATTGGAGCTTGAGCGCGAAGGAGTGGCCAAACCATTCAAAATAGAGATTGTACGCGAAGATATACATATGGATCCCGTGAGTTACTACACACTCATAGAGGCCGACACACTCAGCACACCTGTAGGGTATATCAGTTTTGATGAGTTCACAGAAGGTTCGGCACAAGCGTTTAGCAATGCATTGGACGACCTCTATTATAACCAAGGCGCTCGCAAACTTATTATCGACCTACGCGGTAATGGAGGAGGCATAGTGGACGAGGCTATTCAATTGGTCAACCTCTTCGTGGATAAAGACATCACTATCGTAGAGACCAAAGGCAAGACAGCCAATAGTAATCGCACCTACAAGACCCGCAACACACCTCGCTACAAAGACCTACCATTAGTGGTATTGGTCAATAAGAGTTCTGCAAGCGCAAGCGAGATTGTTTCGGGCGCTTTACAAGACCTCAAGCGTGCCACTATCATTGGTCAACGCACTTTCGGTAAAGGATTAGTACAGAATGTGCGCCCCATAGTGTATGGCGGGCACATCAAAGTGACTACCAGCAAATACTACCTACCCTCTGGTCGTTGCATCCAAGCTATTGATTACAGCGAGCGTCAAAAGGGACACGAACTGAAGAAAGATACAGCCGGAGGTATCATGCCGGATATAGAAATAAAGGATAGTTCAAAGGTGGATATATGCTATTCGCTGTATATAGACAATTATTTCTTCGATTACGCCACACGCTATTATCGTTTGAATGATAGCATAGCACACCCAGAGGTGTTTGAATTGACAGCCGCAGATATTAATGATTTCTGTGCTTATTTGGAGGAACGCGAATTTAGTTATGAGACAGAGACAAGCAAATTCTTTGCCGACATGCTCCGCATGGCAGAGAATGAAGATATCGACTCCACTACCTTTGCTCAGCTAAAAGCATTCGAACCAATGCTCAAACCTGATTTCCGCGCGGCTATTGAGCGTAATATAGACGAGGTGAAGCAACTCTTAGGCAGCGAGATTGTACTGCGCTATTACTACCAAAAAGGACAAGCCGCATACCAATTACGGTTTGACAAAGAAGTGGAAAGAGCATTGCAAGAATTGAAGTAAGCATACAATTAGAGCCGCATTACGCGGCTCTAATCATTTTATATCAATGCATGAATTGTCTCAGTTTCTTTTGAGCAAGGAATAACATCCAATCTGGGGTGTGCTTGAGGATAGGCGTAGCCAACCAATTGATGAAGCCCGGTGTGTCTGCTTTCTTATTGCGGAACATATTCTTTAAGGCGCGCTTCACTAATTTCTCTGGTGGTATTGAGACAGTAAGCGCCACCGCTAACTTACGCAGATGAGGAGCCAATCCAAAGAGTGCTGTATCCACGGCTCCTGGAGCCATCACTGTAACACCCACATTCTTGGGTTTGAACTCATACCAAATAGACTTTGAGAAATTATAGATGAATGCTTTGGTAGCATTATATGTCTGAATACCTGGCATTGCCATCCATGCGGACATACTACTCATATTCAGTATATATCCGCGCATGCGCTTACGCCCGCATATGCGTTGCTTTGCCTCCTCTTCTGTCAGTTCGCGCTTCATCATATCCTCACCGAAAAGGCGGGTCATCTTAGCCACAGTGATCATATGCAATTGGAGCATAAGTTCAATGCGCTTCATAGAAGTATCGCAATAGGGATTGAAGAAGAAAACACCCGCATTATTGATGAGAATATCCACCACTAATTGGTTCTCGCGGCAATAAGCATGTAATTGTTCCGCTGCGTCTGGTTGCGACAAATCCGCATAGTGCGCAATTGTCTTCACGCCATATTGCTGCGCTAATTCAGCCGCCACTTGCTGCAATTCCTGTTCTTGATTACTAACGAGTAAGAGATCACAATGGTAATCGCGTGCTAACTGAGTAGCATACTGCAGTCCGATACCACTACTGGCACCTGTTACTAATGCAAGCATAGAGTTATTTACCATTTACCTTTTACTATTTGGAATTAGCCATTTTCTGCTCATTAAGCGACTTCTGAGCTTTGCCTTCTAACTTAGCAATCTCTTTTTTGAGTCGCGTTGGAATCTTCTCTCCATCGCGCTCTGCACACTCGTGACACTTCATATCAATCGTGTACATACGACCTACGCAGTAGTTAGAACGGCCACATCCTGCATGATAATGAGGATTTTCCTGTACATGCTTTACGAAATCAGGATCTTTGATGAGCACATGGGCTATCTGGAATAATTCAAATCCCTCGTCCATGATTTGCTGGCAGTTATCGCCTGACTGCACACCACCCACATAGATAAGTGGAACATCGGTTATTTCCTGCTGGAAGCGCTTTGCCTTCTCCATGAAATAGAGTTCTTTGAAAGGCGAAGTAGGCATCATGATAGGCGCCACACCTGGTATATTCAATGCGGCTTTGAGCCACCAGAATGATTTCATATCCATATAGTGCGCCAATGTTTTATTTGGCATCGCGCCACCAAGAATAGTCATAGGTGAGCGACTAACGGTACCGCCCGAGAGCACGATACCATGCACTTTGTGCTTAGCTATCTCTTTGGCAATCTTAATTCCCTCTTCGATATCTGACCCACGCCAGCAGTCATCCCACATATTCGTCTTCACCACGATAGCCATATCGTCTCCGGCATGCTTCATCACTTCCTCAAGCACCTCATTCATGAAGCGCACGCGATTCTCAAACAAACCTCCATACTCATCACGGCGATGATTAGTACGCGGAGAGATGAACTGTGAAATCAAGTAGGCATGACCTGCATGTATCTCTACGCAATCAAAACCCGCCTTACGCGCGAAATCAACTGACTCACCGAACTTCTTTACCAATGTTTTTATCTCCGATACTTTGAGACGGCGATGGATAGTAGGCGAATAGAGGTTAAAGCCGTTTGAAGCACTTACAGGCATGCAGTGACAGGTATAGAAATGCGTCATATTGCCGCAATGCCCCATTTGAATACTGGCTTTTGCTCCCTGTGCATGAATAGCGTCTGTGAGTTTTTTCAAATCAGGTATTATCTCGTCATGTACATAGAGTTGTCCGTCAAAAGACACACCACTCAGGTCCACTGCGCAGTATGCAACGGTGGTCATACCTACTCCGCCGCGCGCTACGCTCACATGATAATCTTGTAATTGCTGTGTAGGACGATTGCCACGACACATATTCTCAAAAGCCGCGCTGCGCACTATTCTGTTGCGCAGCGTGATAGGTCCCAACTGATAGGGAGTAAAGAGTTTACTATTAGCCATTAGCTTTTAGTTATTTTCTTAGTAAATAAAAGGAATGATGCGTTTTAATTTCTTCTTATCAAACTCGTCAGGGAATTCCTCTGCATACTTCTTATAGATAGCATGGCTTCTCGGCACAAGATTGCAGCACGAGAACCAGAAGAAGAGCAATCCTGCCAACGACCAGGTCATGATAGCAAAACCAAGCCACTCGGTAATTTCACCTAAATAATTGGCGCTGGTAACATATTTATAGAGCCCCTTCTTAGGCAAATAATGATTGGTATCACCTGGCTTGCGCAAATGACGAATCACATAGTCAGAGTGCATATTGATTATCCATCCTATGATAAACACAACGGCACCGATGATGAATTGAGGACTTGTCACCCACTCTGCTGTATATAACTCAGGATAATATTCTGGCGCCAAATGGAATAACCAATACCCTTGAATATAACCATTAACAAGATTCCACATCACAGACATTAACATGATTGCAAATGGCATCTTGCTATTTCCCTTCAGCAAGAATGGGAAGATGAACGAACGCTGGAAATAATGGAATTCAAAGAAAAGGAAGAATAACCAATAAGGTGCATTCATCGTCACTCCTCCATACAAAGGAAAAGACTTGAAATACAAATACACCATGACGAAGAATACGGGGCACTCCATTAAGAACCATCCCGCCTTATTATTCATCGCAGGTCCCCACTTCTCAGAACGCATCTTTCCGTACCCCGCATCCACGAAATACAAAGATACAAATACTACCAGACCCACCAAAAACATAATGTACAGCAAGTCATAGAAAAAATCAATAGAGTAAATATTTTCCATAAGCATTGTTATATAAAGCAAAATAACGCGCAAAGATACAAAATTTATTTTGTTTACACAAAAAAAATTAATAATTTACACTTTTTTCTTGCTTTTGAGACACAAATAATCCGAATATTATTAAAATCACACCTATCCACTTAATCAGTGGTAAGTTCTCTGCAAAAAAGATAAGCATCCATAACGCAGTAAAAACAGGGCGTATATTATTGAATGCATTGGTTTGCGTAACACCTATTTGTCGCACAGTATAGCAGAAGAGCACAAACGCTACTACGCTCGCAAAAAGACCCAAATAAACAACGGACAAAAAGGCTGTTATTGCAGTGGATTCCATAGCCACCACTTGATCCACGAACAACGGAATAAATTCACGCATTGCAGGCCCTTCTGCAACACCCCAAACGATATAGAAAAGCACAAGACTGCACAACTGCGCCCAGAAGACAATCGTCAAATCGCTATATGTCTGTGGAATACGACGCAAGACCACTGTGTACAGCACAGCCGTAGAGACAGCTGCGAAAGCAAATACTATTCCCCATGGATTTCCTATGGCGAAATGACCACTACCTACCAGCACCAAGAGCACCATTCCTATTGTGGAAATAATGATTCCCAATATATTATGCTTTGTCACTTTCTCGCGCAATAACAATGCTGCGAAAAAAGGACTCAATAGAGGACTGGTAGATAAAAGCGTCTCTGCGATAGTAGGACTGGTCAATGCATCGTAGGCAAAAGTCTCCAATAGATAGTATAGAAAAGGTTGAAAGAAACCCGCCAATAGAAAGAGAGGTATATCTTTCTTTTTCAATAACTGCAGTCGTAATGTGGCATTACGGCGAAAAAGAATACCTACCAATAACATTACTATGATAGCCAAACTGAAGCGCATCACTATCATTGTAAAAGGCGGCAAGACGAGCAAAGCATTCTTAATCGCAATACCACTCACCGACCAGCATAGCATAGCTATGCACACAGCCATATAAGGCAACCAACGCTTCATTCGTTCGTCTTATTCCTTATCGGGTTTAGCAGCCCATGTATTATGCGTGATACCAGCCATCTGACACATATATTGGTGTGCTTGCTGTCTCATACGCTCCGTTTCTGCGGCTCTGGGCTGAGTGGTATCTGGAATGATTGGTTCGCCTATAGTCACTTGCACAAGTGGTTCGTTCTTAGGCCCTAAGAATCGATAAATACCGGTACGAGGACGATATGTAACCACACATGGGATAATAGGCTTTTTATACTTATAGGCCATCGTGAAAGCGCCTTTTTGGAAAGGACGAATAGGTTTATACCAGTCCCAACGCTTTGCTTCGGGGAAGATATGGAACCAATACCCACGCTTATCAAACTCATCAAAAGCAGCATTGAAAGCCTTCATAGCACTCAATCCTTTTTCTGCTGCAGGGATAGGTATTCCACCTACCATCTTTAAGAATATTTGGTCCTTCGTTTTGAAATTCGGTGCGAACATTGGAATACGCGTATTCGAATACGCATGTATGGCCGATAGCACGGAGGCTGCGTCATGGCGATAACAGTGATTAGCGATGGTGATTGCTCCGCCTTTTAGGTAGTGGCGATACGCACGCAAGTGCGCCCTTCCTGTCCAGCGCAAACCGTATTTAACGAGCAGGACGAGTGTCAAGATACGCAATACCACATTATAACCAAACCACACCAGCAGTTTATTCTTACACGAGTCATCCACATAAGGATAATCAGCGTCCACCTCTGGGAAAGGTCTATCGTAAATAGGCTTGTATATACCTTGGAATGGATCATCCTCTGGATAATCAATCATCACTGGCGGAACATATGTTCCTTCTGCCACCTGTAAATCTTGGTATCTCTTATTCATTGTGATTTATCTAATTTGTAACATGCATAAACTGTGCGCCTATTGCTCTTGACGAAGCGCCATCCTTATCATCCCTATCTCCCACAAAAAGAGTGGTTTGCGGATTGGCATGGCAATGCGTGAGCAGAGGAAGAAGAAGTGCCTTTTGCGGCTTAAGCGCACCCCAAGAAGGAGCGTCTGTAATATAATCAAAAGCATCCAATGGTATTCCCAAAGCCTTCAGTTTCTCTTCCGCACACTCATAATCGGACAATAGAATAGTTTGTAATCCTTTTTGCTTACATGCGTGCAATAATTGCACTACATTCTTGCGAATAGGTTGCTGACCTATAAGGCGCACCATAGTGGGCATATAAATATCATGATACCACCGCGCCACCTCTTCAATCGTCTTATGCGTTTTTGCTGCCATTGATGCGAATAAATAGTGATAAAAAGCCTCTTTGGTTTCAAAACTCTTATCCCCCATTTTTGCTCGCATTTTTCGCTCTGCAATCAGCAATGGCAGCGTGCGCCATAGATGGCAAACCATCCTACAAGCCAGGCCCTTCTTATTATACAATGTACCATCCAGGTCAAAGATAACAGTCTGTATTGTATTATCTATTACCATCTATCAATGTATTAATCGCATTTCTTCGCTGCTTTTTCGCCCTTTTTATTCGTGCGTTCAGTTTGTCTCGCATTGCGGCGTTTTGCTCGAGCACGCTGACGATTATCAATGTTATTAGCTGCATCCAATATACCTTGCCCCATTTGATCGAACACATTCTCAAAGCGCTGAATAAGATTGAATTTACTACGGCGCTTCTCATCTTGCATCAACAAGTTGAACTTGAATTGTCCATCTCGAAATCCATCCTGCAAGCACGCAGCCTTGAAACGCGCGTACGCGTTAGATAATAGGATATGCGTCTCGGGATCATTCAAACGGAAGGATTGACGTTTTGACTCGTATTCAAGGTTAATCTGCTGCAACTTGGCATCCACCACCTTGGTAAACGCCTCTGCCTCTTCTTGATTAATATCCTCGTCCTCAAACTCGTAGTAGAAATGATACTTAGACTCATTCACATCGGCAAAACCAACAAAGAACTTCGTCTTTATACCCGTTTCATCTTCTGCCTTATGAACTGCATCCAAGAATTGTGGTTCGTATAGTTTCTCGCCCGTCATGGATACAATACCATTCACCTTGCTAATCATATGAACCGTAGGCGTATTATAGTATGTGCCGCCCACCTCTACCAAATCATTCATATTATAGCGGAAGAGACCCGAATAAGTAGTCACATACGCGCAATAACGCTTACCTTGCTCCAACTCATAAATCTGCAAGAAGTGCTTGTGCGGACTATCCAATTCGCTTTCTTCCACAAACTCATAATAATGGAAATGTGGGAAGAGCACAGACTCGTTTGTCTCATCCAATGAGAAACCAAAACGACATTCGGTAGCGATATATCCCAATTCTTGGTAGAAAGTCTTGTCCCAATTAAATTGGTCCATATACTTATCCATGTATATCTTCGTATTACCGCACTTCCAAGTACTGAGGTATTGCAACCAAGGCCAGAAATCTTTTGGTTCCAACTTACCCTTTTCCTCCACGATACGCCTTAATTCCTCAGCGCGTTTAGGACGCGGACATATATAGGCATCTAATTCATCACGAATTTCGAAAGGTATATCAAAATCGTCACATATAGTACCCAACTCTATATCCTTGATCATCTCCTCCTTATACTCATCGAGCGTACGGAGCAATTCCAATATAGTAGATGGATTGGCAGTAGCCCATAGCGTCACATCTCTATGCTGCAATGCCAAACGCATCAAGGTATAGTTACGCGCTGCATAATCAGGGATAGACATCACACTCGCTGGGGCAGTATAATGCTTTTTGATAACCGCAGGAATATCGCGAACAAGCACACCACTGACCGAACCAAAAATAGTACCATCAGGCGCATATCCCTCGCATTCCTTTCCCACCGTTGTGAATAGATGACCACCGAAAAGGCGATTTCTATACTTCACAAAGTTCCAAGTCCATATATGTGACATTTTGCCATATACATCCTTTAGATACTTATGCGTCATAGGAATCCATTTGGGTTCGCTTGTCGTACCAGAAGTGGTAGCATACATATCTGGCTTACCAGGGAAAAGCACATTCTCCTCACCTTGTTTATGACGCTCTACATAAGGCCTGAGTGTCTCAAAAGAGTCATTCACTGGCACATACAAGCGGTATAAACGGAAGAAATCCTCAGTGGAAGTAGCCGATAGAATACGATCAAAATGGTGTTCCTTACCATATATCGTATCCTTTGAGATTGTTAGAATATCTCTAAGTGTTTTCTCTGCAGCATGTTTGGGCCTTCTGCTCCAGAACTTTAGTCTTGCTGTTTGGGTACCACCCACCAGCATAAGCATAGTGTTAATCAACCATGGAAACGGCAAAGCCCTTCCCTGCTGATCTAAATAGGGTTTTATTCTTCTCATATTTTTCTGCATAGGGCGAACGATTAGCAATCCCTTTGCGGCTGCAAAGGTACAATAATTATCGCACATACGCAAGAGTTCGGTTATTTTTTTACCAATAGTGACCTATTTATCTAAATAATGAAGCATTTATTTGGTTATATATTTGCATAAATGCAAAATTTTCTGTACCTTTGCAGCCTGAATGGAAACAATATGCGCTATTTCAACAGCATACGGCACAGGAGGAATTGCCGTAGTGCGAGTAAGCGGAGAGAATGCTATCTCTCTGGTGGACACCTTATTTCATGGCCGCAAGTCTCTTGCGGACACTCCCGCCAATAGCGTGCGCTATGGGCATATAGAGCGCGATGGAGAGGTGTTGGACGAAGTGTTATGCTCCGTTTTCCGCGCCCCCCACTCTTTCACAGGCGAGAACATGGTGGAAGTGGCTTGCCACGGCAGTATATACATACAGGATACACTTCTCAGATGGCTCATCGATGTGGGGTGCCGTGCGGCACAGCCAGGAGAGTTCACACGCCGTGCATTCATCAATGGGAAGATGGACCTCACCCAAGCCGAAGCGGTGGCGGACCTTATAGCATCGCAATCCAAAGCAGAGAAAGACCTCGCTCTTAGTCAGTTACGCGGAGCTGTCTCGAACGAGTTATCCACGCTGCGCGAGCGATTATTGCATTTGACTTCTCTGATTGAATTAGAATTGGATTTCGCAGACCACGAGGAATTAGAGTTTGCAGACCGCTCCGAACTCCGTTCTTTGGCCGATGAAATCGCGCATAAGTTACAATCCCTTTTGGCTTCTTTCCGTACAGGCAATGCTATCCGCAATGGTGTACCAGTAGCAATCATCGGTGCGCCCAATGTGGGCAAATCCACTCTACTCAACGCCCTTTTAGGCGAGCAACGCGCGATAGTGAGCGATATACAAGGCACCACGCGCGATACGATAGAAGATACACTCGTCATAGAAGGAATACTCTTCCGCCTCATCGACACCGCTGGTATGCGCGAAACAGATGATACATTAGAGAATATGGGTATCGAGCGTAGCCGCAAAGCGGCAGAACAAGCACATATCATCATCTCGGTTCGCGACCAAGACAATCACGAGTCCATCATAGACAATAAAGACACCAAAACCGTACTTCATGTACTCAATAAATGCGATGTCACTCCTCCTATTAAGGATGAGAATACCATCTGTATTTCTGCCAAGAACGGCGATATAGAGCCACTCAAACAAGAATTGGTGCGTGTGGCACGAGAAGAAATGCAAACCCAATCCGTTATGCTCAGTAATATACGCCATTACGAAGCCATCACACGGGCATATGAGGCTATTGAGCGCGTACAAGCAGGAATGCAAGATGGTTTATCGGGCGAACTGCTCTCCATGGACCTACAAGACTGCTTGGAGGCAATGGGCGAAGTGACGGGACAAATCACACATACAGAAGTATTAGAAAACATCTTCTCACATTTCTGTATCGGCAAATAAACATCTAACATCTAACATCTAACATCCAACACACATATGCTTCTATCCATGACTGGTTATGGCAAAACCGAAAGCCAATTTCGTAATCGTACCCTCGTATGCGAAGTGCGTTCCCTCAATTCTAAAGCACTCGATTTATCTGCGCGCTTGGCACCCACACTGCGTGCTAAAGAATTGGATATCCGCACACAAATAAGCAAACGAGTGGAGCGAGGAAAAGTGGATATCGCTATCTATATGCAAGATAGCCAAACGAACGAACTAACATTCACACCTATCAATTGGGAGGCAGTTCGCTTCTATTCCGCACAATACAAAGAACACATAGGGTCATGCGATTCCAACGAACAAATACCCGCTGAAATAATGGCGGCCATACTGCGCATGCCCGATGTGATCAAAGTGCAAGAAGACACCAGCGAAATGACAGACGAAGAATGGACTGCCATACAGCACCAAATAGACGAAACCTTAGACGCATTCGTGGCTTTCCGCACACAAGAAGGACAAGCACTCCAGCAGATGTTCAATACCAAATTGGATGAAGTGATGAACCTTTTGGCGCAAGTAGAGCAGTTTGAGAAAGGACGCGTAGATAAGATACGCGAACGATTGGAACAGAACCTCAACCTCTTGTCTGAAAAAACAAAACAACAGATTGACGCTAATCGTTTGGAGCAAGAGATGATTTACTATTTAGAAAAACTGGATATCACCGAAGAAAAAGTGCGCCTTACCAATCATGTGCGCTATTTCCGCGAAACAATGGAAGCAGAAGGAACGGGAGTAGGAAAAAAACTCGGTTTCATCGCACAAGAAATGGGACGCGAGATCAATACACTCGGTTCGAAAGCCAATCAATCTGAGATGCAAATCATCGTAGTGAAGATGAAAGACATTCTCGAGCAAATAAAAGAACAAGTACTCAATGTACTCTAACATCCAACATCTAACATCTAACATCTAACATCTAACATCTAACATGATATACATCTTTTGTGCACCAAGCGGTAGTGGTAAATCCACCATGGTGAAGCACCTACTGCATACTTATCCTAATCAGTTTGAACTCTCTATCTCTTGCACCACTCGTCCTCCTCGCGGACAAGAAGTGCATGGTAAGGAGTACTATTTCATCTCTGTGGATGAGTTCCAAGAGAGAATAAAGAATAATGAGTTCATCGAGTACGAACAAGTGTATGAAGGTTTATATTACGGTACACTCAAAGAGGAGATTAACCGTATTGAGAAGGCAGGTAAACAAGTGCTTTTTGATGTGGATGTCAAAGGAGGTATCAACCTCAAACGCCTTTTAGGCGAACGCGCCATTTCCATCTTTATATGTCCGCCATCTATAGACGAACTGCGCCGCCGACTCATCGGCAGAGGGGATACTTCCCCTGAGATGATTGAGAAGCGCATTGCTAAGGCTGCTATTGAGATGGAAGATATGGAGCATTTTGACCGCGTGGTAATCAACGATGACCTCTCACACGCCTTTGAGCAACTCGATGCCATCGTTACATCTAACATCTAACATCCAACAGCCGTAAGGCGGTCTAACATGCAACGCATTGGTATATATGGTGGAAGTTTCAATCCTGTGCATTTCGGGCATATAGGATTGGCGAAATGGATTATAGAGAATAGTGATTTGGATGAATTATGGTTTCTCGTTAGTCCGAATAATCCGTTGAAATCGGTGCAATCGCTTGCTCCAGAAGAAGAAAGGCTCGCTGCGGTGCAGCAAGCCATTCAAGATATTCCTCGTCTCAAAGCCAGTGATTTTGAGTTTACTCTTCCTCGTCCTTCTTATACCGCCAATACCCTCCGTGCGCTACAACAGGCATACCCTGATTACGAATTTACTCTCATCATAGGGGAAGACAACTTATCTATCTTCCATCAATGGCGTGAATATGAGTTTATTCTGGCTAACTTCCGCCTTTTCGTTTATCCGCGCCACGCGAAAGAATCCAATAGCGCAGCGGATATACCATCCAAAGAACAGTGGTCAGACCTTCCCGTCAAAGACCTTCAGTTCCTTTCAGGCGCACCCTATTTTGATATCTCTTCTACCGAGATTCGTGCTAACTCACTTTCCTAATCGTAGCATATACCATTCGCCGTTGTTTTGGGTGGCGATATGATGTAATCCGTTTTCGTGTGCTTTCTCGATGAGTACGGGACAATCTGCCTCGTAGAACCCACTCAACCATATTTCTCCGCCAGGTACTAAATAGGTTGCGTAGGCTGGTAGGTGTGCGAGTAGCACATTACGATGAATATTGGCTATGATTAAATCATATTGTCCTTGTGGTGGATTATCGCCTAATAGCACTTCGATTATTTCTCCGTTGAGAGCGGCATTTTCTTGTGCATTGAGTACACTCTTATCGTCTATATCCACGGCAACTACTTCTGCGGCACCTAATCGTTTGGCAAAGATGGCCAAAACACCCGTACCTGTTCCTTGGTCGAGCACTTTTTTACCCGTTAAATGCGCGTCAAGTAAGGTGTTAATAATCATTGAGGTAGTCTCGTGGTGTCCTGCGCCAAAGGCACAATGTGGAATGATACGGATACCGAGCGGCAGTTCTTGTATAGGGTGCTCTGCCTCCCAAACGGCATTCCAGTTCTCATCAGGACAATCGTCTATGCTCACCAACAAAATTCCTTCGGTTTGATCGCATAGAGATAGCAGTTCGGCACGGCAAGCATGCAGTGTTTCGGTGGGTATATAGGCTTTGTTTTCGTCAATGGTGTCAAAGCCCAGATCGAATAACTGCTGATGGAATAGGTCAGCCTGCCATTCTTGTGGAAAGTTGTAATCGAATATAGCTACAGAATACCTCATCGTTCTAAAGCATTATGGTTTACCACTTATTGTAGTGGATATTTTCTTCTTTGTATTTATTTTTCACTTCTGGTTGTTCTGCTGGTACGCCTATAGGCACCACGCATAATGGGATGATATGTTCTGGCAGTGCTAATATCTCTTTGAGTATGTTTATTCTCTCTTGTCCTGGGTGTACACCTGTCCATACGGCGCCTAATCCCATGGAATGTGCGGCCAATAGTAAGTTTTCCGTAGCCGCAGACACATCGTTAATCCAGAAGTTCTGTCCTTCTCCTTCAATAGCTTTGGATAGGTCGCCGCAAGGGATGATAGCGCATGCGGGTTTATTAGCGCAGCGGGAATATGGCAGTTGTTCGCCTATTTGGTCCAATACAGCTCGGTCAGTGACTACGATGAATGCCCATGGTTGATGATTGAGTGCAGAGGGGGCAGCCATAGCGGCGCGGAGCAAGGTATCAATCTGTTCTTGCGAGATGAATTCTCCTGTGAACTCGCGTACAGAGACGCGTGTCATGATGTTTTCGATTGCAGGATTCACTGCGTTGTTGGTTTCGTTATTCATTGTTGTGGAAGAATTACATGCCGCGAGTGCAACCACGCACAAAACGGCAAAGAGTGACTTTTTCATATCTTTAAACATTTTATTAAATACGGTTAGGGGTTAGGGGGACTAGTTCACTAGTTCACTAGTTTGTCATACATCCCTTATCGCTTCGCCTACGAGATAGTTGCTACCGCCAATGAAGATTGCATCTTCTTTGCTGGCGTGTGTGAGTGCGTATTGGATAGCCTCTTGTGGTTGAGGGATGGTTATTGGTGTTTGTTGTGGATGGATAGCACGCCAGCGCTCTGCCATGTCTTGGGCAGGCATGGCGCGTTGGGTAGTAGGTGTGGTGAAAATATAGTTAGCATGGGCAGGCATGAGGCGTAGCACATCATTAATATCCTTATCTGCCACCATTCCGAATACAATCCATAATTGCTTGACGGATAGTTCGTTGAGTTGTGCTGCTACATAGCGTATTCCGTGACTATTATGGGCAGTATCGCAGATTAGTAATGGTTGTTGGTTGAGTATTTCCCATCTGCCTCTCAGTCCTGTGAGCGTACATACTTGCGCAAAACCCTGTTGTATATGGGCTGCGGATAGTTGTATATAGGTGCAGTTCCGCAGTGCTTGTAGTGCCACATAAGCGGTTTGCATGTTTTTCTCTTGGTACACTCCTTTGAGTTCGCATTCAGGTGCTTCTCTCATGCGTCTTTTGCGCATAAATCCGCATTGGTCAGCGAACCATATACGGCAGTTAGTTGTTTCCAATCCTGCGCCTAAGATGCCACATTCTTGTGCACGCGAGAGGAATACCTCTGTAGTCTCCGGGTGTGTCTCTCCGATGACGCACGGTGTATTGGGTTTGATGATTCCTGCTTTCTCTTTGGCTATTTGCGGTAGTGTGTTGCCTAGGAACTCCGTATGGTCGATGCCTATGTTGGTAATGACGGATAGAAGAGGTGTGATGATGTTCGTGCTATCTAATCGTCCGCCCAAGCCCACTTCTACTACGGCTATTTGCACTTTCTGCGCCACGAAATAGGAGAATGCCATGGCGGTCATTGTCTCAAAGAAAGAGGGTTGTTTTTCGTCCAAGAAAGCGCGATTTTGCTCGATGAAATCGCACACATATGTTTGTTCTATGGGTTGCCCATTGACGCGTATCCGCTCTGTGAGATCCACCAAATGCGGGCTGGTGAATAGTCCCACTTTGTAGCCTGCTTGCTGTAATACGGCGGCGATGAGGTGACTTGTGGACCCCTTTCCGTTCGTGCCTGCGATATGGATAGTGGCTAATTGCGTATGCGGATTACCCACATGTTCCATGAGCCTTAGCGTGGTTTCCAAACCTGGTTTATACGCCTCTTTGCCCACCATGTGGAATGGTGGTCGTGAGGAATATAGATAATGGATGGCATCGGCGTACACCATATGGATTTAGTTATTTGTTTGTAATGTGAAGGTTAGTAGTCCGTCTTGTTTTTTCTCGCACAACCAGCGATATAACTTAGGAGTCACTTTGATGGTGAATGTTTGGCTAATCATCTCCACTTGTTGCTTATTGATGGTATTATGTACCACGAATGAGAGCCGTGCATGTCCTTTGTTTTCAGATACTTGGTCAAACAGTTCGTCCACTAATTCTCGGGATAGATTATCCAAATAGGTATGAATAGTGATGCCTGTCACTTTTTGTGTTTGTGCTTCGGAGAGTGTCTCTACATGCTGCACGATGAATTCGTATTCAGCGGTTTCGTCTGGTTGCTCTTTGAACCATCTCTGTCCTGCGTTTTTCTGCTGCACTACGCCTCGTACGAGCACGTATAGGTCTTTGAGCATCATGTGTCCGAACTGCTGGTAAGCGGAACCGAACAACCATATTTTCGTGCTACCTGAGTAGTCCTCTATGGTGTATCGTCCGTATGGGTTATTATTCTTACTCGTCAGCGCTTCGGCTTCGGTGATGATACCTCCGATGAAACATGCTTGATTCTTGTATTTAGCGAGGAACTCAGAAGGTAGCATTGGCATATTGGCATTCTCTGGGTTCTCCACTTTCACTTTCTTGATGGGCACAGGTAGTTGTTCCACCTCGTCGTTTATATCGTCTGAATAGAGCAGGTCATCTATTTCTTCTTCGTTGTTATTAGTAACGCTTTGTTCTGCTCTTTCCACGCGCATGCGTTGCTCTGCTAAGTTTCTCGCGTCTGCTTTTTTCCATCCGTCAAAGAGTGCCAGTTGTTTGGCAGTCATGTTACACAGTTCTTTGACTTCAAACTCGTACTCATCCAATGGGTGTGCTGAGAGGTAGATACCGATAAAGTCTTTTTCGGTATTGAGTCGCTCAATCGTATTCCATTTAGGTACTTGTGGCAGGTCTGGGTGTTTGATTTCCACGGCGAGTTCCATATCTCCGAATAGTGAGTTGGTGTTTGTTTCCTTATCCAACTGATACCTATTGCCGTAGTTCATGAGTGCTTCGAGCACGGAGTTACCATTCTCGTACGAACCGAGTATTTGCTCTCTGTAAATATCTTTGAAGCACTCAAAAGCGCTTGCTTTGGCAAGGTTTTCAACTGTTTTGCGATTGCATGACTGGAGGTTAACTCGTTCGAGGAAGTCGAATATATTCTTGTACTTACCATTTTTTTCTCTTTCTCGTATGATAGCCTCAGCGGCTCCCACTCCTACTCCCTTGATACCTCCTAATCCGAAGCGTATATCTCCGTTGGCATTGACGGTGAAGTTGAGTTCCGATTCATTCACATCGGGTTGCAGCACATTGATTTTGAGTGCACGGCACTCGTCCATGAGTTTGGTAACTTCTTTGATATCATCTTTGTGCACGGTGAGGTTGGCTGCCATGAACTCGGCAGGGTAATGTGCTTTGAGATAACCTGTTTGGTATGCCACCCATGAGTAACATGCGGCGTGTGATTTATTGAAGGCATAGGAAGCGAATTTCTCCCAGTCTTTCCATATCTTATCGAGTATTTTCTCGTCATGTCCGTTGGATTTACCGCCATTCATGAACTTATCTTTGAGTCCTTGCAGCACATCCATTTGCTTCTTACCCATCGCTTTACGCAGTTTATCACTCTCGCCTCGTGTGAAGTTAGCCAATAAGCGCGAAAGGAGCATGACTTGCTCTTGATAAACCGTCACTCCGTATGTATCCTTGAGGTATTTCTCCATGATAGGTATATCGTATGTAACGGGTTCTATACCATGCTTGCGTTTGATGAACTGCGGTATATAGTCCATTGGTCCTGGTCGGTATAGCGCGTTCATTGCGATGAGGTCACCGATGACAGATGGTTTGAGTTCGCGTAGGTATTTCTGCATACCTGCCGATTCGAACTGGAATACAGCCACTGTGCGTCCTTCTTGGAATAGTTTGTATGTCTCAGCGTCATCGATAGGAATATGGTCTATATCGATATCTATATTATGTATTTTCTTCACATTACGGAGACACTCCTTGATGATGGTGAGTGTGATGAGCCCGAGGAAGTCCATTTTGATTAGTCCCACCGACTCCACCACATGTCCGTCGTATTCGGTAACGAGTACGCGTTTCTTGCTTGCTTTATCTTCCACCGAACTGAGTGGCACGAAGTTAGTAAGGTCATCTGCTCCGATGATCACACCGCAGGCATGTACGCCCACTTGGCGCACGGTGCCTTCCAATCGCGCTGCGTATTGGAGCATAGAGCGTGTATTGGGGTCGCCGAACTCGTACTCGCGTCTTAGTTCGTCTATGTATTTATAGCAGTTAGCGAGGTTCACCTTGGGCGACTTACCATTCTTATCTTTGATATTATCTGGGAAGTTGCGGTCAGGGATGTATGTCTTGAGTTCATTCACTTGTGCGAGTGGTATTTGCTGTACGCGTCCCACATCCGCCAAAGCCGATTTCGTAGCCATCTTACCATAGGTAACGATATGTGCCACATGGGTTTCTCCGTATTTCTGGCTCACCCAATCGAGCACTTTCTGTCGTCCACAATCCTCGAAGTCGGTATCTATATCAGGGAGAGATATACGGTCGGGGTTAAGGAAGCGCTCAAAAAGGAGGTCATACTCTAATGGGTCAAGGTCTGTGATGCGTAGGCAGTATGCCACCACACTACCCGCGGCCGAACCACGACCAGGACCAACCGACACATCTAATTCTTCGCGCGCAGCGCGGATGAAATCCATCACAATGAGGAAGTAGCCAGGGAATCCCATGGAGTTGATGGTATTCAACTCAAAGTCGATACGCTCTTTGAGTTCCTCGTCTGTGTCTAATCGCTCTTGTCCGTAGCGTTTGAGTGCTCCTTGCATGGTGAGGTGGCGCAGGTAGGCTCCCTCCAACTCCAGACGGCTGCCATACTGCTCTTCCGTACCGAAGCTCTCAGGGATATCAAATCGCGGCATGATTGGGTCGTGGTCTATATCGTATATCTCCACTTTATCGGCTATCTCTTGTGTATTGCTGAGTGCTTCGGGCACGTCTGCGAATATCTCCGCCATCTCTTCGGGTGTCTTGAGCCATTCCTGCTTGGTGTAATGCATACGATTGACATCCGCCACATAGTGGTTGGTGCTCAAGCATATCAGTCGGTCGTGTGCCTCGGCATCCTCGGCATTGATAAAGTGTGCATCGTTGGAGCAAATGAGTTTGACGCCATGCTTTTGTGCGAGTGCAACGAGCACGGGATTAACTTCTCTCTGCCGTGCATATACATCTTGATCTGCGCCAGGCAACTGTGTCTCATGGCGTTGCATCTCTATGTAGTAATCTTCGCCAAAGAGTTTTTTAAACCATTGAATCGTCTCCTCTGCTTCAGCAAACACACCCTGCTCTATGAGTTGTTGACTTTCCAGTCTTGACTCTTGACTTTCCACTCCTCCAAGCCCTTTCATCACTTTCTGTGCCAACTCGCCACCTAAGCATGCCGAGCAGCATATGAGTCCTTCGTGGTACTGCTCTAATAGTTCTTTATCAATACGGCTGGTGTGGTAGTAGGCGTCTGCCATGAAACTGGCGGACACTATACGGCAAAGGTTATGATAGCCCACTTTGTTTTTCGCGAGCAGGATAAGGTGCCATCCCGAACGGTCAATCACATAGGTATTACCTTCGGCGTTAACTGCTTTCTCATCGCATTTAGAGAGTCGTCCTCGTCTTGCGCAATAGGTCTCCACACCCACAATAGGTTTGAACGCAGGGAGTTGTTCTTCCTTGCGTTTTTTATTTATTTTCTTGCAGTAGTCGAGCAGTTCTTTAATGCCGTACATATTTCCGTGGTCGGTAAGTGCCACGGCATTCATGCCCGAAGCGATGCATTTATCCACTATCTCGTTCACTTTGGACATTCCATCGAGCAACGAGTAATGCGAGTGTACATGTAGGTGTGTAAAATTCATAGTTCCAAAATTTGTGCAAATTTACAACTTTTTTTTGACATGTGCAAGCGCATGCGTTTTTTTATAGCCCTATATTCCTATTTTATCTAATTGGGCTATTTTATCTAGAGTTTCTAGTTCGGCTAGTTTTGCGTCCCTCCGGACTGTCCGTCTTACTGTCCTTAGAGCCCCTATCGTCCTTAGAGACCTTAGAGACCCTATCGTCCTTACAGTCCTTACAAAAAAACTCACATATTCCCCTCCACCTATTTGCATATGTCAAAAAAAAGTGCTATCTTTGCACTTATTTATTCTGTCATCGCGGGTGATTCACGGGATATTCACGGGATATAGCCGCGTTATTCACCAATTATAGTCTCGAAATAAAGAGGATAATAATATAGGAGAAAAGGAATTTCTATACTATTGAAAAGATAGATTTTTCACAAATATTAACCACAAAAACCATACCAATTTATATCTCTAGTTACTTTTATAATATACAGCATATTTCCGCCCACAAAACATAGAATTCTATTCTATTAGGCCAAAAAAACACCCAAATACTTGCATATGTGCAGTTTTTGTTGTAAATTTGCAGCGCAAATCCTTAAAACATATCAAGTATTATGAAAAAGTTATTATTTTTACTCTTAGCTGCATCAGCGGTTTGTTTCATTTCTTGTAACGATCCATTACCAACACAAGAAGAGTTAAAAGCATTGGAAGAAAAGGCATTTGAATTAAGAACATTTCTCACAGATAATTACACAGAAGGAGATAGCATATTTTTTCAAAGAGAAACAGGAGAAATAGAAGGATTCGTTGTTAAAGCGAATTATTTTTACCGATTGGATGAGAGTATTCCACCCGAAGGATATATAGGAGAGTTTTATACTGTGACAACGGGCTACGATTTGAGAACCTATTTGAAAAGTGCAGAAAATGTGCTGGATGTGATGTTTTCCTGTTCTATAAATGACAAGAAAATAGAAGTTTATGGTATGTGTCGCATAAGAAATGAGGAACATTCTTATGATGAATTACCAATATGTCAAACTACGATTGGCGAAGATACAATTAGGACAACGATAGGAGAAATAGAAAGTATTTTAGTTAAAAACATTGGATTAGTTAAAATTGCAGAAAATCAGAACACTTGGGAGTTAGTACAACGATAAACATAAACCACAGACACAAGGATTTTTTATTGTGGCAGTTTTGTTGATTATATTCCAACTGTTATTGTCATTAGGTAATCAGATATAGCAGCGATGAAAAAATATCGTATTTGCAGTAGAATCATGTGCATGTTTGTCATGATTGTGTTAACTTGCGACATTTATAATTTCATGCACGGTATTGATCCAGCATTCAATGAATATCCTATTCTTCCGTTTAATGCATCTCCATCTTATATTAGAGGAGTGAACAGAATGTGTTATACAATGGACATGATTTTCGACATGCCAGAATATGTTGATATATGTATGCCAATAAGCACATTGGTAGAATACTCTCCTGAATTGGATTCGTTGTGTATACATTCCGTAACACAATATGCATGGAAAAAAGATTCTTTATTAATGGAAGTGTCTTTGAAAGATGATTCAATACGATGGCTATTAGCATCCCCTTCATCTTTGTCTGAATATATATGCAAACTTCAAGAGATCGAAATTCTGGACATCAAGAACTTTTCTGCTTACCATAGAGTAAATTTGGCGAATAATCACTTGGATACATTTTTAAATGCTATTGGGCTTAGTTTTGATACACAACTCTACATAGATTATGTGTTCGCTATAGGCTATCTCTTAATGATACTTTCTATACCAATATTAAATGTTGTTTGTTTGATACTTTTTATAAAGTATTTTAAAGAAATTCATGCTGAAGCAGTGATTTATAAAAAAGTATTCGATGTGTGCGCCCTTATATTCCCGTGCATAACTTTAATATGCCTAAGGGTTATAACACATCTTACGGCGTCTTTTTGAGAAAATAGTTATATGGCGAAGTATTTAACAGGATTTTCTCTTGGCACTACGCTGTCTTTTATCTTTGGGATTATCTTAGCCATGGGTTTTAGTAGCACAATTGATGAAAAGTAACAAAATCACATGCTCGCATACGCGGCCTATCTCTGCCCATAAAACATAGAATTCTATTCTATTTGCAAAAAAAACACCCGAATTCTTGCGTATGTGAAAAATAATTACTACCTTTGCAACCGAAACAGAAAAAGAACGAATACAATACTAATTATTATTAACCTTATAAAACACAATTACAATTATGGTGCGTACAACATTTAATCGCCTTCGTAGCGTAAAAGACAGCCTTCCACATGGTGCTTTGGATGCTATTGCTGCAGAGTTAGAAATCTCAGGTGAAGAAGTAAGAGCTTACTTCAATGGTGAAGGAACAGCAGATTATCACATTGAACCAGGTCCTGACGGCGGTATCGTAGAGTTTAGCAACACACGCATCTTGGAGATTGCTCTACGCAAAGCTTGGGAGGTTCAGAATGCCCTCTAAGAAAATTGAATAAACACATATCTTATATACAAAAAGTAGTAGCTCTGGTCGTTATGATTGGAGCACTACCTTTTTTTATTAACGCGAGCGCAAGCGCGCGTGAAGAAAAGCCTACCCCCGACCCCTCCCTAAAGGGAAGGGAGGAGTGTAAGGTGGAAAGGGAGTGGTTGGATGATTACAGCAAACCTGTGGGATTGACCTACAGTGCGCAGGCCACGCTCAACGCTGCCTATCTATGGCGAGGACTCTATGTAGGCGCAGCCAACCTGCAAGCGAGTGCCAGCGTGGGATACGGAGGTTTATATGCCGACTTATGGTGGAACATAGGTACTACCGACTGGCGCTTTAATACCTTCCAACCCGAAATGGATATCACCATCGGTTTTAACCGCTGGGGACTGAACGCCAGCGTACTGCTCGTACATAATTTCAACTGCGGGCTCTTTGACTTCAGTAATCGCGTAGGCAGCGGAGGTAACTCTTTCGAACTTGATGTGCGATACACCGTGAGCAGTAAATTGCCATTGAGTTTCTTATGGGCCACACGCTTGAGTGCCACCGACGGATACATAGACGCAATAGGCGATACTATTCGCGCTTATTCCACCTACGCAGAGATTAGTTACACCCACGCCCTACCCCACGGACTAAGCCTATACGGCGCCATTGGTATCACACCATGGAAGAGCGTCTATACGGGTTATCAACGCGATTTCGCGGTGCAGAACATAGAAATTCGTCTGCGCAAAGACTGGGACTTGAGTAAGCATTGCGGACTCAAACTGCAAGGCACACTCTCTATCAATCCGTCCGCCTTGGCAGCAGATAAGAGTAGCGCACAATGGCACCCATACAACCCTGGTAATCAGTCCATAAACGCCAATATATGCGCAGGAGTTTATCTTAAGTAAAATAATTTAAGGCATGAAAAAGTTTTTTACTATTTTAGTGGCAATGGTAGCCACTTTGAGTGTTAATGCATGGGAATACGAAAACCCAGGTTTTGAATGGTCAGTAGGTGCTGATTTCACCAGTTCATACCTCTGGCGCGGTATGCGTTGCGGTGGCGCAGCTATACAACCCGATGTGACGATTGGTTACGGCGGACTCAACCTCGATGTATGGGCGAACATATCCCCATTAGACAACACCTTCCAAGAGTTCGCACCCGAAGTGGACTTCACACTCTCCTATACCATCGCAGGTCTCACCATCGGTGCTACACATCAATACTACTGCGACGGCACAAAGTTCTTTGACGGCAAAATGCCTACACTCATCGACTACACCAACGAAGAATACTCCTCCAACCAAACGGAAGTATTTGCCAAATTCGCCTTTGGCGATATATTCGAGAAAATACCACTGACCATTATGTGGTCCACCTATGTAAGCGGCGATGACTGGAAAGAGATATACAACGACGCCGACGAACTGACTGGACTCGAACGCGCTTACTCATCCTATTTAGAAGTGAGTTACGACGCCGAACTGCCATTAGGATTCACACTGACACCTACCGTAGGTATGACCCCATGGGCGAGTGTGTATAACGACTACGAAGACCAGTTCTCCGTCAATAATATCTCCCTAAAGCTCAATTGGTGCTTGGAGGTGGGCGATCATTTTGAATTGGACCTCTATGCCATCGGTATGCTCAATACCGCGGGTATCACCAAAGAGAATATCATTCCTTCGCTCTCTGGCAACGACCAGCGCCTTAATGGCGCCATAGGCGTCGGCCTTTGGTTGTTCTAGCCCAACTAGCCCAACTAGCCCGACTAGATAAACTAGTGAACTAGGGAACTAGTAAACTAGAAACCGCTAATTCGTTATGGATAGAACCAAACTCATACGCAATAGTGTTGCGCTTATTGGATTAAGCGTAGCCATGCTGCTCTTCTTTCTTCCTGACAAGGAGAAGAGCGCATCGTACTATACCAATCAAGGAAAGATTTTTGGCACTTTCTATACTATCCAATACGAAGCTACTACCGACTTGCACGATACTATCAAAGCTACACTCAAGGCCTTTGATAATAGTCTGAGTATGTTCAACCCCTCCTCTACTCTCTCGGCTATCAATGCCAATCGTGACACAACCACAGACTACCTTTTCGAGCAAATGTGGTGCGAAGCGCAACGCGTGCACGCACTCTCCAATGGTGCTTTTGACATCACTATCGCGCCATTAGTCAATTTCTGGGGATTTGGAAACAAAGGTAGAGCGAGCACACTAAAGGATACAGACCACACCTATATGGTTGACTCCCTTCGCCAATTGATTGGTTTGGAGAAAGTGCAACTTATCGACCATCATATTGTCAAGTCCGACCCTCGTATCATGCTGGACGGAGGTGCGGTAGCCAAAGGACAAGCATGCGATTTGATAGCACAATTACTGACAGAGAAAGGTTGCACCAACTACTTGGTGGAGATAGGCGGAGAGATAGTATGCCAGGGAACGAATAGTCGCGATGACCAATGGCGGGTGGGTATCAGTCGTCCAGACGATGACCCCAGCGGTCAACAAGAGATACAAGAGATTATTGCCACAAGTGATATATGTATGGCTACCAGCGGTAACTATCGTAATTTCTATTACGATGGTGATGAGAAACGCAGCCACACGATTGACCCACGGACGGGTTATCCTGTGCAGCACTCATTGCTCAGCGCCACGGTGGTGAGTAGTAGTTGTATGCGCGCAGACGCTCTCGCCACGGCATGCATGGTGTTAGGCGCAGAGAAAGCATTGGAAATGATCGGAGTTGCAGAAGATGCGTCATGCTACCTACTCGTAGCACAAGCAGACTCTATCGCCGTCATTACTTCGCCAAATTGGGGAGAAATAACACAAAAATAAAGAAATATTTGCATATGTGCAATTTTTGTTGTACCTTTGCAGGCTGATTTATTAAAATGCGTAAAAACGGGTTTATCATATTACTATTTATGCTGTTCCTCACAAGTTGTGGGGAATACCAGCGTTTGCTCAAATCGCGCGACCCAGAGGAGAAATACCAAGCCGCTTTGCAATACTTCAATCAGAAAGAGTATGTAAAAGCACAAACACTGCTTGACGATATTTCTTCTTATTACAAAGGCACCGAGCGCTCTGAGGATATCTTAGCCTATTTAGCGCGCTGCTACATGGGTCAGAAAGCATACGAGTCAGCCACAGAGTATTATCAGGCTTATGTGCGCAATTACCCAAAGGGTAAATACGCCACTGAGGCGCATTTTCAAGTAGGGCACTGCCAATACATGGACGCACCCGACGCACGATTAGACCAGCAAATAACACAAAATGCGATACAAGCATTCACTATCTTTGTGGAGCTATACCCAGAGAGCCCATACGCAGAGCAAGCATACACCGAGATGAGTGAGTTGTATGACAAATTAGCACGGAAAGAGCTCTACAACGCACAGTTGTACTATAATTTAGGTAGTTACCTCGGCAATAACTATGCGAGTTGCGAGATTGTAGCAAAAAATGCGCTCAAGAACTACCCAAGCAATAAATTCCAAGAGGATTTTAACTGGCTTATCCTGCAAGCCAAATACCAGCAAATGGTGCAATCCGTGGAGGAGAAGAAATTAGATCGTGCTCGCGATACACAAGACGAATACTATAATTTCATCACCGAATATCCCGACTCTAAGCACCGCAAAGAGGCAGATAAGATGTTAATACAAATACGTAAAATAACAAAAGAATAAGATATGGACTACAAGAATTCAAAAGCACCAAAGAACACAGTTACACGCGATGTAAACCAATTGATGGAACCAGTTGGTAATGTGTACGAAACTGTGGCTATCATCGCTAAACGCGCCAATCAAATCAGCGTAGGCATCAAGAAAGAGTTAGACGCTAAATTACAAGATTTCTCTATTCCTCAAGACAACCTCGATGAGACTTTTGAGAACAAAGAGCAAATCGAGATTAGCCGTCAATACGAGCGTTTGCCAAAGGCAACCCTCATGGCTACACAAGAATTTATCGATGGCGAATTAGCATACCGTACAGGTAACCGCGACGAGGCATTGAAGTAATACTCAATGAGTTTACAAGGCAAACATATCCTCGTTGGTATCAGCGGTGGTATAGCCGCTTATAAGATACCCGAACTCATCCGCTCACTTATCAAAGAGGGCGCAGAAGTGCGAGTGGTGGTGACCCAAAACGCATTAGAGTTCGTGACCGAACTAACCCTACAAACCCTCTCGGGTAGTAGGGTTTATTCGAATGTATTTGCCGCCATCAACGAGCATAGCACCGAGCATATCTCTCTTCCCGATTGGGCCGACCTGATGGTTGTGGCGCCCACTACCGCCAATGTGATTGGTAAGATGGCTTCGGGTATTGCGGATGACGCACTCACCACTACCCTATGTTCCTGCGCGGCACGCAAACCCATCATCATCGTGCCTGCTATGAACGATAAGATGTGGGAGAACCCAGCCACACAGCAAGCCATTCGCACACTCCAATCATGGCCAAATATCACTGTCTTAGAACCCTCTGAGGGTCCTTTAGCATGTGGTACCAGTGGTAAAGGGCGTATGCCTGAGATAGCTATCATCCAAGAGGCTATTGAGAGCGCTTTCACGCCCAAGACGATGCTTGGGCAACATGTGCTCATCACCGCAGGACCCACCCAAGAGCGTATTGACCCCGTTCGATACATCAGTAATTACTCCACAGGTAAGATGGGTATCGCGCTCGCATACGCTTGCGCACGACGAGGTGCCAAAGTGACATTAGTTATCGGTCCTACCCACGAGACCATACTGGATAACGAGGCTATCCAAAGGATAGATGTGCAGTCCGCACAAGAGATGTACGAGGCTTGTATGCACACATGGCAAGAAGCCAACATGGCCATTCTATGCGCCGCTGTGGCGGACTTCACGCCCACACAAGTGGCACCACAGAAAATAAAGAAACAAGCAGGGCAGACGAGCGCTACTATTGAACTATGCACTACGCCTGATATAGCACGCTCCTTAGGCGCTAATAAGAAAGAAGGGCAGAGACTCATCGGTTTTGCGTTGGAGACGGACCACGAAGAAGAGAATGCACTCAAGAAACTACACAGCAAAGGATTAGATGCTATCGTGCTCAATTCATTACAAGTAAAAGGTGCGGGTTTTGGAGTGGACACTAATCAAGTAACCATCCTGCACGCAGATGGCAGAAAAAACACACTGCCTTTGCAAAGCAAAGCAGAAATAGCCGCACAGATTATAGATAAACTAGTGAACTAGTGGACTAGTGGACTAGATAAAAAAGAAATGCCCCGAATTGGGGCATTTACTTTTCCTAACAAACAGATTTACGAGAATAATCCAAACAAACCTTTTTTCTTCGTTTCCTCACCTTGCTCTACTGCCTCAGATGATTGTTCTGCTTCTTGCTGTGCTTCAGGAGTCCACTCAGGACGCTCTTCGATTTCACCTAATTGGTCCTTTACATACCCGATTACATCTTGTAATCCCTCAGAGAAGCGAGCGAAATCCTCCTTGTAGAGGAATAGTTTGTGCTTCTCGAATGAAGGATTTCCTTCTCCTTCTTGCTGGCGTTTCTTACTCTCTGTGATACACAAATACAAATCTTCATTGCGGGCTTTGCGTACATCTAAATAATAAATGCGCTTTCCTGCCTTCACCGAACGACTGTATACAATCTCCGGTTCTCTTCTCTCTTCAAACTTCCGATTTTCCATCTTTTCGAATAAATTAAACGATTTCGCTGCAAAATTACTACTTTTTTTGCATATATCAAAATTATTTTGTAAATTTGCACGATTTTTTACTCGCGCGTGTTATGCGCGCTCATACACGAACATATACATTTTATAATATGATTAATAGAACAATGGTTCGCACACGCGTTCTCCAAACGCTGTTCGCCTACTACAAAGACCCTGATTCCACCCGCCTCAGTGCTCAAAAAGCATTGCATAAGAGTTTTGCGGACACCTATGATTTGTACTTCATGCTCTTGGATTTTGCCAATGAGTTGACTGCCTACGCGCAGCAACAGATAGAGGAGCAGATTATTCGCGCTCGTGCTACGCACTCGGATTGGGTGCCTAATAGACGCTTTGTGAACAATCGTGTTGCACAGCAGTTATTTGATAATCGCGCTATGCGCACACGCATCACAGAGCAACGCCTTTGCTGGGATTGCGGTATTCCTGCGGTAAGCAATGTGTACAAGCAGATGGTAGAGAGTGATTTCTACAAGGCCTATATGCAGGCAGAGCAATGCACTTACGAGGACGATAAACGCATATGGAGACAAATATACCAATTCTTATTGGTAGGAAATAGTGTTCTCCAGGAGGCATTAGAGGAGATGGAAGTGGTATTGGATAAGTCCAATTGGACTACCGACATGGATGTTGTCCTCAGTTATGTTATCAAGACCATCAAGCGATTCAAAGAGGAAGACACAGACCAAGCACCGCTCTTGCAGATGTTCGATACCGAAGAGGAACTGCAATTTGCTAATGACTTATTGGATAAGACTATTTTAGGTCATGAGGAGTATGAGCAGTTGATTAACTCGCACTTGAAAGGTTGGGAAGCTGATCGTATTGCAGACATGGATCGCGTCATCTTAGAAATCGCTTTGGCAGAGATATTTGAATTTCCACAGATAGCACTCACTATCTCCCTCAATGAATATATTGAGTTGGCCAAGGAATATTCGAGTGAGAAGAGTCACCAATTCATCAATGGTATTCTCAATGAGATACTACGCGAGACAAAGATTAGCAATAGTCTTTTCAAAGCCACAACATTACGATAAACATATAGTAATCACAAATAAATCTTATTTTTATGCTTAATCTTATTTTATTACAAGCTCAAGCTGCAGGACAGCAACAAAACCCATGGTCATTCTGGATTATGATGATTCTTATCTTCGTTGTATTCTACTTCTTCATGATCCGTCCTCAGACCAAGAAACAAAAAGAATTACAGAAGCAACGCGAGTCTATGCAAAAGGGAGACAAAGTAGTGACTGCTGGAGGTATTTACGGCGAGATCAAAGAGGTACAAGAGACCACTTTCCTCATCACTATCTCCAAAGATGTAACTATCAAAGTGAGCAAAGATAGCGTTTACGCAGATGTAACGAACGCTCAGGTTGCTAACGAGAAGAAATAATGCTCAAAAACCTTCTTCATCGTATCCATTGGGGTGATGTGCTCACCTTTCTGCTCTTTGTTCTATTAGCAGCAGTGGTTTGGTATGGGCATGCGATGCAATCGGTACGCAATACGAATGTACCTGTTTATATCCATTATACTGGTAAACCGAACTCTATTGGATTGACTGGAGAGGGTTTGCCCGATACGATTAACATAGAGATACGCGACGCAGGTAAACGACTGATTACCTATCGCAAGGAGCCTTTACATCTCACTATCGATTTGCGTCCGTATATCCACGGCAACAAAGGGAAAATACAAATTCCTTCTGATGCCTTAAGAAGAAGTATAAGCGATATTCTGCAAGGTACAAGTCAACTCATCCGAACGACACCAGAGCAGATTACATGTGCCTACTATACGGAAACAGAAAAAACTGTTCCTATAGCGCTCAAAGGCACATTACAACCTGCCTATGAGTTTCAATTGGTGGGTACTCCTACCATTAGTCCGCAGCACACCACTATTTATGGTAAAGAAAGCAAACTCAATGCTATTGATACCATCTATACAGAGCCCGTCGTTTTGACCGACTTGCACGACACTACACAGACGCGCCTTGGGCTCACTATTCCATCAGGCATACGATGCCCAATAGATAGTATCGATATCCAGATTATTGCTGAGCGATACACCGAGAAGAAAATGACTATTCCGCTGCGTGCACTCAATGTGCCCGCTGGATATGCCATACGCTTATTCCCTCACGAGGTAGAGGTGAGTGTGCGCGTAGGACTCAATCACTTATCCAAAGTGAAAGCAAGCGATATTCAAGCCACATGTAGTTATACATCAGATAGTCAAGACAAACTAACCGTAGATCTACATTACACCAATCCATATATCACCGCAGCGTGGTCATACCCAAGCGTGGTGGAATTCTTATTAGAACAATGAAAAAGATTCAAATGGTTGACCTGCAATCGCAATACCAGCGCATTAAGCAGGATATAGACGAAGGAATACAAGAAGTGATTCAATCAGCCGCTTTCATCAAGGGAAAGAAAGTGACTGATTTTCAGCACAACTTGGAGCAATACACTGGTGCCAAGCATGTTATTCCTGTAGGCAATGGTACCGATGCACTACAAATAGCCTTGATGGCTTTGGGATTGAAGCCAGGCGATGAAGTAATCACCCCTACCTTCACTTTTATTGCCACCGCAGAGGTAGTGGCCTTATTAGGTTTGACACCTGTGGTAGTGGATGTGGATTGGGATACGATGAATATGGATATGGATGCGGTGCGCCGCGCTATCACCCCAAAGACCAAAGCGATTGTTCCTGTACACCTCTTTGGTCAATGCGTGGAGATGGAAGCCCTCATGCACTTGGCAAAGGAGCACAACCTATACATCATCGAAGATGCATGTCAAGCTATTGGTGCGCAATACACGTTCTCTAATGGCGAGACCAAACAGGCGGGCACGATGGGTCACATCGGTTGCACCAGTTTCTTCCCATCTAAGAACTTAGGTTGCTACGGAGACGGCGGAGCTATCTTCACTAATGATGATGAATTAGCGGCGCGCATGCAAGCGATTGCCAACCATGGAATGGTAGTGCGTTACCACCATGATATGATTGGTGTTAATAGTCGTTTAGATAGTATTCAAGCGGCTGTTTTGGATGCCAAACTGCCACATTTGGATGAGTATATCGCTGCCAGACAACAAGCAGCCGAATACTATGACAAGGTTTTTGCAAGCAATGAGAAAGTGCTTATCCCTTGCCGAGCGCCCCACTCCACCCATGTATTCCATCAATACACCCTGCGCGTCATAGGAGCCGATAGAGACTCACTGCGCGAAGGATTGGCAGAAAAAGGCATACCTGCAATGATTTATTATCCCGTTCCTCTACACCAGCAAAAAGCATATTTAGACCCACGCTACAAGGATGGTGATTTCCCAATCGCAGAACGATTGGCTGCATGCGTGCTATCACTTCCTATGCACACTGAATTGGATGAGGAGCAATTAGAGTATATCACATCCACCGTTACTGAATTATTAGGATAATATGCAGAAATTCGGTCTCAATCAAACACTCACGCAGACAACTAAGTTGTCGCCTACACAAATCCAAGTCATCAGGATGTTGGAGTTGCCTTCTATTGAACTAAGCAAACGCATCAATGAAGAGCTGCAAGAAAATCCGGCCTTGGAAGAAGGGCGTTTGGAGGAGAATGAGACGGAAAACTACACCGACGAATATGGTGAATACGGGGATGAGTTCGGGAACGAATTTGACGGAGACCATTCGTCCAACCCACTACAAAACGAGGATTTCAACTACGAGCAATATGTATCCGATGACGAGACACCATCCTATATGCTCAATTCTCACAATAATCCTATAGACCAAGACCGAAGAGAGGTGCCTATCATAGGCGGAAGTAGTCTGATTGAAGAATTAAAATCTCAGATTTACCTCACTAAGATGGATAAGCATCAACGCCACATAGCCAAATGGGTATTGGGTAATATAGACGATGACGGTTATCTGCGCAGAACAACGGAGCAATTAGTGGACGATTTAATGTTCCAAGAACAACTGCAGATTACAGACGAAGAGATGGATAGTATTGTGCAGCAAATCAAGCAGTTTGACCCTCCTGGTATTGCGTCGGCCGACTTAAGAGAATGCCTCTTGACACAACTCAAGCGTAAACAGCAGACAGAGAGTGTACAATTAGCCTATACGATACTCAATCAGTATTTCGAAGCATTCTCCAAACATCATTACGATAAGATAACACAGCGAATAGGTTGTACCAACGAGGCCTTCCAAGGAGCAGTACAAGAGATTATCCATCTCAATCAAAACCCTGCCAACGCTTTTGTGGGTTCTGTGTACGAAACACAACAGGAAACGATTATTCCTGATTTCACCATAGAGAACCGCAATGACGAACTATTTGTAACGCTCAATACAGGGGATATACCCGAACTGCATATCAGTCGGGATTATAACGATATGCTTGCATCGTATAGCGCTATGCCGCAGAAGGCAGATATTAAGCAGGCTACACAATTCATTCGCAGCAAAATAGAGTCCGCCAGAGGTTTTATCGACGCCATTCGCCAACGAAACGAGACACTCATCACAACAATGAGTGCCATATTGAAGTTTCAATATGAATTCTTCTTGGACGGCGAAGAAACAAGTCTCAAACCGATGGTATTACAGGATATCGCAGACCGCACGGGATACGATGTATCTACTATCTCACGCGTTAGTAATAGCAAATGGGTAGATACACCCTATGGTATTTATCCACTCAAATACTTCTTCTCAGAATCCATCACCAATGATGAGGGAGACGAAGTATCCACACGCGAAGTGAAGAAAATACTACAAGAGTTAGTCGCTGCTGAAGACAAGACCAATCCGCTCAATGATGGGCAATTAGAGGAAGCATTGCGACAGAAAGGATATATAGTGGCAAGGCGTACAGTGGCCAAATACCGCGATATGCTCAATATACCTGTTGCACGCTTACGCAAAACATTATGAAAAGAGTCATAGACACCATAGCAAAAGCATTAAGTTGTATTTTCTACCCGCTCTTCATGCCTACGATAGGTATGGTGCTCTTATGCCATGCATACCACACGCAGATAATGCCACTCGCTGGCATATGGATAGCTACTGCTATTGGATGCACTATATTACTCAGTTGTATTCTACCGCTGACAGCTATTTTGATACTCATGCGCCGAGGTTCTATTACAGACATACATATCAGCAACGCCAAACAGCGTACAACACCCTATTTATACTCAATTATTGGGTTTGCTTTCTGGGCATACATGCTCATATTCACTATCAAAGCTCCCTTATGCATCAATGTGGTGGCGGTGGGCGCTACGATAGCCCTTATTGCCGTTACTATCATCAATTATTGGTGGAAAATCAGTGCGCACCTTACGGGTATGGGAGGATTATTTGGGGGAATACTGAGTTACTGCCTCTCTACACAAGCTATTCCTACTTGGGGAACACTTTGTACCTGGTTGGGCTGCACATTAGCACTTATGTACGCACGCCTTTACCTTAAAGCGCACACACCTACACAAGTGGTGGCTGGGTGGTTATTGGGGTTGTGCTGCACTCTTATTCCAAATATAATCATCTATTATGCAATCCTTTAAACTACGAGCATATATTTTCTGCTGCGCATTATGCGTATGCAGTTGGGTAAGTGCACAACTGAGTGAGAGCGCACGCATATCGCTTCTTACCTGCACGCCTGGAGATGAAGTATATACACGCTACGGGCATACCGCCATTCGCGTATGCGACACTACTGCACAACTGGATATCGTGTTCAACTATGGTATTTTTAATTTTAATACAGACTTCTTTTATTGGAAGTTTGTACGCGGTGAAACATGGTATGAATTAGGAATAACATCCACTCCACGGTTTGACTACGAATACAAATACTATAAACGCCCTGTTTACGAACAAGAGTTGAACCTTAGTTCGGAGCAGAAAGAGGCCTTATGGCAAGCTTTAGTTACCAATTACCAACCAGAGAATAGAAAATACCTCTATAACTTCGTTTTTGATAACTGCGCCACACGGCCGTACCAACTTATCAAAAATGCGTTAGGCGACTCCATTCATTCGGATCACATGGGATATAAAGGGCAAACCTACCGCACTTTTCTACGCCATTATACGGGCGCACATAGGTGGATTAATGCGGGCATCAACCTACTCTTTGGCCCCAAAGCAGACCAACCCATGACAGACGAGCAGCGACTATTCCTACCCGAAGAACTGATGCATTATATGGCGCAAGCCACTTTATCGGATGGTACGCGCTTGGTGGCAAATGATAATGGAAAAGATTTTATCATTCCTCCCACACCATGGTATGCCACTTGGGAATTGGGTTTAGTGCTCTATTTCCTATGTATGCTCGCTATTAGTATCTATGACCGTAAACGCAATAAATGGTCATGGGGAGTGGACCTCGTGGTAGCTATCCCGTATATAATTATACTCATTATTGTCACATTCCTAACATTCTTCTCTTGCCATCCATTAGTTGGTTTTGGTTGGAGACTATTAATCATCCCATGCACACACTTATGCGCAAGACTTATATATATCTGTCGTTAATCATTGCAGGTCTTCTCGGTTCTGCACCACTCTATAGCACACCACGACTCTCTGTGGTTGTCGTAGTGGATGGACTCAATACGGAGAACCTCAATATGTTGCGTCCATTTTGGCAGCAAGGTGGTTTGCGTACTATGAGCGAAGAGGCGTATCAGACCACAATCGCGTTCCCCCATCTCGTTTATGGAGGGAATGAAACAACAGCCACACTCATGACGGGTGTCACACCCAATAGGCATGGATACACCATGGATAAGTACTACGAGCGCAAAGATCGTAAGATACATACTATGCTCGAGGATAAAGAAACCAAAGGTATTGGTACTTCGCTCTGCTTATCACCCAAAGCACTTCTTAACCACACTATTAGCGATAAGATGCGATTGGCGCACCCAAACGCCAAAATATATGCTATTGGTATCCAACCAGAGACAACTATCTTATTGGCAGGACACACGGCCAACGCATGCTGTTGGATAGATCCCGAAACGAAAGAATGGGTAACCACTACAGCCTATAGCAAGGGACTGCCTTCGGCTGCGTATGAGCAGAATAAGGATAAACGCATTTCTATGGCTGCGGAAAAGCAATGGATACCCAGAATGGATATCCCTGCCTATGCAAGACCCACTGAACAAGAAAAAAAGAAATCTTTTGCCTATCCAATTAAAGATATACTACTGCAATCACCTGAAGCAAATAAACTCATCATTGAATTAGCACTGCAACTACAACAGACCGAACAGTTAGGCAAAGATAATACACCTGACTTATTGCTCTTACAACTCAATAGTCTCACTCCAACTGCCAAAACAGATTATATCCAATCAGCAGAACATGAAGATATGTATTTGCATCTCAATCAGGACCTTGGTTTTCTCATGGAGCAGTTAAATAGGCAGATCGGAAGAGAGAATTATCAAGTATTAGTGGTGGGCAGACCTATTTTAGGAACCAATCACCAAACCTTAGCAGACATCCACATGCCTGTTCGTCAATTCAATGTGGACCGAGCCGCTGCACTAACAGGCACTTACCTAATGGCTATCTATGGTCACGAACGATGGGTGGATGGTAGTTATGGGCATTCTATCTATCTCAACCGCACACTTATTGAGCAAAAAAGACTCAATTTAGAAACCATACAACGCCAAGTGGCTAATTTCTTGATGGACTTTGAGGGCATAGAAATAGCAATGCCTATACACGAATCCCTACTCTACCCACCACTACGAGATAGTTTCAATAAACGCCATATGGGTGATGTGATATTCAATCTGCAACCTGGATGGCAACTCATGCAAAATGAGCAACATGCCATTGATAAGGTGATTGATGAGAATCCACAAGCACCACTACTCTTCTGGTCGGGAACACTACGCCCTATGCCACAAGGACAGTTAACCGCACTCGATGTGGCAGAACTTATTTTTCAATTATAATCCTAATTACACATCAAAAAATAATAAAATATGATTTTTCACGAAATTAAAGTTCATTATGACCGCCAAACAGGCGAAGATAACCCAGGGAAAGCAAAAGAAGTATATTTGATTGATGGTGCTGTCAGCTTCTCTGACGCCGAGAAATGCTTAATAGAAGAAATCAAACCATTCGTTTTTGGGGATTGCGAAGTACACAACTGCAAGCGAAGCCAATTCTTCGATATTTTCCCTAACGAAGGAGGCGCATATTGGTATAAGGCACGCGTTGAGATGATCACTATTGATAATGACAAAGAAACACGCAAATCAGTATTAATGCTCATACAAGCCAACACTTTATCTGACGCCATATACGCACTCGGTCAAAATCTCGGTTCGTACGACCACGAGATCATCTCTGTAGCCAAATCGCCTATCATGGATGTGCTACACGCTACCCATTGATACATATAATATCCCCTAATGGATTTATCACGCATATCTGAAAATATAAGGAGTGTGCGCGCGCATATACCCGCGGGCGTCACGCTCGTGTGCGTGAGTAAGTTCCAACCCATACAAGCCATACAAGAGGCATACCAAGCAGGAGAACGACATTTCGGAGAAAGTCGCGTACAAGAACTCAAGCAGAAAGCAACACAACTGCCAAATGACATCCAATGGCATTTCATTGGACACCTACAAACCAATAAAGTGCGTGACCTACTCAAACTCAAACCATATATCATTGAGTCAGTCGATTCCAAACGATTATTACATGCCATTAATACCGAAGCAGAGAAATTAGGTATTATACAAAATATATTATTGGAAGTGCATGTGGCACAAGAAGAAACCAAATCGGGTTTCACTCCAAACGAGTTGACCACACTTCTCTCTACGGATATATGTGCCTCTTTGCCTAATATCCGTATCTGCGGACTGATGTCAATGGCCACCAACACGGAGGACGAGACAGAGATCCGCCGTTGCTTCTCTACTGCCGCTACCCTCGCATCTAACATCCAACATCTAACATCTGACATCATCCTATCTATGGGTATGTCTGATGATTATAAGATTGCTATGGAATATGGGTCGAATAGCGTGCGAATTGGTTCTTCTATCTTTGGCGAACGAGAATATCCCCATAAACCTTCTTCGTTCAAAGCTATCTTCTTCGATATGGATGGCGTGCTTTTTGACAGTATGCCTTACCATGCCAAGGCGTGGGAAGAAGTGATGCGCGCCAATGGATTACCCTTCACCGAATACGATGCCTATCTAAATGAAGGACGCACAGGACAGTCCGTCATTCAAGAAGCCTCAAATATAGTGAATAAGCCATGCACTGATCAACAGATAGAAGAGATTTATCGCCAGAAAGCAGAAGCATTCAAACGCATGCAACCCAATGGAGCACAACCCATGGATGGCATTAGAGAAGTGCTCTCTTTCTTACATGAGCAAAACATAAAAGTATGGGTAGTAACAGGTAGCGGACAATTATCACTCTTCGCACAACTGAGTACACTACACCCTACGCTCTTTGTGCGCGAGCAACTCATCACTGCCTATGATGTAACGCATGGTAAACCCCACCCAGAACCTTATCTCAAGGCATGGGAACGGAGTGGACTCAAAAAAGAAGAATGCTGCGTAGTAGAAAATGCACCATTGGGCGTCAGAGCGGCTAAAAGTGCAGGATTATTCACTATCGCTGTCAATACAGGTATATTAGAAAACGAACACTTAAGCCAAGAAAAAGCTGATCTTGTTCTGCCTAATATGCACGCATTATTACAATGGTTACAAGAGCACATGAAAGACCAATAAGTACCCCACA
The DNA here is from genome assembly GCA_036309065.1 of Paludibacteraceae bacterium. GTDB lineage: Bacteria > Bacteroidota > Bacteroidia > Bacteroidales > Paludibacteraceae > Colicola. Next base: position 100,286 of record JAXJUN010000003.1, on the reverse strand, counting down.
CCTATTTATACACGATTACAAGGACTGCCAAAATGGCAGTTCTTTTTATATTGGAACATTGTTTGTAGGATGTTTTGTGAGTTAATGAATTAATGAGTTAATGAATTAAGGAGTTAATGAATTAATGAGTTAATGTTTAAGGAATTAAAGAATTTTTAATATAAAAACCATACAACTATGAACAAAAATCAAAACAACGAGAACTTAAACAGATTTGCTATTAACCTCTGCGAGCGCGCACGGGATGGCAAATTAGACCCCGTCATCGGTAGAGACGATGAGATTAGACGCGTACTACAAATACTCAGTAGGCGAACCAAGAACAACCCTATTCTCATCGGCGAACCTGGTGTGGGCAAGACGGCTATCGCCGAAGGTTTGGCACACCGTATTATGCGCGGAGATGTGCCAGAAAACCTAAAAAAGAAACAAATCTACTCCCTGGATATGGGAGCTCTGATTGCTGGAGCCAAGTACCAAGGAGAATTTGAAGAACGACTCAAAGGAGTGGTCAACGAAGTAGTTGCATCCAATGGCGAAATCATCCTTTTTATCGATGAGATACATACATTAGTGGGCGCAGGTAAATCCAGTGGTGCTATGGATGCTGCTAATATCCTCAAACCTGCACTCGCACGAGGAGACCTCAGAGCTATCGGCGCCACCACATTGGATGAATACCAAAAGTATTTCGAGGCAGACAAAGCACTCGAACGCCGTTTCCAAACCGTTATGGTGGACGAACCAGACGAAGCGGCTACTATCTCTATCCTGCGTGGACTCAAAGAGCGCTACGAAACACACCACAAAGTGCGTATCAATGACGACGCTATCATCGCTGCTGTCACACTCTCCACACGCTATATAACCGACCGCTTTCTACCAGACAAAGCTATTGACCTCATCGACGAAGCCGCCTCTAAACTGCGATTAGAAGTGGATTCCAAACCAGAAGAGATAGATTCACTCGACCGACAAATCAAGCAATTAGAGATCGAACGCGAGGCTGTCAAGAGAGATAAAGAACAAAGCGATAAAGTGCAAACAATTGAGAGCCAACTCAAAGAACTTAAACACCAATTGGACGAACTCAACGCACGCTGGAATAAAGAAAAAGGATATGTAGCCACTATCCAAAACGAGAAAGCACGCATTGAGCAAATGAAACGCGAGGCAGAGATAGCTGAACGCGAAGGAGATTACGGCAAAGTAGCAGAAATACGCTATAGCCGCTTGCAGCAAGCAGAGGCGAACATTAAAGCCGCACAAGACGCACTACATGCTATCAGCAACGAAGCACTTATCAAAGAAGAAGTGGACGAAGAGGATATAGCGGAAGTGGTAGCACGATGGACTGGTATTCCTGTAACGAAAATGATGCAGACAGAACGCGAGAAACTGCTGCATTTAGAGGAAGAGCTGCATAAACGCGTCATTGGGCAAGACGAAGCTATAGAAGCCGTTAGTGATGCTATCCGTCGTAGCCGCGCAGGATTGCAAGACCCTAAAAGACCTATCGGTAGTTTCATTTTCTTGGGTACAACAGGCGTCGGTAAAACAGAGTTAGCCAAAGCCCTCGCAGATTATCTCTTCGATGATGAGAATATGATGACTCGCATTGATATGAGCGAATATCAAGAGAAGTTCTCTGCCACTCGTCTTATCGGAGCCCCTCCGGGATATGTAGGCTACGACGAGGGAGGACAACTCACAGAGGCCATACGACGCAAACCCTACTCTGTGGTACTCTTTGACGAGATAGAAAAAGCACACCCAGATGTTTTTAATGTGCTGCTACAAGTATTGGACGACGGACGACTGACGGATAACAAAGGACGAGTTGTTAATTTCAAGAATACACTCATCATCCTCACCTCTAATTTGGGTTCTCAACTCATCAGGGAGAATGAGGAGAAGAATGTGGACCACGAAACCACTCGTATTCAAGTGTTAGAACTGCTACGCCAAACGATACGCCCTGAGTTTCTCAATCGCATAGACGAAACAATTATGTTCACGCCTTTAACTGAGAAACAGATACGCGATATTGTGGGCCTGCAGATTAGTCAAGTGCATGCAATGCTATCAGCCAATGGTATAGACCTTCGCGTCACAGACGATGCAATTGATTACATCGCTCAAGAAGGATTTGACCCACAGTTCGGTGCCCGTCCTGTCAAACGCGCATTACAACGATTGGTACTCAATGAACTGAGCAAAGACATCATTGCAGGAAAAATCAACCATACACAACCCGTAATCGTTGAACTACAAAACGGCGAGTTAAAATTCAGAAACTAACAAAAAAGGTGGTCGCTTGACCACCTTTTGCTTTATTTAATCTCCATTTGGAACCAATCAACATCCAAATACCCAGCATCATTATCAGTACGCTTATAGGGCGAAGGGTTCTCTAAACACTCACGCACAGCGTACATGCCCACTTTCGCGCCTATCCATGTACCTGCTACCGCTTGGAATGGTTCGCACTGCTCTACCCATTCTTTGCCATCTTTGGATAAATAGAAACGACATAGATGTGTCTTGCTCACTTCAATCTTGGCATACCACCATTGACCATCGCCAGGGATTGGCATTGCGCAACTCTGACGCCCGTGTACAACAAGCCCTGCTTGCTCTGCGTATTTGGCTTTCTTTCCTTGAGGGCGCGGTGTAAAACACAAGCGTGCCGTTGCCACAAAAGCCGTATTGGCTGGAATCTTACGCAATAATAGATTAGACGCATCTTGCACATTAGCAGCAGGATATGTGAATAAACGCAAATAATTAGCCTGCTGATTACAATAGTAATATTGTGCTTTTCTATTTCCGCTCCACTGCCAGTAAGGAGATAATTCTATACTATCAAACTCATCCTTTATTATTGCAGCAATAGGCGCACTCGCAACTGAAGGTTCGCCGTCATTACCTATCACAGGCCAATCATCGTGCCAACGAAGTGACTGCAAATGAACGATACGACCCGCAGTTCCTACATCCTGGAAGTGATAAAACTTATCATCAACCCACGCCCCTTGATGAGGACCATTCACATCCGTTGAACCTTGTGATAATACTATTTTTTGCTCATAAGGCCCATATGGTGAATGGCTACGCAAGCATAACTGCCAACCTGTCTTCACACCGCCCGCAGGAGTAAAAATATAGTAATATCCATTTCGCTTATGAAACTTCGGTCCCTCGCATGTTGGATGGTCGGGGTGTCCATCAAACACCAATCGACTCTCGCGAATGGTGGATAAACCATCTGCGGCTAATTCACATACTGCCAACGCAGACTTAAAACCAGCACGACTGCCTGCGAAAGCATGCACTAAATAGCAACGCCCATCCTCATCCCATAATGGGCATGGATCTATCAAACCCTTACCTCGCTTGACCAATACGGCTGACTCCCACACACAAGGGATAGACTTCGTTTTCTCCGAACGGATGCAGAAAATACCAAAGTCAGGGTCACCGTAATAAATATAGAAACGCCCTTGATGGTAGCGTATAGCAGGGGCCCACACACCGCAACCCGCGGGACAAGCATCTAAATGGCCATAACCAGGAACTGTATCAGGCAAAGCAGAACCTACTATCTGCCAATCAATACCATTGCGTGAGCGAAGGATTTGCAAACCGGGCGTACAAGCAAAAGTGCTATATGTCATATAGTAATCCTTACCCACACGAATCACATCTGGGTCTGAATAATCGTATGGCAAGATAGGATTAACCACCTCTTTTGCATACCCGCTCATAAAAGGCAGTAAGAATAATACTAATAGACGCAGACTCTTTTTCATATAGTACTCTTTTTCATTATTATCCAAATGATGATAGGTGCGCCAAAGAGCGCACTTACTGTAGAGATTGGCAATGGACTGGTAGCCAAAGAACATAATATATCACACGCCAGTAACAAACACGCACCTATAAGGGCAGAGAGCGGTATTGTATAGCGATGGTTGGATGATTTAAGTATGCCGCGCGCGATATGAGGCACTGCCACGCCAATGAAAGCAATAGGCCCGCAGAAAGCAGTAATCCCACCCGCCAGCAAACCTGTTGCCAATACGATGAGCAATCGAGTACGACCTATATTGATACCTAATCCACGCGCGTAATCCTCGCCTAATAGCAGTCCGTTAAGCGGCTTGAGTACACAAAGAACTATTATCAGTCCTACTATCACTACGCCTAATAAAAAAGGCATATCGCTCCACCCTACACTGTGGAGCGAACCTAATGTCCAAACAATGAATAACTTAAGCGAGTCAGGGTTGGAAAAATTCTGCAATACATTCACCAAAGCACTCGCTATCGAACCAAACATCATACCCACGATAAGCAAACTCACATTACTTGTCACGCGTTTGCTAACCGCCACCACCAGCAGCAGTACCAAAGTGGCACCTATACACGCAGCGAAAGGTAGTAGAAAAGCAGTATGCATCGTTGTGAGCAAAACAGAACACATCGTAATGAGTGCCACACCTAAGGTTGCACCAGAAGAAATACCAAGAGTGTATGGCCCTGCTAAAGGATTGCGGAAGAGCGTTTGCATCATGAGACCCGCAATAGAAAGCGCTATTCCGGCAATGATAGCCGTTAATGCCTTGGGTAAACGGATGTCGATAAGTATTTGTTTCTCTAAAGCAGACAAAGAACTCCCAAAAGGAGACAACCAAATAGAACCGCTGCATATATCTACAGCGAACAACACTACCAAAAAGGCCGTTAACAGAATAAATATTACGGTATTTCTATTCATATAGGCTGCAAAGGTACACTTTTTTTTGCACATATCCAAAAAAAGTAGTACCTTTGTGCTCGATTTCGTGATTTTTCACAACATATAACATCTAACATACAACATCTAACATATAACATTAAACATCCAACATGTCCGTACACACTCAAAATAGCCGTATGACTACAGCCAAGCTGCGCCAGATGAAGCAGAATGGCGAAAAGATTGCAATGCTCACCAGTTATGATTTCACTCTTGCCCGTTTGGTTGACGAAGCAGGTATTGATATGTTTCTCGTGGGCGATAGTGCCAGCAATATTGTTTGTGGCAATCAATACACACTGCCTATCACTGTAGATGAAATGATTTTCCTTGCTAAGGGCGTAGTGCGCGCTGCGCAGCATGCGTTGGTGGTATGCGATATGCCTTTTGGTAGTTATCAGATTAGCGAAGAAGATGCGGTGCGTAATGCCGTTAAGATAATGAAAGAGTCAGGTTGTGACGCACTCAAGTTAGAGGGTGGCGAGGAAATATTACCTATCATCAAGCATCTTATCCAAGCGGGCATTCCAGTTATGGGGCATTTAGGACTCACTCCTCAGTCAGTCAATCAGTTAGGTGGTTACGGTCTGCGTGCAAAAGAGGATGCCGAGGCAGCGAAACTACTCCGTGATGCACAGTTATTAGACGAAGCTGGTTGTTTCTCCATTGTATTAGAGAAGATTCCTTCTGCTTTAGCAGCGCAAGTGACGCAAATGGTGTCATGTCCTGTGATTGGTATTGGTGCAGGTAATCAATGCGACGGACAGGTATTGGTTTTGCACGATATGTTAGGACTCAACCAAGGTTTCAAACCTAAGTTCCTACGCCATTTTGCTGCATTAGGCAGCGAGGTGAAGAATGCGGTTGCCAATTATATAGACGCAGTAAAAGATAGCAGTTTTCCATCTATAGATGAGAGTTACTAAATATAGATTATTAAAATAGAAGTAAAATAATTATGTCTGAAAAAAAATTGATGCGCAGCACCAACAAAGTTGTGGCTGGCGTTTTAGGCGGACTTGCTGAGTTTTTTGGAATAGACCCCACATTAGTGCGTATTTGTTTTGTAGCATTATGCATTTTCTCTGCAGGGTTCCCAGGTTTATTATTGTATATCATCATGTTGCTCTTAATGCCAGAGCATATAGATGAATAATCGCTAATACAAGAAATTTATTAAATGATAGGAAGAAAACAAGGTCTGTTAGCCATCTCCCCTATTATTGCTATGATAGGGTTATTAATTGGTTTTTCTGTGTATTACGGTGGTGTGAGCAACGCACCATTGTTGCTTATTTTTGTGCTCACGGCTATCATTGCCATCGCTCTCACTCCAGGTATCTCGCTCAAAGAACGAGTATCTATTTTCTCGAGTGGCGCGGGTAGTTCCAACCTTCTTTTGATGGTATGGATTTTTATGCTTGCGGGCGCTTTTGCCGCTTCCGCCAAACAGATGGGGGCCGCAGAAGCTATGGTTGACTTGACCATGCGTTTCCTTCCTGCACGCTTTGCGTTAGCTGGTCTTTTCTTCGCTGCATGTGTCACATCACTATGTATGGGCACGAGTGTTGGCACTATCATTGCCCTTATGCCTATTGCTGCTGGATTGGCAGAGCGAACAGAGATGACACTACCTATTGTGGCGGCAGCAGTCGTGGGAGGTGCTTTCTTTGGAGATAACCTCTCTTTTATCAGCGATACCACTATTGTCTCTACTCAGTCGCAAGGGTGCAAACTGAGTGATAAATTCCGCTTTAACATACGAATGGTATTGCCTGTGGCTATTATTGCTGGACTTATCTATATCTTCTTGGGATCCGAAGCCACCGAAGTAGTGGCTCCGCAAACGATTCCATTTTGGAAAGTTATACCCTACCTGACAGTGCTTGTCTGCGCTGCCATAGGAATGAATGTATTAGTTGTGTTAGTTATAGCCAACCTCCTTACTTGTATTACGGGTATCATTGGTGGCAGTTACGACTTCATGGGTTGGATTACCAGCACGCTGGATGGTGTAATGGGTATGAGCGAACTCATTCTTATCTCTATGCTTGCAGGTGGTATCTTTGCGATGATTAGCCATAATAAAGGAATGGATTTTATCATCGAGCGCATCACATCGCGTGTGAAGCATCGTTGGGGAGCCGAACTGAGTATCTGTATGCTCGTTGCTTTTGCTAATATCTGTACAGCAAATAATACGATTGCTATTCTCTCTGTGGGTGATATTAGTCGCCGTATTTCAGAGCGTTTTGGCATAGACCCTCGCCGCAGTGCTTCTTTATTAGACACCACTTCTTGCTGTGTGCAGGGTTTATTACCTTATGGTGCACAACTCTTGATGGCAAGTGGTTTAGCAGGTATTAGTGCCATGAGTATTGTGCCTTATCTCTATTACCCTGCTCTGCTCGGCATCGCAGTACTTGCTACTATCTTCATTCTTCACAAACGCAACTACTCTAAACAGTAATCGCTACTAAAAACAGTAGTTACTTGTGCTCCGCAAAATATCGCCAGAGCGGAGCAGCATGAAGGGCTTGAATAATCTCGCCATCGCGAAGCATTTCTAAAACTTGCTCTGGATCCATCACATCCACATGGATATCTTCGGTTGGCTCTTGATGTTGCTCACGCACTTTCTCAACACCTGTAGCAAGGAAAGTATAACTAAGATTATTATGATTGGTTGGATTAGGCGAAAGGGTCATAAATAGACTCCATTCCCCACCCTCGTAACCTGTTTCTTCGCTCAGCTCGCGTTGTGCGGCTTGCAATGGAGTCTCGCCTGGGTCTATAACCCCAGCAACGAGTTCGTAATGCGTCTCGCCAAGTGCATGACGATATTGATTTTCCATCACCATCTTACCGTCTTTGGTAATGGCGATAACATTAATCCAATTGGGAAACTCAAGCACGAACCATGTTGGTATCTGAGTCCCATTAGGCATTTCCACACATTCTTGCCGCACGGACAACCACGGTCCGATACGCAAGATATTTTCACTATTGATAATCTTCCAAGGTCTATTCGTTAATTTCGGATACATTTGACTTATTCTTTCTGTTTAGATATTTTTGTGCAAAGGAACAAACCGGTACTATTGTATAGTGCCGTTCCTTTGCCCATGACACGGCATTTTGCATGAGTATTGTACCTATTCCTCTCCCGCTTTCATAGGCGTAGGTATGCAAGATGGTCATTGTATTGTCTGACAGGGAAAATTCTATCTTTCCTAATAGTTTTCCTTCTTCTGTAAGTAGGAGTTCAGTGTCTGTAAAGGCGACTTGCATCATAATAATCTATATTTGGCTATGTTTTGATACATAGTACAAAAAAAATCGCGCCAATACGATGCTTTATCCTTTGTATAAAGACGATAAAGTGTGTGCTGTTCCCTGCGGTATTCCGCAGGGCTATTCTCCAGCGATTTTCTCAGCGATTGTGTTTATCGCTACAAACTGGTAGCGCTGGCTTTCGTGCGGGATATTGCCTACCTTAGCCGTCACCGCCTCCTCAATATCTGGGCGCTCTAGTACCTCTTTGTCCGGTTGGATAAGTAGCAATTTCCCAGCCGCACAAGCCTCGAAATAGACGCCCTGCGGTTTGAAATACTTATAGTTAGGGCTATCCGGTTCGGGGAATCCTTCTGTTAGCAGGATAATCAGCGGGTATCCGGCTTCTCTCAATGCGCGGCTGATCTGTTTCTCCCCTTCGGAGATAGCCCCGCTGATATAGACCACGCCGTTGGCTGCCTGATAGAGACACTCCTCGCGTTTGGCGTCTATCTCTGTTTGCGTCAATCTTCGTGAGCATTGGAGTACTTCGCGTTGCGGATATTCCGCAAGGAAAATATTCCCCATCGCTACGCAAGACATGTGCCCGAAACGGATGTTCTGCCGTATGCGGAAGAGGTCCGGTCTGGCTCGTTTCATTGCTAATCGCCGCGGGTTGTCTTGTATGTATCGCGCCATATGTGCGAGTTGTCCTTGGTGCATTAATATTCGGTCGTGATACTCCTTTCCGAATATCGGACGCTTTTGTGTCCTGTTCAAGCGGGTATTCCCGCCTTGTGTCCTGTTCAGGCGGGTATTCCCGCTTTGTGTCCTGTTCAGGCGGGTATTCCCGCCATCCTCTAACGGAATACCGTCAATAGCTGAACACCGCTCCATGCATTGGAGTTTGAACCAACTGATGTAGTAGCCCAGTGGATGCGGCAGTTTTTTATGAACGCGTAGCAAGACATGGATATGGTTGGGCATTACTACATATCTGTATATCTGTATAGCGCTTGCGTCTTTGTAAGTAGGGATGCGTTTTATTTCTTCGCTCACCACCTTTCCATACGCAGAAAGGACTATCCTCTCTTCGACCAACTCTCCTAACAATGACTCCCGATCTTCCGTATTCATGGTTAGCAGGTATATAGTAGGTTCACTATAATCTTTCCATGTCGCACGGTAGGTGTGTCCGTTCTTGCTATTTTGCTCTTTGTTTATCATTGTGTTTTAGCATTGTCCTGCTTAGGCGGGTATTCCCGCTTTGTGTCCTGTTCAGGCGGGTATTCCCGCTTTGTGTCCTGTTCAGGTGGGTATTCCCGCTTTGTGTCCTGTTCAGGCGGGTATTCCCGCCGTTTCTTTGTCCTGTCTCCTGCGGTATTCCGCGGGCATACTACTTTCCCATTTATAACGTTCTCTGTTTGGTTGTGTTTTAGCGCTGTCCTACTTAGGCGGGTATTCCCGCCGTTTCTTTGTCCTGTCTCCTGCTATATTCCGCGGGCATACTACTTTCCCATTCGATCCCCCCTACTTTGTTTGTCATTGTGTTTTAGCGTTGTCCTGCTTAGGCGGGTATTCCCGCCGTTTCTTTGTCCTGTCTCCTGCTGTATTCCGCGGGCATACTACTTTTCCATTCGATCCCCCTACTTTGTTTGTCATTGTGTTTTAGCGTTGTCCTGCTTAGGCGGGTATTCCGCCTTGTGTCCTGCTTAGGCGGGTATTCCCGCTTTGTGTCCTGTTCAGGCGGGTATTCCCGCTTTGTGTCCTGTTCAGGCGGGTATTCCCGCCGTTTCTTTGTCCTGTTTCCTGCTGTATTCCGCGGGCATACTACTTTTCCATTCGATCCCCCTATGTCATTATATGGACAGGGCATGGTGGTTAGTGGTTTATCTCGTCTGCATTCAAGCGGAACGCATCTTCATTCACTTTCATTTGATATAGTTTGATGTCAGGATTGAGTTTTGTACAGGCAAAGTTGATTATCTTCTCTTTCTCCTTTGGATCAGTGTTCACCCCAAAATAAATCGACTCAAAACAATCCCCAGATAACTTCATATAATGATGAATCTCTTTCCAATCCCAAACCTTATGCCTATTTTTCTTTGCTTCTTTTTCTTGCTCCGGAGTAAATGCAGCAAGCCAAGGATGAGGTTTCTCTATCACTAATCGCACCTCTTGTTCATATGCCCAATCTTTCGCTTTTGTCTGCAATTGATAGTGAAATAAATCTTTAGCTGTATGATATGCTTTAGGGCGTTCTACGATATCTTGATATCGCACTTCAAAGACAAACGGATTAATATAAATCATGCCAACTCCCATTCCCGGTACATTAGCCATGATTTTGTCCAAATTCATTCCAACACAAACTCCACTGTGGTTCCAACAATAATGGCTCCACATCAGAAGTGAATCATTCACTTTTGAAAAGCTGCTTAGCCAAGTGTCGTTTCTCAAGTTGAGTGCATCATTTTTCTCTTTCTCAATATACCAATCTAACGGCACACCGTGTCGTACGGATTCGGGTATATCTGAATAATCCACTAGGTTGGGATGACAATCAAAGGGGTCATTCAGTTGTGAGGCGTTGGTAAATTGGAGTGTCTTGTTTCCAATCATCATCTTTCCGCCTTTAATATCCAAATATTTGTATAGAATGCGGTTGGTCATATTACAATAATCTTATCCTGCCCAGCCGTAACCTTGTACAGCCATATCCATGAAGTGATTGAGCAGCAAATCTGTTTTTGCATCAAAAATAGGCTTGTCGTATGATTCAGGCAAGTCGGTATTCAATGTGCTTTGAATCACCCAACGTACTTTCTGTACAGGTTGTTCGTCTTTGTACCAATCTACCACCATCAATTCATCTTTCTTTTCCATGAGGGTATGATAGAGGTTCTTGGCTGCGAGTTTCACTTTCTGTAGTTCGGCTTTGGTCAATCGTTTCTCCTGAATAAGCAAGTCGTATATCTCCAATTCCTCGTCGGTCATTCCTTCCACTTCTGCACGCGACTGTTCTTGCTTGAGTTCCTCGATGAGTTGCAATAGCTTCTCATAGTATTCCTCATTGGCTGTACTACCTGCATTATATTGGTCTATAATGCGACGATAGCGCTCAGAGAAAGCAATACGTGTGCAGTTCTTATTGATAAGCTGTTGGAGCATCTTCTCAATAAACGCACGCACATCCTCTATCTGGATGGCTTTGTATTCGGCTTGCTTAATCTCCTTGCGAATCTTATCTACATCTATCTTGGATAGGTCAATCACCTTGCCTTGATGAATCACAAACTGGTCACTCTGCTCTTCGCTGGCTTCGGATGTCACACTACTATCAAGCACCTCCGCCATCCTTTGTTTCGCCTTGCGCAGTTTCTCGTCGTCCACCGTGCCGTTCATCAAGCCATTCATGTATGCCAACATCTGGTATTTTTCATTAAACCAATGTTGCTCAAATACCTCTGGCTTAGCCGCGTCGTATAGATTAATCATCGTATTCGTGAGAATACGGAATCGGTCTTTATTCTCATCGTTCTGATAGATAATATTCAGTGCCTCCTTCAATGCTGCTAACTGATCCAAAGCATCGCCAGCCTCTGCTATCTTATCTAGTGATATTCCCCATTCTTGCAATGTGCCATCTGCCAATGCAATTGTATCTTCAATCTTCTGGATAAGGTCTTGAATATCTTTAGCAGGATAGTCGCCTTCTGTCTCTGGCGAAGCGTATTCCACCAATGCCTGTTGCATATACTTAAAGACATTCACATAGTCGATGACTATACCGCAAGTCTTGCCTTGATATACACGGTTGGCACGAGCAATCGCTTGCATAAGGGTATGTCCCTTCATTGGTTTATCCAAATAGAGGGTGGACAATGAAGGCACATCGAATCCGGTAAGCCACATGGCACAGACAAAGACGAGCGATAGCGGATCGTCCGCATTCTTAAAGCGGTCTTCTATATCGGCTCCCTCTGGCGTAATCTCATTCATTTTCTTGCGGTGTGGCAGGATATTCAATCCTTTTTGAGCAAAGAGTACTTCTTCGTCTGCCTCCTCGCTGATGACTACTGCCATCTCCACGCGCTCCATATATTTGATTATCTCGGTCAGACATTCGCGTTCCGCAGCATTAGGAGCTTTATTGCGCTCTTTAACGAGGGCTTTGATCTCCTCTTGCCAGTAGTGCTGTACCTTGTCGTACATGGTAACAGCCGTATATTTATCCACAGACACCACCATACCTTTGCCTTTGAATCCACGGCGTGGGAAGTGATGAGCAATATCCTGCGCAATCTTCTCCAATCGGTCGTCGCGTTTGATAACCTCTAAGATGCGAGAAGATGAGTTCTCTAGCAATTTGCTTTCAGTTTCGTTGAGGTCTAACCCATTCTCTATATCACAGATATCATCGTCGAGATAGTTGTTCTCCAATTCCACAGTAGGCACACGACGCGAGTAGAACAATGGCACAGTAGATTTATCTTCTACGGCTTGTGCGAAGTTATACTCCGATACATAATCGCCAAACCATTGATTGGTCAATCGTTTTGCACCTAATAGCGGTGTGCCTGTAAAAGCAATATAATTGGCACAAGGCAAACCTGTGTGCATATTCTCGCCCAATTGTTGGTATTGAGTGCGGTGTGCCTCATCTACCAATACGATGATATCGTTTCTACGCGACAGCAATGGATATTGCTTAGTTTTGTCGTATCCAAACTTCTGAATGAGCGTGAAGATCATCTGCTTATTTTGCGTGAGATATTGGCGCAGTTGTTCGGAGTTTTTAGGTTGGCACTCCTCTTTATCCCCTATCACTTCGGTACGCACAAAAGTCTTGTGTATTTGCGTATCCAGATCATCGCGGTCAGTAACCACAAGGAAAGTCCAGTTGCCTGGCAGTTTGCGTTTTACCTTGCGCACATACATCACCATCGAGTAACTCTTACCCGAACCTTGCGTATGCCAGAACACACCCAATTTACCTTGCAAGTCTTCGCGTTTGCGAGTGGCTTCTACCAGATTGTTGACACCTAAATATTGGTGGTTCTTAGCGATAATCTTGTTGCCTCGGTCGAAGAATACAAAGTTCTCTATATAATCCAATAGTCGCTCTTTGCGCAATAGTCCATCTATAAGATTCACGATAGAAGTACCATGTTCTGCTATCGCTTGGCGATTGACTTTCTCTTTCTCGCTATTCGTTTTGTGCCACTCAAAGAAATAGTCGTAGCTAGCAGACCATGCACCCAAGCGAGTTTCTAATCCGTTGCTCAACACGCATATCTGATTGAAAGCAAAGATATTTGGGATGTCTTTTCTATAGGAGAGTAGATTATGTTGATATGCCTCTTCTACTTTTACGGTCGCTTTCTTGAGCTCTATAAACACCACTGGCAGACCATTGATAAAGAGCAATACATCTGGGCGACGATAGTTATAGTGACCTTTAATCCACATCTGATTAACCACGGTAAAAGTGTTTTGCTCTGGGTGGTCAAAGTCAATAAGACGCACAATATCAAAATCCTCTTTGTCCTTTACGCGTGTAGTCACTTGTATGCCATCGCGCAATTGTTTGTAGAGGGTATAGTTGGTGGCTTTGATGTCCGTACCCGAGTAGTCCTTGCTCAGGTTATGGGCAATGGCCTTTAATTGCTCGGGATCTATTTGCGGATTCAAACGAAGAAGTGCATTGAGCAAGATCTCTGGCAATACACATTGATTGGGCGAGGTACGTCCCGTGAGGGATGTCTCATCGCGCTTATCGGGACTAGGGTCACATTCGATATGCTCCCAGCCGTGATCTTGCACCAGTCGGTTGACGATGGTTTGCTCGATATTGTCTTCTGATATTAGCGTTCTCATAGGCGAGGTGTTTTACTGAGTTGGCAGTTGTCCGCTCATTAGTCGTGGGAGAAGCAAATCCCGCTGACGGGTGAGGAGAGAGGTTTGATTGGTTAACTGTCGAATTTCTGCAAAAATTGGCTGTATTTGTTTGTCAAATAAAGAAATGATGGAATCACAGGGTATGATTACTTTCTTATTAAATAATCTTCCTTGACTTATCTTTGGTTGAGCAACACCTGTTACAATACTTTGTATGTTCATTTTTTTGAACATGCAATACAAAAATTCCACGGAATAAACGCCTTTCTTTTCTATTACATGAGCATGGTTGTTTACCCAGAACTTGCCCCAGACATACTGAATGTATGGATAACCATTCTCGTCTATTACAGAACCATCTTCTCCTAATAGCAAATAAACCCCATCAAATAGATAGTCACTTACATAATCCAGAATTGAGGCTGCTCCATAATATGGATATATCTTCTGCATGTTACTCCTTTCTATCGAAGATAATGGAATACGAGTGCTATCTTTTAATGACAAAACATCTTCAAGTTTAGCATACCTCCATCCTTTTGGCAGTCCATTTTCCATTTCTACTTTTTCGTGTCCGGGGAAGCGGAAGCGAACAAACCATTCCTTATACAAGTTCTCTGCCATCTGCTCCAACAACTTAATCCGACGAGTATTCAACTCTATCAAATTGTCGTAAGAAGAAAGAATAGAGGCAATACGACGCTGAATGGAGAGTGGAGGTAAAAACAATTGAGTAGAACGAATCCCTATTGTTGTGAGATTAACCTGAACTCCGCTGTTTGCCGTCTTTCGTAAATCAGATATAAATCTACTATGGCCCATTTGATAATAACAAAATATATTATCTGCCAAAGAGGTATCCTTTATTCTGAGACACCCTACTCGTTGGTTTAGAGCATAGTGATTTGATCTATCTACTATGGCTGGGACTCCTAAAATCCTAACATTACTTTTCATGTCAGTCATTCCCATGACAATGTCCCCTTTTTGGAGTATGTATCTGGAGTTCTTTTTAGTCTTAATTGCATATTCTCTTTTGGGTTGAGTTCGTAAACCTCCATTAGGAGATATATGGCCAATTTTGAGAACCTCCCAGCAATTATCTTGAGGGTCGGTCATTAAGTCATTACTACTGAAAGCAAATCCATTGATAACATCAAAAACATCATCAACGCGAACAATCTCCCACTCCATCCTCACTCCTCCCCGAATAGTTCTTTCATATTCTTTTCAATCTCTGCTTGCAGTTTCAGAGCCTCATCGTTGAGTTGGTTGAACTCGCTGTGCAGGCTCTTCATCGTATCAGCGAACTCGCTCTCGGTCATACCGTCATCCTCTATCACTACGCCTACATAGCGACCGGCATTGAGTGAGTAGTCCTGGTCGGCAATACCATCCTCTCCATCCAGTTTAGCCACTTTGCACAAACCAATCACATCTTGGTACTCACCCTTAGGCCAACGCTCCAACAACCAATCCACCTGCTCTTGCTTACCTTCGCGTTTGTACTCGTCCACCAATGCCCAGAAAGCATCGCTATCGCCTTCATACAAACGTGAGATAATAGCCAGATTCTTTATCTGTTCATCGGAGAACTTACGATGGGCTCTATCCACCTGCGTGAAGATATTGCGGGCATCAATAAAGAGTATCTCATCTTTTTGTTTGCGTTGCTTATCAAAGAACCACAAAGTAGCAGGCAATGTAACAGAAGAGAACATATTGCTTGGCAATGTAACCATCTGCGAGATGATACCATCTTCTATCATTTTCTTGCGGATCTCCAATTCGCTGCCGCCTGCATCGCTAGCAGAGTTAGCCATGACGAGGGCTGCCTTGCCTTGTGCGTTGAGTGCTGTAGCAAAATAGCCAATCCATAGATAGTTAGCATTAGGTACAGTCTCTTTCTTATCGGAGTCTTTCTTGCCCGCTTTCGACTTGTTGCGAGGAACACCATAGAGCGAGAAGCGTGCATCGTTGATCACTTTCTCTACCACTACCTCGTCCACATTAAATGGCGGATTAGCCATCACATAGTCGAATTGTCCTACGGCATTGTATGGGTCGGAATAGAATGAGTTGGCTTCGGTAATATCGCCACGCACATTATTCAGCAGCAGGTTCATCTTTGCCAATTTAACGGTGTCAGGTTCTTTCTCCACACCATAGCAACGGAACTTGAGCATCTCCTTGGCTTGTTTAGCATCGAAACTGCGGTTGTGCTCGTGCATATAGCGTGCTGCTTGCACGAACATACCACCCGATCCGCAGGCAGGGTCGAGGAACTTCTTGTCGCCTGGTTGAGGTTGGAGCACCTCTACCATATAGCGAACAACAGTGGCTGGCGTGTAGAAAGCACCACCATCCTTACCCTCTGCCAAAGCGAAATTACCGAGGAAGTATTCGTAGATCTGACCGAAAATATCTATGCTAATATCCTCTGGAATATCCTTGAAGACACGCACAATCTTGCTGAGTAGCTCTGGCTCTTCTTCTGGCACCAACTGACCATACACCTCTTTAGGCAACACGCCATCCATCTTTGGATTCTCGCGCTCGATAGCCTCCATCGCACGCTTAACGAGCAACGCTTTCTGCGCATCATCTGGAGCGTTGTTAATAAAGTCAAAATAAGCGCACTCAGGTAAGTAGAAACCGCATTTCTCAATAGCAATATCCTTGAGGCTGCGCTCCATACGCGTGCCACGGCATTCTTCGTACGCCATTTCGATAGCCGCTTTGTGTTGCTTATAGAGGATATCCGCATAGCGGAGGAAGATAAGTCCAAGGATAGGTTGTCCGTATTTGTTAGCAGCCAAGTGCGCACTCGAACGCAACATATCTGCGGAGTGCCATAGGTTGTCTTTGAGTTGTTTGAGTTGTTGATCGGTCATGGGTGTTATTTATTGTACTCTGTTATATGTTATTTAACCACTAAATTATTCTGCTCCATGTATTCATAAATGAATCAAGGACTGATTGATGGTTTGTTGCATTTTGCTCTCTATTGCTCCGTGTTGAGTGGTTATTTCCATTTTGGAAACAACCATATTTTCCGCCACCTATTCCCACAAACAAATGAAATTCTCTTGAGGAGTTTGGTATATGATAAAATTTATTTCGTTCATTTCTACTTTATTCCTTAATATTCAAACAAGGTAGTGATTTTCGTTCCTTCTTTCAACGAAACCTTTGCGGTGCAAAGGTACATAAAATTTTTGACATATGCAAGTTTATTTGATTGGTTTCTGCGACTTTACATGGCAAATGAGCAGAAATGCCATGCGCAATATGGAGAAATAGGCATAGGACCTTATCATAAAAAGCACTGCTTTTAAAGCACTCAAAGGGTTTTTTCTGTATTTTTGTTTATTTTTAATGAACACTAGTGTGGCTATTTTTACTTCGTAATCGTTTTTGAAGCGTAGCGCTTTTTTGTTAGTGTGGAGAAAGCAATTGACTTTTGCTTTCGAAAATTGAACCAATAATCGTGCCCTTGCGGCTAAGAACGGCAGGAGTAGCGGGGAGCGTAACTCCAACCAGACAGATAACGAACGCGTTTTTGTGAGATGTGTATGATCTAATTGACTCGATAATGTAAATTTTATCTGTGTTTATGGCTGACGGTTGAGAGTTCGTAATTAAGCAGCAATCCGCTGCGCGGGTTTGAATAGTAGGGCGCGTGTTGAGCTCGCTCAAAAACGCGACTTAATAGGCAAATACGCTCAAGGCCGCGTAGGCCGATAATTACGAATTATCAAACGGCAGTGTTTATCTCGGTTTATTTACTATCAATAATCACACACATCGAGTTTTTGATTACCTAAAAAATGTTTTCTTTATTTTTGATTTGTTTTCTCTATTTTTGTTTTAATAAGAATCATCCGTCATCGTTGTTGATTAGTTGGTTTTTCACTCCAATCACGGTAGCATCACGGGACCATATCCTAATAAGAGACAAAAAAGGGGCAAGGACTCGACGAGATATCGCCGACCTACCAAAAAAAAACAAAAAAAATGCGAAAAAAATCACTTTTAGAGGAACACATTGTTTACTCTGACATTATCTTTGCAAAAATTTTCAGATTTGGAGGAACACTAAAGTTACTTTGACACTATCTTTGCAAAAAAAATCACTTTTAGAGGAACACTAAAATGAATATCGTATTATCTTTGCAAAAATTTTCACATTTGGAGGAACACTAAAATCATTTTGATATTATCTTTGCAAAAAAACACTTTCAGAGGAACACATAACGGACTTTTGAATTATCTTTGTACCAGATTTCAAAAATAACTTTTTCAAACTATGAAACCTTATAATCCTTAGAGACCTTACGTACCTTCTTAAAAAAGTAAATCAAGAACCCCTCGGGAGGACTGCTAGTGTAACGATAGTCCGACCGAAGAGCGGAGGCAATGGTTGCACCTACGATTTAGCAGAGCGGTATCGTCTTATGCAATCCATTTGCCGAACGCGAAAAGCATACAGCGAAGCAGATCGTTCGAGTGCGGAGCACGAGAAAAGAAAACTAATAAAAGAAAAAGAACCAAAAAGAAAATTAACAAAGAAAAGGGAATAGGGATAATATTATTTAATGTATATACACCCCACTATAATCTCCCCTCACAACATTGGATGTTATACCCCTTCCCTTTTTTATATATAAAAATTAAACCTTATGAAATCATTTGATTATTTATGGCAATTGTTAGCTCCTGCTAGCGTGTATGAAAACAAAAAAAACATGTGCAAAGAACTTTGGTACTCATTCCCACTTACACAACAAAGAACCATATACGCTATTATACAGAAAAAGAAAAACGAAGGCAAACATCTTCACCCTAACCCTTATTTTGTGATAGAAGACCATGCTAACGCTCAACCAGAATTTCTTAATGGCGTCGATGTAGAAGCGTGTTGGGCAGATGGGATTCAAGTTGTACAAGTATATTACAACAAACGATATAAACTCTGCACCCTGGCAGAAGCTAAAATATTTGATCTGCAAATAACAAAAGAGTTTAACCCGAACGAAGATTTTTGAATGAACCTATGATTCTACAGGACAGTGCAGAGCGCTACAGAGTATTGAGTACAGAGTACTGACCACTCACTACTCACTACTAAGAGAGAACCACTTTCGGGTGGTTCTCTCTATCATATACACGCGTACGCGCGTTCCTTAATTATCATTCAGTAGTTCTTATTACCATTCAGTGCCGAGCATGCGGAGGTATGATTTGTAACGCCATTGCGCATTCTCCTGAGCGGCTTGGAAGAGTTCCTCTGCCTCTTTTGGATACTGCTTAGCTACAGATGCGAAGCGTACCTCACCCTTGAGGTATTCTTGGAAGAGTTCCCACTTAGGTTCTTTCGAATCGAGTGAGAATGGATTCTTTCCTTCTGCCTCCATCATTGGGTTGTAACGCCACAAGTGCCAGTAACCACATTCAACAGCCTTTGCTTCCTCAGCTTGGCTCTTGCCCATACCTGCTTTCAGACCATGATTGATACATGGTGCGTAAGCGATGACGAGTGATGGTCCTGGATAAGCCTCAGCCTCGCGGATAGCCTTGAGTGTCTGTGCTTGGTCAGCACCCATAGCTATTTGTGCTACATATACATATCCATAAGTAGTAGCAATCATACCGAGGTCTTTCTTGCGTACACGCTTACCAGCCGCAGCGAACTTAGCGATAGCGCCAAGAGGAGTAGATTTAGATGCTTGTCCACCGGTGTTAGAGTACACCTCGGTATCGAGCACGAGGATATTCACATCTTCGCCTGAAGCGATAACATGGTCAAGACCTCCGTAGCCGATGTCATAAGAAGCACCGTCACCACCTACAATCCACTGACTGCGTTTAACGATATGATCTTTGTAGTTGAGTATCTCTTTGCAAGTATCGCAACCACAAGCCTCGCAAGCAGCCACAATCTTATCGTAGAGTGCGTTAGTAGCTTGTGCATCATTTTGCTTCTCGATCCACTCAGCAGCAAGTGCTTTGAGTTCGTCATTGCATTTCTCGCACTCTTGTACTTTCGCCATGAGGTTAGCAAGACGCTCGCGTATCTTACGGTGTGCAATCTGCATACCAAGACCATACTCGCAGAAGTCCTCGAAGAGTGAGTTAGACCAAGCAGGTCCATGTCCCTTTGCGTTGGTAGTATAAGGAGTAGAAGGTACAGAACCAGAGTAGATAGAGGTACAACCTGTAGCGTTTGCTACTATCTCACGGTCACCAAAGAGTTGGCTGATGAGTTTGAGGTATGGTGTCTCACCGCAACCAGAGCATGCGCCAGAGAACTCAAAGAGAGGAGTAGCGAACTGGCTATTCTTCACATTAGCCGCGATATCCACTTTATCTTGCTTGCTGGTTACTTTCTCTGCGCAGTAGTTCCAGTTGTCAGCCTCAGCGAGTTGTGACTCGAGAGCAACCATCTGCAATGCTTTACCTTGTTTTGGATTACCTGGACATACATCTACACAGTTGCCACAACCGAGGCAGTCCATCACACCCACTTGGATGCGGAAGTGCATACCCTTGAGTGCTGCTGGTGCTTTCATCTCGCGTGTAGCGGCACCGTTCAGTCCCTTCACTTCCTCTTCGTCCATTACGAATGGGCGGATACAAGCGTGAGGACATACATATGCACACTTGTTACACTCAATACAGTTGTCAGCAGTCCATACTGGTACGAAAGCAGATACACCGCGTTTCTCGTACTTAGCAGTACCTGCTGGCCATGTACCATCCTCGATACCCTTGAATGCGCTTACTGGGAGCAAGTCACCATCTTGACCATTGATAGGACGAACGACCTTGGTGATGAATTCTGGTTCGTTCTCAGTATTGAGTATTGAGTCTTCAGTAGTGAGACTTGACCAAGTTGGGTCGATTTCGAGTTTCTGATACTCACCACCGCGATCCACAGCTGCGTAGTTCTTATTTACGATATCCTCGCCCTTCTTGCCGTAAGACTTCACGATGAAGTGCTTCATCTCCTCTACTGCTTTCTCTACTGGGATAACCTCAGTAATACGGAAGAAAGCAGACTGGAGGATAGTATTGGTACGGTTGCCCAAACCAATCTCTTGTGCAATCTTGGTAGCGTTGATATAATATACATTAATATTATTATCTGCGAAGTATTTCTTTACCTTATTAGGCAGGTTTTTCGCAAGCTCTTCGCCCTCCCAAATAGTATTGAGGAGGAAAGTACCATTCTTCTGCAATCCGCGTGTTACATCATACATCTGCAAGTATGCCTGTACATGACAAGCCACGAAGTTAGGTGTAGTAACGAGGTAGGTAGAATGGATTGGTTCATCTCCGAAACGGAGGTGTGAACAAGTGAAACCACCAGACTTCTTAGAGTCATAACTGAAGTATGCTTGGCAGTACTTATTGGTGGTGTCACCGATAATTTTTACAGAGTTCTTATTAGCACCTACAGTACCATCAGCACCCAATCCGTAGAACTTAGCTTGGAAGAGTGAAGCGTCACCCATTGCAATCTCTTCGCCTACAGGAAGTGATGTGAAGGTGATATCATCGTTGATACCCACAGTGAAATGGTTCTTTGGTTGTGGCAAAGCAAGGTTCTCAAATACAGCGAGCATTTGTGCTGGAGTGGTATCGTTAGAACCGAGACCATAGCGGCCGCCTACTACAAGGATATCCTTCATGCCGAGTTCGTCGAGTGCATCCTTAACATCAAGGTATAATGGTTCGCCATTAGCACCTGGTTCTTTAGTACGATCAAGCACGCAGATACGCTTTACAGAAGCAGGAATAGCCTCTTTGAGGTACTTGAGACTGAATGGGCGATAGAGGTGTACATTGATCATACCCACTTTCTTACCCTTCGCCATCTCATAGTCTACTGTCTCGCGAATAGCCTCGCAAGCAGAACCCATACAGATGATGATATTCTCTGCATCAGCAGCACCATAGTAGTTGAATGGACGATACTCACGACCAGTGATCTTAGAGATTTCCTTCATGTAATCGCTCACGATATCTGCTACCTCGTTATAGTATGGGTTGCAGCTCTCGCGGTGTGCGAAGAATACATCAGGGTTCTCCGCCATACCTCTCATAACAGGTTTCATAGGCGTGAGTGCTCTCTCACGGAACTCTTGCAAAGCCTTGTAGTCCACGAGTGGGCGCAAGTCTTCCATGTCGATTGCTTCTACTTTCTGGTACTCGTGAGAAGTACGGAAGCCATCGAAGAAATTGAGGAAAGGTACGCGGCTCTTAATGGTAGCCAAGTGTGCTACACCTGAAAGGTCCATCACTTCTTGTACCGACGCCTCAGCCAACATTGCAAATCCTGTTTGACGGCATGCCATCACATCTTGGTGGTCACCAAAGATACAAAGCACATGGCTTGCGAGCGTACGCGCAGAAACATGGAATACAGATGGGATTAACTCACCTGCAATCTTATACATGTTAGGGATCATGAGCAATAATCCCTGTGAAGCGGTAAAGGTGGTGGTGAGTGCACCAGCATTGAGTGCTCCGTGTACAGCACCCGCTGCACCTGCTTCAGACTGCATTTCTTGTACTAATACCGTTTCTCCAAATAAGTTCTTACGCCCTGCAGCAGCCCATTCGTCCACATTCTCTGCCATAGGAGAAGAGGGCGTGATAGGATAGATGGCAGCAACTTCGGTGAACATGTAGGCTACATGCGCCGCAGCAGCATTACCATCACAAGTGATAAACTTTTTTTCTTTCATCTTTTTTGTAAATTAAAATTGTACTTATGTTAGTATTGTAATAAATCAATATAAGAATCCTAATAGCCAAAGTGGAATCATATTTCCCCTACCCGTTTCAAGTGTACCAATGGCTGTAGGACGAATAGTATCGCGTTGTGGTGTGGTTTCACGCACATCGAAATAGTACTTACCATCTACGATAAACATCGCACTACGCTCAGTAGCATTCAGTTTATGTAAGCCGTGTATGCTAGCATAAAAACAGGTCTCATACAATTCTTGATTGCTCAACTCCTTCGTAGTTAGCATTTGTGCCAAATTTGTATTTTGCATAAATACTTTCGACGGCTTCATTGGGAAATTCTTATTTTCAAGATAAAGCAAGTTGATTAATCGTGAGTCCTTGAGGTACTTAATATAATTCATCGTGGTAGCACGACTAAGCTTAATTTCCTCCGCAATGCTACTCACATTGAGTGCGCATGGCGCTTCGCGCATTAGAATATATAATAGTTTGCGCAATTTATGCAAGCAAGCTACATCAATCTGCTTTATCATGAGCACATCTACTTCCAATTGCGTATTCATTGTCTTGAGCAACTCTACCTCAAAACTCTTACTCTCCAAATAGCTGGGGTAATAACCATGGTGTAAATAAGCTTCAAAGAAATCAAGCGGTTTCACCTGCTCGCATATTTCGCGAGAAATGGAAGCGTGGTGCTGTATTATTTCCTCCAGGGTATATGACCTAAAATGGCGCTTGGTTTGAATACACAAATACTCTCTGAATGAAAAACCACGCAGATTGTATGTTTTGATAATCTCTCCTATATCGTGGTTATCATCCTCTAGCGGCATAACAGGCGTGGCGCAGAAGACGATATGCAACTTCTTATATTTGGTATAGCACCGTCTCAGTTCCTTTGACCAGTTTGGATATTTAAACAATTGGTCCAAGAATAGGTACTCTCCTCCGGCCTTCACAAACTGCCCAGCCAATTCCACTAAGGTATGCTCTGCAAAGTAAAAATCATTCATACTTACATACAAGCATGGGCGTATTGGCTTGGATGGCTTTCTCTTGCGCTTAGCATCGATATCCGCCACTAAGCTTCTTTCCCACTCTTGCTCTATCTCCTTCGCACAAGTAAGCAGGAAGTCTGTCTTTCCAACCCCTCGTCCTCCTTTGATAGCGATAAGGCGATCATTCCAATCCACCTCGTCCATCAACTGCCTACGAATAGGCATAAAAGAGTGCTCTACCAAGAAATCATGAATCTTAAAAAATGCGTCCAACATGGTTTTATATGTATTTTTAAGTATTTTTTCTATTCAGCGTGCAAAGGTACAACTTTTTTTTGGATTTTGCAATATTTACTTTACATTTTTTATAAAAAAAATGAGGGACTACGCAAATAGTCCCTCAAAAATCAGCACTTTCATGCTTTATTAGAGGCTGATTGCACCACTTGGGCATACATCAGCGCATGTTCCACACTCGGTGCATACATCTGGATCAATAGAATAGATTTCACCTTCTGAAATTGCGCCCATTGGGCATTCATCGATACAAGTACCGCATGCGATACAATCTGTTGAAATTTTGTAAGCCATGATTGTAATTATTTTAAGTTTTACATTTAGATTTCTCGAATTTTAGTTTCCTAACGCTTGCTTCACTGAAGTGAATGCGACCGCAAAATTACTGCTTTTTTTTCGTATATGCAAGAAAGAAATGTATTTTTTATCATTTTTTCTTTTTTACAGAGGCCAAAGCCGCCATTAGCTTGGCATTTGGACTGGTAGCACTCGTGCCTGTCAATCCTTTTCGCTTGGCATATGTAGTCCAATCTTTCGCTCCACCTGCTGGCGAGAAAGGAAGCCCTAACTGCAAGAAATGACAGTATGCAATCGCCAAGGCATCCGTCGCATCTAATTTCTTGGGCATCTGCTCATCTGGTATGTGCAAGAATCGTTGTAACATATCCGCCACTTGCTCTTTGGTACTATGCCCATTGCCCGTGATAGCCATTTTAATTTTCATAGGCGAATACTCATATATTGGCACATCTTTGCTCAGCGCAGCTGCTATTGCCACTCCCTGCGCATGAACAATTTTAATCATCGTTTGGGGATTTTTATCTACGAATTGTGTCTCTATACTCAAGCATGAAGGATGGTATTTATCAATAAGTTCTTGCAAGAAAAAAAACTCCTTTTGCAAGCGAGGGTATTGCCCTTCCATTTTATGCACATCAAGTACGCCAAAGTCCAGTATATCAACCTGTTGGCCTACAGTATGAAGCACAGCATACCCCATAAAAAGTGTACCTGGATCAACTCCCAAAATGATATGTTCATTGCGCACTTTGTCCTGCATATAAACGACTGTTCTTATTCTTCATTTTGATTATCCTTCTCATGTGTTCGCACAAACCCACGAGCGATAATCACAATAGCCCCCGCTATTAACACATAATCTCCGTATGGCTCTACTTTACATAGATTCATAATAGCCCCTGCTATTAAAATAGCCATACCTATTATTAATATATAATGTGATTTTCTCATATTAAATAATAATTAGTCTTCATCCACTAAATAAATATCTTCGTTCGCGTTATGCATATAATACTGCTCGCGCGCGAAACGCTCCAAACTATCGGGGTGACTGAGCGATTGAATCTCTCTTCGCACTTTCTCCGTTTCCTCAAGATACGCATCACGCTGTTCTTCTAAATGGCGGATTTCTTTGCCTCGTTGCACAAAACGCACCATGCTTTGATCACCCACGAAGATATAGATAACACCAAAAACAAGTAGTGTGATAATATATTTACCCCATCTTTTTAACTGTATGTACTCCCAAATTTTAGAAAAACTCATTGGTTATGCGCTCATTTTATAAAATCGAGTGCAAAGTTACACTTTTTTTTGGAAGAATGCAAATTTTTTTGTACTTTTGTAGCCGATTTTATCATTTCGGTATGAAAGCACGAATTATTCTATACCTCTTGCTGTTTATTGCACCCTATACTATCGGTGCAACGCATATTCATATAAGCGATCCAGACACCTGGAATGCGCAAGAGCTTGCGCCATATATTGGACAAACGATTATTTTTGACGTGCCTATTGTGGTATGCTCAAATGCGAATGGCAGTTATACCGTATCTCCGCGCCGTTTTTACACCCCTACAAACCAAGCCTATCCGCGTTCATCTGCCTATACATCTATCATGACGCTAAACTCAACTGCCTCCATGCTATTAGAAGGAGTATATGGTTATCACAGATGTGGCGAGAAGATTTACAACTTGTGTGTGCGTGTAAACAGCACTTCCAAATTAACATGGGTGAGCGGAGAATGGCGTGGTAATAGCAGAAAAGACTTAGAGCAAGCGAATGTGCGTCAAATGGTTAATATTGAGGACTGCGAAGATTGTTTATTAGTCTGCACCGCCAATTTAGAGTACTACCTTGCCGCCAACACTGGTTCGGGAAGTATGGGACCAAGCAGTTATAGCGAGCATCAGATACAACGCACCAAAGTGAACAAAGCACTTAGTTTTATCAACGCCGATGTATATGGTTTGGTAGAGATTGAGAGCGGACAAGTGGCGCTTGAGGAGATAGCAAAAGACCTAAATGCTAAACTGCCAAAACGCAATTACACATATATCAATGACAATAGCAGTCCTAATGGCACCTATACAAAAGCAGGCTTCATCTACGATGCTAATATATTAGAACCAATCGGCAAACTGCAAGAGAACGACACTAAGGTAGAGAATAGAAAGAAGATGATTTGCTTTAGAGAGAAAGCCACCGGAGAACGCTTTATTCTATCCGTCAACCACTTCAAGGCTAAATCAGGCAACGGCGGTGGTCCTGACTCCAATCAAGGAGACGGACAAGGTTCGTTTAACGCCACTCGCGTAGAAGAAGCACAATCTGTTGTAGACCAATACAAACGCTACGCATCTGCACTCAAAGAGAAAGATATACTCATCGTAGGTGACTTAAATGCTTATGCAAAAGAAGACCCTATCACACGCCTTGCTAGTGCAGGAATGATTGACCTTCATCGCGCATTCCACGCAGACAGCAGTTATAGTTATATGTTCGGGGGATTGGCAGGATACTTAGACCATGCTATCAGTAACAACACCTTATTTCCGCAAGTGACTGGCGCCGCTGGAGTACATATCAACTCAGATGAGGATGATTATTACACCTATGACAAGTCTGGCGACCGCTCTATGTTTCGCTACTCAGACCATGATCCTGTAGTGATCGGATTGCGGTTAGATAGCACACTCAGTTATGACCCTACACCAAGCATCAATAGCTACGAGTTACTCACTGGCGAAACAAACACACTTACTATATACAACGCGGTACAAGGCGAGAAGAAAGGATACTACGCCATCTACAACACTAGCGGATGGCTCATTGATCGTAAAGAGATAATTGATACACAGCAACAAATAGAGACGCCGCTCACACCCGGCATATACATCATTCATATCTACTACGACACGCAGATATACACCCGAAAAGTGATTGTACGATAAATGGATCTATTCTCTCAAATAGAAGCACCCGAACGGGAAGAGTTACTACAACTACGCAAAGAGTTGGAGGAAAATAACTATAAGTACTATGTACTTAATCAGCCCTCCATGTCCGATCAGGAATTCGACGCCAAAATGCATCGCCTCCAGGACTTAGAAACGCGTTTCCCTGATATGTTTGACCCAAAATCACCTACACAACATGTGGGTTCAGACCTTACTGCAAAAACAAAAGGAAAAGGATTTGAAACCGTCAAACATAAATACCCCATGCTATCCCTTGCTAATAGTTACTCACGCGAGGAGATTGAAAATTGGGTGCGCAAACTCCCGCAAGATGCCGAAATAGTATGCGAACTCAAATACGATGGATTGAGCATCTCGTTATGGTACCAAAACGGACAACTCACTAAAGCACTCACACGAGGCGACGGACTACAGGGAGACAATGTAATTGATAATATTAAAACAATCCCTTCTATTCCATGGCAAATTAGCGGAGAGAACATACCTAATGAATTTGAATTACGCGGTGAAGTATTACTCTCTTGGGAACGCTTTGAGCAGCTCAACAAAGAACGCGAAGCACAGGAAGAACCCCTCTTTGCCAATCCACGCAACGCAGCCAGCGGTACACTCAAACTGCAAGACCCACGCGAGGTTGCAAGGCGAGGATTAGATGCTTACTTATACTATATGTTAGGCGAACAATTGCCAGGCGAGACACATTACGAACGATTAACACAAGCCAAGCAATGGGGATTCCAAGTAAGCAATGCCGTGAAGATTTGCCACAATGTGGACGAAGTGATGGCTTATATCGCTTATTGGGATAGTGAGCGTAAAAACCTACCCGTTGCTACCGACGGCATTGTGCTCAAAGTCAACAACATACAGCAGCAAAACGCATTGGGATACACCGCCAAGACACCTCGCTGGGCTATTGCCTATAAGTTCCCTGCAGAGCGACAACTCACCACACTCAAAGAAATCACCTATCAGGTAGGACGCACAGGAGTTGTAACGCCTGTAGCTAACTTAGACCCCATACAATTAAGCGGAACTATCGTACAGCGGGCCACCTTGCACAATGAGGACTTCATACGCCAGTTAGACATTCGCCCAGGAGACAAAGTATGGGTTGAGAAAGGCGGAGAGATTATCCCTAAGATAACTGGAAAAGAACAAAGTAACGAAATACAAAACACAAAAGAATACACATTCCCTA
The DNA here is from genome assembly GCA_036309065.1 of Paludibacteraceae bacterium. Lineage (GTDB taxonomy): Bacteria > Bacteroidota > Bacteroidia > Bacteroidales > Paludibacteraceae > Colicola. Next base: position 71,771 of record JAXJUN010000003.1, on the reverse strand, counting down.
CCCTCTGCCCCGAATGCGGCGCGACATTAGTGCGTATAGAAGGAGAAGCTGCATGGCGTTGCCCTAACGAGAGCGGTTGCCCACCACAGATAAAAGGTAAGATCATACATTTCGTTAGCCGAAAAGCAATGAATATAGATGGGTTAGGGGAAGAAACAGTTGATCTATTGTACCGTCAAGGACTACTCACCAACATAGCCGACATCTACAACCTTCGCATAGAAAATATCGCAGCACAAGAACGCTTAGGCGAGAAATCCGCACAAAATATATTAGATGGTATTGAGCAATCCAAATCCATTCCTTGGCACCGAGTACTCTTTGCATTAGGAATCCGCATGGTGGGCGAAACAACCGCTAAAAAGATTGCGCGACATTTTCACACCATAGATACACTACAATGGGCCACTACCGAACAACTATGTGCTATTGAAGATGTAGGACCGCAGATAGCAGAAAATATAGTAAGGTATTTTGAAGACATACACAATTTAGAACTCTTGGCACACTTGAGACAAGCAGGGCTACAAATGGAAGGAGAAGCAACACCCGAACCAACCAGCAACGCCTTGGCAGGTATGTCTATCGTCATCTCTGGTACTTTCAACCAGTACACACGCGATGAATACAAAGCGCTCATTGAGCAGCACGGAGGAAAAAATGTAGGTTCAGTCAGCAAAAAAACCTCGTTTATCCTCGCAGGAGACAACATGGGCCCCGAGAAACTCAAAAAAGCAGAAACATTAGGTGTGCAATTGATGAGTGAGGAGGACTTCCTAAAATTAATTAATGATAACTAAGCATATTGCAATATGAAGATTCGCGAAAAGATATATAACTACATTAGCAAAAGACAACCCAAGCGCGAAAATCGTTTCCCGCATTTCGACAAACCACTCAAAGTGATGCTCATATACGAGAGTGACTATTTAGAGCGTAACGATGCTATCAAAGCCATCCGTTTGGACCTACTAAAGCGACAAATGGATGTCACCATGTGGGGATACGCACCTAAAAAAGAAATCAGCACACTCATTCTGCCACAAAGTCGAATACTCGGAACCACTGATTTCAATCTCTTTGGCAAACTCAAACAAGAAAGCATCACCGATTTACAAGCCGAGCAATACGACCTGTTAATTGACCTCACCACACACCCTTGTCTATCACTACGCTACGTAGCTCTTTATACGCAAGCCGCATTTAAAGTCGGACTTAACTTAGGCGAGGGAATACACGATATGCTTATTTCACCACCCGATTTAGACACCGAGCATGCAGAACCAGAAGCAACTTGGCTATACAACCTAATTGTACAATACTTATCCACTATACGCAGCAATGACTAAACATCCTTTATACGGCTTAGGAACAGCCCTTATCACACCATTCAAAGACGACAAGTCTGTTGATTTCGAAGCATTAGCACGCTTGTTAGACACACAATTAGCAGGAAACGTTGATTACTTGGTCGTTCTCGGCACTACTGGCGAATCCGTCACTCTTACAGCCGAAGAGAGATACCAAGTGAGACAATACATCATTACATACACAAAAAAATGGGCTGCCACACATAATACAAATCCAATACCACTCGTCTTGGGTGTTGGAGGTAACAATACAGCACAAGTCATTAGCGACCTAAATGCTATCAAACACGAGTCAATCCTAGACTTTACAGCCATCCTTTCCGTATGTCCCTACTATAACAAACCAAATCAAGAAGGACTATTTCAGCATTTCTGCGCCATAGCCGAAGCAAGTCCTATTCCTATTATTTTATATAATGTACCCGGGCGCACGGGCGTGAACCTACTACCCGAAACTGTCATGCGTATATATAATGCGCACCCGAATAAGATTATCGGCATCAAAGAGGCAAGTGGAAATATAGAGCAAATAAAGCGACTAATTGCATTAAGCAAACAACAAGAAACAACAACCAAAGATACACTCTTAGTCATCAGCGGAGATGACGGTATTGCATGCGAAATAATGAAGGCAGGCGGCGCAGGTCTTATCTCTGTAGCAAGTAATGCCTTCCCTGATGATTTTAGGCGCATTGTACATGAGCAAGACGAGGCATTACAGGCACAATATGACGAGATGGTCAAGTTACTCTTCGCCGAAGGGAATCCTGTTGGAATCAAAGCAGTACTCACACAAAAAGAAATCATACAGAACTACCTTCGACTACCACTTGTTCCTGCCAGCAAGGAACTAACAAACAATATCGCAGCATTACTATAACACTATACATACACAAAGAAAAGAGCTCGCATATGCGAGCTCTTTTGGTTGTAAGAACCTTGAACTATAGTTCTTTGTTTAGTTCTTGTTTTACTTTGCAGCTTTCTTCTTAGCTTGGTCAACAATTGCTTTGAAAGCAGCTGGTTGATTCATAGCGAGATCTGCAAGCACCTTGCGGTTGATAACGATTCCTGCTTTCTTGAGGTAACCCATCAACTGACTGTAACTCAATCCCTCGAGACGAGCTGCAGCATTGATACGCTGAATCCACAATGCACGGAATGTGCGTTTTTTGTTCTTACGATCGCGGTAAGCATACTGCAAACCTTTTTCCCATGTGTTCTTAGCGACGGTCCATACATTAGCTCGTCCACCAAAGTTACCACGGGTGAGCGACAAGATCTTCTTACGACGGTTGCGCGAAGCAACATGATTTACTGATCTAGGCATTTCTCTTTCCTTTCAATTTGGTGGTTAATACTTAACGAATAGAGAGCAACTCCTTAACAGAGCGCATATTCGTTTGATCTACTAAAGCAACATGTGTCAGGTTGCGTTTCTGTTTTTTAGTCTTCTTCGTAAGAATGTGACTCTTGTACGCATGCTTACGCTTGATTTTACCGGTTCCGGTAAGCGTGAAACGCTTTTTTGCACCGGAATTAGTTTTTACCTTTGGCATTTTGTATAAATATTTAAATTGTTAATAATTCGTCCGTCAGGCAGCACATAAACAAGGTAAGCCTGCGGGCGTTTGTTTTTCTTACTTATTGCTTTTAGGGCTAAAATTGAGAATCATTCTCTTGCCCTCTAAATTTGGCATATTCTCTGGCTTGCCATATTCCGCCAAATCATTCGCAAAACGGGCGAGCAATAACTCACCTTGCTCTTTAAATACGATTGAACGTCCGCGGAAGAAGACATATGCCTTCACTTTATTTCCATCCTTTAGGAACTCAATAGCATGCTTCAACTTGAAGTTATAATCATGGTCATCCGTTTGGGGACCAAAACGAATCTCCTTCACCTCCATTTTCTTTGCATTGGCCTTCGCTTCCTTCTGCTTCTTCTTTTGAGCATAGAGGAACTTCTGGTAATCGATGATTCGACACACAGGTGGATTGGCATTTGCAGCTATCTCCACGAGATCGAGATTCATCTCGTCTGCCATATGCATAGCTTGTTGATACGAGTAGATGCCTTGTTCTACATTATCGCCAATGAGGCGTACCTGTTGAACCCCGCGTATCTTGTCATTGATACGATTTGGGTCCTCTTTGATAACACGACCACCGCGTGGTCTGTTAGGGATTGTTGCTATAGTTTTATCCTCCTAAATGTTAATCGAAGGCGTATTGCTTCTGAGCACTTTTGCCCTCGTTGTTTGTTATTAAATAATGCTCTTGAAAAGGGCACACTATACCCTACATTCGAAAAAGCGGACAAAATTACAACTTTTTTTTGACACTCGCAAGAATTTTGTGTTTTTTTTAACTTTTTTCATTATTTATTTGCGCGCACGAAATATTTTTACTATCTTTGCACGCTTTTTTGATAGTATTGTGCGTCATATGCACTGCTTTAACAAATATGCTTAAATTTTATAGTTATGAAGAAATACTCTTTTATCCCAGTTGTATTAGCAGCATGTACATTATTTAGTTGCTCTGAGCCAGAATACATAAAAGGTCCTGGTAATAACGATAACAACTTGGATACCATCCCTGTAGTGGTTGATCCTGACCCTACGCCAGATCCAGAGGGCTTCGTCGTTCCTGAGGGTGCACTCACAGTCAACGAAGCTGTTAATATCGCCAAGAAGCTCAAACCAGGAGAAGTATCAAAACAGAAATACTTCATCAAGGGATGGGTAACTAGCTTCAACCGAAATGAAAGTTTTAACACAGACTTCCCTAAATACGGCAACGACTTTGTTTATCTCAGTTCACGCCAGGACGGAGAAGGCACAAAAACTTTCTACGCATATCGCTTATTGGGTAAGTTCGGTGCTAAATTGCCAGACCTAGAGTGCGTCAAGATTGGCGATTTCGTTGTAATCAGTTGCTATATGACCAACTACAACGGCATTTATGAGTCATCAGGAGCATGCTTTGTATATCAATCCAACAATGCACACTTCAATGAGACATTCCCTGCATTCCCTGGTTGTCCCGCACCAAAAGAAAATGAGATTAGCGTTACTGAGGCAGAGAACATAGCTCGTTCTTTAGCTTCTAAAGCCACCACTCCCGAAGCATACCGTGTTCGCGGAGTTGTCACCAGCATAGAAACCACCTCATTAGGATCGTATGGTAATATCACCTTTAACATCTCTGACGGCATGTCATATGCAACGTGTTATCAAACATACTGCAAGACTGCTTCAGGCAAATTCACCAATCTCAACCAAGTTGCTATTGGAGATACCGTGCTGATAAATGGAAAGATTCAAAATTATAATGGTACTTGCGAACCATACCGCGCTTACCTTGAAGAATCCACCAATCCTAACTTCTAAAGCACACTATACATATCGTCACATATATAAAACTACATAAACAAATGACAACTTTACAAAGAATTAGAAATCATGGCGCACTGTTGATTGCAGTGGTTGGTATTGCCATGTTAGCATTTATTTTGGGTGACTTTTTGAACTCTGGCAGTAGTTTCTTCCACCGCAGTCGCGAGAACGTAGCGGTAATTGAGGGTAACGAAATACATTACACAGAGTATGAAGCAGCCAATGAACAATTAACTGAAGTGTACAAACTTGAGACAGGCCGATCTGACTTTGACGAAGAGATGACCAACCAATTGCGTAATCAAGTTTGGAGCATGTTGGTAATGGACTATACCATGCGTGCGCAAGCAGAAAAAATTGGTATGGATATCACTGCTGACGAATTGAAAGAATTATGCGTAGGTGAGAACCCACACCAAATTATCTCTAGCCGACGCTACTTCATGGATGAGAATGGTCAATTCAACCGCGATATTGTGAAGAATTGGATACAAACCATCAACCAAGAAGGCGAAGAGGCAGAAGACGCCAATATCCAACAAGCAAAAACATATTGGATGTATTGGGAGAAAGCGCTACGCATCACATACATGCAAGAGAAATACACTACTCTCTTGCAACATATGCTCAAGGCCAACTCCTTGGAAGCAAAATATGCTTTCGACGCACGCCAAAATGGTGTATCCATCGAATACGTAATGCAGCCATACTTCGCTGTAGCGGATAGTTTAGTAAGCGTGAACGAAAAGGACATTAAGACTCTTTATAAGAAAAATAAAGAGCAATACAAGCAAACGCCTAATCGCGCCATCAAATATATCGCATTCGATATTGTACCTTCAGAGGACGATTTCAAGGCAGAAGAAGCATTGATGAATAGCCTCAAGGAGGACTTCCAAACAGCAGAAGACATCACATTGGTTGTCAACACCAATTCAGATATCATGTATGATGGATTTGACTATTCTGAGTCCACCGTTCCTGCACAATTCAAAGCATTTGCGTTTGCAAAGAATGCCAAAGCTGGCGATTGCACCGACATTCTCTTCGGAAATAACACCTACGCTATGGCACGCATCATGCAATGCGGTTATAGTATGCCAGACTCTATTGAATTAAAAGCAATCATCCCAGAAGGTAAAGACCAAGAATTAGGTTGGTTTACTGCTGATAGATTACCAAAGAATATCGCAGAGAAAGCTTTCACCACAAAGCGTGGCGGACAATTTACTATTGCACAAGGCATGGGCGAATTGACCTACGAGGTAATGGAAGTTAGCGCTGCTACACCAAAAGTAAAATTGGCTATCCTCTCACGTAGTGTTACACCTTCTAGCAAAACCTACTCTGCTATTTATAACAATGCAAAGCAGTTCATTGTAGCTAATCCTACCTTAGAAGCCATGGAAACTGCAGCACAAGAGGCAGGTATCACTGTTATTCCACAATACAACCTTACCGCAACTACCGACAAAGTAGGACAGTTAAAATCTAGTCGTCCTATCGTTCGCTGGACATTTGAGGCAAAAGAAGGTCAAGTATCAGATGTATTCGAGTGCGGACAACAGTTCATCGTTGCTGCCGTAGCAGAGGTAAACGACAACGAATACCGCTCATTAGAATCTGTTCGTGCAGAATTGACATATGAGGCAACCACGAATGCAAAAGCCGCTTATATCAAAGAGCAACTCAATGGTGTAGAGACACTTGCTGCAGCAGCAGAGAAATTAGGCCAGTCTATTCAGTCTGTAGAGCGCGTTTCTTTAGCCGACACCCGTTTAGGCAATGCAGGTATGGAACCAACCGTAATTGGAACAGCTATTGCATTAGGCGAGAATCAACTCAGCCAACCTATCCAAGGTAACATGGGCGTATTCCTTGTACAAACAGGCATGGCCATGAATACTAACGAGGAGTTTAATGCAGAAATAGAAAAAGCACAATTGGCTACACGCTTTGCATATCTTCCATACCAAGCTATGCAGATTATGGAAGACAAAGCAGATATTGAAGATAACCGTGCTAATTTCCAATAATCGCGCGCGTACGTAATATAATTAAGGAGAGTAGTACTCATTAGAGCTACTCTCCTTTCCAATAAATACATGACTATTTTGAAGAACAAATCCCCATGGTGGTGGGTACCTACATTATATTTTACAGAAGGTATCCCCTATTTCTTAGTAAATAGCATTTCTGTAATGCTTTTTACTAAAATGGGTGTTCCTAATGACCAATTAGCATTCTTCACTACCCTTCTCTACTTCCCTTGGTTCTTAAAAGGTCTTTGGAGTCCTTTTGTTGACATCATTCGTACCAAACGATGGTGGATTATTGCGACACAAGTACTTCTCACTCTTCTATGCATCTTGCTCACTATTAGCCTACCACATCCTGATGCACAAACTATAGCCACAAAAGCCACTGAAGTAGGTGTATTTAGATTCACACTTATCCTATTTATTATTGCAGCTTTTACATCTGCAACGCATGATATCGCTGCGGATGGATACTACATGCTTGCACATAACGAGAAGAGTCAAGCTGCATTTATAGGCATTCGCTCTACTTTCTATCGTATTGCATCTGTATTTGCTCAAGGAGTACTGGTCTTTATTGCAGGTCGCATAGAGATTGCCACAGGCAATATACCTTTCTCTTGGCAGGTCACATTGGGAATCACCAGCCTATTCATGCTCCTCGTCACACTCTATCACACTTTCCTTTTACCAAAGTCGGATGCAGATCACCCTCGCATAGCCACGAATACCAAACATATATGGCGAGAATTAGGAGAGTCATTCGCCACTTTCTTTAAAAAGAAAGGATGCGGATTGGCTATTACATTTATGCTCCTATATCGACTAAGCGAAGGATTTCTCATCAAACTATGCCAACCTTTTTTAGTAGATGCTCGAAATATAACATATCGCAACGGAAGCGTTTTAGGCATTGACTATCAACAGATTATAGGAGGCGGATTAGGCCTAAACACAGATACTGTAGGCTTTATTTATGGCACTATAGGTGTTATTTGTCTATTACTTGGTGGCATTCTCGGTGGTATTTACATCTCTCGTCGTGGATTGAAGCGCTCGTTATGGTTGATGGCGGCAGCATTAACACTTCCTAGTTTTGTGTATGTATACCTAAGCATTGCTCAACCCATTAATCAATGGATTATCGGCACCGCTGTGTGTGTTGAGCAATTTGGTTACGGATTTGGATTCACAGCCTATATGCTATTTATGATGCATTTCTCCGAGGGACCATATAAAACATCGCATTATGCTATCTGTACTGCCTTCATGGCACTCTCAATGATGATCCCTGGTTTTATCGCTGGAACGCTAGAAATGATGGTTGGCTATTCCACCTTCTTTTGGATTGCTAATAGTTGTAGTATTACAACATTTATCATAACCTATTTTGTGTACAAACAGTTAGAAAATTAATATATTATGAATATTAAACGACTCATTCCCAACACCATCACATGCTGCAATTTAGTATGCGGCAGCATTGCCATTTACCTTGCTACACAAGGTGCTTTTATATGGGCATTTCTTTTGATTCTTGGAGGTGCTTTCTTTGATTTCTTCGACGGTATGTCTGCTCGCCTATTAAAAGCACCTAGTCCTATAGGTGTTGAATTGGACTCATTAGCAGATGTTATCACTTTCGGTCTCGCACCATCTATGTTATTATTCTGCTATCTCAAACCCCTTTTAGGTTGGTGGGCAGGAATCGCGCTACTTATGGCAGCTTTTTCGGCTCTCCGATTAGCTAAGTTTAATGTAGATGAACGCCAACACGATTCGTTTATAGGCTTAGCCACCCCTGCTAATGCCATTTTCTGGGGCGGCATTTGCTGTTTACCTTATGCCGTCCTCGCCTTTGACGAAATTGGATGGGGACTCATTGTTCTGTCGCTCATCAGTTGTTATCTCCTGAACGCCGAGATACCTTTCTTTAGCTTCAAATCCTTCAGCAAACAACGATTAATCATCATTCTATTCTTAATAGGCTGCGTCATACTGATTGCTTATTGCGTCATCAAAGCTATCATCACGAAGCACATCGAGTTTGGATTCTTTGCTGGCACCATCTGTATCGTTTGGTATGTAATACTTAATCTATTATTAGCCATCATCAGAAAATCATAACAACCACTTATTGCTCACCATGAAAAAACGATTTTACACTTTCCTGATATTTGCATTTCTCAGCACATTCATATGGGCTGAGCCCTACACAATCATATTCAACAGCGGCAATGCAGATTCAAGTAGTAAAACATCAGAACTAACCCATATCGTTCAAAGCGCAACAGGTAATTGTGTAAATAAAATACTCGTTGCCAATAATATATACCGCGCCAAACCTGGTTATGGTATCAAAGGCGGCACGGCCTCGGCCAAAGGAGAACTCACTTTAGGACTCGATGCCACATATTCCATCTCTACACTAACTATTTATGCAGCTTGCTATGCTAACAAAACAGACTCAACCAAAGATTATGGCATCACCGTCTGCAACCAACAAATAGATTGGCTCCCCAATCATCGCACCAATATAACGCCTTACACACTCACACTCAATCAAGCCGTCAACACCATCTCCATAAGCGCTAATAATAACAAGAATAACCGATGGTATGTAGCTAAGATTGAGTTTGAACTAACCACGCCACAAACGCAACAAGCCAGCATTGAAATGCCCTATATATTGGACCTTGGAAGCCAAGCACTCATAGATGGGGAACCAATCAACGACATTACCAACATACAAATAGTTGGCAAAAACACTACAGGAGATATCCAATTATCGCTATTCAAAGGCACTTATTTCACCATACAACCAAATACCCTACCTGCTAACGGAGGAGAGGTTAATCTATCCTACCACCTCAATAGCATGACCTCCGTAAGCGACACACTATATGCGCGCGCAAAGGGTAATAATGGCAACTACACCACCCAAAAAATGCCTATCAAATTAGCAGGATATATCTATACTCCACCCGTTTTTGATGTTGATTCCACGTGCATGGCTATTGGACCCATGCCTGCATTCTACTACGAAGATGCGCAAGGATTAAAAGACGAAGCACTCAAATCAACATTAGGTGCCATCATACATTGCGGAGTAAGATACAAATATGGTAGTGGTAATAAAAAAACATGGAACGGCTTCTACCACACAGACCGAGACACAACCAATAATAGTGTCTTAGACATGTACTCATTGGAAACACGCTATTTCAACACCACCAAACCAACAGCGAGCGTATTGGAATTGGACATCGAGCATATGTTTCCCAAATCATGGTGGGGCGGAGAGGTCAACCAAGCATATTGCGACCTATTCCATCTGGTACCAGCCGACTACTCTGCTAATCGTAGCAAATCCAACCATGCGCCTGGTATACCATCTGACACCACTTTCTGGAATGGTACTTTTGCCACAGGTAGTGGTAGTGCCTATGGCCTGCAAAAAGTATTCTGCCCTGCCGATGAATACAAAGGCGATTTCGCGCGCGCATATTTCTACATAGCCACCTGCTATGGCGACTCACTCCAATGGACCAATAGCGGCGACGCAGCAAAAGCCATGACCAACTCCCATTGGCATGAATTCCAACCATGGTTGCGCGATTTGCTACTGGATTGGCACAGAATGGATCCGGTCAGCGACAAAGAAAAACAACGCGCCATTGAAGTCAATAAGATACAAGGAAATCGTAATCCATTTATTGATTATCCTCAATTAGTAGAGTATATTTGGGGTAATAAACAAGGTCATTCCGTCGATTTCACCCTCCTTAATCAAACATTCGGAAATGCCTATGGCGACTTATCCACGGCTATTCCGTCAAATACATCATCATCTGCCGCCATATCCAAAATCATACGCAATAACCAAGTTGTTATACTCCAAAATGGAGAAGAATATACCCTTTTAGGTGTAAAAATAGAGTAATCCGTCAATTTTTACACATTTTTCGTGAAAATGTGCACGCGCACGCGAGAAAAAATGTGTATCTTTGCAGCGTGAATTCATATGCACATTTAACACAATTTATCAAATATGAAAAAACATCTATTTTTCGGTATTCTTTTCTGCCTCTCAGCAATGCCATTTATGCGCATCATGGCGGAGACAATTGTTGATGGTCAGTCAACAGAAGGTAAAGACTTTTGGGTTACATTCATGCAAGCGGACCAGGACCCAAATAATGACTTAACTCTTTCCTTTTCTATTTCATCTCGTGAGAATTGTCAAGTTACGATTAGCAATCCTTTCACAGGCTACTCTGAGACTGTATCCGTTGCTGCCAATCAAATGCAACTAGTAGAGCTCTACTCGGGAAATGTATTGGTAAGCAATGCGCGTAGTGCAATGGAAACAAGCGGCAAGGTATGCTACTCTGCTTATTCCGAGAAAATAGATACATGTGCATTACATGTAACATCTACGGCAAATATTTCCCTTTTTGCCACAAACTACAAGAAAGCTACCTTTGATGCTACTAACATACTGCCCACAGCATCACTTTTGGACGAATATATCATCCAAACATACACACCTTCTGACCATGATGGCGCAAGCGCTACACAAGGTTCACACTTTGCTGTAATCGCAGCAGAAGACAACACCATCATCGACTACTGTCCTTCTGTGCCTACCGAAGCCATCAATGAAGCATTAGGTGTGCTTAATTTCACCGGCGATTCATCCCTACTCACACCAGAACAGTTAGAATTAGTGAAATACAAGTTTGGCCGCGACACCCTTCACTCACCAGTACTGATGAAAGGACAAGTATGGTATGTTTGGACTGGCAAGAAAGATAACCATGCAGGTGACCTCTCTGGTACATTCGTTAGAGCACAAGGTGGCAAGAAGATTGCCGTATTCCAAGGATGTCCACATACCAACATCCCTTATCAAAAAGAGCAACGCGACCATATATTCTCTCAAGCAATGCCTACCAAATACTGGGGAAACACCTTTGCTTTGACTGCATCATCAAGTCGTCCTTGCGATGCTATTCGCGTCTTGGCACTCAATGACGAAACCACCGTATATATCAATGGTGATTCTGTTTACACATTCGATTTCGCCACCAATCCTAAACGCTATTGGGAGTTTGAAATAGGTACTAATGGTGCCTATGCAAAAGATGGTAGCTGTATGCTCACCACTTCATGCCCATGTGCCGTGCATCTTTTTGTCGTTTCACAGCGTTACCACGGCGATAAGGAGAGTAATGGTGACCCAGCTATGCTTTGGATCAACCCTATTGAACAGCAAATCGACCAAGTTACATTCGCTACCTATTCCAGCAAGAACGGTGTCACTGGCCACTATGTCAATGTCGTTACAGACCAGCCTGATCTCATGACGCTCGATAGCCTATCTATCGCTTCTAACTTCAAACCTGTAAGCGGATCCAATAGATACCACTATGCACAGATAAGTTTAGGTAGCGTAGCAGCATCACATACACTCAAGAGCAATGGTTCTAACTTCATTGCACACGTGTATGGTTTCACCAAGAATGAATCATACGGCTACTCTGCCGGCGGTGCTACCAAACCACTCACACAATACATCACCATCAATGGGCAAATCTTCTCTGCTGATACTGAGAATAATCTCTGTGGAGAAGATACTGTGCACTTCGCTTGTCACCCAGACTATGAATACGAGAAGATTGAATGGTATTTCGGAGACGGCAAGAATGACCTCACCAATAAAGATTCAGTGCCTCACTACTACGAGAAATCTGGAGTATATAGCGCATATGTACTCATCTATCGTAATAGTAGCAACCTTTGCGTAGGACAATCAGCCGTAGATAGCATACCTATCAAGGTAACTATCGGACGATATGTATTCTCCATAGACGGCATTGAAATACCTTGTCCTGAAGATGGTAAAGAGTATGTAGGAAAAGTATTCTACACCAACGAAGGAAATGTAAACCTCCACGGCGATAATGTCACCATTGAGTTTGACGACGCAGCACTCGCAGCTGGATTCAAGAATGAGCAATTAGTCATCACAGACGAATACTTCAAAATAACCATTCCAGAAACTGCAAAACCAGAAACCAACTATGGTATCCATCTGGTTATCAACTCCGACTGCGGTGGCGCAGATACCACAATGAACTTCATGATCAATTACGATAACGATGTCATCACACAGCGCTATGATAATGTACTTGGACTACTTGCTAGTAGTTTTGAGGGCAAAGAACTGAGCGACTTCCAATGGTACCGCACATCCGATAGCACCGCAATAGAAGGACAAATATCCTCTAACCTCAACTTCTATGACCTGCCCAACGGTGAGTACGAAAATGACGCATACTATGTATGCTTCACCATCAATAAAGGCAAATCAGACGAAGTAACTACCTGCGCATGCGCTAAAGCATTTAACAAGAATAATCAGTCACACAACTTCAATCCAAATGTCCTAACCATCACAGCCACCTACTCAACATTAGCAGGTGACAAAGTGTTTGTCAATGCTGATTTCGAAGGAGAAGAAGATATTGAATGCTATGCACAATGGATCAACGCGAGCGGAAAAGTGGTAGAAGGTATGGAATTCCAAATACCAGACGGTGGTTGCACCATCCCTACCCCACAAGACGGAGGACTATACCTCTTGCGTGTCATCACCGACAAACAATCACGCAGCTTCAAATTTATTATTAACAACAAGTAATCAAGAAAATAGGAGAACAAAGATATGAAAAACGAAGTTAATCGTGCTTTATTGGCAAAGAAAAACTTATTTCGTAATATACTGATTGCAAGTGTAATTCTCAGTTTGAACTGCGCAGACGCTATCGCGGCCGCGATGCCAAACCCTGCTCCTATAGCTCAAACAGCTGCTGAGAAGAAAAAGAAAGAAGCTGAGAAAAAGAAAAAAGAAGCTGCAAAGAAAAAAGCTGCCGCTGCAAAAGCAAAACAGAAAGCAGCAGCAAAGAAGAAAAAAGAGGCAGATAAGAAAAAAGCTGTTGCGCAAAAAGAACGCGACGCCAAAGCAGCAGAACGAGCAAAAGTAGCAGCAGAACGCGCTAAAATAGCCGAAGAAAGAGAAGAAGCTAAACTCAAAAAAGAAGCTGAGATACAAGCAAAAGAAGAGAAAGCACTACGCGATTGGGAGAAATACCAAGAGCAATTGGAAAATCCAAAAACAGAAGTTATCTCACTCTTCAACCTCGGTTTCCGTACTGGCTATGCTGCTATGATGGATAAGATAACTCCTGATAACAACAACCTATTATGGGGAGCAGGAACACTCAACCAAACCAATGCCCTACAGCAACTCAAAGGTGGCATTGGAGCTGGATTGGACTTCACATACAATCTCGCTTGTAAGAACTTCCTCTTTGAGGTTGGCGTGGACTTCCGATACCTCAATTCCACCTCTGCTTATGGTTTCCAAGCCACACGAACAGACCTCACCTATGGCGCTACATATAACTACCTCTTTGATAATATGCGCGAGACACGCAATATGATGCAAGTAGGAGTACCTATTATGGTCGGTGCACAATTTGATAGATATTATTTCATGGTAGGAGCAAAAATAGGATACTCTGTATTTGGAAACTATTCACACAAAGGGAAATACGATATCATCGTCAACGACCCAGCACTCTTAGAACCATATGGTATGGGCATCCACAATATCCCAAGCCAAACCAATACCCCTATCACCTTTGCACAACCCGAAGTGAGCGTCGCTGCAGAGATTGGTATTGACCTCGACGAATGGTTACAAGCGCAGCCATACCAAAAGCAACCTAAAGTAAAACCAGGCGAGCGTCTGCCTTTTGGACCTGAACATGTACACTACCGTGTATCACTTTTTGCTGAATATGGCGTATTGAACACCAATAAAACAGCACAAGCATTACCTGTGGAATTCGCTGCAAATGATGTATATTTGCAAAAAACGAATACCATGCTCGCTATGAATGGTAATACAATTCTCAATAATCTATTTGTGGGAGCTAAGTTTACCATCCAGTTTGAAGTGCCTGGCAAAACAGCAAGACCTGTACCTCCACCACCAGCATATACCTTCTATAGCGTAGTGGACGAGGCCACTAATTCACCACTCCAAATAGCACGCATACAAACCACAGCTGATAAGAATGGCAAGATTGCATTGCGCGAAAAGCAAATCACACCAAAAGGTCTCAAGCAGAAACACCCACTCGGCGCATATACCGTTGTCGCAAAAGCAGACAACTACTACGATGGTACCGAGCACTTTGAGATTGATCAACCTGGCTCTAAATCGTATGTAACCATCAAGATGAAACACCGTCCCGTATTGCGCGTACGCGTGACTAACAAGGAAACAGGCGAAGTAATCCCTGCAATGGTACAGATCCGCAAACGCGGCCTCACCGAAAATGCATACAGCCTACAAACAGACTCAACTACAGGTACCACCAAGCAAATGCTCGAAGAGGGACCTGAATACATGTTACATATAGCACAAATAGGTTACGACACACTCAATATGGACATCGCACACATCGGCGATAGCATGAATGTGCAATTGACTCCTATCAAGAAAGGTGAGATCTTTATCATCAAGAATCTCTTCTTCGCCACAAATAAAACACGCATCCTGCCTACTTCTGAACAAGCACTCAATGACCTGTATATGTTCTTGGCACGCAATCCACAAGTCACCATCCGTATCATCGGACATACAGATAGCGTAGGTAAAGACGCCGCTAACCAGAAACTGTCTGACGGCCGTGCTAATGCTGTCATGAACGACCTCATCGAACGCGGTATCGCTGCTGAGCGTATGCAAGCGGAAGGACGAGGAGAGACACAACATATCGATACCAACGACACAGAAGAAGGACGCCAAAACAACCGTCGCGTAGAGATCGAGATTCTATCGAAATAAATAAACAATATACTATATGAAAAAACTAAGTAAAATCACACTACTCGTAGTCCTATTCATTGGAATGACTACACCTGTTTGGGGCCAAGCATCTACGCAGGGTAAAGAGTTCTGGGTTAGTTCAACCATCGTATGCTCACCTGGTGGAGCAGGCAATAAAGCAGAACCATACATCGCAATTTCTGCAGAGAAAGCATGTACGGTCACTATCACCAATGCTGCTGGTGATGTCAACATCACGCAGCAATTGGCTGCTGGTTCATGGAGTGAGTTCGGACATAATAGCGAACCTACACAGACCAACCCAAATGCAGGTCCTGTGAAAGTTCCACTGGACCCAGCCAAATGGTATCCTATCAACATGTCTGACGCAAGCAATGTGCGCTCTTTGGCTGGACAAATCAATAACTATGGTTTGCATATCAAAGCCACAGAAAACATATCTGTCTATGTTATCTTGAGCAGTCTTAACTCCATGGACGCAAGTAATATCCTACCTATCAATGCCTTAGGCGCAGAATATTACACACAAGACTACTGGCCTATCGTCAAAAGCGACTTTAGCAATACAGTCACCATGGCCACCATCCTTGCTACTGAAGATAATACCAAAGTAGATATTATCCCAAATGGCAACACAGCCGATGGACATGCTAGTGGACAACTATACACCGTGAGCCTCAAGAAAGGTCAAACCTACTACCTCATGAGTGCCCCACTTCAGCAACTCACAGGTACACATATCCAAGCCAAAGATGGACGCAAAATAGCCGTGTTCAATGGTGTACCATTGACCAACCTACCTACAGGTATCGCAGCGCGTGACTGTCTCTTTGAGCAGTCTATGCCTGTTGAATATTGGGGCACACAGTTCATCGTCACACGCTCTTTGGAGAAGAATGGTAACCTCATCGGTATTACCGCTACACAACGCGGCACAGAGATTAAAGTAGATGGCTATACACAAGCATACATCAACGAGGGAGAAACATACTACATCATGCTCCAAAGTGCATTTGATCCAAATGGAAATAAACCAGGAGAAAAACCTATCGACTTGGTTATCACAGCGGATGCAGCATATATCGAAACATCATGTCCTTGTGCCGTTTACAGTTATGATACAGGTAACTCATACAAAGGTAAACAAGGCGATGAGATCATGAATAGCCAAGGTGACCCAGCGTCTGTTTGGGTATCTCCTATCCAACAAAAAATCAATAAAATCACCTTCGGTACATGTTATACCAAGATGACCAAGGAGCACTTCCTTAATATCGTAGCCGAGACAGCTACCTGCCAAAATACACGACTCACAGCCATCTATGGTGCGAATCGCTTAGACAAAACCAACCTACTCGTCTGGATACCCGTACCTGGCAATCCTGCCTACTCCTATGCACGAACTAAGATAGGCGACGCTAGCACCAGTAATTTCAGCGTCTTCAGCCTCGAGAATGCCAAAGGATTCATCGCACAGATATATGGTAATGGTGAGGACGAGAGTTATGCCTACTCCGCGGGCTCTGCTGCAGTAGAACAAGGTGTGAATGTCAATGGCGAAACATTCACCAATGGATATATCAGCGAAACAAAATTCTGCTTTGGCGAACCTGTCGATTTCGATGCACAAATAGGTACAGACGAAATCAGTCGCGTGGATTGGGACTTTGGTGATGGTATCACACTCAAGCGTGGAGACGCACAAACAACACACGATTATACCGTTCCTGGATGGTATGATGTCACAGCAGAACTATATGGACACCAAGTATGTACAGACGAAAGCGAACAATACCTCGGTTCCGTACAATTCACCTTCCGCATCGTACGACCAGATACCATCTTCTATTACGAGCACGAGTGTCTTGAAGAAGACTTCACTGGAGAAATCAAGAATGATACCATCTGGCCAACCAATATCATTGACTGCGATACTGTCAAAGTAACAGTTAAAATGTATGGTAAAAATTCCAGCCGAATGGACACCATACGCGCAGAAGACCATTACTACGAACCATTGAATGGCATCACATATCCACAAGACCCTGATAATCCATTAGAATATGAGCAAACGATTGAATTGAATCTCACACAACTCTTTGGCACTAAGAATGCAAGCGACTGTGACTCAATCATCTATCGTCACATCAAGATTACCACATGCTTGGATATGAGTATTGTGAATGATCCAGCCACACAGCATCTCTGCCCAGGCGAGACATTTGATGTACCATACACCTTCCGCAAAGGAACCATCGGAGACGCCTACTTCATCATGGGTAACGAGAAAACGCCTGTCACACCAAACGGTGGATTCATCACCATACCTGTTGAGTCTCTCAAACCAGGTACATACCAATCACTCATCACTGTTGACGACCCTAATTGCGAGCAAACATTACAATTCCCATTGGACTTAACCGTATACTTCCCAAGAGATATCTTCGCATACAAGTTCAATAATGTATTGGCCGTCTATAAGAATGGATACGGAGGAAATACAGGCTATGATTTCATAGCATACCAATGGTACAAGAATGGCATGCCTATCGAAGGAGCTACGCAATCTATCTATCATACAGCAGACCCATTTACATTGGGTGACGAGTATTTCGTATTACTTACCGATAAGAGCGGACTCACACTTCCTTCTTGTTCGCAAACTATCAACGATGTACCTGACCTCAATCAACGCAATGCAACGCCTGCTAAGAAGGTTGTATCGAATCAACATATGTATATCGAGCGCGAGGGACAAACATACACTATCTATGGCCAACGCATTCGATAATTAATAGAATAGCATATGACATCATTCATACATCGCAATGCTATCTTCCTCTTGCTAAGTCTAACACTCTGCGTAGTGTTAGGCTTAGCGCTTTTATTGATTCCCACAGCCGATCTACACCTTCTGCTATGCAATCGACACACACCCGCGCGCGATATATTTTATAGGTATTACACCCAAATAGCCGAATGGTTTCCATATATCATATGCATCGCACTACTACTCTTCGGCCGAATAGGCAACGGACTATTCGCCTCAGCATCCCTAATCGTATCAGCACTCACTACACAACTAATCAAGCATATCGTTAACGCACCACGACCTATCACATGGTTCGCAACCCATATGCCACATATATCCCTACCGCTCGTGGACGGAGTAGAAATACATAGCTGGTTCTCTTTCCCAAGCGGACATACCACTAGTTTCTTTGCACTCCTATTCGTCATCGCTATCCTATCATCACAATACACCCACAAAACCACCGCATACCTCATACAAACACTCTGCTTCATTTTAGCTGCATTAGGAGGATATAGCCGTATCTACCTCAACCAACATTTCGCACTCGATGTACTGGGAGGGATAATCGTAGGCATAGGGATAGGAATCGCATGTTACGCCTTTTTTGCACGATTTATGAGCCAAAAATGGTACCAATACACGGTTTTTTCAAAAAAAAGCATATAAAAACAAAAAAAAATGCAAAAAAATTTGCGTATATAAAAAAAAAGCAGTACCTTTGCACTCGCTTTTGAAAAACAAGGTATGAGAGGGCGTTTAGCTCAGCTGGTTTAGAGCATCTGCCTTACAAGCAGAGGGTCGGCGGTTCGAATCCGTCAACGCCCACAAAGATTGGTTATCAAGGAGATAGCCAATCTTCGTTTTTATAACCCTGTCAAATTTCCGACCGATTTTTTTTCGGACTTATGGTAAACTTCTCCTGTTGTTCCAAAAAACGACAGAAGAAAAAAAATGCCCAATCTTCAACAACTCTCACCCGCGTATAACAAGTATATACCCGCCGTACTTCGACACAATAGCGAAGGCTGGCAGATAAATTACTATGTTTACAATCCCATTACAGACAAAATGGAACGCAAGCGCATGTTGCTCAACACACTGCGCAAGCGATATCGTACCATCGCCGAATTTAAGGTGGCTGCAAACGAGATCATCTGCACCATTAACGCAAAACTCGCTGGTGGTTGGACACCTTTCGGCGAAAGCGAAAACGCAAGGTACTACACTACCATTGACGAGATGATAAAACTCTACCTATCCGAAAAGAGCAAAGAACTAAAGCCTGACACCATGCGCAGCTACAGAAGTTTCTGCAATATCTTTAGTAACTGGTGTGCCGAATCGGCACCAAATTGCAAATGCATACAATTCAATAAGACGCTGGCTGTGCAATATATGGACTATATCTATATGGAGCGCGAGGTTGCTGCACGCGCATATAATAATCAGCTCAAAATGGCAAGAGCCCTATTCTCGTGGGCTCTACAGAAATGCTACTGCAAAGAGAATCCATTTGAGCATATAAAAACCAAACGACAAGATGAGAAGAAGCGCATTATCATACCACCAAACACGCGACAGAAGATTAAAGACTACCTACTGGAGAAAAACCCTATTTTTTTGATCATTCTTGAACTGGTGTTTACTTCCCTACTCCGTCCCGCTGAAATAGCGCGCATACAGATAAAGCAGATCCATCTGCAAGAGCAGTATATATTCATGCCTGCGGACAAGACGAAAAACGGTCATAATCGCCACGCCTTCCTGAGCAAAGAGTTAGTAATGATGATTGCACCCCTACTAAATAACACAGCAGATGATTGGTATTTAATCGGTGCTGACTTTAGACCAGGCAAATCCCCTATGCCTGTTACCAAATACACTAAGACATGGGACAAAATGCGCAAAGCATTGCACTTGCCTAATGAGATGCAGCTATATAGTTTACGAGATACAGGCATAAACAACATGCTGAAATCAGGTATTGACCCACTAACCGTTATGCAGGCAGCCGATCATCACGATTTGGCTATGACTACGCGCTATGCTAATCACGCAGACCCAAACCTTATACAAACCCTCGAAGAACATGCACCTAAATTCTAAAGTTTATTCATACACACATAGTAGCGCTTCAATGTACAAAAAAAGTTGTACCATGTACCAATTTTTGAAAAAAGAACGCGCAAACAGCTGATATTTAGCATGTTTGCGCGTGGTACAAAATATGTTACAACTTGCGTACAAATCGGGTTGGTACAACTTTTCTTTAGGCTATTGTAGTTTGCCAGTTAGATTGGATATTGGTATATCCACCGCTGGTGTTCTGTGCGAGGATCGCGCCACGATTGGCGGTTGCACTGTATGACACATGAATCCATTTGCCGTCGCCTTCCCAAATGAGTTGGTCGAAGTTTCCCTGTTGGACAAGGATAGCAAAGAGCTGCTGATTACGCTCGCGGGATTTGGTTGTGATATCAGCAGCTTGTCCTGTCAGGTGTTGGCTGGTAGCTTTTCCACCTACAGCTGCGTTGAGCTGTGGGCTACGATATCCGTTATTCACATAGATAGTCGAGCCCAATGCCTCGCGTGCGGGATTAAGGACGCGGTCGCGTAATAGTATAAGATTAGCCTCTGCGTCTGGCGTAGGTGTATTATCTATACCGCGTTTGCGAGCTGTATCGGAAGCACAAAGTTCGTCAATAGTGAAGTAGTTGTTTGTGAGCATACCTAATGCAAATTGTTTGAGTTGGCGAAGAAAAATGATAAGGATAATAATGATGATCATGCAGGCGATAATAAGCGTGATCGAGACTTTATTTAGTTTCATATCAGAAAGAATTTTTTGAGGATAAACAGTATAGTGCATACCAAAAATAATATCCACAGTCCTATACCTGATATACGAAAGAAGGAGTTGATGGGTTTTTCGGGCTTCTCAATCTCTCGTGGCACATACTCGATTACTGGCACATCTACATAGATAGTATCATGAATAGTGTCGGGTAGTTGCTCGGCTTGTAGCATTACCTGTTCCTTCTCGTCGAGAACTAACGAAGCCCTTGCGCTACCTGCTGTTGTTGAAGCGCCATTATTCCTGATTGCGGCACGAATCAACGAATCGCAGTCCGGGCAAGGGTCGTTAGTAGTCGGCAACTGAAAAGGTGTAGCGTTGCATTGATAGTCGGTGATTTTGTCAATGGCGATAGCCTTAGTGGTGTCAGCTGCTTTGAGGTATGGGTGACGGTTGATAATACGCGATAGTCGCTGCTGTGGTGTGCATGCAAGGCACAGCCCCATAAAGAGGCTGAGCCATAGTGCGAGTTTGGAGACGGTTTGTGCCATATTACTTTTTGCTTTTGTTGGTCTTTTTTGACTTAGCAGCTGCTTTTGTTCCTGTTAGCGTTGATTGGGCAGTTTTTGCAGCTGGTTTTTGTTTGGGTGCGATAACAGGTTTCTTGTAGGCAGTAGCACGCAATGTTACCGATCGTTTGCTTGCCATGTATGCGCCCATAATACTGATAAGCTGATCCATGACTGGTTTAATAACCATAAAATCCTTTCCAGTAACATATTCGCAGTTTGTAGTGTAGTACGCCCATGTCTTCGTGAGCAGACGATTGGAAATACCCTTCTCTTTTAGTCGGTAACAAATGTATTGCTCAAAGAAGCGTGCAAAAATCTCACTGCGTCTGAACCAATACTCCTCGCCAGAGTGTGCCTCGTGCATTTTCGGAAAATTCTCGCCATTGCAAATAGAATCTACTACTTGATTTGTCAAAGCTCGAAGTTGTGTACCTACATTATCTGATAAAGGATGCATAATGCTATGTCCACCGCTAAGTGATGTATAGTTCTTATGCTGATCTACAAAAGCTCCAAAACAATAATCAAGCGCATGTCCATACTCATGCGCTAATGAGCCCGCGCCTTTTTGTCGGGTAAGGTTAATCATGTTGAGGATTGGTTCGTAATGAGCCAGTGCACCGCGTTTTCCTCGTGCACCGAATGCAATACCGATTTGCACATTAAAACCTATATTGTCGGTTTTAAGAATATCCTTGAGTTGCTCCAATGTGGTTTTGATACTTGTAGCATACTCGTTGCGTTCTTCTTGTGTTACCCAGTTACCAAACTCAAATCCTTTGAGATGGTACTTTACCATGAGTGCGTATAGGTCGGGTGTGCTACCGTCTGACTGATCCGTATATTTCTTAGGATTGTGTAGCACACGCGGCGTGTTGTACATATCGCTACGACCGCCATAAGATATAGGAACTTTGTCGAAGCTCTTGCTGTTCTTCAGCAGGAACATTCCAACATCAGTAATCTTTTTCATTAGAACAGTGTCATTTTGAATGTTTGTTTTTTGGTCTTCTTAGTGGTCTTTTTGCCACTCTTTTTTGCTTTGCGCTTAATACATGCGCGTCCGCCAGCGATCCTCAACTCGGATGGATGCAGGGTTGCGATAGGTTGTTTGAGTTTCATACTACTTAAATTTAAGTGTTGTCTGAGTACTCTTATTCACATGTTTTGCGTCTTTTAACGCCTTTTTCCAGCGCGCTTTAGGTGTTGCACCATACTTCTTGTGGTACTCTTTTGCAGCTGCTTTGACTTTTTTTGTGTCGCCATGACACGCTTTGAAAGAGCGTTGCCACTCTGCTTGGCGTTGCTTCAATAATACAGAAGCTCGTTTTGAGTTGTTAGGTTTTGTTGCCATAATCTTAAATGTGTGATAAGTTATACTTTACTACTTCCATAGCCCTGCGAGCCGCTTCGAGAAAATCGCGCTCATAGCTATTAGTGATTGATTCGCGTTTCTTACCAATCTTAGTCATAAGTTTGTTAGCGTCCTCTACGAGACTAACCTTCTCTTTTGAGGTGAGATAAACCTTCTTTTTTGTTGCCATAGTGTATATATTTTATGATTTTTGTTCTTCTTCAAACATTTCTTTTGCCTTCTCTTCTGATAGTTTCATTTTTCTTGCGATTTCACCTATCAGGGTGGGTTTTAATAAACGGAAAAATATCGCATTGGGGTATATTATCAGGATATTTCCACAAATAGACCAAAACTCGACTGCAGCAATTAGCGTTGCTACAATATCCACAATAAAGCGTGTATTTGCACCCTCATCACTAATTATCTGATGACTACCAAAAGCAAGGTTTTCGATCAGTATAACCATAACTAACGCAGTTCCATAAGCTCCTATTTTTTTTAGAGTATCTTTACCTAATTCACTAAGAATAAATTTGCCAGTTTTACGCGCTGCTGCTACTCCCCAAATACCATCAAATATGATAGCTGCGAGTACCACACCAAGTGCTACTTTGTAGCCTGCAAAGAAATTAAATATTCCAAGTGCCATTGTAATCAATAAGCCTGAAATAGTATTAAACATATTATCCAGCCTGTGAATAACAGTGATCAAGATTTGTGGTATAAAACTCATTTGGTCTTTTTTGTTTGTCTTGGTAATAAATACTGATGATATGCATCAAGTCTTTGCTCATCAGAAAGTACGAAAGCATTATTTTGAATATAAGCATTAAATATCAATGCCTGATATTTATGTTTCTCATCTAATTTTGGAAGCAATACTTTGAGAGGTAATATATCTTCTATTTGAGCTCCCAAAAACTCTAACACAGCAGGAACAAGAAATTTGCCTAATAATAATGCATCTCCGTTTTGAATAGTACGCATTACCATATTTTCTATAGATTCTTTTTTATAAACAAATGTGCATATTCCTCGCATATTTGTTTCTCGTCTCCACAGAAAATCAGACGCTTCGTCCACTAATATCAGATAATCACTATCTTTACTATGAAATCCCTCCATAGTATTAAAGAATGCTCGACTTCCTACTAAAATTCTTTTCATTTTTTGTGTTTTTTTATATCGTTTTTAATCGTCTTCCTATCAACCTCACTATATATTTGTGTGGTTTGTAACTTCTGATGTCCTAATAATTTTTGTATCGTAGTAATCTGCACTCCATTTTGCGAAAGATGAGTAGCGAAGGTATGTCTGCTGCTATGAAATGTTATTTTAGCATCTACACCTATTCTATCTAACAATGTTCTAAGCGTTCTATTTACACTACAATTACTTGTTAATGTCTTTGTCAGTTTTTCTATACGACCATTGTATTTGCTGAGTAATTGCAACATTCTTCCTCCAAATAAATCGGCAATAGGAATTTCAACAATAAAACCAGTTTTTGCCATTTTCTTTGTCAGCCATCCATTGTTAATATGATCATCTCGCAAAGTAACAATATCAGAAAATCGTAATCCTGTATAACATCCAATAAGAAATGCATCCCTAACTCTATCTTCTATACCCTTTAAGTTTAACCGTTCTATTTTACGCAACTGTTCAATTGTTAAAAACCCTTTTTTTGATATCATTTGTTGTATCTTAAACTTATTAAATGGATTTACCGCTATGATATCTCTTTTCTGAGCCTCATTCAACAATGCTCGTAATAAACGAAGTCTGCTAATGCGTGTATTATGTGCAATACAGCTATCGCGTAACCATTTATCATAACTTACTAAAAACTGATAATCAATATCAGTTATCAAAACCCCTCTACGAAACTTCTCTATATTGTTCAATAAAGTTTGATAATTAAGTTTAGTAAGTTTTTTTTTCTCGCTTTGTGCCACAACTTGTGTTCCAAAATCAGACAATTTTGCACCAGGGGAAATATGTGCTTTAATAGCTTCTTTTAACATAGGCAAACTCACATCTACCCCTTTTTTAATATACTCAAGTTCTACACGCTCTATTTCTTGAATCATTAAATAAAGTGCATAATTTAATCCATCTGCATTTTCAACTCCTATAATAGAGCCGTTTGCAAAATTTTGAGGGAACGCATAAGTGTGTGTCGTAAAATAAATTCTACGACCATTTTGGGTACATTCAATCTCAACAAGTCCCTCACCTCGCTTGTTAAGTCGTCGGCTTCGATTAAACACCAACTTGTAACGAATTTTTGTAAGCATAAAGTATTATAGTTTTGTAGGTTAATTTGTAAATTATTTGCAAATATATGAAAAATAATTCGGACAAAATTAACGCACTACTATTTATATTTTTACTTTAACATGCTTATACGATGAGATTTAGTACATCAGAATTTCAAAGATCACTAAAAAATATTTACTTATTATTGCACATATATCGCAACAATACGAAAACACTACATTGTTTTAGGCAACATCAGCAGGATTCCAAATGCGTACACTTCCGTCTGATTTCATAGCGACAAATTGTGTATATTCAACATTGTACGCAAGGTTGATTACTAATTTATTTACTGAGTCATTTCCATGTACTCCATTGAAAATATGCGCATTTTGGATATAGCTACTGTCCTCATTATTAGGAATTTCTATGTTATATATATTATTGTCAAAAATAATATATCTTACATTTTGTCCGAATTGCATATACCAACAATTTTGTCCGAACTGCATACCGCTGCAACCTTGTCCGAATGTGAGCCATCCACAATCTTGTCCGAACTGCATACTGTTGCAGTATTGTCCGAACTGCATATTGTTGCAGTATTGTCCGAATGTGAGCCATCTACAATCTTGTCCGAATGTGAGCCATACACAACCTTGTCCGAACTGCATATCATGGCAGTATTGTCCGAATGTAATTAAACAACAACCCGATTCTATGATATTTTGAAAACAAGCATCCCCCATAATGATAGATTGATTATCATAACCTATCTTTGTGCCATTTCCTGATAGCGTCATATTACAACACTCTGCTTCTATAGTAGTGCCACTAATAGAACGATATTTATTGTTATTGCTAAACCAAACAATATTATTCAGGCAAAACGCAGAACACTCTATATCATCTATAGCCTGCGAACAACTACAGGGGCGTATAACATTATTGCCATAATATCCCTTAAACCCATATCCACTACCTATATCCGGACTATTAAAACCAATCATTGACATATCTATTGGCGAGGTCTGGGTTCTATCTCCTAATGAAAAAGTATATGCCCATGTATAATCATCAACATCATCAATAATTAAACCATGCATTTCAGCATTTATACCTATATATGTTCCATTCAAGCATTCTAATTCGCCATTAGCAGAATCATCAGAAACAATATAACGCTTAAACTGTACATTCTTGAAGTCATACGGACAATCATTCCCCCATTCGTCAATCATTCGATATATCACACCAGTTCCTAATTGAACATCTGCCCATGTGAAACGGTATATATCATTATCAAGACAATACCATATTTTCCAAGCAGACAAATTCGCATTGCCAAAATACCCTTCGGTATCACGATCACTTTTAACTGCTAAAGCTTCTTCTGACAATACATTAGAAGATATCGCTAATACAACAACATCAAACAAGTGCCCTGCGCTTCGAGCTTCAGTATCATTTGCAACGGCTGTGGTATAATCTAATATACGATAGAATATACCTGGAGTCAAATTATTATTATCGCGTAGAACTTTCAATTCGGAATAGGTTATAGATACTACCATATTCGGAGTACCACCGCCACCTTTTTGCTCCAATTCTTCCGATAAACCTTGTATGTCATTTATTTTATGTCGATGCTTTATCGGTTTATTAAGTAAACTATCAAATATCATATATGAATTATTTATAAAATTTACTATCTTTTATCTTGTTTAACAACTTTTGATCCAACTCACCAAGCATACGCTCAATCTCTTGTTGCATTTCATACTTTACAGCTGTGCAAAGGTGTGTATATCCCTTACTAATTGCATCTGTGCGAATATTGCCAGTCAAGATTGTGTTGGTTGTAAATTCCTGCGCAATCTCATGCAAGAACTGTTGCTCTGTGATAATATCAGGTATGATACTTCCTTTGTCGCCATGTCGATCTACAATCTGCTTTGTGCGATCTTCGTATGTTGGATCTGATAATGATAATTCTACCGCCTTAAAATAAGTATCGAGGTACTTTCTTTTCAATTCGGCATTGTTGATCTGTACCACGCCACAGTTATACGATTTCGGATAGAACAGGCTTACTCCATTAGGAAGATCATTTATTCCGATAGCAGCTTGTGAAAGCTCGTATGTATAATCTGTTCGCCAGTCATCTCCTTCCTCGCTTTGTGTCAGAAGATCATGGTCGGCACTAAAATACTCAGCGAGCATTGGATTCTTCAAGAATACATCGCCATCAATGTGCACACTTCCTAATGGCTCTTGCTTTGTAGCATATAGTTTTCCGTATGCCCAAAAACGAGTGATACGATCTGGAATGTTATCAAGATCAATAAACACTTCGTCATAAGGAAGGAACGACAACATTTTCGCGCCGAGCGTATCGGTATGTAAAACGACCTCTGCACCCATCTGCTTTGCATAGTGGAAACTAATTGCATAGCAGAGGAGCGTTACAGGCGTTCTTTCTTCTTTCAGCGGCTTCGTCCAAAGAGTATGGAATATGCGTAGTGGAGACATCGTTTTCATATTCTTACCCTTTCTTAGACTTGTACACGCTATATCCGATAAAAGCCAAAACAGCTGCGATCACAGCATATACGAGCGGCTTTTCTTTGATACGATCCAACAGGGATTTTTTTCGTGTCAAACCTTCTTCTCTCGCTGGCGATCCTGCTGGTTGCTCAGTCTCTGGTTTTACCGGTGGCATGCCGATAATCTGTTGTTGGATAGCAGCAGCTTGTAACGCTGCTTCATCCTCAGATTTGGTCTCAATACTTCCGATAGGAGCACTGTAACCTACGGTAGAAGTATAACCTACTGGCTTTGTGTAGCCATCTGTCGATACTTTTGATCCGTTTTCGATTTTTGCTGCAAGTTGCAACATAAGTTCATCTGTCATGTTCGGTTGTGTTTTAATAGTTGAATTGATATAAGCCGCTTCCAAAGCTGCTTCTGTTTCCGTTTTCTTAGTTGGCGCAGATCCGCCTGATATTGATCCGATAGGCTGCGTATAGCCTGCCTGAGTAGATCCAATAGTCGTTGTGTAATAACTCATGATAGTGCGAATTTATATTGATACGATTCTTTTTGATCCCACACAAATATAGGATTCTTTATGCCGTCAGGATAGAGTGTATGTATTGTGGAATCATTTGGTGTTGCCACTAATTTAATACTCCAAATTGGCTGCTGTTCCGCAGGCTTACTATTATCATAGTTGCTGCGATCAAACTTACCAATGTAAGTGCCGTTCGCAGTCTCCATTACAATATCGGCAGGCTCAGCTTCCGTGTATAAGGAAGGCAAAAAATGTCTCATAGCTCTTAAAATTGATCAGTTGTTACTGTTGTTTTACCAAAATACCATTTCACGACTGCTTGTGTTTTTGCTCCGAAGATGCCGTCCGTCGATAGTTCTTTGATCTGTTCGCCGTTTAGCGTTGGCAATCCTTTCCATATCAACAAGCTTAGTTGTTGATTCAGGAAGATCTGCAATCTCTTTACCTCGCTTCCACGAGATCCATATTGCAGCGTTGTTACGCCAACTGGATCTTCTTGATCTTCCACCTCGCCGATAGGCACAATCTTCGCAGAGCTTTTTTTGCGCATTACAAAATACGCAATTACGATCGCTGCTATAATAGTAGCGGTCACAGCCAAAATGATAATTATTTGTTTGCTGCTCTTTGTCATGTTAGATATACTTTTTACACAAAAAGAAGGCGGCAGATCCAATTACGATCACAGCCAACAGATAAGCTGCTGACTTGATCGTAAGATTTACATCTACTCCTACGCCCACATTTGCAAGATTATTTTGCTGATTCATAAGATCTCCTTTCTTAGTTTATACCATGTTGAGCAAGTCGAGCGATAATAGCATCTGCCAAACCGTCGGTCTGGTATGAAGTCCATGAATATGCTTCATCCTTCATCCATTGAGCAAGGCTTTCGCCGTTTCCGTATGTCTGAGCGAAGTAGTTAGCGACACCTACGAAGATCTTGTCGTTAGTATTGTTATACTCGACATAAATATCATAGTTGCGCTTGAACACATTTAGACCTTTCATATCGTTATACAGTCCGTCAGCGATACGCTTGATCGTAGCAGATTCGCTCTCTGTTAGTGTTCGTCCCCAGTCTGTCTCAGAAGGCAGTGGTACTGTCTCGCTTTTTTTCTTACGAGCCAAAACCACAATTACAATGATAAGTACCATGAGTACTACCAATACAACTGCTGATCCGATCAGAACGCCTTTGATTTTCAATAACTCTTTCATTAGTCGTGAATAATTAAAAGGATAAACAAAAAGAACGCTATAAAGCACAAGAGAAGATCCGTAACTGTAAACTCATGCCCAAAGATTAGATAAGATTTCTTAGGATGAGGACAGTCCACAGATACCTGTACTGGTGCTGCCTGTTGTACGGTCGTGTTATTAGTCACAGCCGATCCGCTTGGTATAGCTTGTGATAAAGCTACTCGTGTAGTTTGCTCTATCATCGCGTTTTCGAGTTGATTTTTCGCTGCTTCTTGTTGCTTGAAATAGGCGAGAATATCATACTTCGTTACATCGCTTTTAGGAAGATCATATGCCTTCTCTAATCGTATTGCAAGTTCCTTTTGTGCCATAGTTGTTACTTAATTCGTTTGTTCATTTCGTCCTGAAAAGCCTTTGCCGCGCTCGCGTTGGTACGATATGTGCGGAGCGTTCCTGTTGGGATTGCTTGCGCCAAACTCTTGCGCTCAGTCCAATACGCCTTAGTCGCTGAGTAGTTTTGAGGATAACACAGATCTTTACTTCTACTTGCAACCATGTTGTTTAGTTTTTTGAGGTTAGTATCATTAAGTGCCTTAATCTCATTAAACACTGTTACATCCCAAGGTCTCTTTGCAGCAGCTGCTGGATTCCAAATGCCACCATGATCGTTACATGTAGCGATAAAGCGTTCGAGCAAAGTTTTCAGATTAGCTTCGTCGATCTTCTCTTGCTCTTTTTGGATCTCGCGTTGGATCTCTTGCAAGCTCATCTTCGACAATTCATCTTCTGTCTTAGCCTGCTCGCCTTCGAGAGCGTAATAAGAATCAATAGCTTTGCTGATCGCATTATATTCAGCGATACGATTCTTTAACTGCGAAATAGTCCAAGAAGGATCAGGAGACTTGCGATACTTCTGCTTGTATTCGTTTACAAGCTCGTTGTACTCGTAGTCCTCATCTGACAATGTATCGTCGCTTACTGCTGTTTTATTTGCGCCAATCAGGCTACCTAAGTTAGCGGTATTACCATCAATAGCGTCTTGCGTGAGATTGCCAGTACCCTTCTTTTTAGTCAGCAAGTAGTAGATAACGATTACCGCTACCACCACGCCAATTATCAAATACTTTTTGTTCATATTATTTATACCTTTTTAAGTTCTGCCATAAATAAGATCATACCTATTATACCAAACAGTATAAGCGTCCACAACCACCTATTACTACGATCTTCGTTGTTACTGCCGTCTGCTGCTGCCATGTGGCGCGACAATAGCTGTTCTGCTTTCTCGCTACCGTTTGCGGCTGCTATTCTCAGCGTATCGATTTGAGCAGTGGAGACGCGCTCACGATTGTTGTAGCTGATTTTTTTTACGGCATTTAGATAGTTGATCAGTGAGTAAGGCTTTTGCAGTGCCAGTTGTTGCAATGCGTATCTATCTGCCACAACCTCGTCAAGAGTTTGCTTCTTATAGTGCCCGATCTCATGCTGCAATACGAATTCCCGCTCCTCTGCTGACAGTTCGTTCCAGCGGGCGCGATTGATTTCGATGTCTCCTGTATGAATATTCACGCGGGCAGGATTGCTTGGACGCTCAGGAAAGGTAGGCAGGAATTGTATTGATGACATAGTAGATTTATTTACGACGATTTGACCATACAAACAAGCCAAAAAGCACGATAGCACCCAAAACCACGCCACCAATAATAAGTGTGCGAATAGTTTTGTTGTTTTGCGTTTTACCTGTTTCGGTAACACCTGCATTTGCTTCGATTGTTGCTTGTTGTGTTTTACCATTTACTACTGTTGTTGTGATAGCAGTAGCAGCACCGAAAGCACCTTCTAAGATGCCGCCAATCCATGAATAATCACCCATATTACTTACGATGTTTGAAGATTAAAACACCTGCTACTACGATCACGAGGAAGCCAATACATACAATAATAATTGTATTGCGCATTTGCTTCTTCTCCTTCGCTGCTGCATCCTGTTCGGACATATAGCGAAGCATCTCGGCTTGCGCCTGAGCGTCGGTGTTACCATTGATATTGAGACTACCCAATACGCCTATGCCTGCACTGAGGATAGTACCCACCATGCCAGTCCAATCACTCGCTGACCATTTGGTACCATTGCTGGTCTGTACTTCTTCATCGCCTTCGGCGTTTGCACGCATTTCAGGGTACAAGAAATTGAGCATCTTGTCGAACGCGCCACGATTGAACTCTTGGAGCGTATTGAGATGATTCAAAGTAACCTCGCCGTCCACATGGATGCCTGCTGTCTCTAAAAAGCCACGAACGCCGTTCTCGTTTTCTTTTACGCGACGACTGAGCTCTTGGAGCACTGCATTTTCGTTAATTACTTTTGCCATAGTTGCTTAAAAAATTAAATCGGGGCGGGACTTTTGCAATCCTGCCCCGACTGGTTAGACGATACCTAATATCTATATAATGCGATTAGGCGTTTTGTTGCGCAAAGTAGCGAGCTGCTGTGCGAGTAGCGCGAGCGTGCTTGCTCTTCAATGTGTGTGTGCCGTCGATAGAAGCACCGAAGCGGATAGTCATGTTTACGCTCACACCTGCACGAACTTCGTACAAGAGAGTAGCAGTGTCGCTGAGAATCCAATCTTTGAACTCCATATCAACAGTCTTGGTGTTGGTAGTCTTTTGATCGTGTTGATCAGCTGGAACTACTTGGCGTACTACCTCGGACATGAACGCGCTCTCAGTCAAGTGTTTGAGAGGTACATCGAGTTGTGCCTCGTCAGATACATTCAATTTGATAGAGCGTGCGCGAATCGCGTTATTAGCGATATACGCTGCGAGAGTGTCGAATGAGCGTGGATCACCAGTTACGGTCAAGCCCTCTACAACAGTACCCTCTTTCATGATTGCGTAGCCTTCCTTATTTTGGATAATGCTGTTAAGCTGCAATTTTTTGGTAGCGTTAGAAGTATTGGTGATACGAACGCTGAATACCTTACCAGACTCAGACTCGTCGATAAAGCTCTCTGCTTCGCCGAAGTTTACTGCGTCGTCGTTAAGACCTACATAGGTTTGTGCGCTGCCGTCTGCATTTGCATACAAAGCATCTTTCATTTCCTTTTGAGAGAACAAAATATCTCCCATCTTAGCTTGTTTACTCATTGTTTTTGAAATTTAGTTTTAGTTAGTGACTAATCAGATTACTCTTGTACTGGCTCAGCTGGAGCTGGAGTTTTAGTACTAAATTTGTCGCGGTTGAGGAAGATCAATACTCCCAACATTACGACACATACGATGCTGATAATAACAGCGGTTTTTGTTTGATTCATAATTGTGCGATTTTGATTGAAACTTGATTTTTTGCGATTCGTGCTACAAAGGTACAACATCTGTAGTATGTGCTTCGGACTTTCTCCGACTTTATCGGACTTTCTCCGACAATCTCCGAAATAAACTGACTTTCTCCGAGTTTCTACAAACAAAAAAAGCAGCCGACAATAGCTGCTTTTGTATGCGGATAGTACTCCATTATTTATGTGATCACATATTTATGTTTTAAGAACTCCACGACATTAGGCGGTAAAAGTTTGGTATGGCGTGTATATTGTGGATATATAGCAATAATCTCCTTTTCATATTGTTTACAGAGGTTGCTAATACAATCAAGTGACACGCCCGCCTGACGCGCCAACTCGTTCTTATATACCCACTTTTGATCTGTCATAATGGTGTGTTGGTGTATTTTTTATGTTTTAGGGCATTTTTCTTGCGAAAAATTTGCGTATATGCGAAAAATGTAGTACTTTTGCAGCGATATAACGAGTCAATCTCTCGGCAAGATACATTTTAGGGATGTTAGTCGATGAATTGGCTCGTTTTATTATGCTGAAAATTCGTAATAGAATACTCAACAGCACTTCCATCGTCTCTAATACCTATAACTAACTTTGCTATTCCAATTTTAGAAACATTACAGGTTAAAATAGCAATGGTTTGTATTCTCATTCTTTGAGATTGTTTCAATGATTTGGTCGGCAAATTAAGTTTCTGAATTTTTGCATGCTGAATTATATAAGGCAAATTACATGCTAATAAAGCTGCTTTTCTATTAAACCGCGCATTATACGCCGTTTCATCTACGCTTTTTCTTGTAACAAGCACATGGACACCGAGACTATTGCAATAGTATTTATTGCCTTGATATTGTTTAAGTTCCTTTTTCAGAAAATCCCAAATCGCATCTTCGCTATAAGGAATTTTATCTATTGTTTTGAATTGCTGTAATTTTCTCATATATCGGTATTCTTAATTCGGATATGGTAGTGTGGGTCTTTTAGTGATTGTTTGTTTACCTCTGCCTGTGCGCGCTTGAAGTAATCGAAATTGGTAATACAGTCCTTTCGGCGGTCGATATTATCCACCGTGCGGAATAACACTGCGTCCGAATAGTAAGTAAAGAACTTGGGAGGAACAGTGGTAAAACCATGACCTACAGCAAACACATCCACCGCCCTCTGTCGGCGACGGATCAGCAGCTCTGTGATGCGAGGATCTACATTGTCCTTGAAGTAGCAACGGCAGTCGTCAAACACTATGATACCATTCTTATAGTAGGCAAGTATATTCAGTGTGTGCTGCTCATCGAAGATATGACGCTGGATGCCGTCAAACACAAAGTCGTCAGGTGTTTGCAATAGGTTCTCAGGGAACTGTGTCCACTCAGCATCATCAGGTGTGACGATAAGGATTTTTAACCGCTCGCTACGATTCTTAGCTGCTACCCATAAGGATTGCAGCGTATTGCGCAGGTATGTTGTTTTACCTGTGCCATTGAAACCTAAAACGATGGTGCACTTAGCAGCGCGTCTATTATTGGGGTTGCTCTGCATCTTTATTCTCCTTGCTGTTTCGTAGCTCGCCTTGCAGGCGTTGTGCTTCCTGTTGTAGTTGCATCTTGCGAATCTCCTCTTCCAGTTTTCTATTTTTCTCTTCGAGGATGTTAATCTTTCGCGCATTCATAGCAGCGGGTATCTGACTTCCATATATACCAGATATCAATATAACAAGTTGTAGCCACAAAGGCATATAAGCACCAGTCTCCTTGCAGTACACATAAACAATCTGACGCATACGCGCCTTTTGATCATTTGAAGCCTGGTGTTGCTCAATAGGATTTTTACTGATGAGGTGCAAACCGAACGCCGCGCCAAAGTCGATAGCGTCGGTTACGATATCTGCAGTCTCCTCTACAGCAGCTGCTATGAGATTATCGTTCGCCTCTTGCTCGTCTGTAACATCCATAAGCGGATCGGGCGCGTCGGGACTATCAAACACAGGGCGTTCTTCGATATTCATTTCCTGTTTGGGTGCTTGCATCTCGCTGATGAGCGACAGATCACCTTCGGTAAACTGGTAATTATCCTCTAATTGATCGGTAAGCATATTACTTCTGTTCGTTTAGTGCGTTATTGATTAAACTCTCAAAAAACTCTCGCAATAGCACTGGTTTGGTATTGCGCATAATCTGATCATCAGCAGACATTTTAGCGATAGTTAGGTACACATCGTTTTTCTTGTCTTTGAAGATCATAACAGCCGATTGTGCTTCTCCTTCCTGTAGCTCATTGTCGCTCTCATGTAGCACTTTCGCTATTTGTTCGTTAATCATCGGCAGTATCTTTGCCGTGATTTTAGGCAGTGCGGGTTTCAGTAGGTTTACCACCATGCTGTTTAGTCCTAAATCTTCGAGGTTCATTTGCAGACGGCTTTTTTAACTTGGTCAATACTCTTAATGTCAGGATTGATCTCCTGTGCAATAGCTAAGATCTCGCGGTCGTTAAGGCAGAACTTATAGAACCACTCATTCCAACGCTCGATAGTGTAACGCAAGAACATATCCGTAAGGATAGACATAGGAGCGATAGTTCTACCATACTTCTCTGATAATCGGCGAGCAGTCTCCTCTATGAGTGCTACTGTAAAGGGCTGCAATGTTACACGGATCTGCGCCCATGTTGGGTGTTTTTCTTGTAACTCTGCAATAGTTGTATCGCGTTCACTGATGACAGAAGCAAGAGACATGTTCTGTTCTTCCAGCGTTCGAATTTGCTCCTGTAAAGACGCGGTTTCCTCATTGGTTTTATTGCTTAACTCATTTAGTTGTTGCTGTAAGGCTTGACCGTGTGCTTCTGCTCGTTGGAGCTCTGCTACTTTATCATTGAGATCGCTGCGCACTTCTTCCAGTTGCAGGTTGATATCCACAGAATCATTCTTGTGCTCGATATGAAAACGATAAGCTGAAAGCAATTGCTTTAGATTATCCTCAGTACCCACTACATCAGGAAAGAGTTCTTTCACCTGATCATATGTTTCTTGGGAAACATTAAAGTTGATTGATTTTCTTTGTGCCATATTGATATTGTTTTATAGTATTATATTTCAGTATATTATCAAGAAATGAAAGAGTGAAAGAGCGATATTTCGCTATTATTTCACTATGTGAAAGACTGAAAGCGGAAATGAAAGGCGGATTGCTCACAAATCTTTCAATAAATGACAGTGTTCTTTCGGTCTGTTCATTTGCGCTTTCAGCTGATTTTAATGTAGCTGTTTATTTGATTTTAGCGATTTCACAAACTGCACAACTAATTTCGCAATAAAAAACAATACTACCACCCATGAAAGTATCGAAGTGATAGCCGAAACCAGCAAATCGCCCGACTGGAGCGTTTTGCTTTCCGCTGTGCGGATAGCGATAGAGATAAGAATAGAGAACGAAATAATATACCCTAAGAGGTAAATAAGTAGAAATGATGTCATAACTGCTTTGTCATTGTGGTTAAATTCGCTGCAAAATTATCGCTAATTCAGCTAAAACACAAATAATTACCACAAAAGTTGAAAAGTAAATTTTGGTACAAATTGTAAAATTAAGTTGTAACAAAGTTGTACCAAAGTTGTACCAAGTTGTAACTACCTTATTTTCTATTGTTTATTCTTTATTTTATCCTCTTTTGGTACAAAGTACAACTTTTTTAGAATAAAATAGGGGATAATAAGGGGAAAAGAGAGGGACGGAGGAGCCTGGTCGGTTTGCCTTCGGTGGGATGTATGAACAAAACGCCTCTCGACTTGTACCAGTGAGGGGCGAGAAATAAAGTGATTTTTATGCAATTTTTATGCTCGAAAAACTTGCATATTCCAATAAAAATTAGTACCTTTGCAGTGTAATTGGGATGGTCTGTATTTTTTATTTCAATATCCAATAAATCTTAGGAGAGTAGCTGGAAGCACCTTTCATAAATTCAAACCATGCGTAATTAACAGGCGAGCTGTGCCCTGTAGGGATATTGTTTTTATAGCAGTTGATTCGATTAGGATAAATGTATATAGCGTGCAGATAACCCATTTCATAGATTGCTGAATGGCGTTTCTGTCCTGCCAAATAAGATAGATTCATTAGAGCTATATATCTTCCAAATAGCGGTAGTATATCCATAGCGTGTAATACAAACTCATCAGCCAAGCTATACGGCGGATTAGTAATAATGGTGTCACAGCCTTTCGGCGGTTCTTTCGTTTGTAGGAAATCAATGCCTGTGTGTCCATAGCCTCGATCATACAAGTCTGTTGAAAACACATTGTAGCCTTGTTTGCGCAACACCTCGCTGATATTGCCACAACCGCAAGCGCACTCCCAAATAGTACCAACATAACACGGCAGCTTGTATGTTCGTAGAAATTGCTCTACTGCAGTCGTATCTGTCGTGTAGTAATCGCCAACGGCTCTATCGTTATTGGTATAGCGTTTATCTATGCCAAGCATACTGCGCCAGCTGCTTTTATTTCCTTTCCATTCTTTGCTCATAATCGTTAATGTATTGTTAATTGATTGAGTTCTGCATAAAGCGCCACGCATAGCGCACGGCTCATATTTACCTCTACAGCATTGCCGATGTACTTTTTCTGCTCTGCCTGCGAGCCGATGAGAGTGTAATCGGAGCCGAATCCCATAATGCGCTTTAACTCGCCTACATTGAGCATACGCATTTTAATATCCGTGATACCGTACATCGCCATAAACTCCTTTATCTTACGCATTGCTGGACTATCAGTATCATATACAACTATTTCGATTTCTCCTTTCTCCGTAGTTACAAGATATGGTGGTACCTTGTCCATTCGTGCTACCAATGTGAAGCATGGATTATCAACACTTCCACCAGACGAGGTGTATGAAGGATTCATCAAAAATCTTTCGACTTGCACTAGGTTATGCTTTGGCGTTGTAGTAATAGTATTAGCAGGTCGGTCTATACCGGATGGAGTGCCGTTACCGTATTGCTCGTCTATAAAATGGCTCGTAACTAAAGCCAGCCTATCCACTGTTGTTAGGGTTGGCGCTGGCAGGTCTATTGAGTGTTCGTGACCGTTTCCATAATACGCATCCAGGAACTGCGCAGAAACAACCGCGTGGTGGTCTATGGTTGTAATAGTTCCGCATGGTTCATTAACAGATACGCTCTTGCCATTCGGATCTCCGCCGAATTGCTTTGAGAGGAATTGCACCTTTGCCACTCCCAGCCTGTTCTGCGTTGCTACCGTAGGGCAAGGCTCGTCTATTGAGGGCGGAGTGTACTTACCGCCTCGCCCCATGCTATTATACTTAACCAAGAACGCGTCCTTACCGCCTGCCACAAACTTAATTAAGCCCGCGTATATGCGTTCCAGCGTTCTATCTACAAGCGGCTTCTCGCGCTCAAATATGCTTTTACCCTCATTTGATAGCTCTAAAACCTCTTTAACAGGTTTCCATGATTGTAAGCTGCTAAACATATCCTGCTTGCCATTCTTGCAGTGTGTAGGATCGGGGAATACGATAGGTAGATTTTTCTTTGCAAAAATACCAAAAAAGCGTGTCCGAGAAGTATATGCACCATAGTTTGCAGCGTTTAATAGTCTATGTGCGAAGTCATAGCCATACTTGCACACGGTTTGCACCCAGCGCATATACAACCGTCCTTTATCTCTCGAAACTGGTTTACCGTTCTCATCAAGATCGCCCCAGCACATAAACTCTTCCACATTTTCGATGTAGATATAGTCGGGAGTTAATGCCTCTATGTATCGAAATAAATGCTCTGCAAGCGTCCTACTATCAGCATCGCGCGGTTGTCCGCCTTTTGCCTTGCTAAAATTAGTACATTCGAGTGAAGCCCAAAGCACTACCAGTGCGTTAGGATTAGCAGCGCGCTTGCTTTTGGTGTGCGCTACTAATTCCGTAAGATCAAGCGTTCGGATATCCTCTGTAAAATGCAGCGCGTTCGGATGATTTGCAGCGTGCGAAGCAATTGCGTTCGGATCGTGATTGACACACGCTATAACCTCTGCGCACTTATTACCTTCGTACATGGCGCGTTCGACTCCAGTACTGGTGCCACCGGCGCCACAAAAGAGATCTATGTATAATAACTGTCTCATAACTCAAACAGGTTTTACAAACCTAATAATAGGGTTAATATAATCTGTATCATTCAACCAGTCTCTGTAGCGACTTTCATTCTTAAATCCGATAACTTCATATATGTACCGCTTACCTTTGATATTGTAAACCACAGTACCACCAATTGAGGGGCAGTCTATATATCTCCCATCTTCGTCAAATATTTCTACAAAACTACTATTCGACAATGCGCGGGTTGACAGCATTGCTTTGAAATTATACCACACGCGAGTTCTAAATGGCACGCCTAATAGTCGCGCTCTTACAAATCTAAAAATCGTTTTCATTGCTTACTTTATAATTATATTTCGTAATACTTCGATTATCGCTAACTCTTTAATGATAGTCCATACCAATGCAATTAAGCCGAATATTGGTATTAGCACTAACATAATGACTACTAAAATTTCTCTAAACTTTTTCATAATTGTATATATCAAAATGAAAAATCATCCACTGGAGACCATGATATAAGCATGAACAATTCATTTCTTAGTTTTGTTTTTGTCTTTTGGAACACACTTTCAAGTGTAACGAGTTCCTCTTTAGCAAATGTAATGTTTACTTTGTTGAAACTATGGTAACGAAAATTAAAAATTGTAACTACAAACTTTTTCATAATAGCCCTAATTTAACGAGTTTCTTTTTTGCGTTTTTTACATTGAGTGCTTGAAGATAGAAGCAATCTTGATGAACATCTGTTTTTGTTTTATATATCGGATTTCCATCCATACCAACAATGACAGTTCTTGAGATGTCAGCAGGTCGTATCTCTTTTGTTTTTCGGTTAAACTCAAAAAGTATATGCCCTGCAACTTTGCGTTGTTTTCCGATTAGGTGGTACTCTTTATGTTTTTTGTCCACCTGTTCTTGCGCTACACTATGACCTGTTTGGGTAGATAGTTCGGGTAGTAATGTTTTCATCTTGGTTATAATTATCCCCAACTTGGAGGGATAGTGTTGTTAATTGGTTTGTTAATATCTGTTTGAATATAGATCAGTTCGAAGCTCTTGCGCTTTGCACCTATGAGCAAATTACGCGTCGAACGCTGCTTTTCGATGTCATAACCCAACATCTCAGAAGGACAGAATACCCACCCTTTTTCTTTGCAGTAGAGTTTGAGTGCCACCTTGAAACTTTGCGAAGATTTACTCTTGCCTGTCTTGCCCAGTTCGCTGCAATAATCATCGTACACATACTGCTTGATGAGCAAATGATCGAGATTCTCGTTAGGATTGTCAGGGTCTTGCGCAAAATATGTATCAGCCCAGTTCTTGAAAGCATCGCCCATCATACCGCGACGAACACGCTCCATGACCTTATCCATAAGAGGCAAAATAGTAATGTCCTGGTGTGATAGATAAAACTGCAAGCAATTGATCATAAAATTATAATCTGCGTTGTAGTCATCCTCTGTATAGTCATGCCCGAATAGGTTTTGACCATTAAAATCGCTACTTACTTTGCGAGTCTCGCGGTACTCGCCATCCTGCCCCTGCTCGTGGTAGTAGTCGCCAAACACAACAGGAATAAGTCGGCGGAGCGTACTGCGGTCGTCTCCTTTCCATGGGAAGTTAGAGGAAATAACCGTATGCGGGCTATTGCGATAATCAATCTCAAAGCTCTGCGAACCCTTCGGGTTGATAGTGAGCTGTCCTGTAATCTTGCCGTAAAAAGTCTCAAAAGGGAAGTTCTTAGCTGCGTCATCAATAAAAAGGATATCGGTGTTGCTGCTTACGCGATCCAAAAAGTGGTTGTTCTTGGTCATGTCGCCATCGCGTCCGTCCAGTGTTACGATATTAGCCAGTTGCAGGTAGTGCAAAACACGCATAAAGAGTGACTTACCGCTACCGCCTGAACTCTCGTCCTCGTTGGTAATCTTGCTCTCCATAACCCAAACACATTTAGCCATATCGTCCTTCTTGAAGTGGTGCAACAAATAGCCATAAGTGTACACCTTATTTACAAGGCTCATAATTTGCTCATATTGTTGCTCAGTGGTCAGTCGGCTGCCGTATGGTGTGAATCGGTTCTGCGCAAAGTACTCGGCATCGGCTGCCTCGTCTCCAGTCTCCAGTTCAGCACGCCAGTTCATGCGACTACCGTTGATGAGATAGCGAAACACTTTGCTGTCGAGACTATCAATAATAAAGCGATTCTCCTCGTCAATGTGAAAAGCAGGTGCAAGTTCGCGGAACTTATGCGGAATAACCTTTGTAGTCCAGCAGTATGTATCTACATTTCGGCTGTCGGTAATCTTCAAACCGTCTTTGCTTACCACAATAGAACAGTTGTCAAAAAACAGCGTGCGCGTTGTGGGTGTACTCACATCAAAATTCACCTCAATATTTTCTAAGTCATCGTATATAGATTGAGTGGCGCGCTTGCTGTTAATATATGCTTCCATGATTGCCGTTGGTACTTGGCGCGCCTTCAAATCGCCACGCACAAAATCGCGCAGCTGCTTTGGCTCCATAGGCTCAACTTTATAGTCATATACACGGCAAGGCTTAACCTCGCCTGTAATGCTATCTTTAATCTTGTGAAAGCCATTGAGGCGCAAGTAATACAGCAGGTTAGTGGCTTTAATCTCTACTTTGCTCTTTGTTCTACCGTCACGCTCAGTCACTGTCTCGTGCCAAAATTGCGCCTGCATAGCGGTATGGATCAGTTTTTCAAACTCATACTTACTTGGGCGTAATTCCAAATAATCGCGCAGGTCTTTGCGAGGTTTGCCACGGCGATCACGAAAATTCAGCAGCCACAAAGGAATATTGATAGTATAAATATCCATGTGCTGCAAAGCGATCTTTTCGCCTTGACGAATACCTGTAGTGTCAATATCGGGGATATTATATATCCTTTTTGCCAATCGGTGCAACTCGATTAGCATGCTGCTACTCAGTTCTGCAGTCTCGGAGTTAAACCACACGGGTATATACCCCATGCTTGCCACATTCATAGCGTCACGCTCACCCGAACAAATGAAAATAGCCTGCAACTTATCGGGCTTTTGCTTCTCGCTCAATCGGTTTTCGTTCATCTCGTCATAAGCTGCTACCGCCTCATCATAGCCGTTGATGTAGTCTTTTGGTTTATCGCCATTGTAGAAAAAGCGATATGCCTTGTCGTAGCTTAGTGGACAATAGATCTTGCGGAAACTACCGCACTCGTGCATGAATATAGGAAAATCCTCGCTACTATACACCGTCATGCGCGTTAGTCGTCCTGTGTCTTTTTTACGGATCACTTTGCTATACGACTCGAGACTCAGATAACTGTACTTCTCCAGCGTTTCCGCTCTGACCATTGCACCCCACACCTTCAAATCGGCACTACTGGGGTACTTCTTAGCTACATAACTAAAATCGCCTTCTTTGGCATCCGTTCCCTCTACATCCTCAAACTCCTTGCGTTGGGCTTTGTTGATTTCAGGCTTTAGCGTGTCGTCCACTCCATAGCGGTCTGCTAACATGTGTATCGCTTCGGTGAAATATGCAATCTGATGATATTGCATATATGCGTCAAAGCAATTCGTCTCGCGTCCTTCGCCGCCAAAATCACACACATACCACACGCCTTGTTTCTCGCGAATAGTAGCACTGGGCGTGCGTTCTTCCTCGCGCATTTTGAATTTCTTTGCGCTGCCATGTACTACTTCACGCGCAGAAGGATATAAGTCTAATAGTATATCCAAACCGCCGTTCGTAGCGTCTAATATCTTGCTTTTTAAGTCACTCATAACTACAATTTTAATTTGCAAATATATCCCATTCCAAACCCGCTATACAGTGGCGGTTGATTACATCGTTTATCACTTTAGCGCGCTGATCATTGATATAAGTGCGACCTTCCAGCATCTTGTAGAAATTATCGTTGCTTATCGCCAGTTTTTGGTTTATCCTTCGGCGTTCTACA
Source organism: Paludibacteraceae bacterium (assembly GCA_036309065.1). Lineage (GTDB taxonomy): Bacteria > Bacteroidota > Bacteroidia > Bacteroidales > Paludibacteraceae > Colicola. The sequence continues at coordinate 28,553 of JAXJUN010000003.1, read as the reverse complement.
CTTCGTGCCTTATAGCCGCGTAAATGAAAATACCACCTGCGCAAACAGTCGGCACGGCGTTTTTTCTCTTCGTAGCTTATCATAACTCAGGGCATTTTAATATGCTATCGCAAATGGTTAATAACTCATCTTTTATATGCTCGTTGCACTCATGGTGCAGCGTGGAGTTGGTAGGAACATGCACAGCAATCACATGCAAGCCTATATCCTTGCGCGAATAGTAGGCGTAAAAACTAAAACGCGGATCTGCGTTTATTGCATCCGAAAGTTCTACAGCTTTCTTGTGATCGTAATCCATGATGATACGATACCAATGCTTCTTTTCTGTATCATAAATCTTGTGTGCCATAATCTTAACTTTGTATGATGAGTTCTGAAATCTCTGCTACCATTTGTCCACGACTGAGGATGTGACGAGAATTAAACAGGGTGTTGAGAATTTGGATTAGTTGCTCGTTGCTCCAATACGCGCGTGTATATGACGCGCCTGCGCGCTCCTTATTTTCATGCTCCAAGCTCAGCAGCCCTATGATTTGTTCGCGTGCTGGCACTAACGCAGCCAACAGGCGCGCACGGTCATTACCTGAAAGCTCGTTGCTCTCTGTCATCTGTTCGATACCTTGAATCAAATCCTCTACTGTGAGGCTCAATTCTACATTTTTCTTGATTGTACACATAGTTGTATGATTTTATAGGATTATACATGTTGCATTTCGGTTCGTATCTCATTTAGCACGGCTACCATAGCCATACGCTCAGCGGGTGTTGCGCGTGTTCGCCCAGAATGGCGATTGTGGTACTGATCAATAGTAAAGTGAAATTCACGATTTGGATCTGTGATTCTCAACTTAAATTCTCGCTTCTCTAAAACAGTCATTGCTGTTTGCGCTAAAAAATCTTTCATAATTGTAATTTTTTTACATTTTTTATTGCGGTTTTTTGGTAATATTGCGGATTTTTTGTAAATTTGCGGTGCAAAGGTAATATATTTTTCTGATATATGCAAATATATTTCGCATAAAATAGTAATATATTTCGTACCAAAATTTATAAAACTATGACATACAGCGAGTTAAAAGATTTTGCAGAATCGAAAAAAATTTCACTGCAAAAGATAGCAGAGACTATCGAAATGACTGCAAGAGGAATGCAAACCTCTTTTGAGAACCAAACTTTACCCATTCGTAAAGTTGCTCAAATTTGTAAGTGCCTCGAAATAACCCCTAACCAATTCTTTGGATGGGAAGATGGAGTAAAGAAGCAACAAATTCAGAATGGCGGAATTGGCAACACGCAACAAATGGACACCTACGCTGTAGATGTCCTAAAGCAACAAATCACTGCTAAAGACGAGCAAATTAGAGAAAAGGATGCTCAAATATCACAACTGCTAAAGCTGCTATCCAACAACCACTAAAATACTGCTATTATGAAAAGAGCGAACATTATTTTGCTGCTACTTGCAGCACTTATGATATCCTCGTGTATGACTACACGCACAAGCATTAACAATTACAAAGAGACTGCAGGGCAAGAATATCGCTATGCGAAAGGTAAACAATGTTACCTATTTTGGGGTTTAATTCCAATCGGTCGTACCACCGTTGCGACTCCAGTAGAAGATCCATGTCAAGTACGCACTTCATTCCGCTTTATAGATGCATTGTGTACAACTCTTACTGGTGGTATATTCTCCATGCAGACTATTAAGGTCATGGCTAAGCACAGTCCTGTAGATCAAGATTATTTCAAAACTGGCGATCCTGTTACATACAAACTTGGTAGTAAGTATGCCAAAGGAACTATAGACTCTATTATTGACGGAGAAAAATGCGTTGTTAAAACAGAGGATGGAAAACTAAAGAAGATGAAGTTTGAAAACTTAACCAAGTAGCAATAACCATACACTCTCGCAATGTTTGGTAATTGGCGTTTGGACTTGTGTATTATATAACTTAGTTATATCTCGTGCGAAAAAGTCCGTCACCATTCCGACTGCAGAAAAATTAAAACCATTATAAACAACTGAGAAACAACAGTTTGTAAATTTACCAAACCAATCCAATTCGGTCGGCGGTTCGAATCCGTCAACGCCCACAAGAGAGACTCACATGAGTCTCTTTTTTTTTGGTTATACGAGTATCTTTTTTGTACTTAGATACACTTTTTTGCAAAAAACCTTGCACAATTGCTTTTTTTGTTGTACCTTTGTAGCCTAATTTATAAATTAGGCTTTTGAATATGATTACATTTATCGTCGCATTCATTCTCCTTATCGTTGGCTTTTGCACCTATGGTGTTTTAGTTGAGCGTATTTTTGGAGTAGAACCTTCACGCCCCACCCCAGCCAACACCCATGCTGATGGTGTGGATTTTGTGCCGATGAGTGCATGGCGTATCTTCCTAATACAATTCCTCAATATAGCTGGATTAGGTCCTATCTTCGGCGCCATCATGGGTATCTTCTACGGTCCTGCTGCTTTTCTTTGGATTGTTTTTGGTACTATCTTTGCTGGTGGTGTACACGATTACCTCAGCGGTATGCTTTCTATACGCAAGGGAGGCGTCAGCCTGCCAGATATCATTGGGGACGAACTGGGTACGAAGATGAAGGTCTTCATGCGCCTTTTATCATTAGTTCTCCTCGTCCTGCTCACCACCACCTTCCTAAGTGGTCCTGCCACACTCTTGCAAGGTTTATGTCCTTTGAGCACCATGCCTTTCCGCACACAGTTAATACCTATCGCATGGGTGCTGATTATCTTTGCATACTATGCACTCGCTACTGTTCTTCCTGTAGATAAACTCATCGGCCGTTTCTACCCTATCTTCGGCGCCATACTCCTCTTTATGGGCGTTGGCATCATGGTTATCATGCTTGGATGGCATAGCAGCGAGATGCCAGAGGTTTTTGATGGCCTGCATAATCGCCAGCCCAATGGCTTGCCTCTCTTCCCGATGATGTTCGTCAGCATAGCTTGCGGAGCTATTTCTGGTTTCCACGGCACGCAAAGCCCTATCATGGCCCGCTGCTGTACTAATGAGCGACAAGGACGATGGATCTTCTACGGAGCCATGGTAGCAGAGGGCCTACTCGCACTCATATGGGCTGCCGCAGCGGGCACCTTCTTTGCGGACCCTGACAAAGGATTATATGGTATAGACGGCCTGCAAGCCTTTGCTGCACAGCATCCAGGCGAGAACATCGCCGCACTCGTCATCGATATGGTAAGCCGCAGTTGGTTAGGCACTATCGGAGGAATACTCGCTATCGTGGGCGTTATAGCAGCCCCCATCACCAGCGGAGATACTGCCCTACGAAGCGCAAGACTGATAGTGGCCGACTACTTAAAACTCAATCAAAAACCCATCTTTAATCGACTAATCATCGCCATCCCACTCTTCCTATGCGTCTTTGGAATGGTATTCGTGGATTTTAATATCGTGTGGCGCTATTTTGCTTGGACCAATCAAACCCTCGCCACCTTCACCCTATGGGCAGGCACCATTTGGTTGTACAAGCATACCCTTAAGCAATACCCCTATGGTTACTATATAGCACTTATTCCTGCGCTCTTCATGACGATGGTGAGTAGCAGTTATATACTTATTGCACCCGAAGGATTGGCATTACCTATACACTTACATTGGGTAGGTTATTCCGCCGCAGGACTCATCACGCTCTGCGCCCTTGCCTTCTTCGTCAAATGGAACAAACACCTAAACATTAAACATTAAACACTACACTTTAATGATTCACACAGCACAATACATCATCTCTAATCCAGATGTAAAAGACTGCCCAAAGGCACAAATACCCGAATACGCATTCATCGGACGAAGCAATGTAGGAAAATCATCCCTCATCAACATGCTTTGCCATAATCCCAAACTGGCAAAAACAAGCCAGAAACCGGGTAAGACACTACTCATCAACCATTTCCTCATCAATGAGAAATGGCACCTCGTGGACCTTCCCGGATACGGATACGCACAAACAGGACAAAAACAACGAGACGCACTCCGACAAATGATTGAGCGATATTGCCTACTGCGCGAACAACTAGTCAACCTCTTCGTACTCATCGATTCCAGACATAAACCACAAAAGATTGACCTTGAGTTCATGGAATGGCTCGGAGAAAACGGAATACCCTTCTCCATCGTCTTCACCAAAGCCGATAAACTAAGCAAACTACGACTCAACGAAAATGTAGAAGCATACAAGAATACACTACTTGAGTCATGGGAAGAACTTCCTCCTATATTCATCACCTCCTCTGAGAAAAAAATCGGAGGGGAACAACTCACCGCATATATCGAGCAAATAAATGAGCAATTGGATTAAATATTGCTGTCTCATACTACTGTGCCTATGCACAGTTTTCTCTCACGCGCGCAACCTACGCGTGTATGGCTATGTGGTAGATAATGATAATATAGGTATCGAATTAGCTAATGTAGTCATACTCAATACCGATAAACCCATCGGCACAAGCACCAATAAGAATGGATACTACGAACTGCTCATTGATCAAATGGACACCATCGTACTATCCTACTCCATGATTGGATACACCACCGTGCAGCAACGACTCATCGACCCACACGATGTCATCAATATCAATGTGCAACTTCTCACCGACGAACAACTGCTATCCGAAATCGAAGTACGAGGCATACGACATACACATAATATGATGGATCATATCGATGCAGAAACAACACGCATCATGCCGGACGCTACCGGCGGATCTATCGAGAGCCTTCTCATTACCTTCGCCGGCGTGAGCCAGAATAACGAACTCAGTTCGCAATACAATGTGCGAGGCGGCGCTTTTGATGAAAATTCCGTCTATGTCAACGGCATCGAAGTACACCGACCACTACTCATACGCAGCGGACAACAAGAAGGACTCAGTTTTATCAACCCCGAAATGGTGGAGAATGTAGCCTTCTCCGCTGGTGGTTACGGCGCGCAATACGGCGATAAGATGTCATCCGTACTCGATGTCACATACAAGCAACCACATGCCTTTGAAGCATCTCTCAGCGCCAGTCTATTGGGAGCACAACTCTATTTCGGACACGGAGATAGCACCTATAGCCAAATGCATGGAGTGAGATACAAAACAAGTCAATACATGCTCGGAGGACTAAGCACCACAGGCAACTACAAACCCAATTATATCGATTATCAAACATTCATCACATGGCGCGCAGGCAATAACTGGACCATGTCCTTCTTGGGCAATATCAGCCAGAACGACTATCAGTTCCAACCCGACTCCATGTCAGAATCCTTCGGAGGACAAGATGCCAAGAACCTCAGCATCTACTACGAAGGACAGGAAAAAGACCGATTCTTCACATCCTTCGCCGCACTCAGCGCCAAAGGTAAAGTACGAAGCGATATCGAGATAGGATTCGATATCAGCGGATTCTACACCAATGAACGCGAGAACTTTGACATCACAGGGGAATATGTGCTCTCCAATGCATCTATGGATGGAACCAATAGCGGAAATGTTAATACCGAGCAGATCAACCCCTCCGAGGGACAAACAAACGTCCTCGGAACAGGCATCTTCCACCAACACGCACGCAATAGCCTACAAGCAGGAGTCATCGCCGCCGCACACAAAGGTATGTGGACGCAACACGATAATAAACTCCAATGGGGACTCAGTGCACAAGCAGAACTCATCACAGACCATATCAGCGAATGGGAATGGAGAGATTCAGCTCGATACTCCATGCCTAACCACCCAGAAAACATGGAATTATACTACGCCATGAGAGGTGATAGCACCATGCAGTCCGCACGCATACAAGCATTCATACAAAACCAACATAAATGGGACACCAAAGCAGGACAATGGATATTCACCATCGGAGGAAGAATACAATACTGGACATGGAATAACGAAATACTGCCATCACCACGAGCAAGCGTGGAATGGATACCAAGCTGGAAAAGAGACTTCACCTTCCGACTCGCTACGGGATTATACTACCAAGCACCATTCTACAAAGAACTGCGTGATACTATCACCGACGCGCTCGGCATCACACGCATCCAACTCAATGACCAACTCAAAGCACAGCGCTCAGCGCATGTCGTACTCGGAGGAGACTACTACTTCCGAGCATGGGGAAGACCATTCAAATTCACAGCCGAAGCGTACTATAAATACATCGATCGCATGGAGAGCTACACCGTGGATAATGTACGCGTCAGATACTCGGGTAAAAACGACTCTGAGGGATACGCTGCCGGACTGGACCTCAAACTATATGGCGAACTCGTACCTGGAGCCGACTCATGGATATCCTTCTCCACCATGACCGCCAAACAACGATTCATCGGTTCCGACACATGGATTCCAAGCCCACAAGAACAGCGATACTCATTCGCCATGCTCTTCCAAGACTATCTGCCACAACTACCACAACTACGCTTCCACCTCAAGATGCAATTCGCCGATGGAATGCCCTTCTACGCACCACGAAATAAATCACAATGGGGACGAATGCCCGCCTATAAGCGCATCGACCTCGGAGCCGCATATATCTTCAATGCTAAGACATCCAAATTCATGCGCAAAGAATCTGCCAAGCATATCAAGCAATGGGCTATACAATTCGAAGTATTCAACCTCGTCGGATGGAAAAATGTAAACTCATACTTCTGGGTAAGCGACGCATACGGCATGCAATGGGCAAGCCCTAATTATCTCACAGGCAGACGATTCAACCTCAAAATAACCATCGATTTCAAATAATACTACATATGGCTAAGAATAACGAAGTAACACCCATGATGAAGCAATTCCGTGACATCAAAGCACAGTACCCCGATGCTATGCTACTCTTTCGATGCGGAGACTTCTACGAAACATACTGCGAAGATGCCATCAAAGCGAGCAAGATACTCGCCATCACACTCACACACCGCTCAAGCGCGGGATCAGGACAAGCCACAGAAATGGCGGGATTCCCATTCCATGCACTCGATACATACCTGCCCAAACTCGTCAGAGCTGGACTCAGAGTAGCCATCTGTGACCAACTCGAAGACCCTAAAATGACTAAGAAACTCGTCAAGAGAGGCGTCACAGAACTCGTCACTCCTGGCGTTAGCTACTCCGATACTACACTCACACAAAAGGAAAACAACTGGGTGGCATGCCTACACTTTGATAAACACACCATCGGACTCGCATTACTCGATATATCCACAGGAGAATTCCTCGCAGCACAAGGAGAAGCACCATATATCGATAAACTGCTCACCAATTTCGCACCCAAAGAAGTACTATTCGTTAGAGGCAAGAAAAACGAAATGGAACAACTATTTGGAAACCATTTCTTCACCTTTGAACTCGAGGATTGGATGCTCGTCGAATCTACAGCCAAAGAAAGACTACAAAAACTATGGGGCGTCAGTTCACTCAAAGGATTCGGACTCGATAATATGCCCGCAGCCATCACAGCCGCGGGAGGTATTCTCATGTATCTCGATATGACACAACACCTCCAAACAGGACATATCCAGCACCTCAGCCGCATCGAAGAAGAACGATATGTATGGCTCGACCGATTCACCATCCGAAATCTGGAACTCATCAACGGACAAACACACGAAAGCAAAACACTATACGACATCATCGACCGCACCATCACACCGATGGGAGGACGATTACTACACCGATGGATTGCATTCCCACTCAAAGAAGTAAGAGCCATACGAAATAGACAAACAGTAGTCGAATATCTATACCGAAACCCCGAACATAGAGAAATAATACGAGACGCACTCACACAAATGGGAGACCTCGAGCGAATCGTTAGCAAGATTTCTACAGGCAGAATAGGACCACGCGAAATGGTACAACTCGGACGAGCACTCAACGCCATACACCCTATCAAACAAATATGCCAACAAGCAAAAGACAACTCCTTCCTCACCGTCATCGGAGAACAACTCGACCCGTGCCACGAGATGAGAGCACGAATAGAAAAACTCATCACCAATGACCCACCGGCTGTACAAGGAAGACCCAATATCATCGCCGCAGGAGTTGACCCCGAACTCGACGAACTAAGAGCTATACAAAGCGATGGAAAGAAATACCTGCTCCAAATACAACAACGAGAAGTGGAGCAAACAGGCATACAAAGCCTCAAAATAGGATATAATAATGTCTTTGGATACTACCTTGAAGTAAGAAACACATACAAAGACCTCGTTCCTGCCGAGTGGATCAGAAAACAAACACTCGTCAGCGCAGAACGATATATCACCGAGGAACTCAAAACATACGAGGAGAAAATAACAACAGCCGAGGAGAAAATACAAATCATCGAGAATCGTATCTACCTCGACCTCATACTCGCACTCACCGAATGGGTACCACAAATGCAACTCAACGCACAGGTACTCGCACAAATAGACTGCCTACTTGGATTTGCCGACATCGCCACAGAGTATAAATATGTCTGCCCTGATATAAACGATAGCCTCGTCATCGATATCAAACAAGGCCGACACCCTGTCATCGAACGACAACTACCCATCGGAGAACAATACATCGCCAATGATATCCTGCTCGATAATAACGGACAGCAAATCATCATCATCACAGGACCTAACATGGCTGGTAAATCAGCCCTGCTCCGACAAACAGCACTCATCGTTCTGCTCGCACAAATAGGTTCGTTCGTACCCGCAGAAAGCGCACAAATAGGCATTGTGGACAAGATCTTCACACGCGTAGGCGCATCCGATAATATATCGCTCGGCGAATCAACCTTCATGGTGGAGATGAACGAAGCAGCTGCCATTCTCAATAACCTCAGCGAACGAAGCCTTGTGCTCTTTGACGAATTAGGACGAGGTACCAGCACATACGACGGCATCTCCATCGCATGGGCTATCGTTGAATACATACACGAATATAAAGGGCACGCCAAGACACTCTTTGCCACACACTACCACGAACTCAACGAGATGGAATCTACCTTCCAACGCATACGCAACTATAACGTATCCGTCAAAGAGGTGAATAATAAAATCATCTTCCTGCGCAAACTCGTACGAGGAGGTAGCGAACATAGCTTCGGTATTCATGTGGCCAAATTGGCTGGAATGCCCACATCCATCGTCGAAAGAGCCAATAAGATACTCGCCAACCTTGAAAGCGAATCCAAGAACGGACAGGTACATAAACCTACACAAACCATCGGTAACACACGAGAAGGAATGCAATTATCCTTCTTCCAACTCGATGACCCTATCCTTGAGCAGATACGAGACGAAGTGAAATCATTAGATATCAATAATCTCACTCCCCTCGACGCGCTTAATAAACTATCCGAAATAAAACGCCTTGTGAAACATTAAATGAAAAAGAAACTCATCATCATCTCATCCATCCTCGGTACGCTACTACTCATCGTGGGCATCTTCGCCTTCGAGCAATACTACCGATTGAAAATAAGTAACTTCGAGTCCAAAGACGGACAAGAACATAGTTATCATATCTACCCAGGAGCTACCATCGACTCCATCGTCGCACTACTCGATAACGACTACGAGATCGGAGGCAAAACAGACTTCTATCTGCATGCCAAACTGCTCACTTTTAATCATCCCGAACCAGGATACTATACCTTCCCTGCGCAAATAGCCAATCAGGAAATCATCGATCGGCTCAAGTTCGGAAAACAAACAGCTATTAATGTAACATGGAATAATTTCGTGCGAACCAATGCCGATTTGGCAGGAAAAGTAACACGCCACTTGCTTATCGATAGCACGCAACTCAAGCAACTACTCGATAGCAACGAGTATCTTGCGCAATACGGGTTCAACCGCGAAACCAGCAAGTGTCTTTTTATTCCCAATACCTATCAGATGTATTGGAATACCACACCTGACCAACTCTTCCAGCGCATGCTGCGCGAATATAACACCTTCTGGAATGATACGCGCAGACACAAAGCTGACTCGCTCGGACTCACGCCCATAGAAGTGGCTATCATCGCCTCTATCGTAGAAGGAGAAACGCATAACAAAGCCGAGATGCCACTCATCGCCAGTCTTTACCTCAATCGAGTACACAAAGGTATGCTCCTACAAGCATGCCCCACCGTCAAGTACGCCGTAGGCAATTTCAAACTCAAGCGCATTCTCAATCGACACCTCGCTATCGATTCACCGTATAATACATATAAATACCCAGGACTGCCACCAGGACCTATCCGATGCCCTGCGCCTACTACTATCGATTTCGTGCTTAATGCACCACCTACAGATTATCTATTCATGTGCGCCAATCCCGAACTTAACGGCACACATATCTTCTCATCATCCTTCAGACAACATGCCTCCACGGCCGCACAATATAGACACACAATGGATAACCTACAGGTACAATGATTTGGGAAAATAACGACGATATCAGAGTCATCCAATGCACCAATAACGGACGCACCATACAGAAACATCTTAGCGAATGCCGAGAGGAACGCAGACCTTATCTTTTCATCACTTCTACGATGAGCATCAAACCTCTGCGACGCCTCCTCGTACCTGTCTCTATGTTAGAAGAAGAAACATACAAAGCGGAGATTTCTACCTATATCGCACGCAAGACAGGTGCGCATATCATCCTTTTGCAGGCCAATGACTATGGTTCGCATGCACAGCAAAATGTCAATCGTATCGTTACGCATATACAGAAACTCAACGAACGCATAGACCAACCCATCTCGTACGAGATCGTGAAGGCGCGTAAGGACTCTTTTTCGCTTATCAAGGAAGCCAGCGAACGCCAACGGGATTTCCAGCATGATCTTCTAATCCTAACTGCCAGCAGGGAATATGGTTTGGATGATTGGTTGTTTGGTCCTCCAGAACGGCACGCCATCAAGCATGCGCTTGTTCCTGTCATGCTCGTCAATCCTCGCGAGGACCTTTTTTCCCTTTGCGACTAATCTTCCACACGAGGGATGAAAGGAGTTGTCAAAAAGCAAACATTCTGCGTCAAAATGCAAAACTTTCCAATTAAAAAGCATCTTTTTGCAATTTCCAGTTATCACTTTTTGCTTTTTTTTAACTTTTTTTGCATTTTTTTTAACATTTATTTGCATATATCGCAAAAAAGTTGTACTTTTGCACCGTGTTTTTCATGGTATTAGATTTAAAGTTAAAAGAAAAGATTGGGTTGTCGGGAGACAACCTCTTTTTTTTTACTCTCTTCACACCCAAAAGAATGTAAGATTTTTACATAAGAAAAACGCCTGATTTCTCAGGCGTTTCTTGGTTATTTAATATCAATAGGTGTATAGGTACCTATTTAAAAACTCATTTCATTCTTCCGCCGAGCATATTATACTCCACTCCGTTGCGGATAATTACCACTTGTCCGTCACGCATTATTTTCTTCGTTGTCTCTTCAGGCGTGCTTATCTGTATATCTCCTGTGGTAGGAGGTTTCGTGCCCTCGCCTAATTTAGAATAGAGCCATTGAATACGCCAGTCGTATTGCTCCAAGATAGAGTTTGTTTTCTCTGTCATATTGGTATTATCGGTGTAGTTGAGTGTGTTACGCCATACCACAGCATCGTTCTTAGCGGCTTGGGTGATGAGTTTGGATATCTCCACTAATTGTGCGCGCACTTCATCTTTCTTGGTGTGGTAGTATATCCACCATTGTTCGCTGAGTTCTTTCTGGAAGGATGGCCAAGTAGCCAATTGACCTATCCAATATTGTGCAAACTGAGGACGCTCGTATATCCAGCCATTATGGTGATAACTGCGGTAACTATTACCAAAATCCCATACAGGACCGAATTTCCATTTATCCACCATGCCCAACGAGTCTCTATCTTTGTATAGGTAGCAACTGCCGTGGTAACTCTCGCAGTCGCCCATTATCTCTTGTACAAGGTAGTATTTCGCAGCCTCTTTCATATCCAGTATGCGCTCTATATGTTGGGGTGTTTTCTCGTATAGTGCGGTATTGAGTTCGAGCATTTGATTGACGATATAGTTGCGTTGCTCAGCGGAGATGATCTCGGGTTCTTTGAGGGAAACCATGATGGCTTGCCCATTTCCTTCGGTGAAGGTGATATTATTCTCTGTAGGATAGTTATCTATCTCCACCAACCATCCGCCGGTGATGAGGTCGGCTTGTGTCTCGCCTTCTAATTGCTCTTCTATATTCACGCGTTTCGAACCCACGCGCACATGTTCGGTCATGAAATAGAGTCCCACATACTTGTTATTGAGCACCAGTTCCACAGGTACTAAGCGTGGTGTCCATCGTAGCCCTATGGCTTCGCTTATCATATGTCCTAAAGGCATGCGTAGGAATCCTAAGTTATCATCTGCAGCTGCCATCAAGCACCAGTGTTTATTACTTGGCATACCTAACACTTTCTGCTTCACATCCATCTTGATGCGGTATGGTTTTTTGTCGAATCCCGTCCAGGTCCAGTTACCTCGTCCTTTGAACTGTGCTGTGATAGGTGTTTGCGCTGTTCCTAACGCCTCGTAACCAGTAGTAAGCGGGTCTATATATATAGTACCTGTCACATAAACATCTTTGCTTTCGATAGGTGCGGTGGTTGTCACATATACTACGGGCAACTGTTGTGAGATGGTGTTTGTACCAGGATTGGTGTTTTGACCAGGATTGGTGGTTTGGCCGCGCCAAGTGTCTATGTTCATCCATGTGCCTTGTGTCCAGTTGTCGCCGCTGGATGGAACGAATATATCATTCGCGCTCATCTGTGCGGATGAGGTGGCGGTGCGGTAGAGGTTAAGTGTATTGCTAATGCTATCTTTGTAGTTGGAGAATGTCTGTTGAAATGTTCCGGTGCGCACGGCCGAACCTACAAAGGTGAATCGGTACATGTTGTTTACTGCATTGGGTATTTGTACACTCCATACATTGCCATCTTTTTTCATTTCGAGCACATATGTCTTGGCGTTGGTATCGCTGCCGTATACGAATCGTACGGCTTGGTATGCCGTCTTGCTGTTATCGAAATAGATGGTTCCTTTGGGGATTGTCAGCGCGTAACTCACCGCACTGATGAGTAGTGATACTACTAATAAGATTTTACTTTTCATTATATATTTGTTTTTATTTATTAATCCTTAAACATTAAACATTAAACATTAAACATTAAACCTCACATATTCGCATTATAGTACTGCGCTTGTCCTGTCACCTCTTCTCCCAGCCACTCAGGCTTATCGAATGTCTCTTCTTCGCTTCCCAACTCTATCTCCGCCAGTATTAAGCCTTCCAGTCGTCCATCAAACACATCCACTTCCCAGTATCTATTTATCTCGTATGTATCTGCGGGTAGTATATATCGTGTTTTGCTGATTACGCCAGGCAGGCATAATTGCATCAGTTCGTGTGCGTCGGCAACTGCTATCTCTTTCTCCCATTCAAATTTCGCTAATCCTTCGCGTAGTTGTGTGGATTTGATGGTGATATATGCTTTCTCATCGCATATACGGACGCGGATTGTCTTCTCTGGCTCTTTGCAGAGGTATCCTTGTTCTATGTGTTGTGAGCGGATAGCGTGTTCTTTAAACCGCTCATCTTTCACCAAAAACTTGCGTTCTATTTCTGTATTCTCAGTCATCACCATCCCATTTTGGCTGCAAAATTAGCATTTTTTTTTGACATACGCAAAAAAAAACATAAAAACATTTGCGTATATGGAAAAAAAGCAGTACCTTTGCACTCGCTTTTGATAAAAAGGCGTAGGATTCAGTTTCAATCCGCCTAGGAGAGATGGGTGAGTGGCTGAAACCAACAGTTTGCTAAACTGTCGTACGGGTAACTGTACCGGGGGTTCGAATCCCCCTCTCTCCGCAACCACCAACTCGTTCCACCGAGTAAAAACAAAAAGTAGAGTTCGTCTCTACTTTTTTTGTATATAGCCATCTGCGTTGAAAGTTCACTTGCATAAGCGAGCGGCTATATGCAAAAAAGGAAGCTGTCAAGCTGTTTTGTTTTTAGTGTGGAATGAGATTGATGGTTGCAGGGATGCCCGTGGCAGACTATGGGGATTACGAAGAAATCCCCCTCTCTCCGAGGATGCCCGTGGCAGACTGTGGGGATTACGAAGAAATCCCCCTCTAAGACAGGGGGCCTTCTCAACCCACGGTAGATTATTGCTATGCAAAAGAGACAATTAGAATATCGGTCTGCCGCCGGATTCTGCGATAGAATCATAGTACTCCTGATCTGCCCATTGATTACATTGCTCCATCACCACTTCAAGTGCTTGTTCTTGCCCTTCGGGCGGATAGTTGTATTTGCGCAAGAGGCGTTTCACCATCGTGCGCATTTGTGCCCGTGCGGACTCTCGTTTGTTCCAGTCTATCGTGCGGTTCTTACGAAGCGTGTCGGTCAGTTCTTTAGTAAGCGCAACAAACTGTTCATCGGAGTATGCCTTGCGTACCAACTCAGGCTGAGTGAGGGCATCGTAGAACGCTTTTTCCTCTTTATTTAGACCAAGGTCATTGCCTTGTGCTTCCTCGGCTTTGATCTGCTGTGCCAGTTTGATAAGTTCGTCAATCACTTCCTCATTGGAGAGCATTCCTTTGAGGTAGGAAGAGAGAGCTTCGGAAAGCATATCAGAGAACTTGGCGGATTGTACCACATTGGTGTGTTTATAACCTCCAATGACCCCTTTGAGCAGTTTCTTGAGAATCTCCACTGCAAGGTTTTTCTCTTTCATGCGGCGTATTTCTTCCATGAAAGCTTCGCTAAAGAGCGAGAACTCGCGTGCATCATCTTGGAATAGTTTGACCACTCCTTCCGATTGGACGGATTGTTCAAGCAAGTGTTGGATGCGTGCGTTTATCTCCTTGGCGCGCACATTACCGCCATTGTGCTGTTCGAGTCTCAGGAGTAGGATACGCACGGAATCGTAGAATGCAACGAGTTGTATCTGTTCATCGGAGAGCAACGAACGACAGAGAGTAACGGAGTTATGCAAGAGTGCCGCTTCTTTGATAAAAGTTTTGCGTTCTTCCTCTTTGCCAACCGCGCAGAGGTGGTTAACTCCGCCTTTGATAATTTCGGCTTTGCGTGCATCGGTAGCATGGGGGAACTCGCTGTAGTCGTACCCATGCAAGAGGTCGGCACATATCTCCGCTTTCTCACGGAAAGTAAGGAATGCTGTCTTGGCTATGTCTGGGTCACCGAATTTCTGTTGGTCACGCTTGGTATATTCCTTCATCGCGCGTTTGAGTGCTTGCGCGATACCGATATAATCGACGATAAGTCCACCCTCTTTCTCTGGGAAGACACGATTGACACGGGCTATAGCCTGCATGAGATTATGACCGGCCATAGGTTTATATACATACATCGTGCTAAGGGAAGGCACATCGAAGCCGGTGAGCCACATATCCACGACAATAGCAATCTTGAGTTCGCTATTCTCCGCTTTGAAATCCTTGGCGAGTTGCTTGCGGTAAACATCGTTACCTACTATGGGTCGCCATTCTTCGGGGTCTTGGTTGTTTCCGGTCATCACCACTTTGACCTTGTTCGTCCAATCGGGACGCATAGCCAGGAGACGATAGTAAATCTTCATCGCTATCTTTCGGTTGAAAGCAACGATCATCACTTTTCCGGTAAGTTCCTGCTGACGGAATGCGGTGTAGTGGTAGTAAATATCCTTAACGAGCGAGTCGATGGTCTCTGGAGCACCGAGCACTTCCTCCATTTTGCTAAGGTCGCGTTTGGTCTTCTCCACCTGTGCATCAGAAGCACCGACGGTATCGAGATTGGTAAACTCGGCGTCGAGTTGTTCGAGGATGTTTTGGTTCAGTTTGAGTTGCATTGCGCGGCTCTCGTAATAGACGGGGAGCGTAGCATGGTCTCGCACCGATTGTGTCATATCGTAAATATCGATGTACTCACCGAAGACCTCTTGTGTATCGCGGTCGCGATCGGAAACAGGCGTGCCGGTAAAACCAATGAACGATGCGTTAGGCAATGCTTCGCGCATCAGTCGCGCATACCCTTTCTTGGTTTTGAGCGTCTGCACATCGAATGTCGTATCGCCGTATTGGGAGCGGTGCGCCTCATCCGTCATGACGATGATATTACGGCGGTTGGAAAGGAAGCGTTCATCTTCCTCAAACTTCTGAATGGTTGTAAAGAAGATACCTCCGGCTTTGCGGTCACGGAGAAGGTCTCCCAACTCGGCTTTGGAACCTGCCTGTTGCGACATCTGACGAAGAAAATCCGCACAACGCGAGAACTGACCGTATAACTGGTCATCCAAATCGTTTCGGTCGGTAACGACCACGATAGTAGATTCATGGAAATGGCGACCTAATAATCGTGCGAGGAAAACCATAGAGAGCGATTTGCCGGAACCTTGCGTGTGCCAGAAAACACCAATCTTACCATCGCCATTGACAGCATCGTATGTGCGTTTGAGAGCACGATTTACGGCAAAATACTGATGATAACCGGCAAGTATCTTTGCGGCTCTGCCTTCACGATGGTCAAAGCAGATGAAGTTATGAATGATGTCCAGCAGACGCTCCTTCGGGAATATACCATGGAAGAAGGTGTCGTAGCTAACATGATCTTTGTCCTCATAGATTCCGTCGCGGCTCTTCCACTCCATATACCGTTCCTCGTCAGCCGTAATCGTACCAGCAAGCGTCATGTCCATGTCAGAAATGACATTGAAGGCATTATAGGTAAATAGATCCGGCACTTTGAGTTGGTAATTACGCATCTGGAGGTAGGCATCATGTACCGACACGCCTTCTTCAGACGGCGATTTGAGTTCAACAACCACTAACGGCAAACCATTCACAAAGACCACCATATCACATCGGATAGCATCATGTCCTTCCACACGCCATTGGTTAGCGATATGGAAGGTGTTTCTATCCTTATGCGCATAGTCTATCAGTTGTACAATCTCTGTTTTCTCATCACCATTTAGCACAAAAGGCACTTCGAGCCCGTCTTGCAAGTTACGCATAAACTCCTCATTGCTGGCGATAAGCGTATTATCGGTAGCGTGAATAATCTGACGCAAAGCCTCATCGATAGCCTCTTGCGGCAGAGAGGGGTTAATACGGCATATAGCAGGCACCAATGCATCTACATAGCACGGCTGACGATAGTCGCGCTCAATATCGGGACCGTAGATATACTCGTATCCTAACTCATCCCGAAAGAGCGAGATCAACGCTTGCTCATAGCTGTCCTCTGTGAATTTATGACTACTCATAGTGGTATGTTAGTTTTACCCGAATTTAATTCGGGGGAATGGACATAATTGCATATCTCTTCCGCCATTTGGTTCATCGCGATGCATTCGTCGCGGGTGACATGGCGCTTCTGCGCATCATGCTCCCATGGGCTTAGAATCAGCACGCGCCCTTTAGCGACGGCATCAAACAAGCCGGCACTCGGCTTGTAATAATCGCGGAAACCATTATCCGCGATATAGATGATAGGATGCTCCTCCGCAAGAAGAACCACCATCACCTCCTTTTCCTTGTCGGAGATGAACGGCGAGACCATCACCGCGCCCTGACGGGCAGCCAGCACACAGCCGTTCATATAATCGCGCAAGCGCTTGTCATCGCCATGCATCGCCTCCTCTATCATCGTGCGGCGGACATGTACCGGCGCATATTGGGAGGCTTGTAATAGGGCAACATTGCCGATGCCGCGATAGGTGCATCCGGCAATCTCGATACCCTCCTGCACGCGGAAGAATCCCGGCATGAGACGCTTGGTAGCGAGCCGCTGGGGGTTTAGGATGAGGTAATTAACCATCGTATCCAGCTGCCCTCTCCGCGATAGCGGCCGTACAAAGGGCATCTCGTGAAAGAGGGGATCGGCGGTGCGTTCTGCTTGTAGTATGTTAGTTATGCGGTCTGTGTGTTCGTTCTCCCGCATTGAATGCGGGGAAATAGACATACTATAGGCGCGCCCTATCTTCTTCTCGCCTTGCCAAAAGCCGCGGACGACAGAGAGAATGCTCGTCGGCATCGGCTTTGTGACATGCCAAATGGCATGCAGATGATCGGGCATGAGGCAATAGCTCACGATATGTATCTCTGGGCGGCGTTTGGGCAAATCGAGCATATGCCCCAACACTTGCCGCCCCAAATCCGACCATTCCACCCTCGCTTGCTTGGGGTCGTTTTCAGGAATCACCAGCGTGCCAAGCACCGGCTGGCGGTCTGTGACTGTCAGCGTGATATGATAGATACCGATGCCCCGCCATGCGGTTCCCGGTTCTTGCCATTGCCATGTGTCCTGCTTATCTGTCATCCTATGTTCCTTTCCCCGCATTTTATGCGTCCTATAGCCTCGCGTCCTGTATGTTCATTTCCCCGTATGTTTATTTCCCTGCATTTAATGCAGGTTCTTCCCTCCGTATATTCATTTCGCCGCATTTTATGCAGGTTCTTCCCTCCGTATGTTTATTTCCCTGCATTTAATGCAGGTTCTTCCCTCCGTATGTTCATTTCGCCGCATTTTATGCGGATATCATACTTCTATCTCTCCTTTCATCAGTTTAGGCAATAATGTATCGCGGAGTGCTGCAAGGCGGTTATTTTCTTTACTGTTATGATTTCGCACATTAAGATTTGCTAAATAGATAGTATTAAATTTTTCTATCGCATCTTTAGAAGGGATATTGCATGTTATTCTTGCAAAATCCTCGTAGTTTAATGATTGTCGCACGCCACCGATTGCTCTCAACTTTACCTCTTCTTTGAACATATTTGTTTGGCGGAACAAATCAAAGTAGTATTCATATCCATCAAGACATTCAAACACGACATATACGGGACTTACACAGCCATCTAAATCATACTCATTCATTCCTAAAGAACCAATATTCACACGTGCAGGATTATAAGCAAATGAAGTAGGTGGAACGATTATATATTTTGCAATACTTTGACTAAACACCTGTTTTGTAAAGTATTCCTCTGATAACATTAGTTTTCCCGTTGTCACAGGGGATAAAACTTTCACATCATCTCTTTCTCCGACTTTTTCTTTCAGTTGCTTACAAATATCCCCCAATGTTCCTTCTCTCCAATCGTTAGGCATTGTGCCTCCGAAAGGTTCAAAATCGACAAACCAAGATTTGAACAATGCTTGCGCTTGGGCTTCCAGATTGCGGTTGATACGATTGTTATTCTCAATCTTATCATCCAAAGAAGAAAGAATAGCAACGATTTTATCTTGCGTTGCTCTATCTGGCAATAACACAGACACATTCGCCATTTCGCTATAGGTAATTTGTGGGAATGTGCCAGATCTCGATTCTGCTAGCATCTGTAGTTTCTCTAATGTATCTTCACTTTTGAGTATATGATATAGGAAACGCGGATTTACATTTGGTTTAGCTCGTAGAACCATCAATTTAGTAGAAGCGATATAATCTATTGCATCAAAATCCACATAAGCAAAACGCTTATTAGCAGGTCTTATCTCGCTATAGAGTATATCATCTCTCTGAAATGTTTTCTTAAATTGTCCTTTTAAGTCTTTATTGGGTACTCTTTCTCTATTCAGGAACTTTCCATCTAAAACATCAGAAGTATTTATGAGTACAACCATATCTGCTCCGCGTGAATAGGTTGCAGATATAGAATCACACATATCACATATGTTAACTTTCTTCCACTCCATATTATTTTCTCCCTCGTTTAATGGCTTCTTTTAACACATGCTGTCTTGTCAACTTATCTTTCACATCAGAAGGCCAAGCGACAGTACGCAATCTCTCCATTTCGTCCAACTCATCTTGTAGTTGGAGAAACTCTTCTTCTGCCTTTTTGCGGTGGATACGAACAGAGACATAGATGCCTATGATAGCCACCACTACTGCCAATAGTGAGAACAAACCTGCGTAATTATTTAGTTCGGAAATTATTTTTTGTATCCACTCCATATTATTTGTATGTTCGTTACAGGCGAATTATATTCGCCGCCCCCTTCCTTATTTTATCTTATACCCGATACTCTCTAATTGCTTTCTGATCTCCGCTTCAAGATCATGCCCCTTGCGGAATAAATCACCCAACTCACCCGTGAGGCGGGTCATTTTCTCTGCAAAGGGTTCGCTATCGTCCTCTTGCTCGGCTATACCTACATAGCGCCCGGGCGTGAGGATATAGTCCTGTTTAGCTACCTCATCCAACGAAACAGCCGCGCAGAAACCTTTCTCGTCTTGGAGTGTACCCGCCTCAAACTGACGGAAGGTGTCTGCAATGCGGAGGATGTCCTCTTCGGTCAGTTCACGCAGCTTGCGTGTAACCATCGTACCCATATTACGGGCATCCACAAAGAGCACTTTGCCCGGTTGCTTCTTATTGCGGTTGATAAACCAGAGGCTGACGGGAATACCGGTTGAATAGAAAAGTTGGTTCGGCATAGCCACGACACCTTCTACCAAATCCGCCTTGACGATGTTTGCGCGGATGTCTCCTTCACCGCCTGTCTGACTACTGAGGGCACCGTTAGCAAGCACAAGACCTATCTTGCCGTTCGGCGAGAGGTGGTGGATCATGTGCTGAATCCACGCGAAGTTGGCATTACCTGAAGGCGGAATACCGAATTTCCAACGGACATCTTCGAGCAAGGACGCTTGTCCCCAGTCGCTCAAGTTGAATGGCGGGTTCGCCATGATATAGTCGGCTTTGAGCGTCGGGTGCTGGTCATCAAAGAAGGTGTCGGCATAGCTCTTGCCGAGATCTGCTTCCAATCCACGGATAGCGATATTCATATGCGCCATCTTCCATGTAGAAGGGTTGGCTTCTTGTCCGTAAATAGAGATATTGCGAACCTCTTTCTGATGGCTGCGGATGAACTTGGCAGATTGTACGAACATACCTCCCGAACCGCAACAGGGGTCATAGATACGCCCGCTATAGGGTTGTAGCACTTCTACTATTGTGCGTACGATACAGGACGGTGTGTAGAACTCTCCCGCGTTCTTTCCTTCCATGGATGCGAACTTCTGCAAGCAGTATTCGTATGTGCGCCCAAGCAAGTCTCTCTCGTCACCTGCTCCGTGCATCTGGATATTCGTGAATAAGTCCACCACATCACCCAGACGACGCTTGTCCAATTCGGGACGTGCGAAGTTCTTCGGCAGAATACCTTTGAGACGCGGGTTCTCTTGCTCGATGAGACGCAGCGCGTTATCGATGGTCACACCGATAGAGGGCTGGTGCGCATCAGCAGAGATAACGGACCAGCGTGCATCCTTGGGCACGAAGAAAACATTGTCTGCCATGTACTCGTCCTTGTCCTCTGGGTCAGCCAGTGGGTCTTGTACAAGAGCAGCATATTTGGTCTCGAAGCGGTCGGAGATATATTTGAGGAAGATGAGTCCAAGGACTACACCTTCGTATTCCGATGCGTTCAAGTTACCACGCAGCACATCCGCTGCTTTCCAAATCTTATCCTCAAATCCGATAGATATTGTATCTTTTGCCATGATATATTTGTTTCAAAACCTTTGCGCTGCAAAGGTACATAAAATTTTTGACATGGGCAAATTTATTTGATTGTTTAATGTGGAATGTGGAATGTTTAAGGAATTTTTAGCGTAAAAAAAACGCCTGATTTTTCAGGCGTTTCTTAGTTATTTAGTGTCAATAGGTATATAATCCCCTAAAAACACCTAGTATTAGAATAGTTTGTCTGCCCACAATTGTTTTAAGAAGTCATTGATATACATAAGCCGTACACCTTCACTTTCGCGAGTAAACTTATCCAGACTAACGCATAATAAAGGACAATCTATATACTCTTGGTGGAAAGCATGCAACCCTTTCAAATGCTTATGCATGATCTCTTGTGTAGATTTGATTTCTATCGCCAACACTGGTTCGCCTGCATGATTGGTAATTACAGCATCAACTTCAGATCCCGTGTATGTACGCCAATAAGTAAGACGATATTCGTTGTGATGATAGCCTAAATGAGCTATCAATTCTTGCACAACAAAATGCTCAAAAGCATGACCATATTCCACAGTACCAATCACTAACTCCTTGCGGTGTAAAAGGTGATTGGCTACTCCCACATCAAAAAACCAGAACTTAGGTGCTTGTACTAATCGGCGTTTTTGTTTGTCCGAAAAAGCAGGAACAAGATACCCAATTAAGGTGTCTTGTAATATTGTGAAATACTCTGCCGCCGTTTTAGCGCTAACACCACAATCCGTTGCGATATTATTGTAATTGACAATCTCGCCATTGGTTAAAGCCGCCACCTCCAAAAAGCGTGTAAATGATTTTAGGTTTCTTACTAATGCCTCCGCTTGAATTTCCTCTTTAAGATAGACATCTACATATGCTTGCAACAAACGCGATGGACGTGCGGATAAGTATATCTTAGGCAAAAGACCATGTGTAAGCGCGCGCTGCAAATCAAAATCTGGAATCTCATTACTTACCAATGGATATAATTGTTCGGGCAATGCGCGTCCACCCAAGGTATTAACACCTTGTCGTTTAAGTTTACGTGCACTAGAACCGCACAAAACAAATCGCATCTGCTTACGACTTATCAGCAAATGCACCTCATTCAACAATTCTGGCACTTGCTGTATCTCATCTATAATAACTAATGAATTATCTGGATAACCATTCAGTACATCTCGCAACAGACTTGGTTGCGTGCGAAAGCGATGTTGCGTGTCCGTTTCAAGCAAATCAATATAGATTGTTTCAGGGAAAAGCGAGCGTAACAATATAGATTTTCCTGTTTGGCGTGCTCCAAACAGAAACACACTATCTGTCTGGCTATCTATAAGTGATTGATAACGAGTGTACATATTCTTTTTTTTGTATGTGTGAATTACGCTATTAAATTATATAAAATGCGGAGTTGTACTTCCGATTTTCAATCAAAATATGGAGTAGTACTTCCGATTTTCAATCAAATTTCGCTGCAAAGGTACAACTTTTTTTTGATATATGCAAATTTATTATGCTTTTTGTATCTCATACAATGCTACCAAATAAACTACGATTTTATGAGCATGAATTGCAAAATTGCAAAATTGCACATTCATGCATCTTCATTTTATGGCCATAATATAAATATAAAATATTATATTATGAGGTTTTAACTAAGCCACACAGATATGCAATTCTGCAATTCTGCAATTTTTCCTACCTAACACACATTTTTTTTTGCATTTTTTTCGGAAAAATTGGCAAGGATGTCGAGTTCGGTGGCATTTTGATACCTTGGATAGTCGTTACTCATCATTCTCAGTAGGAGCTGGTAGAGTGTTTCAAAAGAGTATTTGTACATATAGCGATTATTTGAAGTTTACATTAACACTTTTACATTTTCACACAAGATTTTATCTTCAGATTTTTGTCATAATAATATAATATTAAATGTTATATTTATTATGGTGTAAAAATCAAGCCACAAGAATGCGTGAAATTGTGGTTATGTGTAGTTGCTCCGCTCGCGAGCGTACAGATTTTCGGCTACAAAAGTAGTAAAAAAATGACACCAGAAACCAGTCATAAAAGAAAAATGCATTTTTTTGCATTTTTTTGCGAAAAAATTTGCAAAAGGCAATTTGTTCATCGTATCTTTGCATCGTCATTCAAAAAACAGCACCCATTTACTGCTCAATCACGAGTCAATCACGAGTCAATCACCTATACAAAATCTATATATCATGAAAATCATCCTAAACCCCAAATGCCAATGCAAAAAGAAGGGGCACCGTACAGGTGCCCTTTCGTTGTGCTTAATAGAGTAAATAATTGCGGGAGGAGAGTTTGGCCTTGGTGTGCGCGTTGTACAAGGACATATATCCCTTCGCTGGGAAATAGGTGTGCGCGCGGTAGAGAAGCCAACAAGCATTCTGCTGCTCTTTCTCCCAGTCCGCTATCTGTTGGAAAGGCCAAGCACTCACAGGGCGACCTAAATAAGGCGTCAGATAATCCACAGCCGCCACCATACGCTGAGCCACCTGTTCGTCCGCCAACAAATCAATACCCTGCAAACGACAGATATCTATCATATCAAATAAATGCTTCAGGTTATAACAACTATAGCCATACGCACGCGTACGCACCAACTCCTTAGGTTGGCGGCCATCCTGCTCTATCTGAGGCATTATACGGCGCTCTACAAACGAAGAGATATACTGGTTGGCCACCTCCTTATTACCCACAAACAAGGCATACACAGCCACTTGGATATGATATGCAGTACCATGGTTATTGGCGGCTACATCTTCCTTCTTACCCTGCTTAGACTCCAGCATCCAATTCAGATACTGCGCAAACCAATCCTTGATAGCCGCTATATCTTTCTCCTTGGCGAACTTAGACTGAGAGAGGATAGTGACCGCATCGGGTACGATTAAGAAGGAATAACCATCCAAGAGTCCAGAGTTGGAACCCTCGTTATTGTTATGTCCCATTCGCACTTGGCTATAGCGCATGGATGGATTCATCTTGGTGCGCTTATTGATAAACCATGCGCGTAGGATCTCCCATCCGCGTTCTGCATACATTTCTTTACCTGTATAGAAATACGCGAGCGCATGAAGGGTATCTACCCACTCCGCCGCGAAGGTGATGCAGGGGATGTAGCTGATTTGGTACTCTTCCTTGCTTGTGATGATAGTGATTACATCACTGGAACCAATATCGATATCAATGGTGGTATTTTCTTCTCTTAATTGATACGATTCTCTTATTGGGGTGCTCATCTATTCCGACTCCCCATCCCCAAACCCCAAAAGCCCACACTTTTGGGGTTTTTATTATCATCATCCCCGCGCAGCGTCCTGTAGGGCCACGCCCGTCCTGTAGCGCAGCGTCCTATTCAAAGATTTGAAACATCCAATTGGCAATTTGCACAAACTTCTTGCACATCCGCAAAAAAAGCAGTACCTTTGCACTCGCTTATGTTTTATCACACAATCAGTCTTCAATAATGAAAAAAATAGATTACTCCCTGCGCGAAGTTTTCGCGCCCAAACTATTCCAAACGCTCAAATCATATAATGCTAAGCGTTTCTCACAAGATGCACTCGCGGGCATCATCGTAGGTATTGTTGCCATCCCATTAGCCATCGCTTTTGGTATCTCTTCGGGTGTAGGACCTACAGAAGGACTCGTCACAGCCATTATTGCTGGACTGATCATCTCTCTCTTCGGAGGAAGCAAAGTGCAGATTGGCGGACCCACAGGCGCTTTTATCATCATCATCTACGGCATCATCCAGCAATATGGATTGATGGGACTCACTATTGCCACTATCATGGCGGGTATCTTGCTCATCCTCATGGGATTAGCGCACCTCGGGTCTGTCATCAAGTTTGTGCCATACCCTGTCATCGTTGGTTTTACCGCAGGTATAGCGCTCACTATTTTCTCCACGCAGATGAATGATTTCTTTGGATTAGGGCTAACCAATGTGCCAGCCAATTTCGTGGATAAATGGATTTTCTACGCCCAGCATTTCCATGTCAACTGGTGGGCATGCGGCATAGGTCTTTTCTCGCTCCTCATCTGTATCTTCATGCCTAAATTCACCAAACGCATACCAGGTTCGCTCGCAGCCATCATCTTCGCCACTATAGCCGTTGCAGCACTCAAAGCATGGGCTCCTGCGGAATGGGGCGTAGCATCTTTGCAAACCATCGGCGACCTATACGCTTTGCCACAAGGCATACCAGCGCCACACCTACCCGAGATGAACCTTGCCGAAGGAGAATCGTTCTTCACTCTTGTTCAAAAACTCTTCCCTTCTGCCTTCACTATCGCCATGCTCGGAGCTATTGAATCCCTACTCTCTGCCATGGTAGCAGATGGTGTGATTGGTGATAAGCATAATTCCAATACCGAACTCATCGCACAAGGTGTAGCGAATGTGGTGGTTCCTTTCTTCGGTGGTATTCCTGCCACAGGAGCTATCGCGCGTACAATGACCAATATTAATAATGGTGGTAAAACACCTGTAGCGGGTATTATTCACGCTATTGTCTTATTAGTGGTATTGCTTTGCTTGGGTAAATATGTAGGCATGATTCCAATGTCCTGCCTTGCTGCAGTACTCATCATGGTCAGCTATTCTATGTCAGGATGGAAGACTATCAAAGGACTCATCAAGCACCCTAATAGAGACTTATGGGTGCTCCTCATCACTTTCTTCCTCACTGTCATCTTCGACCTCACCGTGGCTATCGAAGTGGGTATCTTATTGGCATTAGTGCTCTTCTTGATGCGCACGAATGAAGCAACGCATATCCGCACGTTCCATCACGAGATTGACCCGAACGAAGATACCGATGTGCAGTCTAATTTAGAGCACCTCACTATTCCTGAAGGAGTGGAGGTATATGAGATTGATGGTCCGTATTTCTTTGGTATTGCCAATCGTTTTGATGATATCATGACGCATGTATCGGGTGAGAAATACCCTGTCCGTATTATTCGAATGCGTAAAGTGCCATTTGTGGACTCTACGGCGATGCATAATTTAGAGATGCTTATCAAGCGTTCGAAGAAAGATGGTACTACGATTATCTTATCGGGTGTGAATGATCATGTGCATAAGCAGTTCATGACGGCTGGTATTGAGCAGCAGATGGATCCGCATAACATATGCGCTAATATTCACTTTGCCCTCCGCCGTGCAGAAGACATTCTCCAGCGCCACAACGATTAAGGAGTTAACGAGTTAAGGTTTAACGAGTTAACGAGTTAACGATTAGGGATTAGCGATTAGCGGTTAGGCGCTTGTCGCCGTCCTGTAGGGCTCTGCCCGTCCTGTAGCTCCGCGTCCTATTCAAAAATCTTATCCTTCGCCGATATCTGCGTCGGCACACCCGCTTTGCCACCAATATGCACATCTTGCATCACCACCATCTCCGTATTATCAAAACTGATGGCATTGAGTGCTTGCTGTACTTCGATATTCTTGAAGAGCACATTGCGTATCGGTTCTTGCACTGTTCCTTGCAGCACTAAAGCTGCTTTGCGCACGTGCTGGCATTGTATCGAATCGACGTATATATTCTCCACTTGGGTAAAATGGTGGTTGTCTAATCCTTCTCCAGCGTACATACTCGTGGCGTAGAAAAGGTCTTCCACCTCGCCAAACTGACAATTCTTGACGAATATATTGCGTATGAAGCCACCTCTGTCGGGGTTGGTCTTGATGTATATGCCGCGTTTGCAATACCCTGCATAATCGCAATCTTCTATGAATACATTCCGTACGCCGCCTGACATCTCGCTGCCTATCACCACGCCATGCAGTCCTTTGAAATGGCAACGCCGTATGACGATGTTCTCCGAAGGAATGGCTGTCTTTCGTCCGTCGTTGTCTCTACCGCTCTTGATGGCTATATTATCATCGCCATTATTGAAATGCACATCTTCGATAAGGATATCGCGTGAACTCTCTGGGTCTATACCATCATTATTGAGCAGCTTGGCATCGTAGCGCAGCGAACGACATATGATATTCTCGCTCTGAAGCAGATGAATGCACCAGAAAGGTGCGTTCGTTATTTTAACGCCCTCTACTGTTATCTGTTGGCATCGATAGAACTGTATCAACTGGGGGCGCAATAGATGTCCTGCGCCAAACACTCTGTTCTCTACGGCTATCTCTTCGTGGTTCATTCGTCTGCTTTCCAATAGGTCTGCTCTCTGTTTCTCTTTCCATGTACCGAAGGTGGTCGCCGCATTCCCATCGATGCATCCTTTACCGATGATGGCTATGTTGGTTGCTTCATAGGCGTAGATAAAAGGACTGTAGTTGTATAGATAGGTCCCTTCCCAACTTGTATTGACGGTAGGATAATGTGTTGGGTCAGTACTAAATCGTAATACAGCGCCTTCTTGTAGGTCCAAGCATATATTACTTTGCAGATGGATAGGTCCGCATAGATAGTATTCGCCAGCGGGTACAACGATGCGTGCGCCTCCTTTGCGTACGGCTTGTTTGATGGCTTTGGCGAAGGCAGGGCAGCAATCTTTCTTGCCGTCTGCTACGGCTCCAAAATGTTTTATTTGGATTATTTTTTCGCTTATTGTAGCGCCAGATATACGATTCACTATACTATCCCGCAGTTGTGTATCATACTCTATTGCGTGTACGGGTGCTACACTCATGCCTATTATCGATAAGGCCAAAAGAACGGTACTAATAATCTTTCTCATATACATTTTCTATTTTGTGCCGCAAAGGTACAACTTTTTTGTCAATTATGCAAATTATATAACAATCCCCACAGATTAAAATCCGCGGGGACCCCGATAGAAAGGAGAGTAGATAGCATCGCCACACATACAAAGAAGCCAAGAATTATTAGAAATGGGCGGTCGTTCCTACCCTGTACGTCACTACCCTATAGCCATTCGGCTGCGTGACCGCAAGGGTCGCGCCATTCTATGTTTGCGCTTATCCTCCAAGTGGGGACTTGTCGGGCGCTACACTCGGAGT
>JAXJUN010000002.1:0-126797 GCA_036309065.1 Paludibacteraceae bacterium | reverse complement strand
TGTCGTGCTCACGCATGACCAGCTGCGCTTGTGGGTGGAGTATGCCCGTGAACACAAGAGTATTATTATTTTCGATGCCGCCTACGAAGCCTTTGTCTCGGAACCGGGCATTCCGCATAGTATCTATGAGATAGAAGGCGCTAAGGAGGTGGCAATAGAAGTGCATAGTTTCAGCAAGAGTGCCGGTTTCACGGCAGTGCGATGCGGCTATACCGTAGTACCATACGAGACAGGATTGCAGGCAATGTGGATGCGGCGGCAATGCACCAAGTATA
This sequence comes from Paludibacteraceae bacterium, assembly GCA_036309065.1. GTDB lineage: Bacteria > Bacteroidota > Bacteroidia > Bacteroidales > Paludibacteraceae > Colicola. The sequence continues at coordinate 126,522 of JAXJUN010000002.1, read as the reverse complement.
ACGGCACAGCATACATAGCCCAGCGTGCAGCAGAAGCCACTTTTACACCGGAAGGGCAAAAAGGTATAGCGGACAATCTAAACTATTACAGAGAGACAGCAGCTATTATCATAGATGGTCTGAAACATATGGGGTACGAAGTGTACGGAGGAACGAACGCACCGTATATATTCTGCGTAGCTCCGCATGGATGGGACTCATGGACATTCTTCGACCACCTGTTGCAGCAATGTCAAGTGGTCTGCACTCCCGGTGTCGGTTTCGGCAGATACGGCGAGGGATTTGTGCGGTTCTCTGCTTTCTCGAAACGGGAAGACTGTATCGATGCTCTTGTCAGAATGAAGGAAAAGATATAAAAAAACGGTGACGCTTCACTAAATCGTACATCGTAAATGACTAAATGGTAAATGACTAAATAGTAAATGACATTATGTGTGGAATAGTAGGATATATCGGCAAGCGCAAGGCGTATCCGATTTTGATTAAGGGACTGCATCGCCTGGAGTACAGAGGGTATGACAGTGCAGGTGTAGCACTGATCAACGAACAAGGACAACTGAATATATACAAGGCGAAAGGCAAAGTGGCCGAACTGGAAGCCTATGCGGAGGACAAAGACACCGGCGGCACCATCGGTATTGCCCATACCCGTTGGGCGACGCACGGCGAACCCAATACAATAAATGCACATCCTCACTACTCTGAAAGTGAACGATTAGCTATCATTCATAATGGCATTATCGAAAACTATGCCGTACTGAAAGCCGGTCTGCAAGCGGAAGGCTATACCTTCAAGTCAGACACCGATACAGAGGTGCTGGTGCAGTTGATTGAATATACCCAACTCAACCGTCAAGCGGACCTCAAAACGGCGGTGCAACTGGCCTTGCAGCAGGTCGTGGGCGCGTATGCCATTGCGGTGTTGGACAAGGAACATCCCGACACGCTCATTGCCGCCAGAAAGGGCTCGCCACTGGTGGTGGGAATAGGAGAGGACGAGTATTTCATAGCTTCTGACGCTACGCCTATCGTAGAATATACCGACCAAGTTATTTATATTGAAGACGAAGAAGTGGTACAACTACAATTAGGCAAAGAGATAGACATCACAACTATCGGTAATGTACATAAAACCCCAGAAATTAAGCGTTTAGAACTATCACTTAGTCAATTAGAAAAAGGCGGTTATCCCCATTTCATGCTCAAAGAGATATATGAACAGCCACACACTTTATCCGACTCAATGCGAGGGCGTGTTAATGTGCTTCAAGACAATATTGCCCTGTCGGGATTTATCGATAATAAGGAACGCTTCCTAAATGCCAAGCGCATTATCATTACCGCTTGCGGCACAAGTTGGCATGCCGGTTTGATAGCCATGTACGCCATTGAAGAGTTTGCGCAAATACCCGTAGAAGTGGAATACTCGAGTGAGTTTCGTTACCGCAAACCTGTCATCAACAAGGATGATGTGATAATAGCTATCTCACAATCGGGTGAGACAGCAGACACATTGGCTGCTATCCAATTGGCAAGGGAAAAAGGCGCATTTATCTTTTCTATTTGCAATGTAGTAGGCGCCTCTATTCCTCGCGTCAGCGATAGTGGCTGCTACACACATGTGGGACCAGAGATAGGCGTCGCCAGTACCAAAGCCTTTACAGGTCAAGTAATGGCGCTAACCATGTTAGCCCTGTGTATTGGTCGCGAGAAAGGAACTATTTGTCAAGAACAATACTTGAACTTGGTTCACGAATTGGGCTGTATTCCCACTAAAATAGAACAAGTACTAAAGCAAGATAAGAATATTGCAGAGTTTGCCAAGACATTTACTTATGCACAGAATTTCATTTATTTAGGGCGCGGATATAATTATCCTGTAGCCATGGAAGGTGCTCTCAAACTCAAAGAAATCAGTTATATCCACGCAGAAGGTTATCCTGCAGCAGAAATGAAACATGGACCCATTGCGCTCATATCGCAAGAAATGCCCGTGGTAGTAATAGCGCCACACAGTGGGACATACGAAAAGGTAATAAGCAATATTCAGGAAATAAAAGCACGCAAAGGCAAAGTGATTGCAGTGGTAAGCGAAGGCGATGAACAAGTACGACGCTTGGCGGATTATATCATTGAAGTGCCCACAACAGAAGAGTGCCTCACTCCTCTATTGACCGTCATTCCATTGCAATTACTTGCATATCATATTGCCGTTGTCAAAGGTTGCGATGTGGACCAACCGCGTAATTTAGCTAAATCGGTTACAGTAGAATAAACGCTTGGATATAGGCGGACAATTGGTCTTAAAACCAGCAAAAATCTCCACGCGCTTGCGTATGTCAAAAAAAAGTAGTAAATTTGCAGCCGAATTAGTAAACGAGTATGAAAATAGTTTTTACAACCACACTACCCCATGAGGGATTGCAACGACTCGCTAACACACATGGAGTGCAGCTCGTTATGCCCGAAAAAGAACTATTAGACATTCCTTCTTTCATTCAATCAGACAACACCGACGCAGAGATATTAGTCGCTACCTTCGACTACACCGTTTCCAAAGAACTGATAGACAGCATGCCGAACCTACAGCTCATCGCTAACTTCGGCGTGGGATACAATAATATTGACCTGGACGCATGCCGTGCTCGCGGCATTCGCGTGACCAATACACCACAACCTGTCATCGAACCCACAGCCGAGTTGGCCTTCGCACTCATGATAGACATAGCACGACGCGTGAGCGAGTTCGATAGAAAAATACGAGGCATCGGGGCGCAAACAGAACCAATACGCTTTGGGGTCATGCAGAACCTCAGCCATTCGCTCTACGGCAAGACACTCGGTATCATAGGCATGGGACGCATCGGACTATCCCTCGCACGCAGAGCACTCGCCAGCGGAATGAAGGTTATTTATCATAATAGAAAGCCGAGAGTAGTGAGTAGTGAGTACAGAGTAGTGAGTACGAAGGCGGAGAGCCTCCGCAGGCGAGAAGAAGTGGAAAGTCAAGTGCCTACAGTTGAAAGTGCGCAGTATGTGGATTTTCAGACACTACTACAAGATAGCGATTTCGTGAGTCTCAACCTACCCTACACACCCGAGAGCCACCATATAATAGGTAAACCCGAATTAGGAATGATGAAGCGCTCTGCCTACCTCATCAACACCGCACGAGGAGCACACATCGATGAGAAAGCACTCGTTGAAGCACTACAATCAGGTATCATCGCCGGCGCAGCAATGGATGTATATGAGCACGAACCACAGATAAACCCTGAGTTGCTCACACTCAATAATGTCGTTCTATCCCCACACACAGGTACAGGTACTTGGGAAGGACGAATAGCTATGTGCGAGAATGTGGCAGAAAACATACTCGCCTTTATGAATAACGAAATAGATAAAATGAATATCGTATTATGAATATCGTAGATCGCTTTTTGAAGTATGTCTCATTCGAGACCACCAGTGACGAGAACACAGGCACTACCCCTTCTACACCGGGACAGATGACCTTCGCTAAATACTTAGCAGAAGAGTTACAGCAGATAGGCATGCAAGATGTCACACTCGACCAAAACGGCTATATAATGGCCACCCTACCTGCTAATACAGAAGGTAAACCGACCATCGGATTTATCGCCCATATGGATACAGCACCCGACGCAAGCGGAAAAGATGTCAAGACTTCTATCGTCAAAGCCGAAGAACGCGACTTTATTGACGCACGCTACGCAGGACAAGAGGTGATCGTGACCGACAACACCACGCTACTCGGCGCAGACGACAAAGCAGGTATAGCAGAAATCGTTTCTGCCATGGAATACCTTATCGAGCACCCAGAGATCAAACACGGCAAAATACGCGTGGGCTTCACTCCTGACGAAGAGATAGGTCAAGGAGCAGACCATTTTGATGTACAAGCCTTCGGCGCTCAATGGGCATACACCATGGATGGAGGAACCATAGGCGAACTCGAATACGAGAACTTCAACGCCGCTGGATGCAAAGTGCATATACACGGCATGAATGTGCACCCAGGCGCTGCGTACAACAAGATGAAAAATGCCATGACTATCGCAGCCGATTTCGTGCAACATATGCCTAAAAACGAAACACCAGAGACTACACAAGCATACGAAGGATTTTATCACCTCGTGGGCATGCAAGGCACCGTAGAAGGCGCTACACTCTCATATATCATCCGTGACCACGATAGAACCCTCTTTGAGCAACGCAAACAGTTCATGCTCCAACTCGCACAGCAGTTCAACGCCACCTACGGCGAAGGAACAGTGGAGGTGGAACTCAAAGACCAATACTACAACATGCGCGAGAAAATCGAACCCGTCATGCATATCATCCAATTAGCACAAGAGGCAATGCTCGCCGTGGGCGTCACACCACGCGTCAAACCTATTCGTGGGGGTACAGACGGCGCACGCTTATCATTTGAAGGACTACCCTGCCCGAATATCTTCGCTGGCGGAGAGAACTTCCACAGCCGCTACGAGTACCTACCTATCCCATCGCTACAAAAAGCCATGGAGGTAATCCTACAAATCGTGCAAATGGCATAATTAGGCGGTTTGCTAGTTCCCTAGTTAACTAGTTCACTAGTACACTAGTTTGCCATAAACCCTACTCAATACTAAATACTCACTACTCAATACTAAAATACTACTATGTTAAAAACAACTCCATTCACAGATCTGCACATCGCCTTAGGCGCTAAGATGGCAGAGTTTGCAGGCTATAACATGCCTATTCAGTACCCAACTGGTATCACACAAGAGCATATCACCGTACGCGAAGGCGTAGGCGTATTCGATGTGAGCCACATGGGTGAATTCTGGGTGAAAGGCGAGAAAGCACTCGACTTCCTACAGTACATCACCACCAACGACCTCAGTACAATCCCTGCAGGCAAAGCGCAATACACCTGCATGCCGAACGGAAAAGGTGGTATCGTGGATGACCTGATCATCTACAAATACTCCACCACCAAATACCTACTCGTTGTGAATGCAGGCAATATTGCCAAGGACTGGGAATGGGTCAATACCGTTAAAAACAACGGACGATTGGTTAATGGCGAATGGAACCACTCTACCGAATGGGCTGAAGTGAACCTTGAGAACGCAAGTGATAAATACGGACAATTAGCTGTACAAGGACCGAAAGCCACCGAAATGCTTCAACTACTCACAGACGCAGACCTTAAGTCCATCGACTACTACGCATTCCGCGAGTGGAGCTTCGCAGGAGTACCAGGAGTCATACTCTCCAATACAGGCTACACAGGAGCGGGAGGCTTTGAACTCTATTTCCCAGCCGATAAAGGTATGCAAATATGGAATGCACTCTTTGAAGTGGGCGAACCATTCGGACTTATTCCTGTTGGATTAGGCGCACGCGACTCACTACGACTCGAGAAATGGTTCTGCCTCTACGGGCATGACATAGATGATACCACCTCACCACTCGAGGCAGGATTAGGATGGATCACCAAACTCAATGCAAAAGAGTTTATTGACTGCGAATTCTTTAAGCAACAGAAAGCCGAAGGAGTGCAACGCAAACTCGTACACTTCGAATGTATCGACCGCGCTATACCACGCCACGAATATGAAATATGCGACGCGGAAGGAAATACCATCGGACATGTCACCTCAGGTATCATGCTGCCTAACACCAAGAAAGGTGTAGGTATGGGATATGTACAAACCGAACAAGCAAAGAAAGGTAATACCATTTATATCAAAATACGCGAGAAACTGCAAGCAGCAGTAATCGTGTAAACAACATGACAAAGAATGTAGCGTTAGTGTTGGGTTCCGGCGGCGCAAGAGGACTTGCACATATCGGAGCCATCGAAGCCTTAGAGCAACGAGGCTATACCATTACCAGTATAGCCGGTTGCTCCATGGGCGCACTCATCGCTGGCATGTACGCCGCAGGACAACTACAAGAAGCCAAAGAATGGTTCTTACATATAGACGAACCCTATATTTGGCGAATGGCGGATATCAATCTTTTTAGCGGCAATTCGCTCGTAAAAGGAGAGCGCATAATACAAGAAATACAAAAGATAGTACCGGATAGACCTATTGAGCAACTCAATATCCCATGCGCTATAGTAGCAGCGGATATGATTAGCTCAGAGGAAGTAATCTTCCGCACAGGAAGCCTCTTTCAAGCCGTTAGAGCCTCTATCAGCATACCACTTTTCTTCCAACCCGTACAAATGGAGCAACGACTACTCATCGACGGAGGAGTGCTCAATCCATTACCACTCAATATTATTACGCGCACGCAAGGAGACATACTCGTGGCAATGGACATATGCGGACAAGATAGTATGCCACTTGAACCCACACCTGAAAAACTCAACATCGAGGAACGCATCGCAGAAATAGAAGCCAAAGGACTACTCATTCCACAAGGAATAGAAAACCAACTGATGGCCATCGAAGGTAAAATAAATGCCTTCAGAGAAGAAAAAGCAAAAGATTTGCAACGAAACATCAATTTCTTCAATCTCGTTGACCGCATGAATGACATGCAAATACAGCAGAATACCCTGCTTTCACTACAAATCACACCACCCGATGTGCATGCCGTTATGAAGCAATATGCATACTCTACCTTCGATTTTGATAGAGCAGAAGAAATAATTGCGCAAGGACATGCACTCATGAACCACGCACTCGACCAGTACGAGCAACAATGAAAAACAGACGAGAATATATAGTACGCAAAGCCATGGAGCTCTATGCACTGGAAGGATACTACAATGTAAGTATTACCGACCTGCAGAACGCACTTGAGATAGGTAGAGGTACACTCTATTATTATTTCAAAGACCAAGATGAACTATTCATGACCTGCATGGAGCAGTATATTCTTGAACCCAAACAGCACGCACTCAATAGCGTCAACAACGATGTTACCGTCGAGCAGATGATACACGCTATGCTCAAATACCTCGGGTGCCTGGAGGAAGCACTCATGACTTTTGACAACAAGCGGATTAATACCTCCCATGTGAATAATCTTATGTTCGCCGCTTATAGCCTTTTTCCCACACTACACCGAAAAGCACAACGATTGGCACTCAAAGAAGTGGACCTCTGGAGAAAAGCAATCTATAATAGCCAACGATTAGGACTAATCAAACACGGAATAGATGTGGACCAAATAGCACTCATGTTTGCACAAGTCAAAAATAGTTATGATAGCGGCTTGGGCAGAGCACAAATGAACTTTCAACTACTCGAAAAAACATACTACGCATTGTATAATTTGCTAAAAAATGAATAAAATATAGCATTTCGAACGAATGTTCAAGAAAATAGTTGTACCTTTGCAGCGCCTTTGGTTGGGCTATGCGATTCAAAGCACTAATTCCGAAAGGCAAACGAACACAGCATATAATTGTAATTCATAAATATTTAAACATGGAAACAAAACACTATTTCTCTTATTTACAAGAGACAATGAAAGCAAAGTGGAACGAACTATCAATGACTGATTTGGATGGTAAGAGTTCGTACACCTACGCACAATTAGCTAACGAAATCGCAAAATTACACACCATTTGGAAAGAGTTAGGCATCAAGAAAGGTGATAAAATTGCATTAGCAGGTCGTAACTGCGCTAACTGGGGTATATTATTCCTCGCTGCAGAGAGTTACGAAGCGGTAGTTGTTAGTATCCTCCCTGATTTCACAGCAGAAGGCATATACGGATTAGTAGACCACTCTGAGGCTGTATTGCTCTATGTAGGTCCTAATGTGAAGAAGAAAATTGACGCCACACAAATGAAGGGACTCAAGGCTACTATCTTCATGGATGACTATACTATCATCAATGCAGACGAAGCTACCCAACAAACATACGATAAGTGCGAAGCAATCTTCAATGAGAAATACCCTAATGGCGTTACCATTGAGGATGTTAACTATCCTACCAATAACTTTGACGAACTGGCTATCATCAACTACACCAGCGGTTCTACCGGTAACCCTAAGGGCGTAATGCTCACACATCTCAGTCTTTGTGGTAACGTAGAGTTCGCCGCTACACGCATCCCTCACAAACCAGGCGATAAAGTGGTTTCTATGCTGCCTGTGGCACATATGTTCGGACTCATGTTCGAGTTCCTATACCAAGTATGCGACGGCGCGCATATCAACTTCCTCACTCAAGCCCCTACTCCTACAGTACTCATGAAGGCTTTCGCACAAGTAAAACCATTCATGATCCTTACTGTTCCTTTGGTAATCGAGAAAGTGGTGAAGAAAGGTGTGCTTCCAAAAATCAGTTCTCCATTGATGAAAATCCTATGGAAAACGCCAGGCATCAAGAATATTGTTCGCAACAAAGTGAAAGAGGCACTCTTGAAAACCTTCGGTGGCAACCTTCGTTACCTCATCATCGGTGGCGCAGCTCTCAACGGCGAAGTAGAACAAGTACTCCACGACATTAAATTCCCATACTGCGTAGGTTATGGTATGACCGAATGCGGACCACTCATTAGCTACGAAGATTGGTGGAAGTATAAATTCCATAGCTGCGGTAAGGGACTACAACAATGCCAAGTACGCATCGACTCAGAAGACCCATACAAGAAAGATGGCGAAATACAAGTAAAAGGTATCAACGTCATGATTGGATACTACAAGAATGAAGAGGCTACCAAAGCAGTCTTCACCGAGGATGGATGGATGCGTACTGGTGACCTTGGTATCTTAGACAGACAAGGAAATATTTATATTCACGGACGCTCTAAGAATATGATTCTTGGTCCTTCAGGACAAAATATCTACCCAGAAGAGATTGAAGATAAAATCAATTCTATGCCTGGCGTTGTGGAGTCTATCGTTGTGGATAGAAATCACAAACTCGTAGCACTCATCTTCCCTGAGAATCCAGGCGATAATAATGTTGTAGCACTCATGGAAGAGCACCGTGTAGCACTCAATAAACAACTACCACAATACAGCCAAATAGCAAGCGTAGAGGTTGTACCACAAGAGTTTGAAAAAACACCTAAGAAATCTATCAAACGATTCTTATACAGCTAATTACCACTCTCTCAATACGTACAAAATGGCAAAACATTATTTACAATGCCTTACGGAAGTAATGGCGCACCAATGGGATGATCTGGCGTTAACCGACTACGGAGAAAACCACGAATATACATTTGGGCAATTAGCGCAAGAAATGATCAAGATGCAAATTCTCTTTGAGAAACTTGGCATCAAGAAAGGAGATAAGATTGCTCTCGCTGGTCGTAACTGTGCCAATTGGGCTGTCGCCTACTTAGCTATTACAGCATACGAAGGAGTGGTGGTGAGCATCTTGCAAGATTTCACAGCAGAGAATATAGCATACCTGTTGGACCACTCTGACTCAGACATGCTATTCGTAGGACCTTATGTTTGGAAAGAACTCAAAGAACAAACATTGCCAGAGCGACTCAAAGCTGTCATTTCGTTAGAGGATTTTTCTACCATTAGCAGCAAGGAAGGTGTTGTCATTCCTACATCAGAGGAGATTGAAAGCGAACTACAAAAGCGCTACCCTAACGGATTGCAAGCAGACGATATAAATTTCAATGCAGATTTAGAAGCGCTCTCTATCATCAACTACACCAGTGGTTCCACTGGTTCACCCAAAGGCGTAATGCTCAACGGACGCTCTATCAGTAATAATATTATTGAAGTGGCATTCAAAGTGCTGCCCGTAGAGCCAGGACAGCGATTGGTATCTATGCTTCCACTCGCGCATATGTTCGGACAAGTAGCAGAATTGCTCTATCCGCTCTGCGCAGGAACACATATCTACTTCCTTACAAGAACACCCACACCAAGCATCTTGCTTAAAGCAATGAAGGAAGTAAAACCATACTTGGTGGTGACCGTACCTTTGGTGATTGAGAAAATATACAAAAAGAGCATTGACCCTACTATCAGCAAATGGGCAATACGCACTTTCTGGCATATGCCACTTATCGGAAACCTCATCAAGAGTCGCGTTAAATCAGCACTCACAAACGCCTTTGGCGGTCAGTTACGATATTTCATATGCGGCGGTGCAGCCATGAACCCTGTGGTTGAAAAATGCCTCATGGATATCCACTTCCCTCTCTCTATCGGTTACGGAATGACGGAGACAGGACCACTCATTGGCGGTAACCCTCCTAAATACTTCAAGAGACGCTCTTGTGGCGTACCCGTTGCAAATATGGAGGTAAAAATAGACATGACCAATGTGGATAACGAAGAGGCACTCAAGAATGGTATTGGTGAAATATTAGTACGAGGCGCTAACGTCATGCTCGGATACTACAAGAATGAAGAGGCCACCAAAGCAGTCTTCACCGAGGATGGATGGATGCGTACTGGCGATCTGGGTTATATGGATAAGAAGAAAAATATCTTCATCAAAGGACGCTCAAAAACCATGATTCTTGGCGCTTCAGGACAAAACATCTACCCAGAAGAGATTGAAGATAAACTCAATAACCAAGAGGCGGTTGGCGAGTCACTCGTTATCGAACGCGAAGGAAAACTCATCGCGCTTGTCTTCCCAGATGAAACACTGACACAAAAGATGACCCTTGAGGATATAGAGCGTATCATGAAAGCCAACTTGGAAAAACTCAATAACCTCATTCCATCCTACAGCAAAGTGTCCAATATTGAAGTACAAGACAAACCGTTTGAGAAAACTCCTAAAAAGTCCATCAAACGATTCCTATACAAGTAATTATTTCGGAGGCCCTATGCGGTCTCCGAAACTATTTTATACACCATGCCTGAGTTTCTATTACATTATATTTGGGAGTACCGCCTATGGGCTGGTTATCCACAATTTACCACAGACGGACAACCCATCGAAATCCTCTCTGTAGGTGAGCACAACCAACACGCAGGACCCGATTATAGTCATGCTCATATTCGCATAGGAAACCGCGAATGGGTTGGCAATATCGAGATTCATCCCTCTTCGTGTGATTGGTACAAGCATAAACACCAACTTGACAAAGCATACGATAATATCATTCTGCATGTTGTGCGCAAAGCGGATAAGGAGATTTACAATACCAAAGGTGAACGCATCCCACAGTGTGAATTAGCCTACCCTAACGAGCAAGATTACCTCACTCAACTATTCCAGCAAGCGCAACAAATGGATAGCGCTTCCAATCGTATTGGTTGCGCGCACCAACTCATCAAAGACCCACACATACTCACAGAAGGATGGAGACGCACTTTGCTGCGCAAGCGCTTAGACTGCAAACGCGCTTCTATCGAGCGATTACTGGAAATAACAAACGGCAGTTGGGAACACGCACTATACATATCCCTCGCGCGCAATTTCGGCTTCCATACAAATAGCGTGCCCTTTGAGCAATTAGCTATCAATACACCACTCTCCTATCTCCAAAAACACCGAAATAGCTTATTCCAGCTAACTGCAATCCTATTAGGACAAGCAGGTTTCTTGGAGTCAGACACAGATGAGACATTAACCGAATGGCGCAAAGAATATACTTTCTTCCGCTCTAAATTCAATCTCACACCTTTGGACAGCAGCATATGGAAACATGCCCGTATGAGACCACAAAACAGCCCCAAAGTACGTATCATGCAGTTTGCACAACTGCTCTACCAATCGGAGTTTCTATTGAGCAAAATATTAGATGCAAAAGACCTTGACGAACTCACTTCGCTCATAGAACTGCGCCCCGTAGAGGATAACACCACACCCACCTATCCATTAGGACAAAATAGCATAGACATTCTGCTCATCAATACACTCATTCCATACAAATACGCGTATGCGCTGCGACGACATAAAGAAGAAGATGCACAGCATGCTATCACGCTAATGGAGCATATACACGCAGAAGATAATACCATTGTTCGTCAGTGGCGCACATTAGGACAACAAGTCAAAACAGCTGCAGATAGTCAAGCGCTCATACACCTATACCAACACTACTGCCAACACCACGAATGTATTAATTGCGAAGTAGGATACAAAGTGTTTGAAGAAAAGCAACTAAAGTTGTTTTAATAAAAAAAAATGCACTTATATAGTTTTTTGCTTGCATATTTGCAAAAAAAATACTACCTTTGCGGCGTTAAATCAATTTACTAACTATTTAAACTGTATTCGTATGAAAGATTTGAAAGGAACAAAGACCGAGAAAAACCTCATGGAGGCTTTTGCTGGTGAGTCAATGGCACGCAACAAGTACACCTATTTTGCTTCTAAAGCAAAGAAAGATGGATTCGTACAAATTGCTAAGATATTTGAAGAAACAGCTAATAACGAGAAAGAGCACGCTAAGATTTGGTTCAAGTACCTCAACGGAGGTAGCGTATCAGACACAGCTGCCAACCTCTTAGCTGCCGCAGAAGGCGAGAACCAAGAGTGGACAGATATGTATGCTCGTATGGCTGCAGAGGCACGCGAAGAGGGCTTCATCGAAATCGCAGCTAAGTTTGAGATGGTTGGCGCTATTGAAAAGCACCACGAGGAGCGTTATCGCAAGTTATTGAAGAATGTTGAGGACCAAGTTGTTTTCTCAAAAGAAGGTGACGCTATTTGGCAATGCTCTAACTGCGGTCATATCGTAGTAGGCAAGAAGGCTCCACTCGAGTGCCCTGTTTGCAATCACCCACAGAGCTATTTCGAATTATTAGCAAAAAACTATTAATTCATTAATAGAAATATACAAATAAGGTCGGCAATCGCCGGCCTTATTTATTATTGCTTCTTTATAAAATCCTCGTATGCATTAGCGAATAAATGCAAGTGCTTGTCTTGGCTCTGCTACTGGCTTCTCATCCGCCACAGTACTCAGTCCCTTAAGCATCCACGCCATATTTCTCGCCAAGGTGCGCATCGTCTGCATTCCCTCGCAGTCCTGCGCTGCCTCGCCCTCATCACGACCATATGCTATATTCCAATACTGAGAAGTAACGATAGGCATATTCAACATTTGCATAGGCATTTGCAGTGCTTGGAAAGCCGCGGTAGCACCACCACGACGACATACAGTCACTGCTGCCGCAGGTTTATACTGCACCGCAGCACTATTGCAGAAGAATGCACGCTGCATAAAGCATAATAATGAACCATTAGGCTGACCATAATAGACAGGAGAAGCGAAGATAAAACCATCAGAGGTATCAAACTTATCCACTATGCTATTACATATATCATCGTCATAAATGCAATGAGACAACCCCTTTGCCTTACACTGACCACAACCAATACAACCACGAATAGCCTTATTCCCTATCCATACAATTTCTGATTCCACACCCTCTTGCTTCAAGCAAGTAGCAATTTCTGTAAGAGCCGTGTAGGTATTTCCCTCCTTGCGAGGACTACCATTGATTAAAAGTACTTTCATAATATTCGTATTTTGAGCACAAAGATACTACTATTTTTTGATATAAACAAAATAAACGCATAATCTTTTATGTTACATAACATATATTTTACTCTTTGGCATAGAAAATATCAATAGATATTTGCATAATTCAGAAAAAAAGTGTACCTTTGTGCCCGAATTGTGCGCATAGTATGCTTTATGCGTGCAAAACGAAAAGATAATTCATTAATAATCACATAACAAACACTTACACATGGAAAAGAAAAAAAGAGTTTATACCTTTGGTAACGGTAAGGCTGAAGGTAATGCCCAAATGCGTGAGTTATTGGGTGGCAAGGGCGCGAACCTTGCTGAGATGAACTTGGTCGGAGTACCAGTTCCTCCAGGATTCACAATCACCACTGATGTATGTACAGAGTACTATCAGGTAGGACAAGAGAAAATCGTTGAAGCACTGAACGAAGAAGTAATTGCAGCTGTCGCTCATGTAGAGAGCCTAATGAATAATAAGTTTGGTGATCCAAAGAACCCACTCTTATTATCTGTTCGCTCTGGTGCACGCGCTTCTATGCCAGGTATGATGGATACCATCCTTAACCTCGGTTTGAACGATGAAGTAGCAGAAGGATTAGTTGCTAAGACCAACAACCCACACTTCGTTTACGATAGCTATCGTCGTTTTGTACAAATGTACGGTGACGTAGTGCTCGGCATGAAGCCTGTTAATAAAACAGACATCGATCCATTCGAGGCTATCATTGAGGAGGTAAAAGAGATCCGTGGCATCAAGTTGGATAAAGACTTGAATGTAGATGAGTTGAAATTACTCGTTGCACGCTTCAAAACAGCTATCAAGGAGCAAACAGGTCACGACTTCCCTGCTAACCCAGTTGAGCAGTTATGGGGCGCTATCTGCGCTGTATTCCGCTCTTGGATGAATGAGCGCGCTATCCTTTACCGTAAGATGGAAGGAATTCCAGATGAATGGGGAACAGCCGTTACCGTTCAGTCAATGGTATTTGGTAATATGGGCGAGACCTCTGCTACTGGCGTATGCTTCAGTCGTGACGCTGCTACAGGTGAGAACCTCTTCAACGGTGAGTACCTTGTAAACGCACAGGGTGAGGACGTAGTTGCTGGTATCCGCACACCACAGCAAATCACTATTGAGGGTAGCCGCCGTTGGGCAGAGTTGCAAGGTATCAGCGAGGAAGAGCGCGCAAGCAAATATCCATCTATGGAGGAAGCAATGCCTGCACTCTATGCTGAGTTGAATACTATCCAACAAAAATTGGAAGACCACTACCGCGATATGCAGGATATGGAGTTCACCGTACAAGAAGGCAAACTTTGGTTCTTGCAAACACGTAACGGTAAGCGTACAGGTACAGCGATGGTAAAAATCGCGATGGACTTAGTAGCAGAAGGCGTTATCACAGAGAAAGAAGCCATCATGCGCTGCGAGCCACAAAAATTGGATGAACTACTCCACCCTGTATTCGATAAAGACGCATTGAAGAAAGCAAAAGTCATTACCCAAGGTTTGCCAGCCAGCCCTGGTGCTGCTTGCGGACAAATCGTATTCCACGCTGACGAAGCAGAAGAGTGGCACGAGAACGGACACAAAGTAATCATGGTTCGTATCGAGACCAGTCCTGAAGACCTCGCAGGTATGTCTGCTGCAGAGGGTATCCTCACAGCTCGTGGTGGTATGACTAGCCACGCTGCCGTTGTAGCTCGTGGTATGGGTAAGTGCTGCGTTTCTGGCGCAGGAGCTATCCAAGTGGACTACAAAGCAAAAACTGTGACCATCGAGGGCGTTACCTATAACGAAGGTGACTACATCTCTCTCAATGGTTCTACTGGTCAAGTATATGCAGGCGAGATCCCAACCAAGGCTGCTGAGCTCAGCGGTGACTTCAAGGCGCTCATGGACCTCTGCGATAAATACACACACCTCCAAGTACGCACCAATGCAGACACCCCACACGATGCACGCGTAGCACGCCAATTCGGTGCTAAGGGTATTGGTTTGACACGTACTGAGCACATGTTCTTCGAGGATAAGAAAATCATCGCAATGCGAGAGATGATCTTGTCTAAGACTGCAGAAGGACGCGAGAAAGCATTGGCTAAGTTGTTACCATACCAAAAGGCTGACTTCAAGGGCATTCTTGAGGCTATGGATGGTTGCCCAGTAAACATCCGTCTCCTTGACCCACCTTTGCACGAGTTCGTACCACACGATTTAGCAGGCCAAGAAATCATGGCTAAAGAAATGGGCGTAAGTGTGAAGGAAATCCAAACACGCGTAGCTCAATTAGCAGAGAATAACCCTATGTTGGGTCACCGTGGTTGCCGTTTGGGTATCACCTTCCCTGAAATCACCGCTATGCAAACACGCGCTATCCTCAGCGCAGCATGCGAACTCAAGCAAGAAGGAAAGAACCCAATGCCAGAAATCATGGTTCCACTCATCGGTATCTTGTATGAGTTGAAACAACAAAAGGAAATCATCCAAAGCGTAGCAAAAGAAGTATTTGCTGAGTATGGCATCGAGGTTGAGTACGAAGTAGGTACTATGATTGAGATTCCACGCGCTGCACTTACTGCTGATCGCATCGCTACTGAAGCGCAATACTTCAGCTTCGGTACCAACGACTTGACACAGATGACCTTCGGTTATAGCCGTGATGACATCGCTTCATTCTTACCTGCTTACTTAGAGAAGAAGATCTTAAGCGTTGACCCATTCCAAGTATTAGACCAGAATGGTGTTGGTCAGCTCATTAAGATGGCAGTAGAGAAAGGTCGCGCCGTTCGTCCAGGAATGCGCACAGGTATCTGCGGTGAGCACGGAGGTGAACCAAGTTCTGTTAAGTTCTGCGCTCGCGTAGGTATGAACTACGCTTCTTGTTCTCCATTCCGAGTGCCTATCGCTCGCCTCGCTGCAGCACAAGCAGCCGTTGAGGATGAGAAATAATCAATAAACGCAACGCACTCTCAATCGGGAGTGCGTTGTTGCTTTTATACAATATGAAAGAAAAAAAACACAACACATACAACCATGGAAGCGCTCCGTTCGCATTAGTAACGGGCGCTTCCTCGGGTATGGGACTCGAGTTCGCCAAGCAATTAGCACAACGCGGATACAACCTACTCATCGTCAGCAACGAGGAGGCCATTCATCGTGTTGCTAAAGAAATACAAGACACTTGCCAACCACCCCATACTGCTGACGCCCATTCCGCAATTACAGTCCTCCCATTAGTGATGGACTTAGGGCGGCAAGAATCCGCGCGCGAACTATATGAATACACGCGTGCGCAGGAGATAGAGATAGAAGTGCTGGTCAATAATGCGGGCGTATATCACGACCGCGATATTTTAGACGATAGCGAGGCCTTCACTTCGCTCATCCTTAACCTACACATGCATACCCCCGCTATGCTCTGTTACCTCTTTGGGCAAGACATGCGCGAGCGCCGCAAAGGATACATACTTAATGTATGCTCTGTGACTAATAAGATAGCCGTGCAACGCCTCGGCACATATGGCAGCACCAAAGCATTCCTCAATAATTTCACACGCTCGCTGCATATCGAATTAAAGCCATACGGCGTGCATGTAACCAATGTGAGCCCAGGCGCAGTGGACACTGGCTTGTATAACATTCATCCTGCCCTCACACAAATAGGCAAATGCTTGGGAATTATTGCCACACCGCGTATGCTCGTTAGACGCGGACTACGAGCACTCTTCTTAGGCTGCAGCAAAGTGACAGTACCTACAGTCTTCTGGCTGTTATTAACAACCATCATCCTGTTCATACCTACTTGCCTACTCCGCCTCATTAGGCGTTTGAGGTTGTTCTAAGCGCAAAGAACCAACTATGTTCATTCATATCGATTGCAATAATTTCTTTGTGAGTTGCGAATTGGTTTCCCGACCCGATTTGCAAGGCACGCCTGTTGTCGTTGCTAACGATAACGAGACGGGCGGCGGTATTATTCTGGCACTCAATAAAGAAGCAAAAGCAATCGGTTTGAAGCGTGGTAATCCACTCTTTCAAGTAAGAGAAATCATTGATAAGCAGCATGTTACTATAATTGATGTACATCATTCCTTATACCATCAGATTTCCAATCATATTATGGAAGTCGTTCATCAGAGTGAGATGGTTTTGGATTTTGTGCAGTATAGTGTGGATGAGTTTTTTGGCACCATGCCCGATGACGACCCTGAGCGCTTGCGCACCTATCTGCAGCAAGTGAAAGACCTCATCATGCGCGAGACACACATTCCCGTCAGTTGCGGCGCAGGTCACTCCTATACTTTAGCCAAAACGGCCACCCATTTTGCCAAACGCTATAGCGGTTACGATGGTATTTGTATCATGCCCATGGAGAAACGACAAAGAGCTTTAGAAATGCTCCCTGCCAATGATGTATGGGGATTAGGTAGGCGTAGCAAACCACTCTTGGAGCAGTTACATATCACCACCGCGTGGCAGTTCGCACAGCAAAGCAAAGAGACCATCCAACGCCTCTTTGGCGTACGAGGTGTGCGCACTTGGATGGAACTTAATGGCACGCCTGCTATTGTCTTAGAAGGACACGAAAAGCAGAAAAGCATCATGCATAGCCGCACTTTTGCGCATATGTTCTCCGAACGCGTGGACTTAGAGCGGGAGATAAGCAATTTCGTCATGGCGGCAGCCAGCAAACTGCGCGCACAAAAGCAACTTTGCCAAGCCTTACATCTTTTTCTCGCTACTAATAGGCACCGCGAGGACCTTCCGCAGTACAAGAACGACACCACGATACGCCTCACACACCCCACTGACGATACATCCCTATTAATACGCACCGCAATCCAAGCACTCAAACAAATATACAAAAAGGGTTATCTCTACAAGCAAGCTGGAGTCGTCTTAGAGCAATTAGTCAATAACGATTCTATCCAGATGGACCTCTTTACCGCCGATGACCTAACTAAGAAAAAACGCCTCATGGCTGCCATTGATGACATCAATCGTAAGTTCGGTGCCAATCAGATTCATTTTGCTATCCAAGGACAGAGAGCCTCCACAGGCGATGGAACCATGGAACGAGGAGACGACGAGCCAGCTGGATTTATGAGAGCACATAAAATCAAATGACACCCACTATTGCATACATACAAGAGCGATTTGACCACTATAACGACCGCTATTTTGGCGGTCAGTTACCACCTGTCCCTATTCGTCTCAGCCATGCAAAAGGGTTCTTGGGCAAACTAACCTACTCGCGCAAACCTATTTCCTCATTATCCCATTGGCTTTTCGGAACCAATAAAACGAAGTACCAAAACACCAACTTCACTCTTCGAATCAATGTGCGTATAGACCTGCCCGAAGAAGTGATTGAAGACACTATTTTGCACGAGATGATTCACTATTATATTGCTGTCAATCAGTGGAAAGACACGAGCGCGCATGGTAAACTCTTTCGACAAGAAATGGCGCGTATCAACCAAGCCGGCAATCGGCATATATCCATTACGCATCGCCTCACTGAACAAGAAAAACTGCAATCCGTCGTGCACAAAGAGCGCTATTTCGCACTCATCTCTTTCGCAGACGGCAAAGTGGGCATTAAGGTCGTTCCGCAGACACATATCGCACGCTGGAACAAACAAGCTTTGTATCGTTTCAGTACACGCTTTATGCCTGCAACAAATGTCATTCAATCTATAGAGTGGTATAAGAGTTCCGACCCTTTCTTCGGGCGTTTCCCTTCTTCCACTGCGATGCGCATCTATCTAATCAAAGACCCACTTACTCTCCCGCTCCACAATGCTCAAAGGATAGATTAATCCTCCCCAAAATAAAGAATTTAATTCTTTAAAATCATCTGCCATTTATGCCAATTCCGCATAAATGGCATTTTTATTTGCACTACTCTTGCATAATTGCAAAATTATTACTACCTTTGCAGCGCAAACTCACGCTGGGGTGTCTGCGTGGACAAATCAGGGTGAGGGAGCAGACATATTGATTGGCGTTTACTAACGCTTGTTTTTGACTAATTGAAACGTAGGAAATTTCAACAATGTTGTTCAAGAACAAGGCAGTAGTAGATGCCCATGGGTGTATTTTACGCCCGCGCATGCTTTCCAGTATGTGCGTGTGCGTTCATATACGCAGCGTGGGTTTCTGCATTGCTTATTCGACAACATGGGTTTTTCCTACGACCCCAATTAGCGGATAAGCAATAGAAAGAAATCCGCGTTTTTTGTGTATGTCCCAAAAAACTCGAATTCTAGAAATTTAGGATAGCGAAGCGGTCTGAGATACTAATTAACTATATATACGGAGAATGCCAAAAGCCAAATAATAAAGTGGAGGCAAAATATGTAATGATATTATTAAATTTCGGAATTATCTATTTTAGACTTGTTTTTATATGGTTTTTTCAAAAAATAATATTATATTTGTAAATGAGAACATAAATAATTAAGAATATTGACATAATTTGATATGATTGATAAGATTTTAACTTTTGAAGAATATACTATGAATGATGAATTTTCATCAAAAGATATGTTGTATGAAATGGCTTCTGTCGGTTATTTCACTACCTTTAAGAAAAACGGCAAACAGGAGTCACCGAAATTCAAGGTATTTGTGTGTGGTGACGAGGGTGAAATTCCACATATGCATATATGGGATGACGAAACAGATGGAAAGAAAATACACACTTGTATCTGTTTGAATAAAATAGAATATTTCCACCATACAGGAAAAGAAGGTGTTTTGACAGCGAAGCAAAAAAAGTATCTAGTAGATTTCTTAAAAGATGAGTGTAAGAAAAACAAGCGTTACAAAACGAACTGGGAATATGCTCTATCTATGTGGAATGACAACAACACGGACAAGACACAAGTAGATGAAACTTCGGAGGTGTTGGATTATACACAATTAAAAGACTAAAAGGATATAAACAATATCACAAGTTTAAAGTAGATTATTCCGAAAGTAAATATAGTCAATAAACGATAACAATTATGACAGAAAAAATTATTGATGGTATTAAATACCGCCTCAACGAGGAAACTAAGACCGCAGAGGTCATCAAAAAGAAGGATGGTTACGAAGGTGATATCATCATCCCTGCGACCGTAGTGTTTGACGAATACACCTATCGCGTAACGGGTATTGGAAAGGAGGCTTTCCATGAGTGTGATTCCCTTACCTCCGTTGTTATCCCAAACGGCGTTACAAGTATTGAAGAAGGGGCTTTTAGGTGTTGCGAAAAATTGACCGACATTACTATCCCTGAAGGTGTTAGGAGCATTGGAAGGTGTGCTTTCGTAGGTTGCATGTCGCTGACATCTATTACTATCCCTGAAGGCGTCAAGAGTATTGGACTTGGGACTTTCAATAGCTGCTCATCCCTTACCTCTATCATTATTCCGGATACTGTTACGAGTATTGGAGAGGAGGCTTTCTGTGCTTGCGAAAAATTGACCGACATTACTATCCCTGAAGGTGTCAAGTGTATTAGACCTCGCACTTTCGAGTCTTGCTACTCGCTGAGAGCCATCACTATTCCGAATAGTGTCACGAGTATTGAAGAGAGTGCTTTTGGAGATTGCGAATCGCTGAAAGCCATTGTTATTCCCGATAGCGTCATGATTATTGAAAAGGAGGCTTTCGCAAGTTGCAAATCGCTGAAAATTATTTCAATACCCAGCAGCGCCATGATTATTGAAAATGGGGCTTTCGTAGATTGTAATTCGTGGAGAGTTATTCGCTACGGTGGCACTGTAAAGCAATGTGAAAGAAGATTTAGATATTGGGATCAGTGTTTCCACAGCGAAATAGTCTATTGCACCGATGGCGATACGCAAATACATTGGTAATTCTGCATTTGCTAGGTACTCAAGTATAGGAAAAAGGAGATAATTTCATAGTCAACTCGTATGTAAATCCCTAAAAAAGTATTAACAGTCAATAAATCATTACCAGACCATGTTAGAAAAAATTATCAAAGGTATCAAATATAGCCTCGACGAGGAAACGATGACCGCAGAGGTTATAGCAAAGAGGAATGGCTATGAGGGGGATATTATTATCCCCGAGACTGTAGTGTCAAATAGAGCCGCCTTTCTCGTCACAAGTATAGGAGAGAACGCTTTCTTTGATTGCAAATCGCTAACCACCATCACTCTTCCCAACAGCGTCAAGAGGATTAAAATGGGGGCTTTCATATTTTGCTCCTCGCTGACCTCCATGACTATTCCCAATAGCGTCACAACTATAGAAGATAATGCTTTTTTGTGCTGCTCCAAACTGACCTCTATCACTATAGGCAATAGCGTCAAGAGTATTGGATATTGTGCTTTCGAAAATTGCGAATCGCTAACCGAAATCACTCTTCCCAATAGTATCAAGAGTCTTGGATATTACATTTTCGGCTATTGCTTCTCGCTTGAAACAATCAGCTACAATGGTACACGAGACAAATGGGAAAAAGTCAAAAAAGACACTTTTGATGATAAATGGAACAGCGGCATCCTCGCCAAATTCGTCCAATGCACCGATGGGGATGTGGAGATATAGGGGATTGCAAGAATATAGTATTTTTTCAAAAAAATACAACTCAAATGTTCTATTTCATAAGTTTCAGCGTATTATATATATAGAAGGCACAAACAATGTTTAGTAAAACAAAAACTTTGAGTATATGAAAGAACTTAAATGTCCAAAGTGCGGTACAATATTTACCGTTGATGAGGCTGACTTCGAGACCATCGTCAGCCAAGTGAAGAACCAAGAGTTTGCAGCAGAGGTTGCAAAACGCGAGCAAGAAATTCGTGCGCAGTACGCCACACGCGAGCAACTAGCAAAACAGCAAGCCGAAATGCAACTCCAACAAAGCCTTGCTGCTAAGACTTCCGAAATTGAGAAGCAAAACAGCGAGATCAATGTGCTTAAAGCGCAATTAGCTTCTATCGCACAAACTAAAGAGGCTGAGAAACAAGCAGCTCTCCTCGCTGAGAAGCAATGCCTACAAGAGTCGCTTCTTAACAAAGATGCCGAGATTGCTCGCCTCAAAGCTGACATGCAAAAGCAATTAGGCGATTTGCAAAATGCTGCTCAATTGCAAGCCAAGCAAGCAGAGTTGAACATCAAACAACTCAACGATGAGCATCGAATCTTGCTTGAAGCGAAGCAAAAAGAGGTAGATTTCTATAAGGATTTCAAAGCCAAGATGTCCACTAAGATGCTTGGCGAGACACTCGAGCAACACTGCGCTGTGCTCTTCGAGAAAAACTTGCGCCCTATGATGCCAAACGCATACTTCGCGAAGGATAACGATGTTTTGCAAAATACCAAAGGCGACTTTATCTTCCGCGACAAAGTGGACGGGCAAGAGTACATCTCTATCATGTTTGAGATGAAGAACGAGGCGGACACAACGGCTACTAAGAATAGCAACGAGAAATTCTTCGAGAAACTCGACGAAGACCGCAAAAAGAAGGGATGCGAGTATGCTGTACTGGTATCTATGCTCGAACCAGAGAGCGAACTCTACAACCAAGGCATCGTAGCTGTGCATCAATACGAGAAGATGTATGTGGTTCGTCCACAACTCTTTACGACGCTCATCATGCTGCTCTGTCAGACCTGCCGTAAGACAGTAGACACCCGCCGCGAGTTGGAACTCATGAGATCGCAACAGGTGGATGTTACTAAATTTGAGCAGAAACTGATGGGATTTCAAGAAGACTTCAGTGGGCATGTAATGAGCGCACACAAGAACTACGAAGCTGCCATCAAATCCATCGACGCATCAATCAAGAATCTTGAGAATGTTAAAAAGGCACTTTCCACATCGGCTAACCAATTGCGTCTTGCCAATAATGATGCTATGAAGCTCAGCATCCGCAAGCTCACTTATGGCAACCCTACCATGAAGAAGCTCTTCGAGGAGGCTCAAATCGTCACCGACGAAGAGTAAGCCTCTCATTCCGAGGCCACGCAAGATGGTACACCCCGTGCCATCTTGCAAAAGCTTGCTAAACTGGACAAATTGGTTCTGCCAGTTGAGTAAGGATATTGAAATTTATAGAACCTACCTAGTACTACATCATGACACAACTATTTACCAAATCGCGTTTTAAGTTAGCATTGGAATGTCCAACAAAGTTGTTTTATGCATCCTTGCCAGAAAGATATAACAATCAGAATGAGGATGACGAGTTTCTGCGATCGCTCGCTGAGGGTGGATTCCAAGTGGGAGCACTGGCCAAACTCTATCGCGGCGTAGAATATGACCTGTCCGATTGTAAAGGATATGACGAACCGCTCAAAGAAACGGAACGTCTGCTCAAAGAAAACACCAATGTGATCATAGCAGAGGCGGCCTTCAAGTGGAACAACTGCTTCGTGCGCGTAGATATATTGGAGAAACGAGGTAATACACTACATATCATAGAGGTAAAAGCCAAATCGTCTGAGGGAGAAAATGAAAGATTTGTCAATATTAAGACTGGCGGTGTACTAAGTGATTGGTTGCCCTATGTGTATGATGTGGCTTTTCAGAAGTATGTGGTACAGCAAGCTATGCCAGAGTATAATGTGACAGCATCGCTCATGATGGCAGACAAGACGAAGCGTGCCGACGTTGACCATTTGAACCAACTGTTTGCTATTCGTAGAGATGAGAACAACCAGACAGTGGTCGATGTGGCGGAGAACGCTGCTGAGGTGCTGAGCGAGAGCAAAACGCAGGTGTTGATAGCCATAGATATGACCGAGCTATGCGATAAGATTATAGCCGGAAAAACACCCGAACAAAGCAAGTGCATGGGGATGTGTTTCAAGGATTTTGTGCAAATGACCAGTCAAGCGTTTGCCCGAAAAGAAAAACTACCTACATATCTCTCCGGCAAGTGCTCTCGCTGTGAGTTTCGTAAAGGGGACTCCTCCTTAAAAGACGGACACGATGAATGTCTGTGTGAGATAGGATGTTTTGCGCCTGGAGATTTCGCGCGTCCACAGATAGAACAACTATGGGGTGGAGGTGGAGCTGGAGCCAAAAGAGGCGAATGGATGAAGAACAGACGATATTTCATGGATGAGATAAAGGAAGCGGACTATCCTTTCGATCATAATAATAGAACTAACCCCGATGGACTGGATGGACATCAGCGCACATGGTTACAGATAGCTATTGCTACGAATGATGCTGACTTGAGAGCACGCTTTGGAGAAGATCTGCAAGGGAATACCTATCTGGATATAGATGGACTGCGTAAAGAGATGGAGACATGGAAGTTCCCTCTGCATATGATTGACTTTGAAACTACTGCTGTAGCGCTACCTATGTACAAGGGAATGCGACCATACGAGCAAGTGGCGTTTCAGTTCTCGCACCATATCATTGAGAAAACTACCGACGGTGGCTATACTATTCGCCATGCGGGGCAATATCTGAATGAAGATGTACAGAAGTTCCCTAATTTTGAGTTCGTGCGCCATCTGCGTGAAGAACTGACGAAGGACGATGGCACCATATTCCGCTATGCCACTCACGAGAATAGTATCTTGCGTGCTATATATCGCCAGTTGGAAGCATCGGATGAAGCAGATAAGGATGAACTTATGGCGTTTATAGATAGCATTACCTACCTCAAGGATGACAAGGTATATGTGCATATAGGCGAACGCAATATGGTGGATTTGCAGGAAGTAGTGAAACGCTATTACTATCAATACGACGAAATGCTCAATAGCAATTCGATCAAGCAAGTACTACCTGCTGTACTGAATACCAGCAAGTTCTTGCAAGAGAAATACCAAGAAGCTATCTATGGAACGGAGATTCCAAGTCTCAATATCTCTCATGAAAGTCCGATGGCTTGGATAGCTTATACAGAGGATAGCAAGGTGGATAACCCTTATCATCTGTTGCAATCGGTGGGCGAGCTGATAGGCGAGAACATAGATGATAGTGACAGTCAAGAGGATGAGGATATGACCGTGGCGAATGGTGGTGCAGCTCTTACTGCCTACTCCAAACTGATGTTCTGCAAAGATGATATCTGGGACGACGCCCTGCGCGAGGCATTACTGCGTTATTGCGAACTAGACACTATGGCTATGGTGTTTATCTGGGAGTATTTTAATATGGCAATCGTTCGTTCACAGGCTGCAAAGGATTGACCTGTTAACGCAGTGATTCCTGAGAAATATTTTTACATCTGCATTGAGGGTGATTGTGCCAAAGAGTTAGACAGTCAGCTGTTTGGACTCTTGTCTCGCTCTTTAGTACTTACTCATTCAAGAAAAATGTAATTTTTAAATTTAAGCTAACTATGTCAGAATTCTTTAGATTACTTAAGAAAGATTTCAAGCGCACGCTGGCTCTTTGGATTATCACTCATCAGGATTTGATTTGTGCCTGCATAAAAATCTATTGTACAACTCTCGCATATCTGCAAATGGGAGTTTACTGCCTGACACTGCCTTACCAATTTGTCAAGCTCGTCGCACAAAACATGAAAAAAAACTCTGAATAAATCCTTCAGATAGCAAGTTATTAACATAAATACCGAAAAACTAACAATTATGAGAGGATGTTTATCATACATCATCAGTATAGCAGCAATAGCACTTCTGATATGTCTTGTGTGTTGGATATTCGCAACGGACTTTCTGATATTTGACATATTGCTGATGCTTGGTTTGATAGCACTATATATCGTCGTCGCCTTGGTCATAATTGTGATTGTCATTTGGGTTATTAAAGAATTGTTTGGATAAAAAATAATCGGAATTATCTATTTTAGACTTGTTTTTATTTGGTTTTTTCAAAAAATAATATTATATTTGTAACGAGAACATAAAATCTATACAAATATGACACATTTTGAATTTACCAAACGCTTTCCAGACAAGACATCTGCTATAAATTTTATAGTAGCAGCGAAATATAAAAACTATGGAATATTTCATCACATTTCCGTGAAACACCTGCAACGATATGTGGAATGAGTTCTGTTTCAGATTGAACAACAGGGATTATGATGTTGCATTTTTGAAGTGTGTAGGAATGACAGTGGCATAAATATAAATAAATAGATACACAACTAATTGAAAATATTTGAGTTATATCACAATAAATTATAGAATATGAAAAATATAAAGAAGTTTGATGAATTTATTAACGAGGGTATAGACTTTGACAAGAAGACTATGAAAGTATGGTTCACACCTACAGAGGAAAAATATGTTGATACCTCATTAGAAAATAATCCGACAATAGATAAAGAAATAATGACAGATGTTGAAGTGTGGTCAATATTCAAACGCACAAAGGATGGCAAGAAAGATGACGGAAATCCTCTAATTTATGCATTGAAAGGTGAAATGGGATGGGAATTTAGAGAAGAGTCAGATCGTGAGGCGATTGAAAAACAATTTGAATTGATTGCAGAGAAGTTTGCAAAAACACACCCCATCGGTGTTACTATTCTCATTCCGAGTGGAAACCAGTTGAACAGACACATAGCGGAAGTAATAATGTCAAAATCAAAAGATTCACATTTAATAGAGGGTGCTATCTCAAAATTGACCGTTGAAGAAGTAGATGAGATAGTATTGAAAAAAGATTCTAAGTTTAGATCGTTTTATGGCGATGACTTTGATGAAGCATATAATAGACTTGAATCATTTTTTGATGATATGGATAACGAACGTGGGGGTATGTTTTCACGACATTTCGTAAAAGATCGTGAGATGAGAAATGTCTTGACTGACACATTCAAAGTCTCCACATCAAGATATGCAAGGAAATCAAAATATATAACAGACAAGGATATTCTTATCATTGATGACACAATAGGTGGCGGTCAGACTATAAAAAGTGCATGCCAAGTTATGATGGAATCATATGCGCCGAAAAGTATTACGGTTTTGACATTATTGTCAAGATTGCATTAACGCAATACAACACAAAAATATTATATTAAACTAAATAGCGAACGAAAATATTACACTTTAATCACAAGTTTAAAGTAGATAATTCAGAAAATAATTATATATGTCAGCAAATTACTTAGAAATAGTTAAGCAGGTAGCTCAAGACCTGGAGTCGATAATTGAAAAGACGGATAGCTTAGTGTACTGGCCATGGGATTGGTATGAAAGTTATGATTTACTCAGAGGATTGGAAGATGCTGTGGAGCAGCTTAACAAACTCTCCAAACAGTTAGAACCTATATTTAATGACGAAATTTTCTGCAATGATGTGCAGAATAAGGCCTTTGTTGAGAATCTAGAAGAGGCCGATGGGTGCTTTGAATTATTTTCATGGCACTTTAGTAAGATTGATGGTGTGCTTCATGAAGAAGGTCCAAGAGAAAATTATGAGGAAGATTATGAGTATCTGTCCACTCAATTGAAAAAAGCAAAACAACATCTGGATCAAATCCTAACCTAAATTGAAGTTAATAAACTACAACAATTATGAAAGAAAAAATTATCAATGGTATCAACTATCGTCTCAACGGTTGGACAAAGACCGCAGAGGTTATCAAAAAGAGTGGAGGCTATGAGGGTGATATAGTTATCCCCGAGGCTGTAGTATTTAACGAACGCACCTATCGCATCACGAGTATAGGAAAGAAGGCTTTCGCATTTTGCTATCCTCTGACCTCTATCACTATCCCCGATAGTGTTAAGAGTATTGGATGGAATGCTTTCTTAGATTGCGAACCCCTGAAAGAGATTTGCATTCCAAATAGTGTAACGAGTATTGGAAGCCATGCTTTCGATGGTTGCGATTCGCTGCTCTCCTTCACATACCAAGGCACTTTAGCCCAATGGAAAAAAATAAAGTTAGGTTATTTTTGGAAAACACCCATTCCAACCGCAGTTCTCCATTGCACCGATGGAGATGTAAAGGTATAACGAACTATTGAAGAATATGAAACATATAGAAAATTTTGAGGATTTCAAGACCGAAAAAGAAGTCGAGGAACTTGATATTTTTGACTTTGACAACATTCCGATGTCGGAATTAGACAAAGCATATATTGATTACGAACCGTTGTATGATACGGTGAATTGGTTTTCCCTTGATGAGGACTATTTGTATGAGGAAAGGGAAAACAATACCAATGGGATCCAAAGTGCCATTGATGTTGTCAGTCGTGCGATGAACCAGTTGAAGATGTCGGAGTTTCAGATCAAAGTACAGTTACCCAACGGTTTTGACTACATTGAAGTAAAGTGTCTAATGGAAGATTATCCTGATTTTCTTACAATGAGCATGGTAATGTTGATCCCCGATATCAAGAAGAATGTTGATATGATTACTGAATTTATGGATGATAATGGTTATTCTGTAGCAAAGAAAGCCACATATAAGGACAAAGTTGGTAGAATCTGGATGTTGTTGATGTTTGACCCCCAAAAGCAAGAGAGCATAAAGGAGATGGTTATGAAATATCATAAGTATGCTTATCACACTTCACCCATCTACAATGCAGAGTCAATAAAGGAAAATGGTATTCTTGCCCAATATGCAAAAGCACAATTCATTTCAAATACTCCACGTATTTACTTGTATTTGGGAAATACATCAAATCCAGAATATGTGGATATGATGAAATCCATTTCACAGAAACTACAAATCAAGGATAACAAATTCACTGGTGATTTTGTTGAGTATGAGGTAATCTTGAACAAACTTCCCGAAAATGCCGAATATTACATTGATATACACGGTTTTGGTAAGGATTTTATATATACGGAGACTGACATTTCAATTGACTCCATAAGAGACACTGAAGACAAGACATATTAGTCAAAATAGATATATCGAATGGTGGATATTAAACCATAAGTTCAAAGTAGATAATTCCGAAAAATAGTATGAAACATATTTTTTTATGGCAGCAGTTCAAACAACTTGATATAGCCCATACACTGCGAAAATACCAACTAGAAACTTGCGATGAAGTTGCTGATGAATTGATATCCTCTTTGTCTGATTATGAAGTTTGCGTAAATGGCACAAAACAAGCATTCAACAAAGTTAAACAAGACATACAAAATCGTCTAAACGAAAGGACAGATCGAGTTGGTTCATTTAATATGTATATTGATATAATGAATATTGACATTGATAGTAGAATAGGAAATAGAACATTATGGGAGTGGGCAAAAGCGATGGATAAAATTGATAAAGATGATAAATTAGAAGAGTTTTTGCTTAAATACAAAAAGGAATTTCACAAGACCTATTTCAAAACCATTTTTGAAAGTGTTTCTAGCAATGGAGACAAAGCGATGTGTATAGATGATTCTTCCGAAATGATTTATAATATTGAATTGTATTATTGTGTAGAAGTCAGTGGTATCATAGAACATTATTTCAAAAAACATAATGGATACCCAATACCTAATACCGTTGCAAGTAAAATACTACAGGTGCCTGATAACCATATTACACCATCAAAGAAGGATATGGTTCACTACAATAGAGTAATTGGACAATCTGGAGATCCATTCACAAAAATGATATATGGAATACAATCTGAAGAAATATTCCAAGAAGCTATGTCGGATTTTGAGAACAATTATGATTTCATGAAAGAGGTCAATAAAATGGTCAATGAGTCCAAAGAAACTAAATATTCGGTAAAGCAGGCAATTTACATCATTGAGAATTTGTATAGGATGCATGAAGAAGATGGTCTCAACGAACTGATTCCAAAATGGCACGATGCTTTGAGAGATAGTATGGAAGTGTTGAATTCGACCGAGGAAAGAACCCAAACCATTTCCGACTATATTGAATATGGCGAATATCTGTTATCTGATATGCAAGTTTTGACGCTGAATGTCATATCACTTACAACTATAGAATATGGAAAACATACAAACCATGACGAGACACCTTCTCATATCCATACCGAACCACTATGTGAAATGGCTAATTTATCTCAAAGGAGAACAGGTATCAATACAAGAATTTATGTTAGCAGCAAAGAAGGACAAAATGGACCAAGAATAAAGGTATATAATAGTAGTAATGATGAAAGTTTTTCAATGTCTATAGAAGACTCCCCAAAAGTATTAATTGGTAATCCAAATATTGTGAGTACTAAAATTTTTAAACAAATCATAAAATGGGTGCAAATAAATAAGAATATACTCCTTTACTATTGGCAACATTCTGATATGGATATTGATGACTTGTTGGATGGAATCAAAAAAATTTAATGAATATAATCTATTAAAAATTACAAGTTTAAAATAGATAATTCCGAAAAACTAAATGAATATGGAAAGAAAGATTACAAAAGAAATCAGTCAAGATGAATGGTATATTCCATACGAAGATGTTATCTATCGCTTGGATGGATATGTGATTTCAGATCTTGAAGAAGCGTCATATCCAGAGTTTGATGTGTATCATCAAGAGGAGTTCCTATTTCATACTCTAGAGGAAGCGGAAGCAAAGATTGCGGAACTGGTTGCTGAAAATTCAGAAGACAGATACTGTTTCTTTATTCGCGAGGTGCCAGTCGGAGTACATTGCTATCATTCTTGGTCGCAGCGAACACGAACTTATACCCGTGATGGTAAATTGTTTGCGGAGAGCGCAGCGTCTGAGATAGCGGATAAAAACGATAATCATGAACCTTTTTACGGTAGAGATGAAGACGAGTTGCAATTTCGTCTCGGTGATTTGGTGGAAGTGTTTGGAGGCGACACTGTTACTCTTGAAGTCGTCTGTTCGCTTCCGCCTGACAGAGATGCTGTAAAACGAATTCTAGCGAATACACGAATGTTTGGTATTGGGCTAGACTATAGCGATGATCGTTATGTCACTCTTGATGGCGATGAGGGATATATGGAATGCCATAGCCATCCAGAGATAGTACAGTGTTTCCCAGCAAATACTTTGAAAATGAATGAAGAGCATAAGAAGAAATTACTCAAAGGATATCAGAAGTGTGTTTAATATAAATGAAATAGGATTTTAATATGAATTACGAATTAATAGAATCTTACGCAAAGAAGGGTGAAAGCCACGACGTCATGTCTGCTCTTACATTACTTACAAAAGCTTACATCAATCAGTGTGGCGTCAGTCTGGGTTCTAGGACTGTGATATATTGTGCTGCGGAACAATGGCTCGAACGACTCGCTTGGCTTGACTTGCCGCTTTCAGCAATGGCGAGAAAAGAGGCTCTGGTGACAGTGATGCCTTATATCACAAGTGATTATGATCCAGAGGAGTATGACGATTACGACATCGCTGCTATGAATAAAGAAGAACTAATGGATGGATGTGTGGAAATAATACGAAGCGGTGAATACGATGAACTTACAAACGAATTGTTGTGCTGGGGCATAGTTCAGGCTGTTAATGAAGAACTGGTGATACATAAGGAAATTGAAACCGTTGCTCCTGATGGAACGCTCCTTAAAGGTGTACTCACGAATCAGTCGCGTGCCAGCACTAGCATTGTAATGGACTCTCCTTATCCTGATGCGTTTTTATGTAAACTGGAACTGATACGCGATGCCGAAGCGTTTCTGATACAAGGTTATGAGGACTGTAAACGAATTAAAGAATTGGAATCTGAAATACATGCCTTATATCCTAAGTATCAAGAGAAACTGCATGAGTTGGAAAATGAGAGCAGTCGGAAAAAATATTTAGCTTTCAATGATGTATATGATGAATTGATTGGAGATGTCGCTGTATTTTGTCTGGAAAAGTTGTTCAATAAATGGTTTGGGCTTGAATTTAAAATTGAAAGGTGAATGTTGAAAATTAAATTTTCAGTTTTCAATTCGAAATATTGTCTGTTGACAATCATTGATTGAAATGATATTTTGTTGTATTTGTAAAAAATGAAAAATAACAGAATTATCTAAGACTTGTTTTTTGCAAAATAATACAGAATGTGAAATATATTACAGAGAGATTCGAGGGGGATTTAAAAATAATAAACCATAACAATTATGAAACCTATATTATTTCGTGTGAAAGAAGAAATTATCAATGGTATCAATTACCACCTCAATGAGGAGACATTGACCGCAGAGGTTGCCGAAAAGAGTGGTGGCTATGAGGGTGCTATCGTCATCCCCGAGACTGTAGTGCTTAACAAAGTCACCTATCGCGTCACAACTATTGGAGAATGGGCTTTCTGTGGATGCCAATCGCTGACTAGCATCATTATTCCCAACAGCGTCATGACTATTGGATCGAGAGCTTTCCAATCTTGCACATTGTTAACCTCCATTACTATCCCCAACAGCGTCACAAGCATTGTAAATTCTGCTTTCTACGATTGTAGATCGCTGACCGCTATTACTATTCCCAATAGCGTCACGAGTATTGGAAAGAGAGCTTTCGAGGGTTGCAAATCGCTGACCACTATTACCATCCCAAATAGCGTCAAGATGATTGGAGATTATGCTTTCATAGGTTGTTCCTCGCTGACTGCCATTACTATTCCCGATAGTGTCACCATTATCGGAGAGGGGGCTTTCTATCGTTGCTCATCGCTGGCATCCATTGCTATCCCAAACAGCGTTATTACTATTGGAAACGGGGCTTTCTCTACTTGCTCCTCGCTAACCAGCATCACTATCCCTGATAGCGTTACGAGTATTGGCAAAGGGGCTTTTGCGGGTTGCGAACGCCTCACTTCTATTGTAGTAGCAGAAGGTAATACCATGTATGATAGCCGACAGAATTGCCATGCAATTATCCTAACGGACACAGACACCCTTGTTTGCGGTTGCCAAAGCACCACCATCCCAGACGGCGTCAAGAGTATTGAACAATGGGCTTTCTTGGATTACAAAACGCTAACTTCCATCATTATTCCCGACAGCGTTACGGCTATTGGAAACCGAGCTTTCGAAAAATGCACCTCTCTAACCACTATTACTATTCCCAGTAGCGTCACGAGTATTGGATATAATGCATTCTATCGTTGCTCATCGCTAACCGCCATTGCTATACCCAATAGTGTTATTACTGTTAAAGACTCGGCTTTCTATGGTTGCGAATCCCTGACCTCTATCATTATTGGCAATCGCGTCACAAGTATAGAAGATTATGCTTTCGATGGTTGCAAAAAGCTTACCTCTATCACGCTCCCTGATAGTGTCACAAGTGTTGGAGAATGTGCTTTCTATGATTGCTCATCCTTGACCTCCATCACATACCAAGGCACTATAGCGCAATGGGAAGAAATTATTTTACAAGACGATTGGAATAGTGAGGTTCCTGCCAAAGTTGTCCATTGCACCGATGGCGATGTGGAGATATAACGAACTATTGATAAATTAAAGAATATGAAAAATATTAAGCAGTTTGACGAATTTATTGAAGACCAGAATTACGAAACAATAGATGAACTATTGAATACCGTCTATACTGATGAAATGTTATTGGAAATGGCAAACATTTCACAAAGCACCACGGGGTTGGATGTTATTGTTTGGGTGCAAACCAACAACACACAATCAACTGGACAGCATAACCTACCACGAATTAAATTCCAGAACAATACGGAAACAAGAGTCCAAATCCATGAGTTGATTCCTATTTCCATATCAGACAATCCCAAGATATTGTTAAACAGCAATGATTTGAATAAAATCAAAATCAGTCAAGCACAAATAAATGAGGTTAAACAGTGGATTGTACAAAACAAAGAGATATTGATTGATTATTGGGAAGAGAACATAACAACAGATGAATTGTTTCAAAAACTAAAAAAGTAGAAGTAGGTTTTTTTAATTAGTAGATAAATACAACTAATTCAAAATATTTGAGTTATCACACAAATAATTATAGAAAATATGGAATATATTAAGAAGTTTGATGAGTTTCACAATATCGAAAAAAATGTGGTTGATGTTAATGAAGGATGTTTATCATTAAACTATGACGAGACACCTTCTAATGTCCATACAGAACCACTATGTGAAATGGCACGCATTAATCTACGCGAATCGGGTAACGGATTATTTCCACATAACAAATGGGAACTGAAAGTATGGAGTAATGACCATACTCCTCCTCATTTTCATGTTATTGCAGACGGATGGGATGTTAGTTTCAAAATAGATAATGGTGAATTGTTAATGGTAAATAGAAAAGGTAGCAATACTACAATATATCAATATATGATAACTAATGTTCCAAAATGGTTAAATGCTCCCTCTGCAATTCTTCCAAAAATTACAAACCGCGAAAACGCCCAAACGCAATGGGAACAGATTCATAGTTAATAAAAAACAGAGGATACTACTATTACATAAACTATTAACAAGTTTAAAGTAGATAATTCCGTTAAAAATTACAAGTTTAAAATAGATAATTCCGTTTTTTTTTATCTTTGCATAGAATTTCAATTTGCAAACCTTAATGGTTTGACCATCTTACTCTCCTACAGTTAAGTTCCGATTATGTTAGTCGAATAGATAGTATAGATATCCCAAAAGGTATAGATAAGGTACATGGTGACGAAGTACAAAGTACAAAGGTGGTAAAAGACGGTCAAGTGCTCATCCTCCGCAATGGTAAGACCTACACCATGCAAGGACAAGAAGTGAAGTAAATACTCACCGCCTAACCGTTTAGTCGTTTTAATCCCCACCGCCACCCATCATGAGTGGCGGTGGTGTCTTATACTGAAATAGGTTTACTCATAAAACGAATAAAAAGTGTCAAATTTTAAGATTTTAGTTTTATGCAGCGAACACTAAATCATTATTCTCAATCGTTCAAACAACAAGTTTTGGATGACTATTTTCAGTCCGGCATGAGCCAGGCAGGATGCTGTCGCAAGTGGAATATTCCGCTAACAACACTATCTTCTTGGCTCAGGACTTGCACATCTCAAGAAAAAAGTGTATCTTTGTACTCCAATTCGATTCACATGGATGCGAAAGACCAAGCCCTTGAGAACCTGCGCGTGGAGAACGAGCGTCTCCGTCGCGAGGCGGAGTATCACAAACTCCGCGTGGCAGGCTATGAGCGTCTTCTTGAGATTGTCAAACAGGAAGACGGCATCGACCTGCTAAAAAAAGATGGTGCCAAACAGTAGAACGCCTGTCCGTAGATTATCCATACGAAACCATGGAGACACTCTGCGGGCTGTTTGGCAAGTCTAAGCAGGCCTATTACAAACACAAACGCAAGTCTTTCAGCGAGTTAGAAATAGAACGCGAGATATTATCCATTGTGGCAACCTATCGGTCAGAAATGCCTCTTATAGGTGGTCTCAAGTTATACTATCTTACCCTTTCTGTGCTTGGCGATGCCTTGGGTATGGGACGAGACAAGTTTTTAAACTTGCTACATCGGCATAAGCTAATCATCCCTCCGCGCAAATCGCATCACACTACGAACTCAAACCACATTTACTTTAAGTATCCAAATCTTGTCAAAGAACTCGTTGTTACATATGTTAATCAGCTGTGGGTGTGCGATATAACATATATCTACGCCACGGATGATAAGTTTTGTTATCTGCATCTTGTGACGGACGCTTTCTCGCGCATGATTATCGGCTATGTTCTGGCACCGACTCTGGAAGCCAAGTACACCATAGAGGCCCTGCGACAAGCCATTAGCCATGCCGGAGGCGGCAATCTGTGCGGAACTATCCACCATTCGGATCGCGGCGTTCAGTACTGTTGTGATGAGTATATAACGCTGCTCAAGGATCATCATATACGCATCAGCATGACAGAAGACAGCAATCCAACGGATAATGGGATGGCGGAGCGAGTTAACGGAATTATCAAGAATGAATTCCTGGAGCCGCTACCGACTCCTAAGAACCTGCTTGAAGCTATGCCAATAGTAGATCACGCAATCCGCACATACAATACTTTACGTCCTCATCTCAGTCTAAATATGCGCACACCTGCGCAGGTGTATGAGGAAAACAATAATTTTCAAAAGTTAAAGGTATAGGTTTAATGAAAATTGCATCTCGTATAGTAATAAAATTTGCGTATGTCATTTTTTTGCACTATCTTTGCATCGTCTTTTAAAATAGTAAACCTCTTTAGGCTCTCAGTCAACCTTTTCAGGTATTAAATCACCCCTTTTAGGTGTCGAGTCAAAAGTTTACGATTTTTAAGATTCCATCTCAGTTATCGAGTCAACCTTTTTCAGTTTTAGTCAGTGGTTTATTTGAACTATACGCTTTTTTTTGATGTCGCTATCGTCCCGTATCTGTCCCGTATTCGTCCCGTATGTCTCATTCCGCTTAGCATTCTCCACCGTTCGCATCTCGTTTGCATCCTGAACGTCACAATAGGGTGCATGGCGGATGCATGGCGCATCGCTCCAATAACACCACCACACCGTGACCACATCGCGACCACACCGCGACCTCACCGCGACCATACTATACCTGACTAAAACTGAAAAAGGTTGACTCGATAACTAAAAGGGTTGATTTAATACCTGAAAAGGTTGACAGGAGTACGAAAAAGGTTTACTAATCAAAAGGCATTGAATTGTATTCGAATAACTATTGCAAAACAGCGTATGTTACGCGTATCTTATGCGTATGTTAGACGCACAATTTGAACCTTAATCCCTTTCATTGAGTTTAGAGGACTCTCCCCGAAAGGAAAGAGGTCGGTTTTGATACACAAGAGTGGCGCGAGAGTGGCTGATTGATTACCTCATATAAAAGTTGTAAATTCGACCTACTCCCCCTTGTTTTCAACAGGGGCCCCTTCGAAGGTACGGTCGCATCCTGCGGTGCATACGCAAAGATGGGTGTCTTTTTGCCTGTATTACATACTCCGTTTAGTGTTCGTCTATATGCCGCATGTATGCGAGCATATGCAGCATATTTCCGCCCACAAAACATAGAATTACATTCTATTTGGCAAAAAAAGCACCCAATTATTTGCGTATGTGCAGTTTTTGTTGTAAATTTGCACCCGATTTTGTATTTATGCAAATAGTAGAGAGTAGTGAGTGTCGCGTTCGTCAATTAGTCGCAATGGTCCATACCACTCCGCTTAATGGACGGGCTCCTAATGCCTCCGCTCTTAACTCGGACTATCGCTTATGCTAGCAGTCCTCGTTAGTATTAATAATTAGTAGTGAGTATAGAGAACATAATAAAAATACAATATAATGGAACTTTCAGAACAAGAATTAGTACGCAGACAAAGTCTGCAAACAATGAGAGATCTCGGCATCAACCCATACCCAGCAGATGAGTATGTAGTTACCGGTTACTCCACGGATGTCAAAGCACACTTCGTAGATGAACCACTGCCAGAGGGAAGCGAGAAAATAACAGGCGAATGGCACAGCGGAGAACCAATCCGTATCGCCGGACGACTCATGTCACGACGCATCATGGGTAAGGCATCCTTCATCGAGATACAAGACTCCAAAGGACGCATACAAGTATATGTCAGCCGTGACGACATCCAAGCGCCTACACCAGAAGGAGAACAACCTACCACCGTTGAGCAACAGATGTACAATATTGTATTCAAAAAACTGCTTGACATCGGTGACTTCATCGGTATTGAGGGATTTGTATTCCGCACACAAATGGGCGAAATATCCGTACACGCTAAGCAACTGACCGTCCTCGCTAAATCACTCAAACCACTACCTATCGTTAAGTACAAAGACGGCGTAGCATACGATGGATTCCACGATCCAGAGCAGCGTTACCGCCAGCGTTATGTGGATCTCGTAGTGAACGAAGGCGTAAAAGACACTTTCCTCAAACGCGCCACTATAGTGCGTACTATGCGCCAAGTATTTGACGAAGCAGGTTATACAGAAGTAGAAACACCTATTCTGCAGCAAATAGCCGGCGGAGCAAGCGCAAGACCATTCATCACACACCACAACACACTCGATGTGGATATGTACCTCCGTATCGCTACAGAGTTATATCTCAAACGACTCATCGTAGGTGGATTTGAAGGTGTGTATGAGATAGGACGCAACTTCCGCAACGAAGGAATGGATCGCAGCCACAACCCTGAGTTTACCTGCATGGAGCTCTATGTGCAATACAAGGACTACAACTGGATGATGACCTTCACCGAGCAATTACTTGAGAAAATCGCTATAGCTGTGAATGGCACCACCAAAGTGCAAATAGGAGACAAAGAGATCGACTTCAAAGCACCATACCGCCGCTTGCCTATCCTTGAAGCCATCCAAGAGAAAACAGGCCTCGACCTCTCGACCATGAGCGAAGAAGAGATACGCGTAGAGGCAAAGAAATTAGGCGTAGAAGATAC
Organism: Paludibacteraceae bacterium; assembly: GCA_036309065.1. Lineage (GTDB taxonomy): Bacteria > Bacteroidota > Bacteroidia > Bacteroidales > Paludibacteraceae > Colicola. Next base: position 87,760 of record JAXJUN010000002.1, on the reverse strand, counting down.
TGAACACATGGGTAAAGGTAAACTCATTGATGAAATCTTCGGAGAGACATGCGAAGGCACATTCATCCAACCTACCTTCATCACCGATTACCCAGTGGAGATGTCACCACTCACCAAGATGCACCGCTCTAAACCAGGACTCACCGAGCGCTTCGAACTCATGGTGAACGGCAAAGAGTTGGCTAACGCATACAGCGAGCTCAATGACCCAATTGACCAATACAACCGCTTTGTAGAGCAAATGAAGCTTGCCGACAAGGGAGACGACGAAGCAATGGTGATTGACCACGATTTCATGCGCGCACTCGAATATGGTATGCCTCCTACATCAGGTATCGGTATCGGTATCGACCGACTCGCAATACTCATGACAGGACAACCTACTATTCAGGAAGTACTACTCTTCCCTACCATGAAACCAGAGGCGTAAAGCACCATACATATTTGGCATAATTTTTGTCATAAATAGAATAGAAACAACATGTATAAGAAAGTTGCAATATTGGGTTCGGGTTCTTGGGCTACCGCACTCGCCAAAATGGTAATGCATAACCAAGCCGAAATCAATTGGTTTATCCGCCGACAAGAAGCCATCGACGAGTTTATCGCTACAGGCAAAAACCCTACTTACCTCAGCATGGCATCCTTCGATGTAGGACGCATACACTTCTCCTCGGATATCAACCAAACAGTTGCGCAATCCGATGTGCTCATTCTTGCCATACCTTCACCGTATATCAAGAAGACACTCAATAAGATACGCCGTGACATGAGGCATAAAATCGTCATCAATGCGGTCAAAGGTATGATGCCTGACGATAATATACTCATCACCGACTACCTACACCAGCGTTTTGGCATTCCTATGGAGCAGTTAGGCGTCATCACAGGCCCTTGCCACGCGGAAGAGATTGCACTGGAGAGACTGAGCTTCCTTACTATCGGTTGCGAGAGCAGACACAATGCAGAACTATGGGCTAAACTATTCCAAACACCCTATGTGCACACCACTACTTCCAACGATGTAATAGGACTGGAATATAGTTCAGTAATGAAAAACATTTATGCTATTGCCGCCGGCATGTGCCAAGCATTGCACTACGGAGATAATTTCCAAGCCGTGCTACTAAGTAATGCGCTACAAGAAATACAACGCTTCACTACGGCCGTAAGCAATGTTCCGCGTGATGTCACCGCCTCGGCATACTTGGGAGATGTGCTCGTAACAGGATATTCGCAGTTCTCACGCAATAGACAGTTCGGACAGATGTTAGGACTTGGATACTCCGTCAAAGCAGCGCAGATGGAAATGGAAATGGTAGCAGAAGGATATTACGGCACACAAGCCATACACAAAACAAACGAACGCATACAAGTAGCCATTCCTATCGTGGACGCTATGTACGAAATACTATTTAATAGACAAAAAGCCAAACCAATTATTAAAGCATTAACAAATAAACTACAATAACAACATATGAAACTTACACTCACTAACGCTGCTAGCTTTTTACAAGCAGAAGCTCTCGAATTATTAGAAAAACAAACCGTTGCCGCTAACGCACTCCTGGAAAACGGACAAGGAGCAGGTAACGACTACATTGGATGGGTTACGCTACCATCTTCTATCACAAACGACGAACTCGATGATATACAAAACACAGCGAATATCCTACGCAATAAATGCGAAGTGGTTATCGTTGCAGGCATCGGCGGTTCTTACCTCGGCGCACGCGCTGTGAACGACGCACTCGCATCCGCTTTTGACGCATACCAAGCCACTGACCGCAAAAACCCATATGTCGTTTACGCAGGAAATAACATTGGTGAGGACTACCTCGCTGAACTTATGGAGTTCATCGATGATAAGCAATTCGGTATCATCAACATCTCTAAATCAGGCACTACCACAGAGACCGCTCTCGCTTTCCGCTTACTCAAGACCGTTCTTGAGCAAAAAGTAGGCAAAGAAGAGGCACGCAATCGTATCGTGGCTATCACCGACCAAGCCAAAGGAGCACTCCGCTCACTCGCTACCAAAGAGGGATACAAGACATTCGTCATTCCAGACAATGTAGGTGGACGCTTCTCCGTACTCACTCCTGTGGGATTACTGCCGATCGCCGTAGCTGGAGGAGACATCTACGCACTCGTTAAAGGTGCACAAGACATGGAGAAAGCTACCGCAGCAGAAATAGCATACGCGCAAAACCCAGCTTGCCAATACGCTGCCATCCGTAATGCACTCTACCAGAGCGGTAAGAAAATAGAAATACTCGTGAACTTCAACCCAAAACTACACTATTTCTCTGAGTGGTGGAAGCAATTATACGGCGAGTCAGAAGGAAAGAATAACAAGGGTATTTTCCCTGCTGCAGTGGATTTCACAACCGATCTACACTCTATGGGTCAATGGATTCAAGAAGGAGAACGCACTATCTTTGAGACAGTTATCTCTATCGAGAAGGCTAACAAGCAAGTACTCGTTCCAATGGACGAAGAGAACCTCGACGGACTCAACTTCCTCGCAGGAAAACGCGTAGACGAAGTAAACAAAATGGCTGAACTCGGTACACAATTGGCGCACATAGACGGCGGAGTACCAAATATACATATCTCGTTCGAGAAAATTGACGAATACAACATTGGTCAGTTCATCTATTTCTTCGAGCGCGCATGTGGTATCTCTGGCTATGTATTAGGCGTTAATCCATTCAACCAACCGGGTGTAGAGGCATATAAGAAGAATATGTTCGCATTATTAGACAAACCTGGCTACGAGAAGGAATCTGAAGCCATCAAGGCCAGAATAAACAAATAAAGCCAATTAACAACTTAAAACAACAAATCAGTATGAAAAGAGTCACATTAGTAGTTACACTACTGTGCGCACTCACATTCAGTGCTTGCGCACGCGGTAAACAACCTATCGCATTCGAAAACCTGCCTAACGGCGTTCAACAAGAGGTTTTAAAATGCTTTACACAAGATCAAGTACAACTCATTACCATTGAGAAAGAATTTTCGCACAACGAGTATGAGTTTGTACTTACCAATGGTGTACAATTAGAATTTGACGAGAATGCCAAACTGCTCAAAGCAGAGAGCAAACTTGGTTTACCAGAAAAATTAATCAATTCACAAATCGTTGCCTACATAAAGGCACATTTCCCACAAGCTATCATTACTGAATATTCGTATGATAGATGGGAGCAAGATGTTGAATTGAATAATGAGATTGATTTAGTTTTCGATAGCAAAAATAATTTCAAGCATATTGATGACTAAACTCTCATAGCACAAGCAATAAAAAAATCGGCCCACACGGGTCGATTTTTTTATATCACTAAATGGTACTCACTACTCTGTACTCACTACTCACTACTCACCTTGACCATTGTTCCTACTAATTGATCGTAGCGCGAACCGAATGGCCGCCAATAGACATACACGCCGTATTCATTTTCTGTCTGCCAGAAACTACCTTCTGTGCGCTCTGTACTTGCACCTTTATTAACCAATTTGGACAACTGATTACCCTTACCCACAAACCAATACTGATAGTCATAACCGCCTTGCTTAACGAGTGATGTTAACCAATAACATTTATTCGTATCATCATATTGCATTCTATTGCGCAAATCCATCGTATTGCCAAATAAATCACCTCCTATATATACCACACCATCCAACCATGGTTTATCCGCCTCTAATTGCCAATACACCCACATATACTCGCCCTCTACATCAGGATCAAAAGTACGCTCCGCGTTCACTATATATTGCCCATTCACATCAAACTCATGGATATAAGCGGTATGATTCACTTGCTGTGGAAAAAGCAATGCATGATAATCGCCACGCTCGTGGTACACCCGATCAATACCCGTACCAGCATAATAAGTGGAGAACGCATCGAAATGATGGTATTCGTTTACTCCCTCAAAAATCAACTCACGCTTATTGATATAACGAAGACGATTATGCTCCATAAAGGTGGGGCGAGAAAGCCATACTTGATTATCAATACGATTATTCTGACGCACAAGCACTTTGACCTCATTGGGGTCTTTTATCTGTAGTGCAGAAGTAATCACATCAAAATCTAACTGCTGATAACGCCCACTCAATTCTACATCCGTATTATTGCGCACACGCGCGTCAATCGTCACGAGTGGGTCCACCACGCAGAAATTAACCTCTGCTACTCGTTTATTAGGATCACCATCTTCATAGATACGCAACTGATAATTACCACTCTTTGTGAGCGTCATATCTGCATTAGGAAAGACAAACTCATAGTGCGTATATTCGCGTGATGTATTCATAGAATGCTCATAATCAGTTATATCCTGCGTGGTATAGCCATTCAGGTACTCATTGGATAGGATAGCACTCTCACTACTCCACTCGGCATTCATATGCACAATGGTATAGGTATAAAAATGCACATCATGACTCATCTCATCAAAACTAACATGTAGCGTATTATCAGCCTCCGAACCATCATTCATACCATCTTTGAGCACCAATATAGGCCGTGCCACCGATAACTGTCCTTCATCTCCGATGGCAGATAAATACACTACGCGCAAGGTGCGTATATTAGAATCATGCGTAGTTATTTGCACTTGCGCACATACATTAAAAGCACTCAATAGGAGTGCAGCACATATGTATATTTTTCGCATTATTACACGCATCTATCGTATAATTCTATTCGTTTTGCGTGCAAAGGTACAAAATTTATACCATTCTTGCAAAAAAAATCGTCATTTACTTGTGTATTTCAAAAAAAAGCAGTACTTTTGCACTCGCGTTTGGTAATTCCGCCGCGCTTTCGCCATTGTGGCTCAGTTGGTAGAGCAACGCATTCGTAATGCGTGGGTCGCCGGTTCGAGTCCGGCCAGTGGCTCAAAAGAGAACTCCGGTTCTCTTTTTTTTTATAGAACCGTCCTCTCACCTATGGTTCTCCGCCGCTATGCTCTGTCGATTATTGCTTTGGCAATTCTCGAGTCCGGCCAGTGGCTCAAAACAAAAAAGACATCCTTGTGGGTGTCTTTCTTGTTTTTATTATCACAGACGAGAATACTAGTCCCCAAGGCACTACTTTTGAGTAGGCGTGAGATTAGATGGAGATACACACACCGCTCTTACACAATGGGCTATATACCTATTGGTAGTAGTCATATAGCCCTGTTCGTAATTGGCTATATATGAATATGCGCCATTAGTGCGAGAGCCAGTAGAACTCCAATACGCCAAATTATATTGTGTATAGATGAGTTTATAAGACTCATCGTCCGTATAACCTGTACTTGGTAGAAAAATAGTATTGTATGTTTTCTTGCTGGTAAATAACACGCCATTTATTCCATTTATCATGACATAATCCCATTCGCAATGATTGATTAGTTCCTCCCATTGTTGCCATGTAGGCGTACACCATTGTTCGCCCCATTGTGCGGAAGCGAGATCATATTTGGGATTTCCCTCATAGGAGACCAACAAGGTATCGTTGTACTTATAAGTAGTAGGCGAGAAGAGTTTCTTGGTTGCTATTTCTCCCCACGCGATGCGTGTTCCCACACCGTGAATGGCCTTTGCCCCCACATTACATGTAGCCCATTTAGTACCCGATGGTAATCCCATGTCCACCCATTGATGTCCGTTGATTTCTCCCTTGAGAGGAAGAGGATTTTTTGCTAATAGTTCTGCTTGTTTTTGAGCAAGATAAGCTTCGCGTTCTTGTTGTTCTATACGGGCTTTTTCTACTTCAATCTCTCTATTTACTTTATTAGTTTGTTGACCCAGTTTTTGTGCTTTCTTATCGAGTTTTTTAATCTCTGCATAATGGAATAATATTTCTTCATCTGTCTTGCATTGTGCAATAATACGATAAATGCTATCGTATTCCAGTTGCATTACTTGGGCTCTTTTTTGTATATCGTCATAGACGCGACCTAAACTATCTAATCGGTTAGATTGAGCTATAGAAGTCATAGTTATCATTAGCATTACAACTATGGTAACAAGACTAAGATGTGTAGTTCTCATATGATAGAAATTTAACTTTTCGGTGCAAAGATAGCACTTTTTTTGCACATATGCAATTTTTGTAGTACCTTTGCAGTCGGAAATGAATAAGAATAACTGTATTTATTAGAAAATAACATTCTCTCATAGGACAATGAAACGATTTATATATATCATTGTGATGGCATTGAGTTTGGTTAGTTGCCACACCATGCGGGTGAAAAACACAAGCCCTAAAATAACTGCAGATACTACCCTTCTGCCTACTTTTCCAGCTGAGGTGCTCTATGTATTAGGCGCCCAATGGGAAGCTGATAGTTTATTGCAACGCCAAATGACTATTGATAATTATATAGAGCAGCGCCTTATTGATCTATATCCCGAGAAAGCATATAAGGGTTATGTGCGCAAAGTATGTAGCATAGTGGACAACATGCTCAAGCAAAACGAGCACCGCCCTACTCTTTACATTCCCAAAAGGAGTGAGTTGTCATTCGTTTCGCCACACAATGCTAAGAAAGAAAAAGCAGGGAAGTTCCATAATAGAGATGTGCGTAATCTATACTTGTATTTGGACTCACTTCCTATGGAACAAGAGTTGGCGATATTAGAGTTAACTCCCACAGAACGAGGTGAATGGGAGAAACTACAGACACTCATTCATCATCCTAAATTCCTTACGCGCGAGTCCTTTGACACATTAGATATATCGTCCTTTGAGGAGGAAAATCTGCTTTTGACTGTTCTCTTATGGCGTGGTCCAAGAATGTTTTACCGTATTATGCAGAGCAAAGCACGTGCGGAGAAATTGGCGCATTACTACTATGGTGATGCCACCAACAATGGTCGTCCTGGCGATGCCTTCAAACATATTTATGTGAATGTGTTGCTTCGCACTTATGTAGGCGAATGGATGTCACACGCTGTGATGGACCTTTTCTGGGAATGGAAGAGTCCGAATGCACCGTGTGACCATTATATGGATTTACATAATAACATCATCGGTCGCCAAAGTCGTTACAACGATTTCACTGCGGTGGAAGAAGGTTGTGACAATAGTCGTCATTGGTTACAATGGGCTGAAAATGTGCAGGCATATATTCAAGACACTATTAACGGTGATAAGCAGAGTTGGGATAAAGAAACGCCCACTTTCCTTGTGGAACCAGCCGCAGAGAAAGTGAGCGCATACCAATACATTTATTGGGATAAATAGTTGGATGTCTGATGTTGGATGTTAGTCCTTAATTATTTTCGCATTTTGGTTGCCTACTACCACCATATACATACCTTGTGATAAGTGATTGATATCCAGTTTAGTATATGATCCTGCCACGGATTGTGTAAGAACACAGCGGCCGTGCATGTCGTACATAGTAATCGGTTGCCCTACTTGCGCATCTTTGATAAAGATAGACACATAATCAATAGCAGGATTAGGGTATGCCATAAGTGCCATTTGCTCTGCAGGAATTTCATCCATGCCTTGTGCTGTCTCATCTACAAAGGTAATTGGTTGTGTACAAGTTTCTCCAAATTGATTGGTAATGAATGCGCGTACATAGGTTCCCTGATACCCCTTATACGAGAATGTATTTCCTATTCCTACTACGGTGCTTCTTGCCGAAGAAGGAGATGTAGAAGTTTTATCCGTTGCATATATCCAATGCACTAATCCATCTGTTTGGATAGTGATTGTTTGCTGCTCTTCATCTACTTTTATATCCGTGATGCGTGGTGCTTTTCCTTGTCCTGTTCCCTCCGGTTCGTAGCAGAAATAACTCTCTCCTTTGCTCATCGCATCTTTGAGTTCATCGGTGGTTAAATCCTCCATGAGCATGAAGTTATAATTGCGGAATAACTGGTCATTATTGTGGGCATCACCGCACGAATAGCCAAATATATTGCGCTTTGGTATTGTTCGCTCTAATATTTGATCCCATAATATACGATCATTGGGGCGTCTATTTCCTTGGTTATAGACCTCCAAACCAACTAATGACGGGAATGTTTGGAAGTTTTTGGCATGCCATCCAGGTCCATCTTTTTGTGTTTCTGTATAGCTTGTACCTATATTCCAATATTGTCCTGGATGGTTGATTATCTGCATACCGCCCAATGCGTAAGTATAGGCATATGACTCTTGTAGTGAAGCGAACTCTTGTCCCTGACGACCTGTGAAGAAATCATTATGGTGATTGAATTGTCCTCCAGTTCTTTCACTCCAACTATTGGTATTATCTTTGCTCAATTCATTGCCTGGCACAGCCAACATTCTCATTCCTTCTGGCGAGCGGGCAGGAACGGAAGGCATGTATTGTGGGAATAGTTCCCATGGATAGGGGTTGTAATCGTGGTCTGTGAGTGCGAGTATCTTATACCCTGCCGCGTAGTATCTATCCACTACATAGGCAGTTGTGAATCCATCTGAGGCGTCATTGGATTGAGTGGTATGGGTGTGGAAATTGGCTTTATACTGATTTACTGTTTGCCAATCAATGTCTTCGTATGGGTTTTGGTGAATGGTAGTTTCTATCTCTTTGCCACCGATCACTTTGAGATAGACGGCTCTATGTGCTTTGGTGATGGTTCCATTGAGTTCTATATCCAAGTAAAAACCATAGATACCACTCTGGGCAGAAGTAATAGTGTAATATTCTTCTCCATCCGCAGCTTGTGTGAGTGTGATAGGTGACGATGGTTGGTTATTTTGGTTCATACGTAAAGACACCTTATATCCATTCTTATTGGCAATCTTAACGGACATTTTCGCCGTTGCGCCTACTCTCACCACTGCCGGTTCCACTCGGAAATACTCCAAGTCGATATCCGAACTACCCCATGCTGTTTCTGTAACGAGTAGTTGGTTGGTGAGGTATGAATAGGTCACATTTGCCTTGAGGCAGTTCTCAGAGACCGTAGTGCTGACTAACTCTCCCATATCGCTACCTGAGTTAACACTACCATAGTGTACAGAGATAGTCTTATTGTCTGTGAGTGAGATAGTTGCGTTGAGTGTGTAGTTGTCTGCGATAGTCATTGTTTGCCCGTTCACTTTGAAATGTGCTGAGGAGGCTGCAGACTGCTCGTAGGTGCCATCTTCGAAGATAGCCACGCGTTGCCATGAGAGTGTTTTACGACTGCTCTTAAATCCTATGTCCTTAGGACTTGCCATGAGTGTCGTGCCGCTACAGTCAGCGCCATTATTCATATTCCAGTAATAGGAGTATGTTTTGCTATCTACGGGTATTTCTTTGACCATCATTTGTGCGGCTTGTGGTGTTTTGCCATCCTTGTAATAGAAACCCGCCTGTGTGGTGGTGCCTTCGCAGGTCAGAGATGAAGAGGAGGTACCATTCATAAAGGTCCAAGTGGTGGATAGTGTAAGGTGTTGTGCGCTGTGCGCAATGTTATATGTTACATGTTGTAGGGTGTTAGGTGTAGTGTGTAAATAACTGAATACTTGTGGAAATAGTTTTCCCCAAGAGCGGTCATCGTGCATACCATTTCCTTCACAAGTTTGTACTTGTGTATATCCTTTCTGTGCCAAGAGTGCAGCTATAGATTGAATATCAGCCTTAATGGTTTGCATATCTTGGGCAGTGTAGGCTAAAGCGAAGCGCGTTTGTGTCTTTGCAGGTTGATAAGCATTGAGGTAGTTGGTCAGTTCGGCTTTGTTATACCAAATAGCAGGAGAGAAAGCTCCGCATGCGCCGAATAGTTCAGGGTATTGGGTAGCCGCATAGATAGCAAAGAGTCCCGCCACATCGGCTCCCATGATAGTGGATGTTGCTTGTGCGAGGTATTTCTTTTCGAACTGAGGTTTGAAGTGTTCCACAAAACTCTTCAGGAAAAGTTCAGCTTGACCCGTACCCATAAAATCAGCGTTTACCCAAGGAGTTAATTCTGGCAATTGCGCATAGATAACCACAATGATTCCCACCTCTTCTCCTCTATTCTGCATGGCTTCTGTAGAGTCCGCCACCGCCCATGAGTCGGGATAGAGAATACGATCGCCCATCTCAGTGTCCGACCCCGCATCGCGATAACGCTGATGACGGCCAAACATATAGGTAATTGGATATTGTTTATCAGCCTGATAATTAGCGGGTAATAATATTTGTACGGCGTAATCTTTGTTATTTATTTTCCAGTTCTCTTGTATGCCAATAGGATTGTAGATGCTTGCCCATTTGGCTACTACATCGGGGTTGCCGATGGTTGTGCGATTGGTCACTTCTTCACCCGATGCGGTCTTCTCCACATATTTCCAATCGGGTCCGCAAGTGTATTTATATCCCTCTGAATTTGCCACATCCGCGGGTGTGATACCTGCGATTGTTACTGTAAACTGGTCCTTGCCTTCTATTTTTGTCATCGGCACAGCCGCGCCTGCCGCCCATGCACTCAACTCAGGTAAACCGCCTACTACATAGCAATACTTCGTACCTGCAGGCACATTGACAGTAAAGGTAACATCTGCAAAAGCAGAAGACAACACAACACAAAGGGTGACAAAAAGAGAAAAGAGGTGTTTCATATGGTATTTAGTTTATTTTCGGTGCAAAAGTACTATTTTTTTCTAATATATGCAAGCCCGTGGGTATTTTTTTGTGTAAATACGACGAAAGGAGCACCGAGGTGCTCCCTTCTTTAGTAGTGAGTAATTACACTTTTACATAAAACCTACCAAGCAACACCAACTGTAACGCCTATACCATGCTGTAAGTATAGATTAAAATTATAACCATCAGATGTGCTTTTCAGCGGTTCACCTTGCATCATTCCCTTTGCCCAAAGCCAATCCATATTATAATGTGCTCCCAGAACGATAGCCGCTGACTTAACCGGGATATGCCAATCTAACCCCATTCGCGTATCTGTAAGAATATTGAGTTCTATATCAAACCAATCGTCATGAGTCTTTACAGGCCCCACGGCTGCACTTTGAGTTATACGCGGTGCTATAATATGCTTTCCTATTGCGATTGGGATTTGACCTCCAAGATATAACCCAAATGTATAACCATGTTGAGTTTCGCTTATGAATATGTCTTCATAATTTTTCTCTTGAGCATTTTTAATGAGTGTTGTAAAACGAATACCAGTACCTACATATCCACCCCAATCAAGACCAAACTCTAAAGCCACTTGTTGATTAATCGAGAAATAGTTGTCATACACAATGCGGATGTGTCTTAATGTTCCCATTTCTTTTGCTATATGCGGAGCAGAACGGTCATAATGATTGTTTAATTTATTTGCTTTTGCCACTAAACTATCTTTAATAGCGACTGCTTTTGCAACAGGTTCCAATGGTAGTTTCCAGTCTAGTTTACGTAAATCTTCCTGAACCGAATCAGGAAGTTGTTCAAACATATATAGCCAATCCTCTCCTGTCGTCTTTTTAAGCATCTCAATGTCTGCTACATATTTGTTTTTAACATCATTGGTTTGATTTAAGAATGCGTTTATATCCTCTCCTCCTATCGCCAGTCCGACTCCTTCACGGTAGAAGGCTTTCCATGTATTGATACCAACAATGTGGTATTTTCCATCTTCTTCCTTAATCAAGAGAGGACCTCCGCTGCTACCAGGGTCTATCTGTGCGGAATGTTGGATAATATGCGATGATGGCGCATTTTCTATTACCTGTAAACGGGCATTAGAGATAATACCACGCGTCATTTGCCAAGATGGTTTATCAGCCAATTCGGGAAAACCAGCAGCTACGATAGATATATCTTCTGTCAAATCATTTGTATAGAATGGCAGAGCAACCATCTCGCATTCGTCAGGAAGAACAATAGCTGCTAAATCCGAAGAATTATAAACAGTAATTACAGGGCAATTTGTAAATCGTATAGTTTTAGTATGTAATTGAAAAGTGATTGTAGCCGTTTGTGCATAGCCTACTACATGAAGATTTGTCAAGACTAATTTCTTTCCATTAGATTCAATAACAACACCAGAACCAAATGTATTCTCGTTTTTGTAAGACACTAATGCTCGAGAGGCGCTTTTCATACCAGCTCGTGCTACATATAGGCTATAGTTGTCAAACAGGGCGTATTCCTCAGATGTATATTCTGGCGCTACAATACACACACTATGACGCAAACCTTGCGCAGTTATAATTACAGATAAGCAAAGCAGCAGAGCTGCCAAAAGAATTCGTTTCATATGATTAAAGTATAATTATTCATCGTCTCCGACTACACCGTTTTGATTTGGATTAATAATTGTTTCTTCTTGAATAGAAGGTGTTTCTATAGTATCGTTTTCTGTTTTAACATTCCCTGCCATTTCATCTAATATATATTGCATATCTGATAGAAACATTTTCCCTTCTTTTACTTTTTCTGATATTGCGGGTTTCTCTGCAAATAGTTCTGCAGCCTTTTTTCTTTTTACAAACCGTCCATTTGCCAGCAATAGTTTAGCTGCTTGCCATTCAGGGCGTTTAAGGTAATATAATGTTGGCGTAGTTGGACCATATGTACTTGTATATTTCAGAATTTTAACATCACCAGTTTTCTTATCAACAAGATAGTTCATGTCACATTCATAAAGAACACCCCAATTGCTACCTGCAACTGGAACACCCCAGTGATGTTCACCTTGCATTGAAGATTTCTCTGCAAACACATAATAGAACACATGTTCTTTATCAGGAAATTTCTCATGCCATATTTTTATGCCCTTTATGTTTGCGGCTTCAATCGTTTCCCTTTTTTTGTCCTCTTTATTTTTTTTAACGCTTAATTCACTCTTCCCTCCTCGAGGCAATTCTACCTCGTCATACGCCTCATGACTACCATCTATAAAATACACTTCGCCAGGATAGTAATGTGGTATCATTACTTGAAAGTTTGAAAAAAACTGTGCATGTAGCGACATGCAACATAAAAGAATAGCGAATAAAACACATCTCTTGTTCATAATGATAAATTTTGAATTGTTTATATAGATTTTGATTGGTTAAAATACCTTACGGAAAGATATACATAGCATATAGACACAAAAAGCGTGAACTTTCGTTCGCTCTATTTGATTTTCTGAGGTTCTGGACTACCTTATGTATTCAAATATACGCACGGAAAACTCACGCTGAAAACGCGAGCGTGCATAAACCGTACTTGAATACATAATGATTTCTTGAAAGTGTCCAGTTTTCAGAAAATCAAGTCTGGGCTTATAACGCTTATTTAGCGGCACAACACTTTGCGCCTGTATGTCAATTGATAATTCAAAGTGCCCGCAGGCATTCCTTTGCGTGCAAAGGTACAACAAAAATTGCACATACGCAAGAAAAAAGTAAAGAAAAAAGCTATTTATGCGGAATTTGTATAAATGGCAGGAGTTTAGGGCTATTTTTTGTTCTATACTTGTCTTATACTTATCCTTGCTTTGACTGTCGGGTGACCGTCGGCTCACCGTCGGCATCTGATGCTAATTAGTGGTGAGATTGCTGCATAAAGAGCCTAGCCGAACTAGTCTAACTAGCCCAGCTAAAAGAACTAGATAAACTAGAGGAGGAAGAAGAGGAAGAAGAAGCACAGTAGGGAGCGGACGGATAAATTGAAGGACGATAAGGACCATAGGACTATAAGGACCGTAAGGACGCAGAGGCGAAGTGGGCAAATTAGAGAAATAATGGCGCAAAATTTGCATATATGCAATTTTTGTTGTACCTTTGCACCGAAAATGAAGATGTCATCTATTATAGTGCCCCAAGGAATGAGGCGTGTGCTGCTGCATGCGTGCTGTGCGCCGTGCAGTTCCGCCATCGTGGAATGGTTGTGCGCACATGAGATAGAACCCATCATCTTCTATTTCAACCCCAACATATACCCCCAAGAGGAATACGAGATACGCAAGGCAGAGAGCAAACGCCATGCCGAGAGTTTGGGCATTAGATGGATAGATGGGGATGTTGGATGTCAGATGTCAGATGTCGGATGTCAGATGTTAGATGTTGGATGTCAGATGTCAGTGGTCAGTAGTCAGTGGTCAGCGTCGCATGCAGAGTGGTTGGAGGCGATGCGCGGATTAGAGAACGAACCAGAACGAGGTTCACGCTGCGCCCGTTGTTTTTACTACCGCATGTTAGCCACAGCAAAGAAAGCACAAGAATTAGGAATACCTTATTTCGCCACTACCCTCGCCTCTTCACGATGGAAGAACTTAGAGCAAATCAATGCAGCGGGTGAGAAAGCAGCGGAAGATGTTGGATGTAAGATGTTAGATGTTGGATGTAAGATGTTAGATGTTCATTTCTGGGCACAGAACTGGCGCAAAGACGGATTGCAAGAGAGGCGAAATGCGCTACTCAAAGAGTATGCGTTCTACAACCAGCAATACTGCGGATGTGAGTTCTCTATGCGTTCAACCAAGTAAACGATTATATTTACAAGCAAATTAGAATAATGAAACGACTTTTTACACTATTATGTATCATGGCTATAACAATGGGTGGAATGGCACAAAGCCTGCTTACCCCCGAGCAATTAGCCAAGCGTGAAAAACGCAAAAACCTTACCGTCAAAGAGTGGAATATGGACAGCCAGGGCAAAACACGATGGTTGGACCGTATTAAAGTGTATGACAGTCAAGGCCGATGCGTGGAGGAAATAGAATATGCCACCTACGGTCAGCGTTGGCGCATAACATCCACCTATGACGACAAAACAGGGAAAGTATTAGAAGAAGTGGAATACAACGACCGCAACCGCCCTGTGCGTATTCGCAAATACGAGTGGAACGCTGATGGCACCAAAGCGAAACAATATAACTACTTGCCAAACGGTAAACTATACACGGTGAAAGTATTTGAGTATATTTTTAGTGAATAGCATTCCGCATGCGAGAAGGCGAGAAAAAGTGGATAGTCAAGAATTAAGAAATATATTAGGTAGTTACACGCCTATTTCGTTGGCAGAAATGGAGCGCGTAAAATTAATGAATAGAATAGATACGAAGTATATTTTACCTCGCTCTATTCTGCCATCTATCTTACAGGACGCCCAAGATGCTTATTTCGTGCAAGAAATAGACGACAATTTTATTGCTTCATACGATACACTCTACTACGATACTCCTGATCTGGAGATGTATATGCTACACCATAACCGTCATTTAGTGAGGCAGAAGATACGCGTGAGGAGATATGTGGAGTCAGACCTCACTTTCCTTGAGATAAAGCGCAAAACGAATAAAGGGCGCACCAAGAAAAAGCGAGTGCGGGTAGATAGTTTTGCATTGCGCCATGATATGCAAGGTTATGGCAAGATAGAGATGCCCGTAGGAACATTTATCGACCAATACAGCAATTATCATTTGGTTCATCTCTCCCCTCACCTACGCACCCTATTCCAGCGCATTACATTAGTGAATAAGGCACAAAAAGAGCGCTTAACGATTGATATAAACCTTCGCTGGGAAAACCAAATAACCGGTAACAAAGCAGAATATCCTGATTTAGTTATTCTGGAACTGAAAAGCGATGGACATATACGCACAAAGATGGCAGAAATACTACTTGCCCATCACATCCATCCCTTCAAAATTAGTAAATACTGCATAGGTACTGTGCTTACCACACCGCACATTAAGCATAACCGCTTTAAGACCAAAATACGCAGAATAGAAAAAATGACAAAGATAAACTAATAAATAACAAATAATACTATGACACAAGTTGATTTAGCCAACCCTACTCTGGAGTTTCTAGGCGAAGACCCTTCTATTGCAGCTCGCTTTGGCGGCAGTTCTGATAGTATTTCATACATCATGCATACTATTTCAGAGTGGTTACAAGTGAGCGAGACAGTGGTTAGCATGCCTCTCATGTTCCTCTTTAACCTATTAGTAACATGGGTTATCACCTATTGCATATATTACCGTTTTAGCCAACGCCGTGACTATTTTGTATCCTTTATGCTCTTTTCGAGCGCCATGTTTCTATTATTATGGCTCATGCAGTTATTGGATATTCAAACAGGTTTCGTATTAGGTTTGTTTGCTATTTTCGGTATGATTCGTTACCGTACAGAGACTGTCCCTGTTAGAGAAATGAACTACCTCTTTATTGTCATAGCCGTTTCTATCATGAACTCGCTCTGCCTCAAAGCAGAAGGATTAACATGGTATATATTGCTATTGGCTAATATCTTTGTTATCATCATGGCGTGCGGATTTGAATTATGGTCTGGACGCAAACGCCAGTCCACAAAGATTATTCTATATGACAAGATTGATTTGATTCAACCAGCCCAACGCGCTGATTTGATTGCTGATTTACAATCCCGCACAGGATTGGAGATAACAGACGTGGAGATTGGACACATTGATTTTCTGCGCGATGTAGCTTATATTAAAGTTACTTATATCTTGGAAAAGGGCAAGTATAGCAATTCTATTGATCACATCACTAAATTCAAGCAATAAGATACATATGAGAAAGTATTCATTCCTTATTTGGGTTCTCGTTCTATTGCCTTTCACGCCTTGTATGGCTTGGGATTACGACCAAGAGAATGTCTCTACCATGCATAGCATGCAGTTACGCGCGAGCGCTGAGTTTACCAAGAAATGGCAGAATGGCTTATCTTTAGAGATTGCTGAAGACGTACGTTTTTATATGGTGGACAATACTATTCTAAATGGCGAATCCACTTTGAATGGTCCTTCGTTCGATAAGGCTTATACATCGCTCACGCTCGGGTACAAACCTATTGAGTATGTAAAGGCGGACGTTGGTTATATGCTCAAAATCATGGGAGATAAAGACTGGTCTAAGGTAAAAAAATGGATGCGTCATCGTGTATTTTTCAGTGTAACAGGTACTTATCGCTATGCACAATGGTCATTCTCCTTGCGTGAGCGTTTCATGTCGGAAATTCGCATGAGTAATATAGATATTCACGAAGCCACAGGGCTTGCTGAGAACTATCGTGCCGACTGGCATTTACGCAGTAAGATAGAAGTAGCATACCACGCAATGAGTAAGCCAATTAAACCGTATATATGGTTTGAGTTAGCCAATACCCTCAATGCAAATACCTTACAACAAAAATACACCGATAACAACCCCGATAATAACGACGGCCACCAGTATATTAAGCATGCGCGTACTGCGATTGGTATCGTATGGAAACTCAATAGTCAAAGTTCATTAGATTTCTACTACCGCTTTGATTACGGTTATGAGCACGATGTAGATGTGATTGCCAAAACACAAGCACTCATTTTAACAGAAAAGACTGAATTACGGCATGCGATAGGTGTTGCCTATAAATTTGACTGGTAATAATCCCTGCTGAATAACAATAATCCCCGCCGATTGGTGGGGATTATTGTGTATGTATAGAGATTATATCTTGAGATTGATGCCTGCGAAGAAGGTACGAGGTGTAGCAGGGCCGTATATATAGCCCGCATCGCGCTCCATACCTTGGTCGATATCCGATTGGAAATGGTCTAATAGGTTCTTCACACCTGCGTTAATCTCCAAGGTGTAATGCTTATACAATGGTATGTCGTAGCATAATTTCACATCCCATTCAAAGAAAGTAGGTGTTTGTTCTTCCCTATCCTCGGGTATGCTACCTGCAAAGTGCTGCACAAGCATGCTGCCTGTTACTTTTCCATTAGTAACGATATGGAAATGCTCTATAGGCTCTATATTGAGCATGAAATAGCCATAATGGTCAGGTGTGCGGAACATTCGGCGTTGTGGTAGTATATTTGGATTTTCGCTCCATTGCTGTGGTTCGATATATCGGCTGTGATTATAGGTATATCCTGCTTGGAGTGCCACCCATTTGCCGTACTCTACTTTCGCTTCCACATTCAGTCCTGCCACTCTGGCACCACTGGCGTTGGTGCGTTGTAGCAATAGGTTTCCGAACGCATCATGACCATTCTCCACCAAGGTGAATACATCGTTGAGTTGCGTAAAGAATCCCTCCAATGTGAAATTCATATTCCATTTGCCGATTGTTTTATAGAAGTCCATACTTGCACTCACGGAGTGACTATATTCGGGTTTGAGATTCTCATCGAGTGTGATGAGTGACACTTCACCTCCCACAGCACCCACATGTAGGTCTTCTTCGTAAATCTGCGGGGCGCGGTAACCGCTCGCATAGCTGACGCGTAAGATGAGTGGTTCGATAGGGGTATAGCGCACATTAGCACGAGGGGTGAAGACGGGTTTGGTCAATAATGAATGTTGCTCCAAGCGGCCTCCTATCAAGATGGACCATTGCTTATTTTTCCATTCGTTTTGCACATATCCTCCGCCTAAATGTACGCGCTGGAAGATATTTCTATCGTATCCTAATATTTGGTCGTACAACTGATTATAGGAGTACTCCACTCCCGCGCTAAGGTCAGCGTTCATCAGTCCGCAAGGATACGAGAAACGATACTGGGCACCTGTGACAGAGACTATATCCTGCGATTTGCCATAGGCATTAGGGTTGTAGTGGGTACCGAAATAACTATTGCGTCCTATATGCTGAAAACTGGTGTAAGCACTCACGAAATGCTTATTATCGGCGGTGTACATATCCCATTTGAGCGTAGCCGCGTCTATGTTATGGCGCAGCTGTTCGCATAGTGGTGACTCGTGGGGTTGCAGGCTATCTATTCCATATCCTCCGCGTCGGTACTCTGTGGTATGGTGGTATTCGGCAGTCAGTTTGGAGTAATCGGATGTCTTGAAGAACGAACGAAAACCAGCCGTAGTGGAATTAAGCAAAGGTATGTCCGAATAGCCATCATCATCTCTATCGTATTGCTCTCTATTGCGCTGCACACCGAATAGGAAGATGCCTGCTTTTCTATTCTCTGACACCACACTCGCGTTCATTGCGGTATTGATATCGTATGTTCCTTTTTGTGTGAAGGCACTGGAGTTGCTCACATTGAGATAGTTACGAATGGGTTCTTTGGTAATGATATTCACCACTCCGGCTATGGCATTCGCGCCATAGAGCGCACTGCCACCACCTCGTATCACTTCTATGCGATCCACCATTCCTGCGGGTAACTGCTCCAATCCATAGACGGCAGCCAGGGAAGAGAAGATAGGTCGTGAGTCCATGAGGATTTGCGTGTATTGTCCTTCCAATCCATTGATACGCACTTGGGGTACGCCGCAGTTGGAGCATGTTTCCTCCACACGGACGCCCGTTTGGAAATTGAGCACATCCGCCATGGAATTGGAAGTAGTGGACTCGATAACCATTGGCGAGATAACATTGACGATGGTAGCCACTTCTTGCTGCTTGGTAGCATAGCGATTAGCCGTAACCACCACATTATTCAGCAGATGAGACTTCTCACGGATAGACACTTTTATTTCAGTAGTCATATTGGAAATGATAACTACTGATTGCTCTTTGGTTTCGTATCCTACATAGGAGAAGATTATAGTATGCTCTCCTAAGGGTAGATTAGTAAGTAGGAAGTGCCCAGACTCGTCTGTGACAGTACCTATATTAGTGCCTTTGACTTGAATGGTGACGAAAGGTAAGTGTTCGCCTGTGGTCTCATCCAAAACATGGCCTGTGAGGTGAGAGTCGGTGTTTTGTGCAATGCCTTGCGTTGTATTGAACCATAGAAATAAGCATAACATGCCAAGGCAAAGAATGTTTTTTCTTTGTAGTTTCATATATTTATTATTTTATTACGGATGATTATTCTTCGGGTCGTTCTAAGTCGTACCTAAAACCGAGGTAGATTTTCCATCCCGAGATAGGTCCCCACGCCATAGAAGCGTCGAAATGATTATCAAATGGTTGCATAGCTCCTATGATAGGCGATTCTTGCTTGAAGTTCGTCATATTCTCCGCACCGAGATAGATACTACATGTACGGAAATATTTCGTTATTTGCGCCATGAGTTGTGGATACCATTTATACCTAAGCGATCCATCTGGTGCTTCGTAGAACTGATGGGCAGCAGAGGAAGCTAACCAATAGGTATTGATTCCATCGGGCATTCGTCCGCCACCATTGAACTGCGCCGTGAGATCAAACTGCCATTTCTTAAGTGGCGTTTGGTAACTGGTAGTGATGACGCCTTTGAACTGATTGGTGAGTGGTTTTTGACGCAAGGCGGCTATGCCATCTGCGCCTATCGTTGTTTGCTGAATATCTGTCCATCTAAAGGCCGCCGTCCATGTCCATCCACGCAGCACTTCCATCGTGGCTTCTATCTGCGCGCTATGAGCAAAGGACTGAGCACCAGGCATATCTGACTGATTATAAACATGCACTTCGTGTGCGTGCTGGTCCATATCTACGATGACTGAATTGAGGAAATGGGTGTAGTAATACTCCGCCGACAGTTGCAGTTCCTTGCTACCCATCGGGATATAGAAAGTGGTGGATAGACCAGCATTGACTGCTTGCTCTTGCTTGATATCTTGAGTCAAGACAAGTTGCCGTGCCGAGGGCATGATGAAGGCATTATCTGCGATGGC
Source organism: Paludibacteraceae bacterium (assembly GCA_036309065.1). Lineage (GTDB taxonomy): Bacteria > Bacteroidota > Bacteroidia > Bacteroidales > Paludibacteraceae > Colicola. The sequence continues at coordinate 67,229 of JAXJUN010000002.1, read as the reverse complement.
GTTTGGCGAGCGGTATCCCATACCTACACTACCGCGCAGTGTCCACCATGCAAAAGGACTATAGCGCACATTAGCACGAGGGGTGAAGAAGAAGCCGTAACGGGAAGACCAGTCGGCACGCACACCTGCCACTAAGGACAATTGATCTGCGTAGGTATAACTATATTCTGCGAAGATACCAGGTGTCACTTCGTCTCTATCGAGCGCATAGGGTAATGAAGATACATTCTCCTTGTATCGATCGTAGTTAACCGATAATCCAGCACTCAGTCGGTGGTCATTATCAATCAGTCCGCCACCTTCCCAGTTGCCCTGATAAATAGCATTGAGGTATGCATTGAGTTGGGAAGCATTCCACTCTTTATTTCCATATCTATTCTGCTGGTCATGATAGCTGGCTGCTACTATTACTGCCACGCTCGAACCGCTTATTGGGTCGAAGACATACCCATTCTTCATAAATCCCTCCACACGCCATGTATTGAGGTCTATATGGTATGGATTGGCAATAGTATCGGCTAATTGTCCGCCTAAGCGATGGTCATATAGCCCGCGCACGAAAGCCTGGAAGGTATAGTCTCCTTGTCGGTAGAACCATCGATTGACCAAATTAGCATGCTGTGTTTTAGGCATATCCACGAATGAGTCTTTATTCTCATCCATTGCCATAAAACTTTGACTATAATGCGCCAGGAGTCCCGTATAGAGTGTGCGGTCCTGAATGGTATCGTTGATGAGTTGCCAGCCGCCCATGACATTCGCCTCCGCATGTAATTCGGTATTGAGCATCAGATTGACACTCAGCGGGTTTTGTGTATTAGGTTTGAGCAACTCCACATTGATTTGTCCGGAAGTAGCCTCGTATCCATTGATGACAGATGAAGTACCTTTGCTCACTTGGATAGAACTCATCCATGGACCAGGAATATAGTTCAGTCCGAAGGTTTGCGCCAATCCACGCACGCCGGGTGTATTCTCTTGCAATAGTTGCACATAGGTGCCACTCAGTCCGAGGAGCCGTATTTGCTTTGCGCCCGTCGCAGCGTCTGCATAGGATACATCCACCGAGGCATTGGTTTCGAATGCTTCGCTGAGGTTACAACATGCGGCGCGGCATAACTCCTCCGTACCTATTGTCTGTGTATCAAAAGCAGATGTGCGGCTACGGAGCACACCTAACTTACGCTCGGTGATAGTCACCTCGTCTAAGATAGCCTCGTCAATCATCACGATGGTGAGTGGCTGGCGATTGAGAACAATAGTGGTATCATTATGATAGCCCACAAAACTGGTCACGAGGGTGTTATTTCCCTTCACAGGCATGAGTGTGAATGCGCCCTCTATATCTGTGGCTACACCTATTGTGGTGCCCGCCCAATAGACATTCGCGCCTATCATGGGTTCACCATTACCATCGAGCACCACGCCGCTTACTTGCGCGTGGGTATGTATAGTATAAAGGAATACAAAACAAATAAAAAACAGTACCTTATTTCGCATAACTCTCTTTTGGATAGATTTGTCCATTCCAAAATCGAGTGCAAAGGTACTGCTTTTTTTTGATATACACAATCCCTAAAAATAGGTAAAATATTTTTTTGAATGTTTAGTTGGCATTTTCTGCCACCTATTTATTCGTTCAATAACTGCGCGGTGTGGTTCTTAGTATCCACTTTGTCAATCACACGCTCTAAGATTCCTTTTTCATCAAAGATGAAAGTCTTGCGTAATGTCCCCACGCATGTCTTGCCGCACATTTTTTTCTCCCCCCACGCACCAAAGGCTTGTAGCATTTGTGTAGATGGGTCGCTCAGCAGAGGAAAAGGTAAGTTGTTTTTCTCCTTAAAGCGCTGGTGAGAAGCCTGCGAATCTTTGCTTATCCCTAAAACTTGGTATCCGCGTGCCATGAATGATTGGTAGTTATCGCGTATATTACAAGCCTCCGCGGTGCAACCAGGTGTGGAATCTTTGGGATAGAAATAGAGAACGGTCTTTTTACCGATTAGGTCTTTCTCTGTTATCATGCGCCCACTATCGTCTATGACGCTAAAAGCAGGCATTGGGTCTCCTATATGTAACATAGATGTTAGATGTTTGATTGCATATTACAATAATCCACGCGGGATGCGCGTGGATTATTTGTATAATGTTTAATCTTCTTCTGTTTGTGTTGCAGCGTATGCAGCAAGTAGTTTCTCTTGCACATCGCCTGGCACAAGTTGATAAGAATTAAATGCCATGGTGAATGTTGCGCGGCCACCTGTGAGGGATGAGAGTGTGGTAGAATAGCTGCTCAACTCTTTCAAAGGCACTTGCGCTTTGAGGCGTGTGAACTGCTTCTCTGTCTCCATGCCGAGCACCATACCGCGGCGACCGTTAATATCGCTCATCACATCACCTACGATCTCTGATGGAACGAATACCTCTACATCGTAGATTGGTTCGAGCACCTTAGGATTAGCCTCTTTGAAGGCTTGTGCAAAGGCGTTTCGTCCTGCGAGACGGAAGGATATTTCGTTAGAGTCCACTGGGTGCATCTTACCATCATAGATGATAACGCGTACATCGCGAGCGTACGAACCTGTTAATGGTCCTTGCTCAAGACGATCCATAATACCCTTTAGGATAGCAGGGATAAAGCGTGCCTCAATAGCACCACCCACGATAGAGTTGATAAGTACAAGTTTACCACCCCACTCTAAACTGATCTCTTGTGTATCCTTTACAGAAATACGGTATTCTTGGTTACCGAACTTATAAGTCTCTTTCACTGGCATACCTTCCTCGTATGGCTCTACGATGAGGTGTACTTCACCGAACTGACCTGAACCACCTGATTGCTTTTTATGGCGATAGTCAGCGCGAGCCGATTTAGTGATTGTCTCACGATAAGGGATTTTTGGTTCTACGAACTCAACATTCATCTTATCGTTATTCTCCAAACGCCATTTGAGTGTACGGAGGTGGAACTCACCTTGACCAGAGACGATTGTCTGACGCAACTCTTTAGACTGCTCTACGATCCATGTAGGGTCTTCCTCGTGCATACGAGTGAGCAATGCTGCTAATTTCTCTGCGTCTGACTCGTTTACTGGCTTGATAGCACGGCGGTAGCGTGGTTGTGGATATGTGATAGGCGCATATTGGAGCTCACAATCCTTGGCGTTGAGCGTATTTCCTGTGCGTGTATCTTTGAGCTTAACAGTAGCAGCTATATCGCCTGCAGCCACTTCATCCACTGGGATACGGTTCGCACCCGCTACCATGTATAATTGAGAGATGCGCTCTTTGGAACCGCGCTCCATATTCTGCATATCGTCCCCATTGCGAACGGTACCTTGCATCACGCGGAAGTAAGAAACCTCACCGATATGTGGCTCTACAGAGGTCTTGAATACATAAAGGCTCGTAGGCGCGCTTGCGTCTGGGCTCACGCGATTGCCATCCACTGTAGGATAAGAGAACTGTGCTGGGCTTGGAGCCATACCATTGAGGAAGTCCATCAAACGGCGCACGCCCATGTCCTTGAGACCTGAAGTACAGATAACTGGGTACATTGAACCATCTGCATATACAGACTTGAGTCCCTGCATGATTTCTTCGTCGGTCAATCCTTCGCTGAGGAACTTATCGAGCAATGTCTCGTCTGCCTCTGCTGCCTGCTCTTGGAGCTGCTGACGCATTTCTTCTACGCGGTCTGCATACTCAGCAGGAATCTCTTTGAATTCAGGAGCACCGCCTTCTGCCTTCCATACGAGCATTTTTCCCTTCAGCACATCGATAACAGCGTTAAAACCATTACCTGCATTCACTGGGAATTGTATGAGTGTACATTTATTGCCAAAGTTTTCTTTCAATTGATTGAAAGTGCGATCAAAATCAGCGTCCTGATGGTCACACTTATTAATGACGAAAGCGAGTGGTTTTTTCACTTTCTCTACGAGGCGGAAGTTATTTTGCGTGCCTACTTCCACGCCGCCATTTGCGCTTAATACGATGAGTGCAGAACCGCACATCTGCAATGCAGCCATTGTGCCTCCACAGAAGTCATCAGAACCTGCGCAATCGATTACATTCAGTTTCTTTCCTTCAAATTCAATGTTACATACCGTTGAAAAAACTGAGTAACCATACTCTTTCTCTACTGGGAAATAATCGCACACAGTTGATTGAGACTCAATCGAACCGCGGCGTTTGATGACCCCGCTCTCGAATAACATTGACTCCATGAGAGTCGTCTTACCAGATCCACTGCCGCCTAACATTGCGACATTCTTGATCTCATTAGCTTGATAAACTTTAGCCATAATGTGTTGTATTTAAGGTTGATATCTAATCTACTAAGCGAAAGTCTCTACAGGCAAGAGTAACTCTATACTTGCAGAATTGCAAAGTGTACTTAGCAAATTCGGGGCAAAGATAGTAATTATTTTTTATATATGCAAGTATTTTGAGAAAAATAAAGAAAATAAGATAAAAAATAGAGAAAATAAGGACAATATGAAGCATGATTAGGGGTGCTTTTAGTACCGTGATAGTACCGTGATTGACTCGTAAATCATAACACTACCATTTTAATATGATAGAATCAAAAATTACCACAGAAAACACACATGGGTTTGCGTATGTCAAAAAAAATCATTACCTTTGCAGCCGCAAAGGTTTTTAATGCACCAAACAAGAAAACAAAAGACAGACAAACTCCACATGAAGGACGAAGGGAAAATAGAAGTAATCGGCGCGAGAGTACACAACCTCAAAAATATCAATGTGAGCATTCCGCGCAAACGATTGACTGTCATTACAGGATTGAGCGGGAGCGGCAAGAGTTCGCTCGCGTTCGACACTATTTTCGCAGAAGGACAAAGACGCTATATGGAGACCTTCTCTTCCTACGCACGAGGATTCATAGGAAACATGCAGCGACCTGATGTGGATAAAATAACAGGACTAAGTCCCGTCATCTCCATTGACCAAAAAACGACCAGTAAAAATCCTCGTTCCACAGTTGGAACGATTACTGAGATATACGATTTCTTACGCCTACTCTACGCACGAGCAGCCGACGCATACTCCTATGTTTCAGGTAAGAAAATGGTGCAATACACCGACCAACAGATTATCGAACTCATCACCAAAGAGTACGCCAACAAGAAAATACTATTGCTTGCACCACTCGTCAGCGGACGAAAAGGACACTACAAAGAACTATTCGACACTATCCGTAAGAAAGGATTCATGCATGTACGAGTTGATGGAGAAATACTTGAACTTACACAAGGCATGAAAGTGGACCGATACAAGGTGCATACCATCGAAGTAGTAGTGGATAGACTCAAGGTAAAAGCCAACGAAGACCCCGACTCTGTAGATACACGACGATTGAGACAATCCGTCGATAAAGCCATGACGCAAGGTAATGGAATGATGATGATTGTGGAGGCGGAAAACCAAGAGGCAATGAGGTATCTAAGCCGCAGCTTGATGTGCCCTGAGAGCGGAATAAGTTACCAAACACCCGCACCACACACTTTCTCCTTCAATAGTCCATCGGGATGGTGCCCACAATGCAAAGGACTAGGGAAAGTAGTGAGTAGTGAGTACGGAGTAGTGAGTAGTGAGTACGGAGTAGTGAGTAGTGAGATAGACGAAATTATTCTACAAGACAACTGGTGGGAAGAATTAAAGAACGAGGGAGAAAAGAACAAGGATCAAGGAGCAAAGACGGATGAAGAAGAATGGTGCGTTTGTCCCGCATGCCAAGGTAAAAGGCTCAGCAAAGAAGCACTCAGTTACCGCTTAGGCGGCTACTCCATCGCAGACCTCACCGAGATGGATATAGAAACTTTGTTGGGAGTATTGAGTAGTGAGTACAGAGTACAGAGTAGTGAGTTAACGGATAGGCAGAAGGCTATTGCCGAACCTATTCTGAAAGAGATATGTGCGCGATTACGCTTTATGCAGTCGGTTGGACTGAGTTATCTATCCCTCAGCCGCAGCAGCGATAGTCTTTCTGGCGGCGAGAGTCAACGCATACGCCTCGCTACGCAAATCGGTTCAAGACTGGTCAATGTGCTATATATATTAGACGAGCCATCCATCGGTTTGCACCAACGAGACAACGAACGGCTCATCAACAGTCTGAAAGAACTGCGCGATTTAGGCAACTCAGTCATCGTCGTAGAACACGATGAACAGATGATGCGTGAAGCCGATTGGATTATCGACATAGGTCCCAAAGCAGGACGATTAGGAGGCGAAGTGCTCTTTAGCGGTACACCCGAAGAACTGCTCAAGACCGACACACTGACGGCAAAATATCTTAAGTACAGAGTACAGAGTAGTGAGTACAGAGTACAGAGTAGTGAGTATAGAGTACAGAGTACGAAGGAACAAGAGAAATGCATCATACTGCGCGGATGTACGGGTAATAATCTCAAAAACGTCACACTACGCATTCCTTTGAGTAAGATGGTTTGCGTGACAGGAGTAAGCGGAAGTGGTAAGTCCAGTCTTATCAACCGCACCCTATACCCTATCCTCAGTCAGCATTTCTACCGCAGCAAACAAGGGCCACTACCTTACGAGTCCATCGAAGGATTAGAGCATATTGATAAAGTGATCAACGTGGACCAATCACCTATTGGTCGCACGCCGCGTTCTAACCCCGCCACCTACACGGGGGTCTTCAATGATATACGCGAACTCTTTGCCCAGTTGCCTGAGGCTAAGATACGTGGATGGAAAGCAGGACGATTTAGTTTCAACGCCAAAGGAGGTAGATGCGAGGAATGTGCGGGTAATGGTTACAAGACCATCCCTATGCACTTCCTACCCGATGTGTATGTGCCATGCGAGGTATGTGGAGCACAACGCTACAACAGAGAAACATTAGAAGTACGTTGGAAAGGTAAGACTATCGCTAACATACTCGATATGACCATCAACCAAGCTGTGGAGTTCTTTGCTTCGCAACCTGCTATCTTGCGTAAGATAAAAACGATTCAAGATGTGGGCCTTGGTTATATTAAATTAGGTCAAGCAGCTACTACACTTTCGGGAGGCGAGAGTCAGCGAATAAAACTTGCTACGGAATTAGCGCGCCCTTCGACGGGAAAAACAATGTATATCTTAGACGAACCAACCACGGGTTTGCATTTCGAAGATATTCGCGTCCTGCTCGGTGTATTGCAGCAATTGGTAGAAAAAGGCAATACGGTACTCATCATTGAGCACAACACCGATGTAATCAAAGCATGCGAGTGGATTATCGATTTAGGTCCCGAGGGAGGACGAAATGGCGGAGAGATCGTAGCGGAAGGAACGATAGAAGATATACGAGGAAATAAAAATAGTTTAACAGGATTATTCTTATAATACATGATTACCAATTCATTAGCCATCACATCACTCATACTGGTTGCTATCTTGCTAATACCAATGATATGCAAACGAATACACATCCCGAGTATTGTGGGATTTATCCTTGTGGGAATAGCGATTGGACCGTATGGATTCAATCTCATTGCCAATAATAGCATGATAGATGTATTGGGTAAGATTGGTATTCTATATATCATGCTGCAAGCGGGTATTGAGATTGACCTCAATGATTTTCGTCAGTACCGCCGCTACGCGATTACCTATGGTATATTCTCGTTCCTCTTACCTTTTGGTTTGGGTTTACTCACCAGTAGGTTATTGGGATACGAATGGAGTACAAGTATGCTTTTAGGTGCTATGTATGGTAGTCACACGCTGATGACTTATCCTATTCTCAATCGGTATGGTGTGCAGAAGAATATAGCTGCTAATATTGCTGTGGGCGGTACGATGCCTGCCATCACTCTTTCTTTATTGGTATTGGCTTCGCTCAAGAGTAATGTGATGTTAGGGGCAGATAGCAATACGCTATTACTTCTTTTGCGGGTTGTGATCTGTTGCGCGGTGATTATCTCGCTTTTTCCGCGTATTGCACAGTTCGTTTTCAAGCGCAATAACGATACCACGATAGGTTTTATGCTCGTGATGTCCATGATGGTCATCTCTGCATATTTGGCAGAATGGGCGGGTTTGGAGAGTATATTAGGTGCATTCCTCTGCGGCGCAATGCTCAATCGCTTGGTGCCCAACCTCAGTCCTGTGATGAAGCAGATCAGCTTTGTGGGAACGAACATCTTCGTGCCGCTTTTCCTCATCGGTGTAGGTATGATGATTGATATTAGCGTGGTATGGAGCGGATGGACCACCTTATTGGTGGCAGTAGTGATGATTGGCACCAAGTTATTAGGTAAGAGTTTGGCAGCATGGTTGGCACAGTTATGTTTCCGTTTACAAGCTATGGAGCGCCAACTGATTTTTGGTCTTACGCACGCCACTGCTGCGGGTACCTTGGCCATCGTGACGATTGGACACAACATTGGTCTTTTTGATGCAAATATTCTCAACGCGTCTGTCATCATGATCCTTGTGCTTTGCACACTCTCGTCGTTCATCACGGAGCACGCTGCCAAACAATTGGCATTGCAAGAAGAAGCGCAGTTGGAGATTGAGAAAGAAGATGATAGTTGGCATGCGTCTATTATCGGCGACGAGCGTTTAGATGCGCTGCAAGAGTTGGGTCAATTGAGCGAATTGCATAATCCTATTTACTCTTCCGAGAGCGATTGGAACGAGGCTATCAGCCTCATACGCACAACGAGTACTGCCAGTCTTATTTACCATCCCGTACAACCTATCAATACTATTTCGCGTATCTTAGTGGCGGTTCCTCGTTACGCAGAGAAAGAGCATGATTTCATCTCGTGCTTTGGTTTTATACGCCGCTTGAGCAGTCAGATAGGCGCGAAAGTAGTTTTCTTTGCTAATCGCGAGACGCAGCAAGCATTGCGTGACTTCTGCAAACGCAAAGGGAAGTATCTGCGTGCATCGTTTAGAGAGATGGAAGACTGGGAAGACGCTTTGATGATTGCTAAACAGATGGGTAAAGACGACTTGATCATCGCTATCAATGCGCGTCCTTCTACTCCATCCTACAACCCGCTTTTCGAGCAAGTGCCAGATATGCTCAATCGCTTTTTCAGTAGTAGCAGTTATATCTTACTGTACCCTGAGCAAGATGTGACTCGCACTACGCAAGATCTGCTGCATAGTGCCCAAACACCTACCAGTACCACATGGAGCATAGTAGGTAGTATTAAACGACAGATTACAAAGCTTTTATCTAAGATTCAACGCCTCTAATCTTCTCCACAAAGAGCACCCAGAGACCGAAAAGCATACCGTAGAAAAGGTATTTGAAAATATAATCGTGTAGCATATGGAACCATTCTGGATGATGCTCCACGAAAAGGGCTATAAGGAATATACGTAGTATATTAAATAGATAGCAGCACAACCAGCCCAAAGGTATATACCAAATCTTATGTTTCCGCCCTCCGCGAACGGTGAGGATGAGGCACAACCATATGAACATCTGCTTAAGAGCCGTACATCCCCAGATGATAGTAGTGGCATTGCCTGATTGGAAGCGAATAGTATGTTCGCCTACCCTATAGACTGTATTGCGAAAGAGCGCTACCAACTCATACACCACATTCGCTATATGGCAAGCCATCCACTCGAATGGCGCTGTGATATCCATCCCAAACCAACTCACCATTTCCCCATTCTCATCACCCGTCACGGTGTATTTCCATGCATAATTGGCAATAAAGAGCGTTACTACAAAGATTATCACATCTCTGTAGGGCTTTAATGCTGATATGAATTCAACCTTACTCATTAAACTCTAAACTCTAAACCCTAAACTCTAAACTCAAATTCTCGTCTTCGCGTAGGGCACTTCGTCTATGGCGCAGAAATCTCCTTTTTGGTACTTGAAATAACCTGCTTGGCAGACCATCGCAGCGTTATCAGTGGTGAAGGAGAAAGGCGGTATAAACACTTCCCATTGGTATCGTTTACCATAATCGATAAAAGCTTGTCGTAGTGCGCTATTAGCACTCACGCCACCTGCCACCGCCACTTGACGAATATGCAAATCCTGTGCGGCCTTCTTGAGTTTGCGCATCAAGATATCCACCACGGTGGTTTGCAGCGATGCGCACATATCTTCGCGTAAGTTAGGCACTCGTTCGGCCAACTCATCTATCGTCTCCACCTCGTGGGCACGAAGCATGTCACGAAGGGTGTACAAGAAAGAGGTTTTTAAGCCCGAGAAAGAGTAGTCGTATCCTGCTATATTGGGTTTAGCAAAAGGGTATTTGGCAGGGTTGCCTTGTTTGGCTAACTTATCTATCCACGGACCTCCGGGGTACGGCAGTCCTAACACTTTGGCGCACTTATCGAAAGCTTCGCCCGCGGCGTCGTCTATCGTCTGACCGATGATTTGCATATCGTCTGGCGCCTTGACCAATACAATCTGACTATTGCCACCCGATACCAGCAAGCACAAGAATGGGAAAGAAGGGTGCTTTATCTCTACGCCTTGTAAACCAGGTGTTTGGGCGATGAGACCCTCACTGGGCGCTATAAAATGGGCTAATATATGGCCTTGTAGGTGATTAACATCTATCAATGGCACATCAAGCGACAAGGCTAATCCTTTCGCGAAGGAAGTGCCCACCAAGAGCGAACCGAGTAGTCCTGGTCCGCGTGTGAAAGCGATAGCGGATATATCCTCTGCCTCCACACCAGCGCGCTTGAGCGCGGTGTCCACCACAGGCACTATATTCAATTGATGCGCACGACTCGCCAACTCGGGCACTACGCCACCAAACTCCTCATGCACTTTCTGGCTGGCTATCACATTACTGCATAGCAAACCATCTATGATGACTGCTGACGAAGTATCGTCACAACTGGACTCAATTGCAAGTATTACTGTCTTCTTATTTTCCATCTCAAAAAGGAGCACACTACTCCAAAATAAAATCGAGTGCAAAGGTACACTTTTTTTTGCAGAACAGCAAATAAGTAGTCCTATAATGATAGAATAAAATTCTATATGCAAAAAAAACGAACAAAAACTTGCGTATTTGCAATTTTTGTTGTACCTTTGTGCGGTTTTTTATGCGCAGCGCGCATCACACACATGCTATTATACTTTTTATTCATACACATTGCCGCCTTATTTGGGCACAAAAAGGCAGGCCTAATAGTGAAGGGTCAGCGGAGCACTTTCCGTCAGGTGCTTCATAAGGATGCCAATACACAGCACCTGAAGGGCGCTATTTGGGTTCATGTTTCTTCTGTGGGCGAGTTTGAGCAGTCGCGTCCGCTCATTGAGCGTCTCAGGCGCGAGCAGCCTACACGCAAGATAGTGCTCACTTTCTTCAGCCCATCTGGCTATGAATTGCGTAAAGACTATAACAAAGTAGATAAAGTGCTCTACTTGCCTTTCGCCACACGCCGCAATGCCAAGGCATGGTTGGCTGCTATCGAGCCCAGCATGGCTATCTTTGTCAAATATGAGTTTTGGCCCGCTTATCTGCATGCGCTCAAGAAAGCCAATATTCCTACTTATAGTATTTCGTCTATCTTCCGTCCCCAGCAGTTGTTTTTCAAACCATGGGGCAAACCCTACCTCAATCTGCTCAAATGCTTCACACAGATCTTCGTGCAAGATGGCGATTCGCACGCCTTACTGCTCAAGCACGGTATTGCCAATAGTGTAGTGACAGGTGACACGCGCTTTGATCGTGTGGCGGAGATTCAACAGGCACACAAAGATATATTGGTGGTGCAGCGTTTCATTGAGGGCAGCGACAAAGTGATTATCGCAGGCAGTACATGGCCCAAAGATGAGCAGTTACTGGCGCAGTATATGCAAACGCTTGAGAACCGATTAGATGCAAATGAGCGTATCAAGCTCATCATCGCACCGCATGAGATAGATGAGAAACATATGCACTTCCTTTTCCAACTATTCAAAGGACGCTATGTACGCTACACACAGGCCAATCATATCAGCATGCAGCATGCCAATATACTCATCATAGATACCATCGGGCTGCTCTCGTCCATCTACCAATACGGCACTGCAGCGTATATAGGCGGTGGTTTCGGAGCAGGAATACATAATTCTATCGAAGCGGCAGTATATGGTATTCCTTTGGTTTGGGGACCTAACTACAAGCGTTTCCGCGAGGCGAAAGGGCTCATCCAATCAGGTGCCGCGCAGAGCATTACCAATTACAAGCAATTAGAATTGGCATTGGATTACGCGCTCGCTAACCATACAGAGATAGGCATCAAATCCGCACAATATGTGCAGAATGAATTGGGAGCAACCGACAAACTATATAATCGATTATTTAAAAACTAGTTCACAAGTCCACTAGTTCACTAGTAAAAAAAAAGAAACTACAATGCAAAAACCAAGTATTCCAAAAGGCACGCGTGACTTTAGTCCATTAGAGATGGCACGCCGCAATTATATCTTCAATACCATCCAAAGCGTCTTCTCTCTTTATGGTTTTCAGCAGATAGAAACACCCGCTATGGAGAATATCGGCACACTCATGGGTAAGTATGGTGAAGAAGGCGATAAACTGCTATTCCGTATTCAGAATAGTGGTGAGAAAGCCGCATCAGCACCCGAGAAGGGTTTGCGATACGACCTCACCGTGCCATTCGCCCGCTATGTGGTGCAGCATAGAGAAAACATACAGTTCCCATTCAAGCGCTATCAGATACAACCCGTATGGCGCGCCGATAGACCACAGAAAGGTCGCTATCGCGAGTTCTATCAATGCGATGTGGATGTGATTGGAACCAATAGTTTGGTATGCGAATTGGAACTCATACAGATAGTGGAAGAGGTGTATCGCCGCTTAGGAATCAATGTGTGCCTGCATATCAACAACCGCAAAGTGCTCGCGGGTATAGCAGAGATCATTGGCCAACCAGAGAAAATCATAGACATCACCGTGGCTATTGACAAGCTCGATAAGATAGGCATCGATAATGTGAATAAGGAATTGGCAGAGAAAGGATTGCCACAAGAGGCTATCGAGGCACTACAACCTATTCTCCACCTCAGCGGAACGACAGCCGACAAACTGGCTGCGCTACGCACTATCCTTGCTTCCAGCGAGATAGGTACACAAGGTGTGGACGAGTTAGACCAACTCTTCGCGCTCATCCAAGGCGCAGAGGTGAAACTCAATATCGAATTAGACCTTTGCCTCGCACGAGGATTGAACTACTACACAGGCGCTATCTTCGAGGTCAAAGCACTTGATGTGCAGATGGGATCTATCACAGGTGGTGGACGATATGATAACCTCACAGGCATCTTCGGAATGCCGAATGTGTCGGGCGTAGGTATCTCGTTTGGTGCTGACCGCATATATGATGTGCTAACTGAGTTGAACCTCTACCCTGCCTCATTGCAGTCATCCACACAACTCCTTTTTGCCACTTTTGGTCAAGAGGAACTCACCTACGCACTCAGTTGGGCAAAGGCATTACGCGAGCAGAAGATAGCCGTGGAAGTGTATCCTGAACCAACCAAGATGAAAAAACAAATGGGATACGCAGATACCAAGCAAATACCATTCGTGGCCATCGTAGGTGGCGATGAGATGGCGCAGAATAAAGTGATGCTTAAGAATATGCTCTCTGGCGAACAAAAACTCGTCAGCATAGAGGAAATAGTGGCAGAAGTGAAATAACTACACGAATCGTAATATAGTAAATCGTTGAATCATGGCAGATACCAATAAGCAGTTTGACCAAGTGACGGCTAAGTGCCGCAGAATATTCATTGATAAGATGGCTGACTACGGTGCCTCATGGCGTATTTTCCGCTTGCATGGCATATCCGATCAGTTGTATATCAAGGTTAAAAATATCCGTCAGCGTCAGGAGACAGGCGTCAGTTTGGTAGGCGATGATATAGAGGGCAACCTCCGTGCTATCGTCAACTATGGTGTGATGGCTATCATTCAGGAGCGCAAAGGTTATGCCGATGGCGTGGATATACCCAATGACAAAGCGGTGGAACTATACGACGAGGTGCTGCAAGAAGCCAAAGACCTCATGCTGCGCAAGAACCATGACTACGGAGAAGCATGGCGCGAGATGAGCAAAGAAGGAATAGTGGATATGATAATGGCGAAAATCATCCGCATCAAAACCATCTTAGACCACGATGGCAAGACGATTGCTTCCGAAGGAGTGGAAGGAAACTACTTCGATATCATAAACTATGCTATATTTGATTTGATTCACTATGAAAACGAATAAGATTGCACTTGTCACAGGAGCTATTGCCCGCACCCTGCTGGCACTCACCTTCCTATTCTCTGGATTTGTAAAAGCTGTTGACCCACTCGGCACAGTGTATAAGATTGAGGATTATCTCAAGGCCTTCGGTGGTTGGTTTACTGACCTCATGCCATTAGCAGGCATAGCTGCTGTGCTGCTTATCCTCATAGAGTGGCTATTAGGCGTGTGCATGCTCGCTAATGTGCGCACGAGATGGACAAGCTGGCTATCATTGGTCTTCTACTTAGTGATGACGCCACTCACCCTTTGGATTGCGCTCACCAATCCTGTGAGCGACTGCGGCTGTTTTGGCGATGCCATAGTGCTCACCAATTGGCAAACATTCTGGAAGAATGTAGTGCTCTTATCATTGGCTATTTGCCTTGTCATCTGCCGCAAATCACTTCCTCAGTTATGGAAAGGATGGGTGGAAATCATCATCGCATTCGCCGGCGCAAGCATAGCGGGAGGAATAATGCTGTATAGCTATAATCATCTGCCTCCAATGGATTTTCGTCCATACAAAGTAGGCAATCACATACCTACCCTCATGGAAGTGCCTGAAGGTGCTCCTGTGGATGAATATCAGATAACACTTATCTATGAGAAAGATGGTGTAGAACAAGAGTTCACCTTGGAGAACTATCCCAAGGGCGACGATAGTTGGACCTTCGTAGATCAGAAATCTGTGCTTATCAAAAAAGGTTACGAACCACCTATTCATGACTTTGAGATTCTTACCATGAATTTTGAGGACATCACCTACGATATTCTAGAGTCCGAAGAACCCATCACGCTCATCACGATGTATGACCTCGATAAGACGAACCGTACCCAAGCAGCCAAACTGATGGATATATACCAAGCATGTATGGATAGAGGGGAACAATGCTATTTCTTGACAGGTTCGGGTGAAGAGCAGATCTATGCTTTTGGCGAAGAGATAGGTATGGATATGGAGACTATTGAAAGCACATTCTGCACGATTGACCCCGTAACGCTCAAGACTATCGTACGCGCCAATCCAGGTATGTTCGTGGTACAGAATGGCACTATCCTGGAGAAACACAACTTGAAACAATTATAATCAATATAAATAATAATCTAATTCGAATATGAGAACAAAAATGGTAGCAGGTAACTGGAAAATGAATAAAAACCTGCAAGAAGGCGTAGCGTTAGCTACCGAATTAAAAGAAGCAGTAAAGAACCCTAATTGCGCTGTGGTGATTGGCACTCCATTCATCCACCTCGCTACAGTAGCAGAGTTGCTCAAAGACTCTCCTATCGCTGTAGCAGCAGAGAACTGCGCAGACCACGATAAGGGCGCATACACTGGCGAAGTGAGCGCAGAGATGGTTAAATCTACTGGTGCTGAGTATGTTATCCTTGGCCACTCAGAGCGCCGTCAATACTATGCAGAGAGCTATGAGATGTTAGCAGAGAAAACACGCCTCGCATTGGCAAATGGATTGAAAGTCATCTTCTGCATCGGTGAGGTGAAAGAGGAGCGCGAAGCTGGCAAGCAGAACGAAGTGGTGAAAGCACAACTTGAGGGTTCTGTATTCAACTTAACCGCTGAGGAGTGGAAGAATATCATCTTGGCTTACGAACCAGTATGGGCTATCGGTACCGGTTTGACCGCTACACCAGAGCAAGCACAAGAGATTCATGCATATATCCGCGGATTAGTAGCTGAGAAATACGGCAATGAGGCTGCTGACGACACTACTATCCTTTATGGTGGTAGCTGTAATGAGAAGAACGCAGCAGAGTTGTTCGCTTGCCCAGATATCGACGGCGGACTCATTGGTGGCGCAGCACTCGTAGCAGAGAAGTTCCTCGCTATCATCGCTGCAAGATAAATATCAATAAATGAATAATGATTAATGAATAATTAACATCATTGTTAGGTAACCAAAAACTGCAACGCTAACCTATAACAGCACACCGGTCTAAAATAGTAAATCGTACATCGTAAATGGTACTTCGTAAATGGTAAATGTTTTTGACTTTTTTTGTGAGCGTAAGCGAGTTTTTGTGAAGCGAGAGTAGGATTTTAGGAATTTACCTCCTATGGAGGTGAGGTGTAGCCGCAAGGGCTACCGTAAAGTGTACTTTTAAGGATAGCAGTTGAGGATACGACTCAAAAGCACGGTAGTGCTAATACATAAAAGACTACAATCGCTGAGTTTTTGATTACCTAATAAAAAAAAATGTTTTTAATATTTTTATCCTATTTTTATTATTTTTGTTAAATTAAAATATAGAATAGGTTAGTCGTTTTTGATTACACAAAAAAAATAACTGACTACTGACAACTGACTACTGACAACTTAATTATTAATTATTAATTATTAATTATCAAATCCCATGGCCCTTATCAAGACCATAAATAGAAACGGAGAAATACTCACACCAAACATCGCTGATGATGTCTTCATGGCAGATAATGCCACCGTCGTTGGCGATGTAACGGTGGGAGAAGGAACCAGTCTATGGTTCAATGCCGTGCTGCGTGGCGATGTCAACACCATCACCATTGGTAAACATTGTAATATACAGGATGGTTCGGTACTGCATACGCTCTACAAGAAATCAACAATCACCTTGGGCGATTATGTCTCCGTCGGGCATAATGTCACTATCCATGGTGCGGATGTAGATGACTACGCGCTCATCGGTATGGGTAGCACCCTACTCGATGGCGCTCATGTGGGCGAAGGAGCTATCGTGGCAGCGGGCGCCTTGGTGCTCAAAGGCACACAGATTGGTCCTTATGAGATCTGGGGAGGAGTACCTGCTAAGTTCATCAAGAAAGCAGACCCTGCACAGACCGAAGAGATCAATAAAACGATTGCTAACAACTATGCCATGTATGCCTCATGGTATAAAGAATAAAGACTCATTATCATGTTTAATAGAATCTTATTAAAACTCTCTGGCGAGAGTTTGCAAGGACAACAAGGTTACGGCATTGATACCCAACGCCTAAGTGACTACGCCGAGCAAGTGAAAGCTATTGCGCAAAAAGGCGTGCAAGTGGCTATTGTTATCGGTGGTGGAAATATCTTCCGCGGTTTGAGCGGCGCGCAGCGTGGTTTTGATCGCGTGAAAGGCGACCAAATGGGTATGCTGGCCACTGTGATCAACGCACTCGCACTGCAGTCTGCTTTGGAAGCCATTGACCAACCTGTGCGCTTGCTCACTGCTATCCGTATGGAACCCATCGGTGATTTCTACAGTCCTGCCAAGGCTATCCGTTTGCTCAATAAGGGCAATGTAGTCATTCTGGCGGCTGGAACGGGCAGTCCTTATTTCACTACGGACACGGGTTCATCGCTTCGTGCTATTGAGATACAAGCCGATGTGATGCTCAAGGGAACGCGTGTGGATGGTATCTACACTGCCGATCCTGAGAAAGACCCTACCGCCACTAAGTTCACAGAGATAACCTACGATGAGGTTATCCAACGCGGACTGAAAGTGATGGATTTGACAGCCACTGTGATGTGCAAGGAGAACGGCATGCCTATCTATGTCTTCGACATGGATACAACAGGTAATCTTGCTCGTGTCATCGATGGCGAAACCATAGGAACATTAGTAAAACCCTAAAAATTTAATTATATGTTAAACGACGAACTTGAACTCTACGAGACAGCAGCCGAAGAGCAAATGCAAAATGCTGTAACTCACTTAGACGACGCACTACAACACATCCGTGCAGGTAAAGCCAACCCTCGTATCCTCGACCCAGTAAAGGTTGAGTACTACGGAATGATGTCGCCATTGAGCAGTTGTGCCACTATCACAACACCAGACGCGCGTACTATCGCTATCCAACCATGGGAGAAAAAACTCATCGGAGAGATTGAGCGCGCTATCATCAATTCGAATATCGGACTCACACCATCTAATAATGGTGAGGTGATCCGTCTTATTCTTCCTCCACTCACAGAGGAGCGCCGCCGCGAGTTATGCAAGCAATGTAAGGCAGAGGCAGAGAATGCCAAAATGTCTATCCGTAATGCACGACGCGACGCTATTGAGGAATTTAAGAAACTGGTGAAGAATGGATTGAGCGAAGATATTCAAAAGGACGCTGAAGAAGATGTTCAAAAAGTGCATGATAAATACATTGCTAAAGTAGAAGCACTCTACGCAGCAAAAGAGAAAGAAATCATGACCGTATAATGGTTTCATGCGTGGTTTAGTAATTAAATCTACGGGTAGCTCATACATCGTTCGTCTGGACGATGGTTCGGATGTGGAATGCCGTGTAAAAGGCAATTTCCGCATCCGTGGCATCCGTAGTACCAATCCCGTAGCGGTAGGCGATTTCGTGGAAATCAAAATACAGGAAGATGGCACACATTGGATTAGCGAGATAGAAGAGCGCCGTAATTATATCATCCGTCGCGCCACTAATCTCAGCAAGGAGAGCCATATTCTCGCGGCTAATATCGACCAAGCGGCATTGATTGTCACGGTCAATCATCCTGTCACTTCCACCACTTTCATCGATCGTTTCTTGGCTACCTGCGAGGCGTATCGCGTGCGCGCGGTCCTTATATTTAATAAGATAGACTTGCTCTCTGATGAGGAGATGGCGCATTTAACCGAACTGCAAGCGCTCTACGAATCTATTGGTTATCAAACCATTTCCCTCAGCGCCCTCCACCTCCAACATCCAACATCCAACACCGTACACCCTACACCTTACACCTTACACAAAATTCTACAAGGCCGTGTCACCTTATTGAGCGGCAATTCTGGCGTGGGCAAGAGCACCCTACTCAATGCGCTTTTTGGCAAAGAGATGACGCGTACGGGTAAGATATCCGATGCGCATGATAAGGGTATGCATACCACCACATTCTCGGAGATGTATCCTCTCCCCACAGAGTGGGCCACCAGCGGTTGGCTCATTGATACGCCGGGTATTAAGGGCTTTGGTTCGGTAGATATGGAGAAAGAAGAGATAAGTCATTATTTCCCAGAGATTTTCCGTGTGAGTAGCATGTGCCGTTTTGGTAACTGTTCTCATACGAATGAACCTGGCTGTGCTGTCCAGGATGCGCTCGTCAAGGGCGAGATAGCCATCAGCCGCTACGAGTCCTACCTCTCCCTCCTCGGCGACTGCGCAGAGAATAAATATAGATAAATTATAGTGTGGTGTGGGGAAATTAAAACTGCGTGTTGCCAAAAAACTTGGTACAACTTCAAAAAATCTACATCATTTTCTCCTTCTTATAGCAGTTCATGAGCAGCAAGATTGAATTTGCCCATTTTACAAAATAGCTAATCACCAATAATTCAGCGTATTAGCTAAAATCATTTGCCCATTATATTTTTTGCTTAGTCCATAAAAAAGCAGTACCTTTGCACCGAAATTTTAAAATATTTATCATTATGAAACGATTTTACTTTTGTGTAGTGGGATTAATTGCTTTAGTAGCACAAGCCCAACAGTCAACTTATCTTTATTTTGAAGACAAGAATGGAGTGAAAGATTCGTTGCAAGTAGTCATTGCACAATCAAATGAAGATATAAGTACAGCACCTCCTATGGAGCTTGCCGAAGTAAAGCAAGCAATTATGGATAGTACATATTTTATAGTGATAAGACCTAATATATTTAAACAGGAATTTTATCGTACTTATACATATACGCCATACGGAGGATATATAGAGAACCGTAGAAAGGATATACTTATTCCTGCTGACCGTTTGCCGGTAACAATCACATGGGATAAACAATTCTTTATGGATACTGAACTTCTTTCTGTTCTTTGTGATATGCCAGTTTGGTTTGATGTTGGTTGTAGAGATCAAAGTATGCAGACCACTTGGCTTGCAAAGGCTGATACATGTATAGTATATAATTCCTTAGAAGAGGATTATATGTGTACTTATGAATATTTAGATGTGGATAATGGCGAAGTAATTGTCAAGAATGTAGGTTTTTCTATAGGTACGAAACAAAATCTTGATGAGGCCATTGAACACTTAGAAACCGCACCTTCTGCCACTAAGGTCCTTCGTGATGGTCAAATACTCATCCTCCGAAATAACAAGACTTACACTCTACAGGGCGCAGAGTTAGAGTGATTAAAATTGTAATATCCTAGGTATTTTCCCAAGTCAGAAATTTGCATGTTTAAAGCAAAGGCAGTATCTTTGCAGCAAAATTCTTAAACATTTATCGTTATGAAGAAACAAATTTTATATATCATTCCTTTACTCTTCTGTATAGGTTGTCACACGCAGAAGAAAGTAACTGTTAGCGAGAGTACAACTGCGTATCACTCTATGAATAGGATGGATAGCCTTCGTATAGAATACAAAGACTCTTTGGTGGAAGTCTCTTTACCTAACTATAAAGAATTAACGGATAATACATATACCCAAATGTTAGGAGGAGGGGAAGAGTGGTGGCGATTGCATTTCTCTGTACGCGAAACACAACAGTCATTGGATAGGTTCTTCGTGGAGTGGGAAAAGAATGGTACACTGAAAGAAAAATTAAATGAATTAGTACAATCTTTTACATATAAACATCGTAGAGAATATAAGGAAAAGGAACGCTTGAGAATACATATCACTTACCTTATTCCATTAGAGGATGTCAGTCAGAAAAAAGTTATTAAAGTGGCAATTGAAAATTTTTCTCCAGACTTTAATGAGGAGGAGGGGAAAGCATTATTTGAATTTGCAGAAAAAATGCAATTTGAGTTTGAATATAGACCTTATAAAAATTATACGACAGGCAATGTTGTGGTGAAAAAGTTATTGAGAATACGAAAACTAAAGAAATAACATTCCCTTATTGCCATACTTTCCCACCGCTGCTCATTTGAGTGGAGGTGGATTGATAAAAAATCAAAATCCCAAGTTTTTCCCCAAGTCAAAAATTTGCGTGTTTCATACAAAAGCTGTACCTTTGCAGCAGTATTGATTTTATTAAACTGTTATCTTTATGAAAACAAGAATGTTATGGTTTGTGCTTAGTCTATTGACCTTGAGCGTTATATTACAGGGTTGCCCAGGAACAATGTCGCCGCCCAAAAATAGATGTGCATATATTTATGCACCGGAAGATAGTGTGTATGTGCGAAGTTATGACTATGATTATAAAGAAGGTACATATTCGAAAATAGAAGAAATTACCACAATGGATATCTATGGAGGAGTTTATTGGTATGTACCTTCTCATTCGGAGGAGGAATATATAGACGAATACCATGATTTACATGTAAGGCGATTAAATGGACAAGGTGATTGTTATGTGTTAATAGGGAAGGGACTGAATATAAATGGAGTTTATCATAGTTATCACGAATGGAGAATGGATGCGAATGTCGAAGTTCCGTGTTCTATCGAAAATGTGATTGATTCTTTAAGAAAATATTATCCCAATTATATTATTCCTGTAATAGGATTAGAGGAACAAAGTATTTATTCGGAAGTTGAGATGAACGATACGTCTATTCCCTCTATTGTTATGTAAAATTGCAAAATCCCAAGTTTTTTCCCGAGTTAAATATTTGCGTGTTTCATACAAATGCTGTACCTTTGCACCGAAATTTCAAATCGTAGGATTAAAATCTATAGTGTTGTTTATTAATCATCAAAATTTTACAATTATGAAAAAGATTTTATTTACAGGACTATTATTGTCAATCGCATTGACTATATCTGCTCAACGTCAAATGCAAGTGTGGCAGGATGGAGTGCCCACAAGTTTTGCGGTGGCTGAGATAGATAGTGTTACTTTTGAAGACAAAAATACATTATCTGGTAAGATTGTTGGGACTATATGCTGTATGGATACTATCAATCAATGTACTAAACAAGGATATTTCATTATCACCACTGCAAATGATTCTATTCTAACCTTTAGTAATGATGTAAGAATAGAAAAATACTATGGAATAGGTGGTGTTTATGGGGTTGAATACGATATTCCTTTTACTTTTACATTCGAGGTGTTAGAATCATCTGACAATGATTATGTTCATTATAGACCTCCTTATTCAAATGCAATGCTCCCTAGTATGAGATATTCGATAGAAGATTTTAGACAGGCTTATGTAAAACGTTTAAATTATGATAGTATTGAGTATCGTCCCTTTATAGAAGATGGAAAAGAGTGGTTGGTAGTAGCCGCGACCAACGAGGTGTTTTGGACGAAAAAATATTATATTGCCGAAGATACTACTGTCAATAATCAGTTGTGTAAGAAATTGATGTATCATTTTGTGGATTATGTACGCGATACAACTTACACCAACTTGCTTTATTGTATATTTGAAGAAGATAAAAAAGTTTATTACTATCCTTCCGATATTACTCATTTAACACAGCCAATTTTGTTGTATGACTTTGGAGTCAAAATAGGTGATACCATTTCGTTAGGAGGACAACCTAATGATAATTATGCGCAAATTTCATATGAAATAGTGGATACTTTAACTTTAGAAAATCAAGGGGAATGTTTTCGCGGATTACAATGTATCCCTTCTGAAAACGAACCAGATTATATTATGGATGGTGACTCTATTTATTCATACCTCGATTATTATGAAAGTATTGGATCTATTTTTGATCCTTTTGAAAAAAGACTATGGAATGCAGAGCATATGACTGGCCGTATTTATTGGTTGTATGAATGTAGAGTTAATAATGATGTAATTTATTTAAATACGCGCAGCGGAACTATGCTTTCTGTGGAAAATGTATCTCCATCTATACCATCTGCTCATAAAATAATTAAAGACGGCCAAGTGCTCATCCTCCGCAATGGTAAGACCTACACCATGCAAGGACAAGAAGTGAAGTAATAAAATTGCAAAATCCCAAGTTTTTTCCCAAGTCAAAAATTTGCATATATTCAATTTTTGTTATACCTTTGCACCGAAATTCTTTAACATTTGTCTTTATGAAACGATTTATCAATTATGCCGTTGTGGCTTTAATGTTTTTTGTGTTGTCTGCATGTGAAAGACCTAATCCTACGCCGAATAACATCTTAGGAATGTGGTATGAGCAAGCAGAGGGTGCAACAATAAAGTCTCTCCTGTTTCAAGAAGATGGTACTTTACTATTTCGCTGGATCCCCGATCCTACATCCCAAATAATAATTGAATGGGGAGGTGAGTATAATATATTGCACTATGTCTTAGATAATGAAAAAGTAGTAATTTCTGTTTCCTCTGACACGGAGGAAGTAGAATTTACTTATCAGACTCCCTATAGTATTTCTAACAATATACTTACTATTGATAGTTTTATACATGGAAAAGTTTTTAATGACTTTAAATTGTACCGTGGCAATGAGGTTACACCAGTTGAAATAGATACTAATAATGCAGAACAGCTAAAAACAATCTTCTCTACAGACAATGAATTGTTGGCTGATTGTTTAGACTTCCAAGTAAAAACGATTAACTCAGCAGAAGAACTACAAAGTATCTGTCCTCCTAATCAAATTGTGCCAGAGATAGATTTTTCAAAGCAATGCATTGTGTATTCTTTAGTAAGGTTGTCTAGTAGTGGTGATGAGATACTAAATTCTGCGTTGTTGTGTAATAATCAAAATCATAGTTATGAGTATTTCGTAGATATACAACAATGCATAGAATGTTATACAGATATTAAAGATGTATTTGTATATGGGGTGTACGATGTAGCACCTTCTGAAATGACATATATTAATCCTATTATACAACGTATTTACAAATAAATATAGATTATGAAACGATTTTTATTATCAGCAAATGTGACTAAACTTTTTCTTCTGTCAGTATTTACTATTGCATTGATGGCATGCGAACGAAATAATCCTTCACAAGCATTTGTAGGTACATGGGAACCTGTTGGCTATGAGGAATGTGATATATTCGTAATCACAAGTGATTCTATTAAAGCAATCACATGTGATACAAAAGAAGAACATCTACAATCACATTACACAATGTTAAATGATAGCATTGCTAAATTAGAACGCACTTGGTTGATGCATCCCGATATTTCAAGTGATCTTTTTTATGCAGAAGTTCCTATGTATATCGACAATGAGGGGTATCTTATTATTAAAAATTTTCACATCGTTGGGGAGTTGGCTGAAGTGTACCCAAACTATACCCACTTAAAATTAAGAAAAGTGAACTAAAAAGCAATTCGCCTAATCTAAACTTCCACCGCCACCCATTATGAGTGGCGGTGGATTGGTAAAAAATCAAAATCCCAAGTTTTTTCCCAAGTCAAAAAATTGCATGTTTCAGACAAAAGCTGTACCTTTGCACCGAAATTTTAAATCGTAGGATTAAAATCTATGGTGTTGTTTATTAATAAATTTTACAATTATGAAAAAGAGTTTTTTCTTTGCTGCATTAGTAGCTATCATGTGCGCGTTCTCTTCTTGTGTTGATGAACCTACAATCATCGGAAAATGGCAAATGAACACCATGAAGATGCAGTTGATTATGAATGGTCAAGTGGTACAAACAGTAGAAGAAACTGTTCCAAACGAAGATCCAACGTACTGGCAGTTTGTTGACGAGAGTACCGGTAAAATGATTCACTCTGTTGATGGTGATGTCTCGACAGAAGAGTTTACTTACACGCTAGCTAATAATGTTTTGACAATCACTCCTCGTGATGCTGATTTCTCAATGACTTGTCAGGTGGTAAATTTAACAGAAACAGAATTGATATTAACTGTAGTTCCAGAAGGCGAGGATACATATTATCAAATAACCTACAACTTAACTCGAGTAACAGAGTAATTAAATACAATAAGAGCAATCTTATTTTTCTTCTCTATTAATTCCCCACCGCCACCCATTCCGAGTGGCGGTGTTTTTTTTTTGAAGCAGCTATCGTCCCGTATCCGTCCCGTATGTCTCTCATTCCGCTTAGCATTCTCCACCGTTCGCATCTCGTTCGCATCCTGAACATCACAATAGGATGCATGGCGGATACATGCAGGGTTTTTCAGTCCATTCACGGTAGCAGTACGATAGCATAACGGGACCATGTCCTAAGATGACTATAAGGTAGAGCAAAGAAACCTTAAGTAGCAGTGGCGCGAGAGTGGCGCGAGAGTGGCTGATTGACCACCTATTGTTCTTTATCGGGAGGACTGCTAGTTTAACGATAGTCCGA
The DNA here is from genome assembly GCA_036309065.1 of Paludibacteraceae bacterium. Lineage (GTDB taxonomy): Bacteria > Bacteroidota > Bacteroidia > Bacteroidales > Paludibacteraceae > Colicola. The sequence goes on along the minus strand of JAXJUN010000002.1, from coordinate 41,783 downwards.
CCGAAGAGCGGAGGCAATGGTTGCACCTACGATTTAGCAGAGCGGTATCGTCTTATGCAACCCATTTGCCGAACGCGACACTCACTACTACAGAAGGGAGCCGCTAATTGCGGCTCCCTTTGTGGTGTTATTTATCGAGATTGAGTAACTATCACATCTCCCATGTTTCAAGAGTAGCGGTGAGTTGGTCGAAGGTTTTGACCGCTGTTTTCTCCCCTACCTCCTCTATCTGACGATGAACAGCCGCCTCATACGAGTCCGCCTCCACCGCACGGATAACACCCAAAGCGATAGGCAGTTGCGTATCCGTTTCTGCTTGGTTGGATTCTTGATAACGCTCTTGACCCATCAACGCCAAGAGGCGATGGATAGTAGGGTCTTGTTGATGTGCATCGTGAGTAAGCACACGCGGGTCATCAGCAGGCACCACGATAAGAGTTGGCACGAAAGTTTGCGGATTGATTTCCACCGCAATACCCTTATCTTTATTCTTACCGAAGATCATTTTCTCTCCATGCTTCAAGATGATTGAGTGCTCTGCGCGCTGTTCGCGGTCTGCAATCCAAGCATGTGTGCCATTATTGAAGATCACACAGTTGACAAGACATTCAATCACAGAGGCTCCTTTATGCTGATGTGCAGCCACCATACAATCCACCGTAGTCGGCATATCCACTTCGAGTGTGCGGGCAAAGAAAGTGCCGCGTGCGCCCAACACTAATTCGGCAGGAATGAACGGACGCTCCACCGTACCGAAAGGACTCGATTTAGAAACAAAACCCTTTGGACTGGTAGGCGAGTATTGCCCTTTGGTTAGACCATAAATACGATTATTGAAAAGGCATATATTAAGGTCCACATTTCTGCGTATCTCGTGAATAAAATGGTTACCACCGATAGCGAGACAGTCTCCATCACCAGACATCTGCCATACGGTTAGTTCAGGATGACTTGTTTTGACGCCTGTTGCAATAGCTCCACCACGACCATGAATGGTATTAAATCCATATGTATTGAGGTAGTGAGGCATTCGGCTGGAACAACCAATACCACTGATAACGGCTATCTGATGAGGTGGCACACCTACCTGCGCCATTGCTTTCTGCAAAGCCATACAAATAGCATGGTCACCGCATCCCGGGCAGAAACGAACATATTGATCGGATTTATATTGACTTGCTTCCATGAGTTTTTAATTAATAATGAATAATGAATAATGAATATTTTTCAATTAATAATTAATATTTTTCAATTAATAATTAATATTTTTCAATTAATAATTAATATTTTTTATTTTTGCATATTGGATTTCGAGGTTTTAATAATGGATATTAATAATTTTAGAATCTCAAGGGCATCGTTATGAATGGATTCAAAACTCTCGTTGGAAATTATGTTAGAATCATGCAATAACTCTAACCAATAAATTGTTTCATTCGTTTCTTTGAGAGATATACTTAATTTACTGATAAAATCCTGCTTGCTTTGGGCATAGGTAGCTTCCCTGCAGTTCGCACCAATAGAAGTGCCTGAACGCAAGAGTTGTTTAGATAAAACATATACATTTTTATCATTCAGGTATTTATAGGCCTTTATTATTCGCAACGCGAATGAATAGGTCTTTTCCTCTAAAATCCCTAAGCTACATTTTTTAGGATTTTCCATAACTTTTAAATGAATAATTAATAGCTTTTCAATGAATAATCAATATCTTTCAATGAATAATTCACGCCTGCGAGATGTTCATTATTAATTATTAATTATTAATTACTTAACAAAGTTTACAATGCGCTCAATGGCGAATGGTTGTCCTTGAATCTCATTATATTGCTCAAATACAATCTCGGGGAATTGTGTGCGAAGGTAGGTAGCAAACTGACCCGTATTGAGTTCGCACACTATAATACGCTTGTATTGACTCAATACCTCGCGTGTATTGCGCGGAAGTGGGCATATATAATTGAAGTGTGCGAGGGCACAACCTAACTCATTCGCTGCTGCGTGTAAGTGACCTTCCGTACTACCCCAGCCTACCAAGAGTACTTCCTTGCTTTCGCCAGCATTGATGAGTTGTAGTTCAGGAATAGAATGGGCTATCTGTGCTATCTTTGCTTGGCGTGCGCGTACCATCAGTTCATGGTTCTCTGGATTAGTCGAGATTGTTCCTTTTGCCACATCGCGCTCCAATCCCATGTTACGGTGCTCATATCCCTCCATGCCTGGGAATGCCCAGTAGCGCACCCCTCTCTCGTCACGCAAGGCAGGATTGAACTGTCCTTTGAGTTCGGCGGGTACGGACTGCGGTTGGATAGCAGGCAGTTCTGCCATCTGCGGGATACGCCACAAGGCTGTTCCATTCGCCAAATAAGTATCTGTCATGAGTATGACAGGGGTCATATTCTCCAATGCTATACGGCATGCCTCATATGCGTAATCAAAGCAGTTGGCAGATGTAGAGGCGGCGATGACTACCGCAGGGCACTCACCATTACGGCCGTAGAGAGCTTGTAGTAGGTCAGTCTGCTCCGTCTTGGTAGGCAGACCTGTACTTGGTCCACCGCGCTGCACATCAATCACCACAAGTGGCAACTCCGCCATAACAGCCAATCCCAATGCTTCTGATTTAAGACTCAGTCCAGGACCTGAAGTGGAGGTACATGCCAAATCGCCCGCGAACGCTGCGCCGATAGCCGTACAGATACCAGCTATCTCATCTTCTGCTTGCACCGTGATGACGCGCATATCCTTGCGCGCTGCCAACTCATGCAAGATATCGGTGGCAGGGGTGATAGGATACGAACCGAGGAAGAGCTGCTTGCCCGCTTTCTCTGCGGCAGCAATCAGTCCCCAAGCAGTAGCCTTATTACCCGCGATAGAAGTGTATTGACCTTTCTGATGATCGGCTGACCACTCGGCATCGTCCAAGTGAATCTGATGCACGGTGAGGGCTAAGTTCTGACCATAGTTATAACCATCTACCATCACTTTGGTATTGGGTGCGATGAGGGCTGGTTTCTTTTTGAATTTCTCCTCCAAGAGGTGAATAGCCTTATCCATAGGTTCGTCAAAGAGCCAATAGACGAGTCCCAATGCGAACATGTTACGCGATTTGAGGATGGACTTATTATCCAATCCCGATTCCTTGAGACTCTCCTTAGTAAGTGTAGTGAGGGCTACAGGCACTATCTGCACCGTCTCTGGTATGCCTAATTCCTCAAATGGATTGGCGGTATGGTATTGCGCCTTCTCCAAATCCTTATCCGTCAGGGCGTCCGTATCCACAATCACAATCGCCTGACGATGATAGAGCGCAAAATGATCATCATAATGCGCCTGAGGATGATTGAAATGGCTACCGAGTGTACATACCTTGAGGGCTGCAGCATTCATAGCCACAATGACATCGGCCTTGTCACCCGGGGTGTACACCTCATTACCTAACTCTACTTGGAAACCACTCACGCCACCGAGAGAACCCTGTGGGGCGCGTATCTCAGCCGGGAAATCCGGCAAAGTGGAAATCTCATGACCCAACTCGGCACCTAACTGGGCGAAAAGGCTACCCGTCAATTGCATGCCGTCGCCAGAGTCTCCACAAAACTTAACAACGATGTTTTTCATTTGCGTATAGCAATAGGATTTATTTAGCCGCAAAGGTACAATTATTTTAGCAAATACGCAAATAATTGAGTAAAAAAGTAAAAAAATTCGCGTACATTTGCTTATTTCAAAAAAAAACACTAAATTTGCAGACGATTTATAAATTAGGAGAAGAATGGTTGTATTCTTCACAACAACACGATATACATTATATGGATAAGATACGCAATTTCTGCATCATAGCACATATCGACCACGGCAAGAGTACACTCGCCGATCGTATGTTGGAGCTCACACAGACTATCGACAAGCGACAAATGGAAAATCAGGTGCTGGACGATATGGATCTGGAAAAGGAACGTGGTATTACAATCAAGAGCCACGCTATTCAGATGGCTTATAAGGGATATACCCTCAATTTGATTGACACTCCGGGTCATGTGGACTTTAGTTACGAAGTGAGTCGATCCATCGCTGCGTGCGAGGGTGCTGTGCTCGTAGTGGACGCTACGCAGGGCGTGCAAGCACAGACGATTAGTAACCTATACATGGCCATTGAGAATGACCTGGAGATTATCCCTGTGCTCAATAAATGCGATATGGATTCCGCTATGCCAGAGCGCGTGGAGGATGAGATAATTGACTTATTAGGTTGCAAACGCGAGGAGATACTTCGCTGCTCAGCCAAGACAGGCGAAGGAGTGACCGAAGTATTAGACGCTATCATCAACACCGTTCCCGCGCCTGTAGGAGACCCAGACGCACCATTGCAATGCCTCGTCTTTGACTCAGTATTCAATTCCTTCCGCGGTATTATCGCGTATTTCAAAGTGGTGAACGGCACCATGCGCAGCGGCGATAAAGTGCGATTTGTGAATACAGGCAAAGAATACGACGCCGACGAGATAGGTATCCTCAAGCTCAATATGATGCCACGCAACGAGATAAGCGCCGGCAATGTGGGATATATCATTTCGGGTATTAAAACCAGTACGGAGGTGAAAGTGGGTGACACGATTACCCATGTAGCTCGTCCTTGCGAGAAAGCGATAGAGGGATTTGAGGAAGCCAAACCGATGGTCTTTGCAGGTGTTTATCCTATTGAGACCGAAGACTATGAAGACTTACGCGCATCATTAGAGAAACTGCAACTCAATGACGCCAGTCTCACTTTCCAGCCTGAGAGTTCAATGGCGCTGGGATTTGGTTTCCGTTGCGGATTCCTCGGACTGCTCCACATGGAGATTGTACAAGAGCGTTTGGACCGTGAGTTCGACATGGATGTGATAACCACCGTGCCCAATGTGAGCTATAATGTCTATACCAAGAGCAATGGCATGATTGAGGTGCATAACCCTGCAGGTATGCCCGATATCACAGAGATAGACCGTATAGAGGAACCATTCATCCGCGCATCGGTGATTACGACAAGCGATTATATAGGTCCTATTATGAGTCTCTGCCTTGGTAAACGCGGCGAATTGGTGAAGCAGGAATATATCAGCGGAAACCGAATGGAGTTGCTCTTTGACATGCCGCTGGGCGAGATTGTGATTGATTTCTACGATAAACTGAAATCCATATCCAAAGGATATGCATCGTTTGACTGGCATATGAATGGATTCAGACCATCCAACCTCGTCAAATTGGATATCTTGCTTAATGGCGAACAAGTGGATGCACTCTCTACCCTCACCCATCGCGATAATGCTACCGATTTTGGTCGCCGCATGTGTGAGAAACTCAAAGAACTGCTCCCACGCCAGCAGTTCGATATCGCCATTCAAGCCGCTATTGGCGCAAAGATTATTGCCCGCGAGACGGTTAAACAGGTACGAAAAGATGTGCTCGCTAAATGTTACGGCGGTGATGTGAGCCGTAAACGCAAGTTATTGGAGAAGCAGAAAAAGGGAAAGAAACGAATGAAACAAATCGGTAATGTGGAAGTGCCACAAAAAGCATTCCTCGCAGTACTGAAACTGGATTAAGACAACAATCTGTTTGTTTAAATAAATCATTAATCATTATGGAACATTTAACTCTAATTCCAGCGTGGATGCTTATCCCGTTTGCAGTAATGCTGCTCTGCATCGCTGTATTGCCTCTCATCCCACATGTGGGCGAATGGTGGGAACACAATTTGCATAAATTGTATGTTTCCTTGTTATTAGGTACTCCTGTAGCTATTTGGATGATTGCCAACAAAATGGATCACGAGTTGATTCATCAAGTGGTATTTGACTACATTCCATTCATTCTGCTACTGATGGCTTTGTTTGTAACCACAGGCGGTATCTGTATCCGCGGCGACCTCAAAGCTACCCCATTAACCAACACGATTATTCTTGGCATTGGTTGGGCATTAGCTTCATTCATGGGTACAACAGGTGCAGCAATGTTACTCATCCGCTTGCTCATCCACACTATCCAGCAGCGTAAGTACCGCGTACACACCATTCTCTTCTTCATCGCTATTGTGGCTAACTGCGGTGGTTTGCTCTCTCCATTAGGTGACCCACCTTTGTTCCTACTCTTCCAAAAAGGCACTCCATTCGCATGGTGGATGCAAAATATGGTAGGCGAATGGTTAGTGACTGGCGCATTGCTTTTGATTGTTTACTATATTGTGGATTCATATATCTATCACCATAAAGAGCCGACAGAGAACCTGATGGCAGACATCCGCGAGGCAGGCAAACTCCAAATGAGCGGATTGATTAATATCTTCTGGTTGCTCTGCGTGATTGCGGCTACGATGTTCATCAATAAGACCTATATCCCTATCATGGGCGAGGATCATGCAGCATGGTATATCAAATTGCTCCGCGAATGGGCATTCATCCTCATTATCCTCGGTTCTTGGGTGACCACCAAGAAGCAAGTGCGTGTGGATAACAACTATTCATGGACTCCTATCATGGAAGTGGCATGCGTCTTCTTAGGCATTTTCGTAACGATGGCTCCTGCCTTGGAGTTCTTACGCCAAAATCCACTCCCTATCACCGAAGCATGGCAGTTTGTTTACTGCACAGGTACCTTGAGTGCATTCCTGGATAATGCACCTACTGCAATGGTTTTCCACGCCACCGCTTCCACCTTGCCTGTTGATGCTGCAACAGCCGTGGCAGGTATCGCACCTGAGTTTATGAAAGCTATCTCACTCGGTGCTGTCTTCTTTGGCGCACTGACCTATATTGGTAATGGACCTAACTTCATGGTGAAGTCTATCGCTGAGCAAGAAGGAATCAATATGCCATCTTTCTTTGGCTATATGATTAAGTTCAGTCTCATCGTACTATTACCTATTTATATTATTGTACAACTGATATTTATCTAATGACATTATTCGAACAAGTAAGCGAGGACATCAAGAAAGCGATGCTCGCTAAGGACAAAGTAGCGCTGGACGCGCTACGCGGTATTAAAAAAGAATTTCTCGAAGCCAAGACAGCCAAAGGCGGCGATGGTGAATTGCATGACGACAAAGCATTGCAGATTCTGCAAAAGATGGTGAAGCAACGCAAAGAGTCTGCTGAGATGTTCACCAATGCGGGTCGTGCTGAGTTGGCAGCAGATGAGATGGCTCAATGCAAAGTGATTGAGCAGTACCTCCCTGCTATGCTCAGTGAGGAAGAACTGACTGCTGTTTTACGCGAAATCATCGCGCAAGTAGGTGCCACAGGTCCGCAAGACATGGGCAAAGTGATGGGTGTAGCCACCAAGCAGTTAGCAGGCAAGGCAGAAGGAAAAGCCATCAATCTCAAAGTGCGCGAATTATTACAGCAATGAAACGATTCGTTATCATGATTCTATTGGTAGCAGGTTTGGTGCCTGCTACCAATATATTTGCTCAGACGGCAGTGGTGGATACGATTGCTGCCACAGAGGTTATGACGGATAGTATGGCAGCAGAGCGCTCGTGGATAACTGTGATTACTGATTGGTATGCTGCGCATATGAATTACGGTTCTATCATGGCGCTGATGACTATTGAGTCATCGTTCATACCCTTCCCCAGTGAAGTGGTTATTCCTCCTGCTGTCTATGTAGCCTCCGACCCTAATAGTGCCGTATATGCCACAGATAACTATATTGTGAATGTGCTGCTCATCGTTCTTTTTGGCACGATTGGCGCGCTATTAGGCGCTATTATCAATTATCTGCTCTCAATGTGGTTGGGCAGAGCTATCATCTATGCTTTTGTGGATAGCAAATTAGGTCATCTATGCTTATTAAGCCGCGAGAAGATGGAGAAAGCCGAGGCTTATTTTAACGAGCACGGTAAGGTGAGCACATTCATCGGTCGTCTCATTCCAGGTATTCGCCAATTGATTTCCATCCCAGCAGGACTGAGCAAGATGCATTTCGGTTGGTTCTTATTCTACACCTTACTGGGCGCAGGTATTTGGAACTGCGTATTGGCGCTATTAGGTTATATAGCGCACGGACAGGCTGACCTCATAGACAAATATAGCCACGAACTAAGCGTGGCCATATTGGTATTATTAGGATTAGCAATCCTCTATTTCATAGCGAAGAAACTTATTGCTTCAGCCAAGCGAGGATAGTTTTTCTCTTTTTGATTATCTCAGCTATCAAGCAGCCTATCAACCATCCTACTAAGCAACCCAGCACTAAGCATTTAGGGCGCGCATTAGTAGGAGCGGATGTGGCTGTAAAAGGCATTTCTAATACAACTGGTGCTGTAGCCAACTGCATACGATAGTCACCGCGTTGCAAGTGCGCTTGCTGCTCGTAGATATCATCCAAGAAAAGGCGCACCTTCCAATCGCCTACAAAAGTCACTCCATCTCCAACACCCGCCATCTTCTTACTCTCAAAATTATTATGGAAATAATACTGACTGGTAAGACTATCAAGTTTGAGGGCTTGAGTGTGATTGAAAGCTACCTCCTTCTGCAGATTAGGCAAGTATGCCTCGTATGATTTCTGCAATGCAGGGTTGGTATTCAAGAAATCCAATACTGCCTTCTCTACCTCAGGCAGCAATCCCATATTAGACGATTTGATAGTAAACTGCATGCAAATACGGTCCTGCATTTGCACGCGTACAGTGTCTGTTGGAACCGATTTATCATCAAAATCAATATAATCTGCCACACCATCATTATAGCAGTCAATCACGCGATAGGTAGTGAAACCACCTACTTTCCCTCCGTAAATATACTCACCTATACTCTCTCCTGTAGGTATATTTTGTCCTGAAGCGAGCGGAGCGAATGCTTGTTGAAACTGACTGATAGTAGGTCCATTGAGCATCGCTACTGCATTCACGCGATAGTTGAGATTTTCATAGCGTGAGTAATAATACCCCGCGCCTATTGCCAGTATAAGGCATGGAAATACAATCCACCAATATTGGAATGTATGACGAAGCATTTGGCAGAAGATGCGCCATAAAGCCTTACATCCGCGTCCTATTGCTTTTGCGCATGCGACGCATAATTCAAAGAAATTCAATTCTCGTTGTTGTTCCATAGGTATAATTATTTTTATTGTCTGCGTTATTTTCTGCGAATCCAACTAAATGCTGAGTGGGTATTATTCGTTGGTTCTTGCGTGGCATTATCTTCTTCCACCTGAATGATTATATCGTCTGCCGAAGGAGAAACGGTGCGTTCTTGTTCTGCTGGGATGATAGGTTCTTCCGCACGCAATGTGTCATTGAGGTCAAGGGTTTGTGGTTTCTCATCCTCCATTGGTTTTGCCACCTGAGGAGGATAATTATCTTCGATAGCCTCGGTAATGGTTTTCTTTCCTTCTTCTGGTTCCTCCGAAGGTAGTCCATCCACTTTATATCCTGTAGCAATCACAGTAACGCGCACATCTTCTCCAAGCGTTTCATCAATAGAAGCACCCCATTGCACTTCTATATCATCGCCCACTTCTTGTACAAAGGCATTGATTTGGTCGATCTCTTGCATCACGATGGCGTGCTCTGTAGAGCAATAGAACTGCAATAAGATTCGCTCTGCACCATGTACATCATTGGTATTAACGAGTGGCGAATTGAGCGCATCGTTAATGGCATTCGTAATACGGTTCTCTCCTGACGCTTTGCCTATATTCATGATAGCCACTCCACCCTTTTTGAGTGTATTGCGCACATCCGCAAAATCGGTATTAATATACCCAGGCACGGTGATGATTTCTGCAATTGCCTTAGCCGCATTAGCCACCACATCATCTGATTTGCTAAAGGCATTGATGAGGTTGAGGTCAGGATAGATCTGCTTGAGTTTCTCATTATTGATAATCAACAAAGCATCCACATGTTTGGCGAGTCTTGCCACGCCAGTCATTGCCTTCTCTATCTTCTTTTTTCCCTCAAAAGCGAAAGGAAGCGTCACGATACCTACTGTGAGGATACCTATCTCTTGCGCCACTTCAGCCACTACTGCAGATGCACCCGTACCAGTACCACCACCCATTCCAGCGGTGATGAAGAGCATCTGCGTACCATCATTAAGTGCTTCGCGTATATGGTCACGACTCTCCTCAGCATATTGACGAGCAGTCTCAGGATCACCACCCGCGCCCAATCCAGGACCTAACTGCAGTTTGCTGGTCACAGATGATTTGACCAATACTTGGCGATCGGTATTACATACAAGGAAGGACACATCCTTGATACCCTGGCGCTGCATATAATTGACTGCATTACAACCACCACCACCTACACCAATGACTTTGATTATTGTGTCTTCTGTTAAGCCTTCCAAAGGCAATGTGATTAAGTTATCTTCCATATTTATGAGTGTTGTTTAAAGTTTAATGTTTAAGGTTTAATGAGTTATTGTTGGTCGATGAACATATCGAGTGTGTTTTCTTTTACTCGGTCAAAGAAACTCGGTTTACGCACCAATTGATTTTTATGGTTATCGCGATAATCTTGTCCCAGCAAGATGGTTCCAACAAGCGCTGCGTATTGTGGTGAGAGATATTTCTCTTCCGTATCCCCTTTTAGTAATAAGTTATGCGCGCCATATTGTACACGAAGCGAAGTTTGCTGCTGTAGATAGTCCGCTATTCCTTGCAGCATACTGCCTCCGCCTGTTATATAGAGCGTAGTGATACGCTGTTCTACTTTCTTCAATTCATTCAATAGCGGTTCTAACACTTCTTGCAATTTCAGTTCTATTGCTTCCGCCAGTTCGGTTGAACTGATCACCATCTCTCCCCCTATCTCGGGTGTAGCAGGTACGCGCAGTCTCACATTCTTTTCCACACATGCAGGAGAAGCATATCCAAACTGCTTCTTGAGCACCTCGGCTGTTGCGAAGTTCATGCCTTGCTGCTCGAGCATACGCGTGATATGATAGCCACCTTTAGGAACCACCTTATTGAGCAAATATTGTCCATTCTTATAGACCGCCAACGAAGTTGTCTGTGCGCCAAGGTCAAGCACCGCGCAACCATCCATCAACACACGATTACCATCACAGGTAGCAAAAACAGATAGTAACGCTTCTGGTCTCACAAAAGCATGTTCTATACTTCGTGCGGCTTGTGAGAATGCTTTTTGGAGTTGCGTATCCAGTACTTTTCTACCGCAGAAAGCCGTGTAATGCGCTTCTACCATCGTAGCGCGTTGCGTACTATTGGGTATCTCATCTTGCTCTTTTTTATCCAAAACGAAATAACTGGGTACAAGACCTAAGACAGCTACATCAGGATTATGCAGTTCGATTTTATTCTTGCACTCCATTTCCATGTCGTCTAATAACTGTTGACTGATCTCTTTATTTCGCGCTTGATCTCTGCGCGAGTGTACCGCTGCTATCTGCATGGAATATCCTCCGATGGAAACGAAGGCAGTAGGTAATTCATCTACACCAATACGATTGGCGAGCAGTTTGAGTACCTCGGCTATTACATATCCAGCGCTACTGGATTGTGTGATAATGCCGTTCTCGATACATATATTACCTACTTTATGTGCGCGTTCCTCTACTCCTAATATTTCGAAGAGGTCAGGCGCAATCCTACGCGCCGCCATAGCGCGTACACTATCGCTACCAAGGTCTATTGCCACTAAAGGTAACGAATCGGCTGTTTTGGGTTGTTTTCTTGCCATAAAATAAATAGTTAAGGGTTAGTATCTTCCAATGACTTGTCCGTTAAAACGAACATCTATTTCATAATATTTTTTTTCTCCTACCGCTTGTTGTCCATTCTCAAAGAATGTACGCAGTTTAGCTAACTTACGCTCATAATCGCGTACGACTCCCATCATGATGCGTGGCTGGTCTTCCCCACGAAGATAGATGAGCATCATTTGTGGCGTTGCCATATGAATATATTTGACGCGCTCTCTCCAGTATTTGGAATCCTGCAACCACAATGCAAAGTCAGCTAATGCCGTGGCAGCCAATCGTTCTCCCACTGTCCCTGTAACCACTAGCACTTCATCCTTGATGGTTGGACGCATAGGCATCTTATTGCGTTCAGCATCAATGAAATATGTTTCTCCTGGTGTTTGTACTCGCAATATAGGTACACGCTGCGTAAGAGCAACCTTCACTTCATTATGGGGCGTGAGATAACATTCAGTAGTTTGTATCATAGGGTGATTGCGTATAGCACGCTCAATACGATATAAACCGATGCTATCAATATGCTGCATGGAGGGGTGAATCCCCTGTTTGATAAGCAATTGTGACAGCTCTCTATCAGTCACATACATACGCTCATCTGCATCTTCAATAATAAATTCTATCGATTGGCATGGTTGCACCATGGGTTTCATCACATAACCGCACACTACCGCAGCAATAAGGATTATTGCGGTGAAGGTAACGCCCAAAGAAACGCCTATAATATATGCTTTCGAATTAGCCATTCTTTAGATTCTTTATATCTTTTACCAATCGGTCTATATCTCCAGCGCCTAATGTGAGTACAGCAATAGGTTGTGCAGATTGCTTAATACGCATTGCTACCCACTCCACCAACTGCTCCTTAGCAATCAGATGCTTATTTGGATTGCTTATCCTATCCAATAGCATTTCACTATTCACTCCTTCGATTGGTTCTTCGCGTGCTGGATAAATAGGCAGAAGCACCACTTCGTCTAAGATGCTGAGTGTTTGTGCGAACTCGTCTGCGAAATCACGCGTACGCGTATAAAGGTGAGGTTGAAAAACACCTACCAAAGTATAATCGCCATAAATCTTGCGTACTGCTTCAATAGCCGTTGCTATCTCTTGTGGATGATGTGCGTAATCGTCTATATACACCCAATGAGGTGTTTGTATATGGATATTGAATCGTCTCTTCACCCCTTTGAACGAGCCCATACCTCTTCGCAACTCCTTATCCGTCACTCCATTAAGCCATGCCACGGCCATAGCAGCTACCGCATTCTCAATATTGACATACATCGGTACGCCTAAGAGAATATCGGGGATCAGACCATTAGGTGTGTGAAAATCAAAATAGATGGTTCCATTTTGGACGCGTATATTATCGGCGTAGAAATTAGGTAATTGCTCCATTCCCATTTGCTCCACCACACCATAGGTATATACCTTGGCGCCTTTTCGCATACGTGGTGTGATTGCAATCCCTTGCTTCATCACTAATACCTCGCTAATAAGACTCGTATAGTGTGCAAATGCCTCTTGGTATGCCTCTTCGGTACCATAGATATCCAAATGGTCTGGATCAACGGCAGTGATAATAGACATACATGGACTGAGTTGATGGAAAGAGCGGTCGTATTCATCGGCCTCCACTACCACATACGGGCTCTCCTTTTGCAGCAATACATTCGTTCCATAATTGAGACTTATTCCACCAAGAAAAGCATTCGCACCTATCTCTGACTGGTACATTAGGTGAGCCAACATGGTGCTTGTAGTGGTTTTGCCGTGTGTGCCAGCTACACATAAGGAGCGCATTTGCTTGGTAATCATTCCCAATACCTCAGCGCGCTTGAGCATCATGTAATTGTGTGCGCGGAGGTGCGTACATAATGCCGTCTCTTCGGGCACAGCAGGTGTGCGCACTACTAATGTATGTTTTTGCGGCAATAACTGAGATTCAAACCAATCAATATTATCCTCATAGGTAATGGCTATGCCCTCATGCTCCAACTCCTGAGTGAGAGGAGAAGGAGTGCGGTCATAACCTGCTACGCGATAGCCTCGTATATGGAAATAGCGGGCCAAGGCACTCATGCCTATGCCGCCTATTCCCAAAAAGAAAACGGATTGTATGTCTTCAGGTTTGACCATTTATGCGTTTACTATCTGCTTATAGAGTTCCTTTGGATCAGTTGCCTTGCGGATGAGTTCGTGCAATTCCTCTATCTTCACGCGCTCTTGTGTCATTGTATCGCGGAAACGAACAGTTACACAACCATCATTGAGCGTGTCGTGGTCCACAGTAATACAGAATGGTGTACCCACCGCGTCTTGACGGCGATAGCGCTTACCGATTGAGTCTTTCTCATCGTATGCCATCTTGAAATCAAACTTGAGCATATCCATTATCTCTCGTGCTTTCTCTGGCAGTCCATCTTTCTTCACAAGCGGCATGACGCATGCCTTAACAGGCGCGAGCACTGGAGGCAAATGGAGCACCACGCGTGTATCGCCGCCATCCAAGGCTTGCTCCTCGTATGCAGAGCACATCACGCTGAGGAACATACGGTCCACACCAATAGAAGTCTCGATGACATATGGAGTGTAACTCTGATTGATTTCAGGATCGAAATACTCAATTTTCTTACCTGAATGCTTTGCATGCGAACTGAGGTCGAAATTAGTACGGCTATGAATACCCTCTACCTCCTTGAATCCGAATGGCATTTGGAACTCGATATCCGTAGCTGCATTTGCGTAGTGCGCTAATTTATCATGGTCATGGAAGCGGTACTTCTCATCGCCCAAACCGAGTGCTTTGTGCCAACGAAGACGGAATTGCTTCCAATGGTCAAACCATTTGAGTTCCTCTCCTGGGCGCACAAAGAATTGCATCTCCATCTGCTCAAACTCACGCATACGGAATACGAATTGGCGCGCAACGATCTCGTTACGGAAAGCCTTACCTATCTGTGCAATACCGAATGGAATCTTCATGCGGCCTGTCTTCTGCACATTAAGGAAATTGACAAATATACCTTGCGCCGTTTCTGGACGAAGATAAATCTTCATTGCTCCATCAGCTGTAGATCCCATCTCGGTGGAGAACATGAGGTTGAACTGACGAACATCGGTCCAATTGCGTGTACCACTAATAGGGCATACTATTTCCTCATCAATGACGATTTGCTTGAGTTCCTCCAGATTACTATCGTTCATTGCTTGTGCAAAGCGCTCGTGAAGGGCATCGCGTTTGCCTACATATTCAAGCACACGACCATTCGTTTGCTTAAACATCTGCTCATCAAAACTATCTCCGAAGCGCTTGCGTGCCTTAGCACACTCTTTCTCTATCTTCTCGTCGTATTTAGCGAGCTGGTCCTCGATAAGCACATCAGCGCGGTAGCGTTTCTTGCTATCCTTGTTATCGATTAGAGGATCATTGAATGCATCCACGTGACCAGAAGCCTTCCATGTGGTAGGATGCATAAAAATAGCGGCATCGATACCTACTATATTCTCATTAAGGAGAGTCATTGAATCCCACCAATAACGCTTAATATTATTCTTCAGCTCTACGCCGTTCTGACCGTAATCATAAACAGCGCCAAGGCCGTCATAAATCTCACTACTTGGGAATACAAATCCGTATTCTTTGCAATGCGCAACGATCTTCTTAAATGTTTCTTCTTGTGTAGCCATATTGTGTAATATATTATATTTAGTATTGCAGATAAATTATATTTTCTTATTTACTCATGAATTGGGTGCAAAGGTAATAAAAATTTTGCAAATATGCAAGCAAAAACCTCCCCAGATGTTTTTTTATTCAATGTTTATTCGAATGTTCATCTTTAGCCACGGATGAATTGTTCCAATTCAGCCGGATAATCAATGATATGCGTTGCGTTTGCATTCATAAGAGCTTCGCGCGACACAAATCCCCACGAGCATGCAATAAAGGGTACTTGAGCATTTTGGGCTGTTTCCAAATCTACCAGACTATCCCCTATATACAATGTAGTGAGCGCATTGGGTGTGGTACGAGTTGCCTGGAATATATCATAGACAATCTGTGGGTCGGGTTTGCGAGCAATACCTTCGCGTTCACCCAATACGACGTCAAAGATACCCGGAAAAAGTTGATTCACAATCTTCTCCGTAGCGGCTTGGTACTTATTGCTTGCCACGGCCAAGGTGTGCCCTCCTTTTTTTAGGACTTGCAATAAATCCGTAATACCTTCGTACGGGCGTGTGTAATCCGCGTTATGCGCATCATAATAAGGGATAAAAGCCGTATAGACGCGCTCTACATTCTCTTCCGTCCGCTCATTCTCGGGCAAGGCACGTCGGATAAGGTTTTTCACTCCATTACCCACCAAGGCTGGATACTCCTCAATAGCATGCATAGGAAAACCTGATTGCATTAAAGCATGATTGCATGCATGTCCTAAATCGTCAATAGTATTAAGTAATGTTCCGTCTAAATCGAAGATTATTAGCATATTATTTTAGATTGCAAATTTTAGATTTTATATTTCGCGAGGGTATTTTCTATCGCTTGTCTAAAGGTATGTATATCACCTAAATCTATTATATCGCGTAAGTTACGCACGCGTTGGCGCACAGACTGCACGGCATGTTTTTGTAGTTTCTCCACCGAAGGAGTAATTGCTTTCTCCAATGCCTCCAAATCCACATCGTATAGCATACAAGCATGTACCACGGTACCTGTTGGCACTGTATAACAGGCCGTTCCTGCCACTTTGCGGTCTGATACTAATACATCATTATGCGCCGTTGTAACTGCCGCATAGCCCAACTCATTGAGCGTAGATGCTAACATAGCCAAGAACAAATCAAATACCTCTTGATTATGCGTAGAAGGAGAGATGAATGAAATCATTAGATTTCCTTTATCCGCATAGACACATCCCCCACCACTCTTACGCTGCACTACGCGCACACCTCGCGATGCACAAAAAACCTCATTCACCTCTTGCTCACGCACTTGATGACGACCATAAATAACCGTAGGAGGTACAATCCAAGTGAATAGTGTTGGTTCAGACACTGATTGCACCATTTCGTATTCAAGCTCTAAATACTGCTCAAGATGCAAACCTTCTATGGGATGAATGATGGTCATATAATACGCGGGGCAGTAATCTCTTTTCCTTGGCAAAAACGATGAGTCAATTGGCGGTCATCACCCAAATAAATATAGCGTTCCAAACGGTGCTGTAGTGTGTAATTATCAAAATTAAGTTGGGAGTCATCCACCACCAATGCATCAAAAGCATATCCAGGTTCGAAACTACCCACTTTACCAAAGAATGACCCACCCGATTTAGTGGCCAAATAAAAAGCTTCGCTCAATGATAAAAACTTATCACGATGATTGGAATGTACCCATTTCATCTTCGCCATTTGCAGGGTGTAGTGGATGGCTCTGAAGATAGAAAAACCACTTCCTGCCGACACATCCGACCCTAATGCAACAGGTATGCCCGCTTGCATAAATCGGCGTATAGGGGCTATTCCCGAACCGAGGTTACAATTCGAAGTGGGGCAATGGACTGCAAACACGCGATTAGTGCGCATGAGTTCAAACTCCTCCTTATCCGTATAGCAGCAATGAGCCATCAATGTAGGCGTCTGTCCAAAGAGCCCATAGCGATTATACGCATCTCCATAACAAGAAGCATGCGGTTCTAACTCCTTCACCCACTCTATTTCCGATTGATTTTCACTCAAATGAGATTGAACCGGTAGTTGTTTATCCTGCGCCAAGTGGCCCATTTCATTAAGCATCTCAGGCGTACAACTCGGTATAAAACGCGGCGTAACGATGGCTGAGATGAGCGGCATAGAAGCAGTATGCGCTATAAGCAAGTCCATTCCTTCTTTCCACTGCTCCACAGTGTTGGTCAGTCCTTCTGGGCTATTACGATCCATACCTACCAAACCAATCATACCGCCCATATTCGCTTCATGCAAAAGATCGGCTAATAAACACGAAGCAGCGGGATGGATAGTAGCAAAAATAGCTGCACGCATTGTACCTAATTTCCACAAGTCATGTACAAAACGACGATACATACGCTCCGCGTACTTCACATCGCCATATTTCATTTCCTCGGGGAAAGTATAGGTGTTGAGCCAAGGCAACAACTCCATATCCATCGCTATTCCCAAATTGCGGTATTGCGGAGCATGCACATGCAGGTCATTCATGGCTGGCATCAACATCTGATTACCAAAATCAACCAATTCTACATCTGCATATTCATCTGGTAATGAAGCATATGTATCGATTACATTTCCATCATCCCCCACTACTACAAAACCACGCTCCAAGAGCACAAAACGCTCTGGAGTGGGAGTATATAATATATTTGCTCTATAGGCAATCATGCTTCTTTTTTCTTGAAGAACAAGAGACAAATCAGATAGTTCACTATTCCCGCCGTAAAGATCACTACTAAACTAATAAAATCATCACGCCATGTAGGCAACCAACTCACCGCGAATGGTAGCAAACCAAATTGCAAAAATAGGTTGATTACTCGGGCCAAAACAAATCCGCCTGCGTTCTTCTTATTAGGGCGTGTACCAAAGGTATACCAATTAGACAAGACATAATTGGGTATCATCTCCAATACATAGCCAATCGCAAATGCCACATAGTATAGCGCCGCACCTTTTTCTGGTTCTGCAAAGCAGTACAACGCTGCCAAGAAGAACCATGTTTGCACAATAGCGCCCGTCGTTCCCACGACAAAAAATCGTACCGCCGAGCGCATTGTTTTAGGCAAATATGAGGTTAATAGTCTCATTTAAAACAATCTTATTATTAACGAACCAACACCTTAAAGTGCTAATTCGGACAATAAAAACTCCATTGCTTGCTCAAGACCATTCACATCGCGTCCACCAGCCGTCGCCATCCACGGTTGACCACCGCCACCACCTTGTATCAGTTTAGCAGCCGCTTTAATCATCGTTCCTGCGTTATTTCCTTTGTCCACCAACATTTGGCTCAAGAAAACAGCAATAGTTGGTTTCCCTTCAAACTGTGTAGCACCCACAAGAGCGAATGGTTTATCTGCGCATTTAGCACGCAGCATAGGCATCACACCACGAATCATATCTGGCGCTATCTGTCCTTGCAGTCGTACCAATTGAATACCCTTATAATCTTCCGCATTGCTAATGAGCTTATCTGCAAGGAGTTCCATTTTTTCCGCCATAAACAACTCTATCTGCTTCTTAAGTCCAGCATTCTCCTCTATAGAGCGCTTAATGGCTCCTGCTAAATCAGGTGCATTATTAAATAACGCACGCAATCCACTTATCATATCTTGTGCTACATAGTAGAGTTCGTCAGCCTTAGCTGCTGTCACGGCCTCTATACGGCGCACACCAGCTGCTATACTGGTTTCTACCACAATACGGATAGAACCAATCTTACCCGTTGAGGATACGTGGCAACCACCACATAATTCTACCGAAGGACCGTATTTAATGACGCGTACATCATCGCCATATTTCTCTCCAAAGAGGGCCATAGCTCCCATTGCTTTTGCTTCTGCAATAGGTGTATGACGGCTTTCCTCTAATGGCATATTTTGACGAATAAGCTTATTGGCTAATTGCTCCACTTGACGCAACTCTTCTGGTTTCACTTTCTGGAAGTGTGAGAAGTCAAAACGGAGTGAGTCAGCAGTCACAAGTGAACCTTTCTGCTCTACATGTTGTCCAAGTACTTCTCTGAGTGCATAATGAACGATATGTGTAGCAGTGTGATTGCACATAATAGCCTCACGGCGCTCTACATCTACCATTGCGGTCATCTCGCTCTCTATGTTAGAGGGCAATGTAGTAACAAGGTGCACAGCTAAGTTGTTCTCGCGCTTCGTATCAATCACACGCGCGTCTCCCAATACGCCCGTATCGCCTATCTCACCACCCATCTCAGCATAGAAAGGTGTTTTGGATAGCACTATCTGATAGAACTCTTTTCCTTTTTGGTTCACCTTACGATAACGCAATACTTGTGTTGTGCATGCTGTCTCATCATATCCCACAAATTCGCTATCTCCATCGCGAAGCACAATCCAGTCTCCTAATTCTTGTTTATTCGCAGAACGACCCATCTCTTTTTGATGTTCAAGTGCCTTATTATATTCCTCTTCATTGGTAGTGAATCCATTCTCGCGCAAGATGAGTTCAGTCAAATCCAGTGGGAAACCATAGGTATCTTTGAGTGTAAACACCTCTGTTCCGCTTATCTCGGTTTTTCCTGCTTTCTTTGCCTCTGCCATCAGTTTATCCAAGAGTGTGATACCCTTATCCAATGTGCGCAAGAATGCTTCCTCTTCGCTCTTGATAACAGGCACTATTTGTGCTTGCTGTGCCACTAATTCTGGATAAGCCTCGCCTAAATCGCTGATGAGTTGTGGTACCAATTGATACATGAATGCCTCGCGCATCGACAAGAAGGTATAGCCATAGCGGATAGCACGGCGTAGGATACGACGAATAACATATCCTGCTTTCTCATTGCTTGGCAATTGTCCATCTGCGATGGCAAAAGCGATAGTGCGTATATGATCTGCAATAACGCGCATTGCCACATCGGTCTTCTCATCTTTGCCGTACGCGCATCCGCAGATTTCACCGATTCGCTTAAGCATTGGTTGGAACACATCCGTATCGTAGTTGCTGGTTTTGCCTTGTATAGTGCGAACCAAGCGCTCAAAACCCATACCAGTGTCAATCACTTTCTTGGCTAATGGTTCTAGTGAACCATCTGCCTTGCGATTGAACTGCATGAAGACAATATTCCATATTTCTATCACTTGTGGATGATCTTTATTCACAAGTTCACGTCCTGGTGTCTGTGCTTTCTCTTCTGCGGAACGACTATCCACATGAATCTCTGAACATGGACCACAAGGGCCTGTATCGCCCATTTCCCAGAAGTTATCATGCTTATTACCATTGAGGATATGATCAGCAGGCAAATGTTTTGCCCAGATAGAAGCGGCTTCGTCATCGCGCGACAAGCCTTCTTCTGCAGAACCCTCAAATACGGTAACATAGAGATTAGATGGGTCTAACTTGAGCACATCTACAATATATTCCCACGCAAAATCAATTGCTTCTTGCTTGAAATAATCGCCAAAAGACCAGTTACCTAACATCTCAAACATAGTGTGGTGGTAGGTGTCGTGTCCTACTTCCTCCAAGTCATTATGCTTACCACTCACACGCAGACATTTTTGGCTATCTGCTACGCGCGGATATTTAATTGGGTCATTTCCTAATATTATTCCTTTCCATGGGTTCATACCCGCATTGGTGAACATCAATGTAGGGTCGTCCTTGATTACCATTGGGGCAGAGGGCACAACTTGGTGTCCTTTTGAAGCCATGAAATCTAAAAAAGATTGTCTAATTTCTTTACTTGTCATCATATTTAGTAGTCTTAAAATCAATAAATTCTCTTCTTGGTTTGCCTTCCTTATCTTCTCTCTCAATGAAAGGCAGAGGGTTGGCACGCAGTGTATCATACTCTTTGCGTGTAGATAACACATCAATTGCCGTATAGATAGCATTACGCATACTGGATGGGTCGGCACTACTTTTTCCTGCCAAATCATATCCCGTGCCGTGGTCAGGTGATGTGCGCACGATAGAGAGTCCTGCTGTATAATTCACGCCACTCATATCGAGCGTTTTGAATGGGATGAGCCCTTGATCGTGATACATAGCCAATATTGCGTCAAAATGGTGGTAGTTGCCAGAACCAAAAAATCCATCAGCGGGATAGGGTCCGAATGCCCATATACCATTTTCGTTTGCCTTTGCAATAGCAGGGGTGATTATTTCTTGTTCCTCTTTGCCCAATAAACCTTGATCTCCTGCATGTGGATTGAGTGCGAGCACAGCGATGCGTGGTTTTTCCAACGCGAAATCACGTTTGAGAGCCTGATTGAGTAAGTCGAGTTTTGCTAATATCTTCTCTTCTGTTATCTGCGCAGGTATCTCTGCAATAGATACATGATTGCACACCAATGCCACACGCAATCCCTCCGCCACGAACATCATGAGTGAGTTAGGACCAAACTTAGCCTCCAAATACTCTGTATGTCCCGCAAATCCTGGTATATGCTGCGCTACGGATTCTTTGTTTATTGGCGCAGTGATGAGTGCTTGCACAGCGCCTTCTTGTAGGTCCTTGCATGCGCGCTCTAACGCTGACAAAGCTGCTTTACCAGATTCCTTAGTTGCCACACCTAATTGCACAGGAGTTGTATCGGGGTAGCAAGTAATCATATTCAAACGACCATCTTTGGCTTGACGGGGGTGGTCAATATGATTCCACTGTATATTACGGTATGCTTCCTCAAAGGTTTGTATATGTTGCTTCGCCACCTGTGCATTACCATAAATGACGGGTTTGAACAACTCAAACATATGGGCGTCAAGCAGGGATTTTATAATCACTTCATACCCTATTCCATTGGTATCTCCTGCTGTAATTGCTATAATTGGTTTCATGATTTATATATAGTTATCGTTCTTTACCATTGTTCGTTATGAATCTTCGCATAATTCAGTTTCTCCAAATCATACTGCTTGCGCTCCTCATCTTTATATCCTAATGAGATGACACATAATACCGTTTTATCCTCTGGTATGGCACATAAATTCTTGATAAGTTCTTGCGCACCATCACGCTGATAGACTTGACACCAACAAGCTCCTAAACCAAGGTCTGCGGCCGCCAAAAGTATATGTGCTGCTGCAATAGAACCATCTGCCATCCACATATCAGTAAGACTGCTATCGAGTGTTACTACGATTGCTGCCGTCGCTGTTTGGAACATTCCACTGCCATAGGTACGGCAGTTCTCCATTGCACGCAATTTAGCCTCCTCGCGCACTACAACAAACTCCCATGGATTGGTGCGTTTGGAAGATGGCGACATGAGCGCACAGCGTAAGATATAATCTATTTTCTCTTGTTCCACCGCTTGTGTAGTATATTTGCGGATAGAACGCCTATTTTGACATAAAGATTGAAAATCCTGCATAGTATTTCTATTTATTATCTGTTTCTTACCAAGGTGTAGCCTTACCGCGAGAGTTACATAACAAGCATTTCTCTTTAGTCTGATGGCCATAGAAGAAATAGGTGACGCGCACACCACAGAATAGATTATGCAAAGCTGTTACCTCACGCGTCATTGCCACATGATTATACTCAAATGCTTGGAAATCATACGGAGTGGAATTGGGCACCTCATTGAGCACATATTTCTTCGTGGGGGCGATATTCATGATACCCACCTCCGCAAACGCTCCTATACGCAAGCGTTGGTCTCTCATGGTGCTCGCTCTATAACCTGGTTTGCCTTTATTAGAGAACGCCAATTCGTAGCCTACCTCCACAACTCCCGTCACATCAATCCCCAAATCCAACGCCTTGCCTTGTTTTTGGTTAGGTGTAAGAGGTACATCCTTTCGGATACCATGATTATCCATTTCTTCTATAGGCCCGATAAAGCCATCGTAACGCGCAGTACTCGTGGCAATCAAGTCTAATTGCGTAGATGTGAACATCGGCATAGTAAACTTAGGACCTATTAAAATATACGCGCCGCGCACATACGCGCCCACATAAAAAGGCACTTGAATATAGAATGCGCGAGCTTTATCCACACGATTCGTAAAATCATAGGTCATATGCGCTAATGTTCCCGTAGCGTCATATAGATCCTTCTGCACTTGCTGGTCTAAGACCTCATTACTCACATCTTGCCAACGGATACCAAAACCTGTTTGCAAGAAGAATGAACCATTCAGGTAGGCATACTGAAGAGCCGCACCAAGCGTGTATCCTCCTGGTTTGACTTGCATCGCCTTTGAGGAACTCAAGAAAGACGAATAACCCACATCCCCTTGCAAACCAAACAAATGGTGCACTCCATCGTACTGGTCGGTGTAGAGACCAGAGTTATTGGCATTCTTGGTGTATTTCTTATAATTGCTGCCGTGATCACCATAAATACGGTTTTGGGCAGAAATCATTACTGCTGATAGTAACAATACAGTTACCAATCCTTTTCTTAGCATTGCATTTCTCATTGTACTATCACTTTAACTGTTCTTCTTAAATCATTACCTGTTCCCATCGTTGTATTCTCCACCAGATGGAATACATATACACCGCTCACACTTGGCAGTTCCACTTGTCCTGCATTGTACTCATTAGGTGTATAATCACCTTGGGTAACCAATTGTCCTTGTGAGTTATAGAGTTTATAGGAACCATTGGTAGGCGATAATATATATACGATAGGATTTTCCTTCGCCACAATAGTAGGCACTACGGAGATATATGTTTGCGTAGGTGAATTTCCGTAGTTTCCACTCAAATCAGGTACTAATGGACAAGTCATCACCGTCACATTATCGTCCTCACGCGTCAATTCTACTGTATATTCCGCACCATCCTCCAACCATTCGGGTTCGAAGAGGTATGGGCGTGTTTGTCCATAGAGGATTTCACCATTCTTATACCATTGATAAGCAGAGAATACATATCCGCCATTCTGCGTGCTATCCATGATTAAAATAGCGTCATTCCAATGCTGCTGAGTAATCCAAGCAGGATAACGCATCACCATCTCAAATGGGAAAGTCATCAGACTATCTGACCCACATACTCCATTCTCAAA
Organism: Paludibacteraceae bacterium; assembly: GCA_036309065.1. Lineage (GTDB taxonomy): Bacteria > Bacteroidota > Bacteroidia > Bacteroidales > Paludibacteraceae > Colicola. The sequence continues at coordinate 17,323 of JAXJUN010000002.1, read as the reverse complement.
GGCCAATTCTGCCTGATAATATCCAGGACGAGGATAATCTTGCTTATTAGCATATTCAGGCACAGGTAAGACAATCGTATATTCCTGTCCTGGCTGCATCGTATTTGGGTCAGTAGGAATAGGTATATTCTCTTGCGATTGGAATCCTAATGTTTGCGCTATTGAGTCATAACGAATACTATATGTGAGCGGACTGAATATACCATTATATGTGTAACGTATCAAATACGTATTTGCCAATCCATCTTCATCCACACAGATAGGTTCTGGTGTGATATCAAACTGTGTTGGGGCGATTACTACCAATGTGAGATAATAATGCGTATAACATCCAAATCCATTAGGTCTATCAATGACATATTCACCTGGTTCCGTTAATTCCTGATCGTAGAAGTAATATACCTCTCCTGCGCATATTGTATCCGTCCATACGGAATCATGACTTGGTGCGATAGTTATATCCAATCGCATGATTGAGTCACATCCAGACAAGACGGTCTTGTATTCACGCACAAACGAATCTTGATAAGGCTCGTCCCATTGCTTAGAAGCCATAATGAGCGAGTCGAACACCAAGTCTTCCCATTGATAATGCTCGTCATCGGTGCAGAGATGAATAGTTGTTAATAGGTCATATGACTGGTCAAAATGCACATGGAGATAATAATTCGAGTCACATCCATTCACAGCCACTCCATAAAGCGCATCGTATATATCATATTCGCCATTGAAAGTGTAGAATGTATCGGGTTTCAAACTCCATTGCACCGTGTCGTTTGTACATGCATATAGCGTATCGGTTTGTCTAAATCCTGCACCCACATACAAGTGCAATGTATGAATAGAGTCGCAATAACACCCTACTGTCTTAAGGCTATCATAAATAGTAATCCATCCCACCTTATCCGTAGGAATCGTTGTATATTTATTTCCCAATGAGTCACGCAATGCTTGGGTATGCTCATTACCATTCGCATCCATCCAACGATAATCTTCATATTGACAAGTGGAGTCAATAGTAACCCATTTCTCGTAGTCTTTTGCTCCCTCGTAACCATAAGCAGGATCGAAGAACACGCGTCTATGATGCTCGCGACCACAAGGCGCATTATCGTCCTTGAAACTTGCAATCAAGTCAGCTGTTTGACCACCCGTATAGGACACATAATCGGTATAGAATTCCACAGGCACATTATAACAAGTATGCATTGTGTCACGGATAAGCAAACTTGGGATAATAGCCAATTCCAATACATGCACGGAATCAAAACCCTGACGAGTAGTTAAACTATCATACACCGTAAACACGGTTTGATAAGGATTCGTTGTTTGGTTAATCAGTTCGTTAAGGTTATACTTACCATGCCAATCGTATTTATGGTTGGCGCAAGTAGTATCTTTCTCTATTATCTGATAAGTAGGATAAACAAAAACAGTGGCATATACAATGGAGTCACATCCGTTCGCTGTAAGCATTGTATCGACGAGATTATATTCGCGAATAGTAGGATCTTTAGCTGCAGAATAATCCACTGGAGTACCATCATCATAATAATGGAATTTCTCACCTGTAATGAGTGGTTGTGAGTGGATAGGACGCCCATTTGCATCCACCTCATTACCTCCAAAACGCCATGTGGTATTATTATCACCTATGCTTTCTGTGAGCGTAGTGGTTTTTAACTTACAGATTTGAATATTCACATAATGCATGCTATCGCACCCACATTGTGAGACACCACGAATAGAGTCTGTCCAATAATCCACATTTGGCAATTGTATAAGGGTGTCATACTGCGCACGCAGTTCTTCTTTCGTCTGTGCGCTTGACTGCCAATCATAGTCACATCCCACAAAGAGCATTGAACCAAAATGTACAAGCAGTTCATTGGATTTCATACCCACATAATCCGTCACCTTATTGGTGTTGTATTGGTGATTATAGGTCTCACAAACACGCAATGTGAGCACATGCACACTATCGCATTGTATTTTCTTTTGCTCGCCTGTTTTCGGATTGGTATAAATCATCTCTTGGGTCAGCATTTCGTCACGCACCGTGAAAACGCCCGCCCTATTGGTTGGAATGCTTGTCACAGGCATACCATTGAAATAGAGTTGATGACCCCAGTTATTATCCCCTGCCATATGCCCTGTCCACTGCAGGTCTTCGCCTTGACAGATAGTAGTATCTTCTTGAATTTCATAACTTGGGTAACCTGTCAAATAGAGCACATAGATAGAGTCAAAACCTAATACTGTTTTGAGGCTATCGTAGTAAACCTTCTGCTCTCCTGCCTGAGGCACATCTTTGATATTTATTGTCGTCACTCTACCCGTGATTGGACTCACTATATTCCATGGATAAGTGCCGCAATTAGCACATGTAGCGTCATATATCGTATCGCGGAAGACGGCTCCTACTTGCAATACAAGGGCGCGAACAGAATCGCAAGTATATCCTGCCACAGGATGCGTCTTCAAACTATCCACTATAGTGTATTTACCAGCAGAGTAGCGCTCAATAGGCAGATTAGATGGGTTGTCCACTTCCGCCTTATCGCCCGCCAAAATGCGTCCTTCCCATTCATACCATTGTTCGTCAGACATCAGATGCGAATACTCGTAATAATAAGTAGGCTGCAATACAATGACTTGCGTCCAAATAGAGTCACAATGACTCACTGTGGTCAGTTCATCGCGCAAGATGTATGTGCCCGCCTTACTCAATACCACTTGATTTTCATCCTCACCTAACTGATAAGTACGATTATTAGGTTCTGTAACGATAAAATTCGTGTGATTGGTCCATTCATAAGTGAACTTATCGCCTTTATTCCAGCAATAGACGAGCGTATCTGCTTGATAATTATACACCGAATCAACCACAAAAGTAACTATATAATCGTATTGGCAGTTACCATCTTGTGTTGTAAATTTCACTGCTGGTTGCACATAAGGAGTATTGCATATCTTATCCTTTGAATCGAATGTCCACACATGTCCATCCACCTCGTAACGACTGGTTTCTCCTTGGCAGACATGTATTTCCTTCTTAATACCCTCGCTATCCACAAAAGTGATGAATAATGTGTGACGCACACTATCGCAACCCGCCGCTGGGCACTCAGGACAAGAGGTATAAACGAATTTCTTATCAAACTGGTATTGTTTATTCTTCTCGTGCTTAGTAGGATCATAGGTAATGGTAGTGATTAGATTGCCATTCTCATCCTTCCAATTATACACCTCTTCACATTGGAATATAGAAGTCACATATTCATTTACAGGAATGACCACCAATTCTAAATTCAAGATAGAATCACACCCGCTGAAATTACCCACCTTACCCACATATGGCTCAAAATCAAGGCTATTAATACATCCTTTGGCTTTTAGTGTGCTACTACCTGTGAATAACCAAGTGCCGTCTGCTTGTTGCGTCCAATACTTAGTATCCTTGCGCTCGTAAGACTGCACAAAATTCATATTCTTGAAGTATTCACCTAATTGGTTCTCACTTTCTATCTTGTATAAGTCATCGGCACAAATAGAAATATGCTTATCTTCCTCATAACTCTGGCAAACGAACAGACACAGCGTGCTCAACGAGTCACAACCACCCGCGGACACATAATGGCGCGTGATGATATTCTCGCCCAATTGGTATTTGTACTTACCATTTGGTATATCATTCGTTTCGGAATTAAAAGTGGTCTCATAGCGTTCGCCTGTGGCAGTGGTATCGCTAAAGAATGTGTATTCCTCACCCATACAGATTGCCTTCCATGTGGTGTCGTTATACGCACGAAGCACACGCACAGTGGTATTCAGCGTATCCTTCGGCCATTTCTCTGGATTGGAATCATCGCACAGCATAGGGCGATGATAAACCACTGCACGCACTTCAAAGTCCTCAAATGGCAGTTTATTCTTCTCAATTGGTAGAAGTGTAAACTGATGCGTCAACTCGGGTTTATCCGTCTCTGTTGCATACTGCTTGAGAGGTGTGAAATAATTGGTCTTTTGAATAGAACCTAATATTTCCCATTTCACATGATCCCACTCGTTATACATCTTGATAGGGAAGGTCAATTCTGTACTATCACACACACGAATTGAATCCAATACCACCTTATCATCCAATTGTATATCGCGGTCTAAATGCCAACCACCATTATTCAAATAGTTCTCATTCCACTCCGAACGGAATACAGGAAACTCATAGTTTGGATCATTCAAGAAGAGAGAGTCTTGGTAAGGCAAGAAGGTATAACCAGATGGGTATAAATACGCTTGACCATCATTCACGCCATATACATAACCGCCAAATCCTCTTTCTGCAGAAACGATAGTATGCGTACCAGGACTGATATCGATGCGCGCATAGCGGTAGTCTGGCATCGAACTAACTTGATTAGTAAACTGCGCACCGATAAAATTGCCATCCAATTGGATAGAACCTAAGATATTTTTCTTCGCCCATAGCACCAACTGATGAGTTGACTGCTTATCTCCCGCCTCATAGGTACTAAAAATGGTAGTATCCGTTAGGAATTCCAGCGGAGAAATCATCGTCATCGCAGGGTCGCCTTGCATATGGCGCACGCCATTAATATCATCGTAAGGGTTATTGGCGGCACTGGATGAATAGAGATATACTTGGATAGGTTTATCGGCCTTAACCGTAAGGATACTATCCAACAGATTGCCACCCAAAGGCGCCGTTACCACTTTTTTCCATTTCTCTGCGCTCATCATAGTCTTATTGAGCGTGTAGGGTTGCCCTCTTCGCAGACCATTTAGCGTAACATTCGTATTATCATCATAAGAAACAATATGCACCTCATTCATCTGCATATTCATTCCCATCATGGGCACGATAAACTCTTTTCCCCATTTAGGCAAAGGCAACAACTGATCCACCGCATGGTCTGTACTAAAACCATCTTTATTGGGAATAATGGCATAGTGGTTACCACTCCATACTGCAATAGGCGCATCGGAACAGATAAGCGATCCAGAAAGGTCAATCAAATCATTAGGCAACTCGGGTTCTGCAGATTTTGAACGAACGATATATATCTGTTTTGCTTGGGTAAAATTGATTGTAATCTGCTCTTTCCCCTTGCGGCTCTTTACCGCCAAATCTATATTGACTGTCGTCTTACCAGGGCGTGTGGACATCACCACCAATTCTGTTGCTATTGCGTCGTTCTGCGCGGTCTGCACCATATATTCATACCCTAATGCTTCTTTTGGCAACACATGCGCCGCATCAAAACTATATGTACCGGACTCACCTATTTGGTTCGCAGCATAGACAGTCATCGGTTTCTTATCCACACTATAAACGCGCACACCCTTGCCCAAAACCTTCTCATCCTCATCCTTCGCCAAATCCCAATACACTTGCTTACCATCCACATCTATCGTCGTTGTCCCACCAGCTGGCACATTATATTCTCTCTTGGCGCCATTGAAGAATTCCACGCACACCTTATTCGCCTCGCGTGAACTAACCAACAATTGGAGTTTTAAATCCTTATCCTCTGGTTTGCTCGCACCATTAGGCAGCCATGTAACATAAAAATCATATCCCTCTGTACTCGTAGCGGGCTTCACATAACTCGTGTTATTTTGGGCATGTAAACCACCCACCCATAATAATAACGAGAGCAAAAGCATGCATATACTCTTACTTTTTCTTACACTCGTCATTGCTTGCATATTTTCTTTTTCGCACATAGATTATTGTGTGTTTTTCAGCGTCTATTATCGTATTTTTTCACTTCTGTATATAATACAGCGTGCAAAATTACAAAAAATATTACACATACACAAGGATTAACCACTTTTTTTTCTTTTTTCGTATCATTTTAGTTCTTTTTTCAAAGAAAAAACATATATCATTTGGGTAGATGAATTATTTTTCATACCTTTGTATCGTTTTTGTATCATTAAATAGCCAATAATCATAATCAATATGGAAGCAAAATATAATCCTACAGACATCGAATCTCGCTGGTATCAATACTGGTTGGATAATCGTTATTTTCACAGCGAGCCAGATGGCCGCGAACCATTCACCGTTGTTATTCCCCCACCTAATGTAACGGGCGTGCTGCATATGGGCCATGTGCTCAATGAGACTATTCAAGATATTCTCGTTCGCCGCGCGCGTTTGGAGGGTAAGAATGCGTGTTGGGTACCTGGTACCGACCATGCCTCTATTGCTACCGAGGCGAAGGTCATCAAGCGCCTTAAGGAGCAAGGTATCAATAAATCAGATCTCACCCGTGAGGAGTTCTTGAAGCACGCATGGGATTGGACTGACGAGCACGGAGGCATCATCCTCAAGCAGTTACGCAAACTGGGTTGCTCATGCGATTGGGACCGTACTTCATTCACTATGGATGAGACGCGCTCCAAAGCGGTCATCAAAGTATTCTGCGACCTGTACAACAAAGGACTCATCTACCGCGGACTTCGTATGGTCAACTGGGACCCAGAGCGCCAAACAGCCCTCTCTGACGAGGAGGTTATCTACCACGAGGAGCACTCTAAATTCTATTACCTGCGCTACAAAGTAGCGGAGGAGGGAGTCACCAACCCTGAGACAGGCGCCGATTACGCCATCGTTGCCACCACCCGTCCAGAGACCATCTTCGGCGATATAGCTGTGTGCATCAACCCTAAGGAGGAGAAAAACCAATGGTTACGCGGCAAGCATGTCATCGTGCCAGGCGTAGGACGCACCATTCCAATCATCGAGGACCGCTATGTAGAAATCGGTTTCGGTACAGGTTGCCTCAAGGTAACCCCTGCACACGATGCTAATGACTACATGCTCGGCCAGAAACACGACCTCAAGACCATTGATATCTTCACACCAGACGCGCATCTTAACATGGACACCATGGAACCCGAACTGCGCGCTAATGTGGATAAATACCACGGCATGGACCGTTTCGATTGCCGCAAGCAGATTGTAGAAGACCTACAAGCAATCGGATTGATTGAGAAAATAGAAGACTACGACAATAAAGTGGGCTATAGCGAGCGTACGAATGTGCCTATCGAACCACGCCTCTCATTGCAATGGTTCATACGCATGCAGCATTTTGCTGACATCGCATTGCCACCAGTAATGAACGATGACATCGTTTTCTATCCTACCAAATACAAGAATACCTATCGCAACTGGTTGGAGAACATCAAAGACTGGTGTATCAGCCGCCAATTATGGTGGGGTCACCGTATTCCTGCTTACTATGACGCAGACCTTTTAGCACAAACTGGATTAGAGAATTATCCTGCGGATAAGATTATCGTTTCCGAGACTGCTCCAGAGGGCAATTATGTGCAAGACGAGGGCGCCTTGGATACATGGTTCAGTTCATGGTTATGGCCTATCTCCCTCTTTGACGGCATTGAGAACCCTAATAATGAAGAGATAAACTACTACTACCCTACTGCCGATTTGGTTACAGGTCCAGACATCATCTTCTTCTGGGTGGCTCGTATGATTATGGCAGGTTATGAATACATGGGCAAGATGCCATTCAAACATGTGTATTTCACAGGTATCGTGCGCGATAAGTTAGGTCGCAAGATGTCCAAATCATTGGGTAATAGTCCTGATCCACTGGACCTTATCGAGCGTTTTGGTGCTGACGGCGTGCGTATGGGTATGATGCTTTCTGCGCCTGCGGGCAACGACATTCTCTTTGATGAGTCACTCTGCGAGCAAGGTCGTAACTTCTGCAATAAGATTTGGAACTGCTTCCGCCTCATCAAGGGATTTGAAGTAGCAGACATAGCCGCACCTAAGGGCAACCAGTTAGCCGTGCAATGGTTCGACGCACTACTCGCACAAACGGAGAAAGAGATTATTGACCTCTTCAGCAAATACCGCTTGAGCGAAGCATTGATGGCTGTGTATAAACTCTATACTGACGAGTTCTCTGGATGGTATTTAGAGATGATTAAACCTGCTTATGGTCAACCTATTGACAAGCAGACCTACGAGCAGTCACTGGCTTTCTTTGATCGCCTGCTCAAACTACTCCACCCATTCATGCCATTCATCACTGAGGAATTATGGCAAAACCTCTACGAGCGCAAAGAAGGCGAGTCTATCATGAATACCTCTCTTCCCTTCAGGGAGGAGTCGGAGGTAGGCTCTTCTACCTTAGAGCAAATGGAAACCCTCAAACAGATTGTTTCAGGTGTGCGTAATATCCGCGCAAGCAAGAATATTCCACAAAAGGAATTGCTCTCGCTCTATTTTGAGAACGCCAACAACTATCCATTAGCCGAACTCCTCACCAAACTGGCCAATGTAGAGATGGGCGAGAAAAACGAGAATAGCGGCGCCACTTCTACTTTCATCGTAGGTACTACCGAATATGCAGTACCAATGGATAAGTTCATTGATGTAGAAGAGGAACTCAAGAAGTTAGAGGCGGATTTGCAGCACCAACAAGGTTTCTTGCGCGGTGTGATGGCTAAACTAAGCAACGAGCGCTTTGTACAGAATGCCAAACCGGAGATTGTAGCATTGGAGCAGAAGAAGAAATCCGACGCAGAAGCACGCATCGCCGCACTCGAAGAAGCCATCAAGGCTCTAAAAGGCTAAGCCATCTGTCTTATTTGACTTATTTGACTTATTCTACTATCAAAACAATAGCGACGACATCTCTGTCGCCGCTATTATTTTGCTTTCAATCTTACCGATTACTTTTATTATTGTTTTATTGCCACTAATGTTATAGACCCAGAAATAGTGCCGCTAACTCCTTGAGCATTAGCAATACCATTTATATTTGCTATACAAGTTACTGTATTGCCATTTTTTACTGCTGGTTGATAGTTAAATGTCAATTGCATAGATACACCATCACTATTTTCATTAACTGTTGTAGGATTTAGTATCAGTGTATTACCTGAAACTGTACCATCTACATCTGCTAGTATATCACCTGTCAATTTCACTTGATTCCCAGTTCCTATTTTAGTGCAATTCATAATACCTGATGCGTTCATAGGGATGCTACCAATGGAAGCACCGTTTACATAAATAGTAGCACTACCTGTTTGGGTAAAAGAATATGTTCCAACGAAATTATCTCGTGGATCAACATCTTGTTCACAAGATACGAAACCCAAAATAACAGAAGCCATCAATACAAAGAATAAACTTTTTTTCATAATTTGTGTAGCGGTTATATCCCATCGCCTCGTCGGTTTTAATTGATTATTGTATGATTGAATGTTTATTACACACAAAAAGCGCGAACTAACTGCTATTGGTTCTTTCGGGCTTGGACTCCCATAACACTCCAATATATGCAGAAAGCTCACGCTATAAACGTGAGCGTCTCGCATTATTCTCAGAAGTGTTATTTCAAAGTGTCCAAGTTTGAAAGAATCCTCAAATAAAGCAAACGCTTATTATATTTTATGTAGCGCACACTTGCGCTTGTCCTTGCTATTTAATGTCGGCAAGCGACAATATTTATAATCTTTTTAAAGGCAATACCTTCAAATACGCTGCAAAGATACAACAAAAACTGCACATACGCAAATAATCACGATAGTTTCCTTAAAAAGGTGATGTATTTTTTGACTATTTTGAAAACAAAAGTTTTATAACTTCTAACAGCGCAGCAATCTAAAATGGTAAATGGTAAATCGTAAATGGTAAATGTTTTTGGCTTTTTTGTGAGCGTAAGCGTGTTTTTGTGAGAACCCAGCAGCGATTTGTTAAATCGTCTGCGACGAGAGTAAAAATTAAGGCGCATTTATGCTCGCATAAAATGCGGATTAGTTGTTTACGCTCGAAACCGCGTGGGCTGAAAGCATAGCGGTGGCGGGTTCGTCGTTTTTGATTACCTAAAAAATGTTTTCTCTATTTTTATTTTGTTTTATTTATTTTTGTTTAATTTAAATAATAGGCTGCGAGTTTATGATTACCTAAAATTCTCGCTATTGAAGTAATGCAGCTATTAATGCAAAGGGCGGTGCTGTGTTTGTTTCCAGCGCTTGTGCTGGATATTCATCTCGTTGCGCGTTTGGGGTGTGCAGAAACAATCTATAAACCGCTCCCAAATATAGTTCACAGCCAAAGAAGATGGATGCACCAAGTCATCTGCATAGAAGCGATAGTCACGCAATTCATCCAGCATTATTTCATAAGAGGGGAAATAACTGACCGCAGCATACTGATTGCTAATCACATCTACTGCTTGCAGTAATGTAGCTTTGGATAGTTGGTTCTCATGCAAACCGTCCTTAACATGCCGAATAGGCGAAACGGTAAATATCCAATGCTTATCCGCATAGCGTTCTATGATGGGTTGCCATGCTGCTATAATCTCTTCAACCGTCAGTCTGCGACGCGTGAAGCACTCTGCTGGCAATTTATGACAATTCCCCACCACTGCTGACTGCTGACCACTGCCCACTGACCACTCATACACCCACGCAGTACCAAAAGTAACGACCACCACCGTTGCCTCTTCCAGCGCTCGTTGCATCGTTTCAATAGAACCACTCACTGTCTTCTCTGCTTCCTCTTTCGTAGAGCGAGAGAAAGCCCCATGGTGCGCCATGGAGTGCCACAAACCGTCATGTTCAACGAGTGGCGGTATAGCAGTCATCTGTAATGCTTGTGCGATAGAAAGAGGATTATAGAGTGTACCAAATGGATTGCGAGTCACTGCTAAATAACGCTGCTCCATTTGGGCAGCTATCTCATCTGCAAAGCACGAACCGAGCATGAGTATTTTATCCTCATACCCTATTTTCCATGCCGAAGGCATTATGTCCACGATGGTCTGCAGTTTCATAGTAGTGAGTAGTGAGTAGTGAGTAATGAGTAGTGAGTAATGAGTATTATTCAAAATGCATTACTTTAGCGGGGCTGATGCGTGTGATGATCATCGAGGGCAGTAACAAGATGAGCATCGAAAGGGCTATTGTGAGCACATTGAGCAGTATGATCCATCCCCATGCAAATGTAATTGGCACATAACTTACATAATATGTAATTGGATCAAGTGGTATAATATGCCAGAAATATTGGATGGCTGCGATAGCCAATCCTATTATATTTCCCCATACCACTCCTTTGCCTACCAATAATGCAGCTTGTGTAAGGAATATACGACGCACAAAATGGTTATCCGCGCCCAATGCTTTGAGTGTACCAATTAGGCGTACACTCTCCATGATTAAGATAATAAGTCCAGAGATAATATTAAATCCCGCCACTAAGAGCATAAGAATGATGATCACTATTACATTCATATCCAATAAGTCCAACCATGCAAAGACGGCAGGGTTCTGCTGGTGGAGGGTTTGTATATAGTATATATTATAACCATTCTCATCTACTTTATTCACTACCTCAAAATACATCTCATCCGCCACTTCGTCCAAATGACTCACATCACTCAGTAATATTTCCACGCCTGAATAGTTTTTCTCTTCCCATCCTTGCAATCTGCTTGCGGTTTCCATTGGGGCGATGATGAATAGCTGGTCAAACTGCTCAAAACCGGTCTGATATACACCTACTATTTTCCATCTGCGTGCCCTTACATCCGCCGTTTCGCTCACAAAATAGGCATTTACCGTTCCTCCTATCTGCAAGTTAAGACGATTGAGAACCGATTGAGAGATAATCACTTCTTGCGGTGTTTGCGGTATGGTTCCTTCCACTATATTGGCAGCAAAGAAATCCCAGTAGTCCGTTCCTTTGAGTACTATGCCATGAAAAGCGGAATCGGTCTTAATCATACCTGGTTTGGTGATGAATGGCGCAACGGCTTGCACATAGGGATAGGATTGTAATTGGCACAACAGACTATCATCCACCTCAATGGGCTGCATGTCGTAGGTATTATTATTATCGAATGATACCAATTGTATATGTGCGCCAAAACCTGCTATTTTCTGTGTTATCGTTTGCTTAAATCCAACAATGACACAAATAGTTAGAATCATGACCAATACCCCTACGATCATTCCTGCGAGTGCAACTCTCACAGCGGGACGCGAAGTGCGCTTTTCTCCGTCTTTAGAGAAATAAAGTCGCATTGCTATTTGCGTTTCGGGTTTGATTGGCATAATTTTTGTTATTGTGTGTATATGAGTACACGGATTATTTTTATTCTTTTGCTTTGTATGGTGGGTGTATGCTTTGTTGCAGCCCAGGACCACCAAGTTCGTCGTGAGCGTACTCCTGAGGAGGAGGCGGCTAAGCAGACGGAGCGTTTGATTCGCGAGTTGGGTATCAAGGATAGCCTTCGTATTGACACGCTCTACAAGATGCACCTTAAATATGCTCAGTTACGCCGTCAGGGTTTGACTCGTGCAGAGAATGTGAAGCGTATGTATGCTATCTATTCTGAGTTGACCGTTTTGCTTACTCCCGAGGAGTTAGAGCGCTTTATGAATCACCCAGTTGAGCAGCCCCGCCGTCCACATGGCGCATGCGTTGTTTCTGCAGAAGGCGAAGCAGCGCGTAGGCAAGAGAAGCAGTCACACCACCGATAATCCACCCTGCCATTATATCCGTAGGATAATGTACGCCTAAGTACATTCTACTATAACTATTGATTGCCACCCATACGATGAGTATTGAGGTGGTAATTTTGTTTTTATATACGAATATAAATAATAACGCACATGCCAATGTATTCGCAGCATGGCTGCTGCAAAAACCATACATTCCGCCCTTGTATCCATTTACGATATGTAAGAAAGGTGCGAGTGATGGTTCGTGCGTTGGGCGTAAGCGTTCCACCATGGGTTTGAGTATTCCGCTGCAAATAAAATCACTCAGTCCCACTGCCAAAGCAAACGCCAACAGGATGGCTATCACTTCTTTCCATGATCGATACCGATATATTATCAATCCCACCAATAGGAGGTAGAGAGGTATCCATGTGATGGATTGACTTACCCACCACATTATTTGGTCGAGCCACTCGGCATGATGACCATTTATCCAAAGTAATATATAGGTATCAATATTCAATATTAATTATTAATTATTAATTATTCATTACTCCTGCTGTACTGCCATGCAGCATGCCACAACGGCTGCTGTTTCTGTGCGTAAGCGTGCAGCACCTAAGCTAATAGGTTGGTATCCATTTTGGAGTGCCCACTCTATTTCTGCGGGCGAGAAATCGCCTTCGGGTCCGATCAAGATAGTCACATCATGCCCTTTTATCAGTTCGTTTTTCAAACTATGCTTTTGTTCTGTAGCGCGATAAGGTGCCTGAATAGATTGCTCCTCTTCAGTGGTCATACAATGGGCGATGAATAGGTCGCCTTTGGATGCTATTTGCCGAATGGGCGTGAGTGGATTTAGTATAGGGAAAGTGGTCTTGAGTGATTGTTTAGCCGCAGCCACCACTATTTTCTGCAGCCTATCTTCGTTTATTTTCTTGCGCTCTGAATGGTCGCAGAGTATAGGTGTTATCTCATCTACTCCCATCTCGGTGCATTTCTCTATCGCCCATTCAAGTCGGTCTATGTTTTTGGTGGGCGCGATAGCGATATGCACATGTCCGCTATGAAGGGCTGGTGGTGTTTCTACGGATAAGATTTCCACTTCGCAATGCTTGCGGTGGGGGTTGGTTATTTGGCAGTGATACAAATGTCCTTCCCCGTCTGTGACGCAGATGGAGTCTCCTTTCGTTTGTCGGAGCACTTGGATGCAATGGGCACTTTCTTCTTCGTTTAGGCAAAGTGTCTGTGCTATATTTGGAGAATAGAATAGGTGCATGTTATAATTCGCTTTCCTTGAGTCTCTCTGCGTTTTCAGCCACTTGTAGTGCGTCGATCACTCCTTGTATATCTCCGTCCATGAATGCAGAGAGGTTATAGACTGTATAACCGATACGATGGTCTGTGATGCGTCCTTGTGGGTAGTTGTAGGTGCGTATTTTAGCACTTCGGTCACCAGTAGATACCATTGTTTTGCGTTTGGCAGCTATGTCGTCGATATATTTCTGGTGCTCCTTATCATATATTTGCGTGCGCAAGCGCGAAAGGGCACGCTCTTTATTCTTTGGCTGGTCTCTTGTCTCTGTACATTCGATGAGTATCTCTTGCACTTCGCCTGTATTGGGGTTTTTCCACATATAACGCAAGCGTACACCGGACTCCACTTTATTCACATTCTGTCCTCCTGCTCCACCCGAGCGGAATGTTTCCCATTTGATTTCTCCTTCGTTGATATGCACTTCAAACTCGTCTGCTTCGGGCAGTACGGCTACCGTAGCGGCAGAGGTGTGTACGCGTCCTTGTGTCTCAGTGGCGGGTACTCGTTGTACGCGGTGTACGCCAGACTCGTATTTGAGTGTGCCATATACATTTTGTCCTGTCACATTGAATATTATTTCCTTGAATCCTCCTGCAGTACCTTCGGTGAAAGAAGAGATCGTATATTTGAATCCGTGCACTTCGAAGTACTTGGTGTACATACGGAATAGGTCTCCTGCAAAGATAGCCGCCTCGTCTCCTCCTGTACCGCCTCGTATTTCCATCACTACATTCTTTCCGTCTTCTGGGTCTTGTGGTAGGAGTAGCAGTTTGAGTTCTTCTTCTAATGCCGGTATGGTAGGTTCGATAGCATCTATCTCTGCGCGCGCCATCTCTTTCATCTCTGGGTCTTGCTCGTTATGGAAGAGATCTCTGGCTTCTTGCAGGTCTTTGACTGCTTTCTTGTATGTAGTGGCAGCGCTGAGTAGTTTCTCCAATTCGTGGTATTCGCGATTGAGTCGCACATAGCGTGCTTGGTCTGCGATGACGGAGGGGTCCGTAATGAGCAGACTCACTTCGTGAAACTTAGCGTCTAATCCTTCTATTTTACTCAGTATATCCATCTATTCTTTTTCTCTTTGTTCATCTTGTTCTTTTTCCAGTCTGCGTATTTTGATGTTTTGCCAAATATCTTTCCACTCTTTAGTGGTGATGTACCATTTATTTTCCTTTCTTGGTGGCCGATAGACAGGCACTGTTTCTATTTGCACTTTGCGTTTGATGGAGTCCATATTGTATGCTTGTACGAGACTATCGCTCATTTGCAATGCTTTTTTCTCCTCCGCTTTATTGATGCGTAGCACATCCACTTCTATTTCTTCATTAGGGTCCGCGAAAGGCATTGTTTGTATCTCGTGGTATATCCATTTGCCTACTTTGTAGCCCCCAAAGAGCGCTAATAGGATTATTACTAATATTAATCCATAGCGAGCCTGCTTGTCTCGGATGCCCAAGAAAGGTTTTTTAGGAGTAACGGGAGTGCTGCGATGCTTGCGTTTACGCTTTTTGCTATCTCTTTGCTTATGTTCCTCCCAATGGGGTTGATATGTCTTTGGTTCAGTCACGAAAGTGAGTTTTCAGTGGTCAGTTATCAGTGGTCAGTTGTTATGCGGTTTCTAGTTCACTAGTTTGCTAGTTTGCTAGTTCACTAGTTCCCTAGCAATCCTGTAGGGCTTTGCCCGTCCTGTAGCGCAGCGTCCTGTAGGCCTTCGGCCGTCCTGTAGGGCTCTGCCCGTCCTCAATTTATCTTCTGCGCATTTGTTGCATCTTGCGCATCATCTTGCTCGTCTGCTCAAACTGCTTGAGGAATCGATTGAGTTCCACAATGTTCACTCCTGCTCCCTTGGCAATACGGTTCTTACGGCTTCCGTTGAGCAGCGCAGGATTAGCGCGCTCTGCTGGTGTCATGGAGTTGATGATAGCTTCAATAGGTTTGAATGCATCGTCTGACACTTCCACTCCCTTGAGTGCTTTGTCCATGCCTGGTATCATGCCCATGAGTTCTTTCATTGAACCCATTTTCTTTATTTGCTGTAGCTGTCCGATGAAGTCATTGAAGTCGAACTGGTTCTTGGCAATCTTCTTGCTGATACGGCGGGCTTCTGCCTCGTCGTACTGCTCTTGTGCGCGCTCCACGAGTGATACCACATCACCCATACCGAGGATACGATCTGCCATACGGGCTGGGTGGAACACATCGAGTGCTTCCATCTTCTCGCCTGTACCGATAAACTTGATAGGTTTATTCACCACCGAGCGGATAGAGAGTGCAGCACCGCCACGCGCATCACCGTCTAACTTGGTGAGCACCACTCCATCGAAGTCCAGTCTATCGTTAAACTCTTTGGCAGTATTAACTGCGTCTTGACCAGTCATGGCGTCCACGACGAAGAGTGTCTCAGATGGATTGATGGCTTGCTTGATAGCAGCTATCTCGTTCATCATTTGCTCATCCACAGCGAGGCGACCGGCTGTATCGACGATGACTACATCGTATCCAAAGCGTTTGGCTTCGTCAATAGCAGCTTGTGCTTTCTTGACAGGGTTTGGTTCGTTCTCTCCTAAATAGACTTTAGCGTTTATTTGTTCTCCGAGCACGCGTAACTGCTCGATAGCAGCAGGTCGATAGACATCGCATGCCACGAGCATGACGCGTTTATTCTTTTTAGTTTGGAGATAATTAGCTAATTTAGAAGCGAAAGTGGTCTTACCGCTACCTTGCAAACCCGACATGAGGATGATAGCAGGTTGTCCTTTGAGGTTGATTTCTTGTGTCTCCCCTCCCATGAGTTCAGCCAACTCATCATGTGTGATTTTCACCATGAGTTGTCCTGGTCTGACAGAAGTCATCACATTCTGTCCGAGTGCTTTTTCCTTCACTTTATCGGTAAACTGCTTTGCTGTTTTGTAGTTTACATCGGCTTCAAGCAGTGCTTTACGGATATCTTTGACGGTTTCCGCGATGTTAATTTCCGTTATTCGTCCTTCACCTTTTAGTATCTTGAAGGACCTTTCTAATCGTTCTGATAAGTTATCAAACATTTTACTCCTAATTTAAATCGGCTGCAAAGGTAGTGATTTTTTTTGACATACGCAAGTACGTGGGTGTTTTTTATATTATGAGGTAATCAAAAACGACGAACCCATAATATATTTTAGTTTAACAAAAATAATAAAAATACTGCCTCAAAGGCATAATAGCTAATCGCTCTTATGGACACCCGTCCCTACCTGCCTACCTATAAATATATTTATCGTTAGTCCGTTAGGACGGTTCTCCACATCCGCAGGATGTAACTGCCTTTGCGTCAGCAAAAATATTAAAACATATTCATGCCATTCTTCCTATGCATTTATATGCAAAGTAGGATATAATAGGCGGTCGTTCCTACCCTGTGCGTCACTACCCTGTAGCCATGCGGCTGCGTGACCGCAAGGGTCGCGCCATTCTATGTTTGCGCTTATCCTCCAAGTGGGGACT
>JAXJUN010000001.1:0-24419 GCA_036309065.1 Paludibacteraceae bacterium | reverse complement strand
TTTTTTTTTTCTCCAAAAATTATACCACATGCAAACAATCACGACAATTTCTTCTCTAAAAAAGAGTTCCTTTTTTATTATCAGGAACAATAAGCCTATTATGCCCGCATAAATGCGGCATAT
The DNA here is from genome assembly GCA_036309065.1 of Paludibacteraceae bacterium. Lineage (GTDB taxonomy): Bacteria > Bacteroidota > Bacteroidia > Bacteroidales > Paludibacteraceae > Colicola. Next base: position 24,296 of record JAXJUN010000001.1, on the reverse strand, counting down.
AGAACTCATTTTTTTACAATTTTTGCTGATCACTACTATCCACTAAAAAAACATCTCTGCGTATGTAAGATACGGATAATATCCTTAGTATAGTTTTTCTAGTCTATCTAGTTGGGCTAGCAATCTAACATCTAACAACAAAGTGGTCTTATCTAGTTTATCTAAAAATCTAGAACTCTAGAAATCTATCACCAGTAACACTGATAACTGAAAACTAACTGCTTCTATTTAGCAGACTATCCCGACGGTGAACCGACGGTCAACCGACGGTCAAGGCAAGGATGGCTATAAGAAAAGTATAGGAAAATGCGAAATATTATATGTTAGAGAATAAGAAAATCGGAAGATTGAGTTTAGGCAAAAGCCCCCGCAGGAATCAATCCACTACAGCGTTACAATCTTCCGACGGTGCAAAGGTACAACAAAAAATGCACATATACAAGAAATTCATAAAAAAATAGTCTAAAAGAATTTTCTTTGGCTTAGAATAAATAATAAGTCGTATTCGTGCGCGCATTTTTGCAATAATTTGCTTAAAAACTTGCGTATGTGCAGTTTTTATTGTAAATTTGCAGCGGAATTAAAATAGAATGCAGTTTTTAGATTTTATATTTTAGATTTATGAAAAGTTTTTCATTTTTGACTATTCTATGCAAATCATGCGTAGCTTTAGTATGCATCTGTGTTACAAGTGTGCAAGCATATGCTTTGCAACCTACTAAAACAGTATATCTCTATCCAGAAGGAGCAAAAGAATCCAATGGCTATACTGCACAAGATGAATACTACGTGCCTGAACGAGGCGCGCTATATCGTACCTCTGAACCACGAATAGATATCTACATGCCCGCGCATAATAAAAAAGAAGGAGTTACAACACTACTATCTTGTCCTGGGGGTGGATACAGCTATACATCCATAGTAAATGAAGGACTGAACGTAGCGAAATACTTCGTACCACGTGGTTATGCTGTTGTGGTGCTCAAATATCGCTTGCCTAATGGACATGAGAATATACCACTCTCAGATGCTATTCGTGCCATGGAAATACTGCGCGATAGCGCTACTGTATGGGGATTGAATCCACAAAAAATAGGAGTAATAGGTTTCTCTGCCGGAGGACATCTTGCCGCTTCGTTGGTTACTAAATACACTTCGGCGAAAAGTCGCCCTAATTTTGGATTGCTTGTCTATCCTGTGATATCGTTTGATAAGAATGTATATCATGGCGGTTCATGCCGTCAGTTATTAGGAGAAGAACCTACTGCAGAACAAATAGAGAATTGGTCATTGGATAAGCAAGTGACAGAGACAACACCTCCATGCTGGTTGATAGCATGTCAAGATGATCCTACAGTGCCAGTAGAGAACTCCATACGATTTTACCAAGCGCTGACGGCAAAAAAAGTGCCGGCTACGATGCTATTAGTACCCACGGGCGGTCATGGATGGGGCTTTACCAGGCATTTCCCGATGAGAGAAGTGATGGAGCAGTCAATGATTAGCTTTATTGCTAGTTCACTAGTTTACTAGTTCCCTAGTTTACTAGTTGTTCTAGGCTATAATAGCGATAAAGGGCATTTATTTGCGTTCTAAGCGCATGGCGATTTCCTACCGACACCCCGTCGGTGGAAGAAGAAAAATGCGAAAAATCGCAAATAATGCGCCAAAAACTTGCATATGTGCAATTTTTTTTGTACCTTTGCAGGCGCGTTCGGCAAATGGATTGCATAAGACGATACCGCTCTGCTAAATCGTAGGTGCAACCATTGCCTCCGCTCTTCGGTCGGACTATCACTCCGTTAGCAGTCCTCCCGAGAAAAAAAAACTTGCTCTACTCAGTAATGTCCTAATAAAAAAATAAACAACAAATATACATTACAATGGAAGAAAACGAAAATTTGATTGAGAACGATCGCATTATCCTTGTGAAGATTGAGGAGGAAATGAAAAACTCCTACATTGACTATTCAATGAGTGTGATCGTGAGTCGCGCCTTGCCAGATGTGCGCGATGGATTCAAACCTGTACATCGCCGTGTGCTCTTCGGTATGAACGAATTGGGTAACACAAGCGATAAGCCTACTAAGAAGAGTGCACGTATCGTCGGTGAAGTAATGGGTAAGTACCACCCACACGGCGATAGCAGTATTTATGGTACACTCGTGCGTATGGCACAGCCATGGGCGATGCGTTATTGCTTGGTAGATGGTCAGGGTAACTTCGGTTCTGTGGATGGTGACGGTGCAGCGGCTATGCGTTATACCGAGGCACGCTTGTCCAAGTTGGCAGAGGAGATGCTACGCGATATCGAAAAGAAAACAGTAGATATGCAGCCTAACTTTGATGACTCATTGGATGAGCCAACCGTATTACCATGCCGCTTCCCGAACTTATTGGTTAATGGCGCGAGTGGTATCGCCGTAGGTATGGCCACCAATATGCCTACCCATAACTTAGGCGAAGTGATTGATGGTTGCTGCGCGTATATCAATAATATTAAGGCACGCTTGCATGACGAGTTCTGCCCAGAGATAACGGTGGAAGACCTGATGGAGTATGTAAAAGCTCCTGATTTTCCTACAGGCGGTACTATCTACGGTTATCAAGGCGTACGCGATGCATACGAGATAGGTAGAGGAAGTGTAGTGATTCGCAGTAATGCCGATATAGAAACAGATAATAACGGCCGTGAGCATATTGTTATCACCGAATTGCCATATGGCGTGGTGAAGTCAGAGCTCGTGAAGAAAATTGCTGAATTAGTAAGCGAGAAGAAGATTGAAGGTATATCTGATATCGCAGACCACTCTAAGAAAGATATCCGTATCGTAGTAGAGGTGAAGCGCGATGCAAACGCACAAGTGGTGCTCAATAAGTTATACAAGTTCACTGCGCTACAATCAAGTTTCGCTGTGAATAATATCGCTTTGGTGAAGGGTCGCCCTATGTTGCTCAACCTGAAGCAACTCATCGGCTATTTCATCGAGCACCGTATGGACGTAGTGACACGCCGCACACAATATGAACTGAAGAAAGCAGAGGAGAAAGCACATATCTTAGAGGGATTGATTATCGCCGTAGATAATATTGACGAAGTGGTGCGTATCATCCGCGCAAGTCGCACTCCTGCAGACGCGCAAGCGAACCTCGAAGCACGCTTTGCGCTCGATAACTTGCAATCAAAGGCTATCGTAGATATGCGTCTGGCTGCGCTCACAGGTTTGCGTATTGACGAACTCAAACGCGAGTACGAGGAATTGCAAAAACTGATTGCACACCTCAATGAATTGCTCGCAAGCGAAGAGATGCGCTATGACGTTATCAACGAAGAGTTGGTAGAAGTGAAGGAGAAATACGCAGACGAGCGCCGCACAAAGATTGTGAAGATGGCTACAGAGTTCAATCCAGAAGATATGTATGCCGATGACGAAATGGTTATCACCATCTCTCACTTGGGTTATATCAAGCGTACTCCACTGGCAGACTTCCGCCAGCAAACACGCGGTGGCGTAGGTTCAAAAGCTGGTTCTGCTCGCGACCAGGACTTCATCGAGTATGTTTACCAAGCATCTATGCACTCTACCATGATGTTCTTCACCGAAATGGGACGACTCTATTGGCAGAAAGTATATGATTTGCCAGAGGGCAACAAGCAGTCTAAAGGCCGCGCTATCCAGAATATGATTAACCTCCAAAAGGGCGATAAAGTGCGTACTTGTATCAATGTGAAGGGTCTTAACGATGCGGAATATGTGCAAAACCACTTCCTCATCTTCATCACCAAGAATGGTTTGATGAAAAAGACTACACTCGAGTCATACAGCCGTCCACGTGCTAATGGTATCATCGCACTTGGTTTGCGTGAAGGAGACGAATTGATTGAAGTAACACTCACCGATGGACAAAGCGAAATGCTTGTGGCTTCATACAATGGTAAGGTGGTACGCTTTAACGAGTCTGGCGTTCGTCCAATGGGTCGTAGCGCAAGCGGTGTGAAAGCGATTACTCTTGAAAACGATGGTCAAGATCGCGTGATTGGCATGGTTTGTGTAGAGAAACAAACAGACAAGACTATTCTCGTTATCTCTGAGAAAGGATTTGGTAAGCGCACAGCTGTGGACGACGAAGAGGGTAATCCAATCTATCGCGTTACCAATCGCGGCGGTAAGGGCGTGAAGACCATTGAGATAACAGAGAAAACAGGACAGTTAGTAGGTATCGAAGCCGTAACAGACGCAGACGACCTCATGCTCATGACCAAGTCAGGTACCGCTATCCGAATGGCTGTTGATACCATCCGTGAAACAGGACGAGCTGCACAAGGTGTTAAACTCATTGACCTACAAAAGCGCAACGATAGCCTTGTAAGTGGATGTATCGTTCCAAAAGAAGAGGAGGAAACAACCAATACAGAAGAAGTAGAAAATAACGAACAAACCAACGAAACGCAAGAATAAATTTAATTTATTTGAATTATGAAAAAAACATTGTTCTTTGCAGCATTAGTACTGGTTAGTACTTGCTGTTTCGCACAGAAAAACCCTGCAGTTAAGAATGCAAAGCGCTATATAATGGCTGAAACACCAGACTTCAGCGCTGCGCGTACTGCTATCGAGGAAGCTATCGCTACCGAACCTACAGCAGAGACATATTACTGGGCAGGTATGATTGGTTACCAAGAAGTGACACTTGAGAACTATAACCAAATGCTCGGTAAGGGCGTTAATCAAGCACTCGCAGGACAAGCAGTGGTGGAGAGTTACGACTACTGGTTGGAGGCTGACCGATTGGCTATGATTCCTACACTCGATAAGAAGGGTAGAGAAGTAGTGGATACCAAGACGCGCGCAAACATCACAAAAAAGATGCTTGAGTATTACAAAAACCAAGAATTGGTAAAATATGGTATTTATCTCAATGAGCAACGCGATTTTGAAGGAGCATTCAAAGCATTCAAGAAGCATATCGATATGCCTGAATTGGATATGATGCAAAATGAGAAGATTCAAAAAGAAATGCCACGCGATAGCACCTATACACAATATAAGTACTATACCGCTATCTTCGCTGTACAAGCGCAGTTGCATGAGCAAGCTATTGCAGTGCTTGAGGAACTCAAAGATGGTGACTACGAGGCCGTTTCTGTTAACCAATTCTTGTATCAAGAGTATGTTGAACTCAAGGATACTGTGAAATTCGTGGCTACATTGCAAAATGCAATCGCACGATTCCCACAAGAATCATGGTTCTTGCAAAACCTTATCAACTACTACATCTTCTCAGGACAAGAGCAAGTGGCTATCGACTACTTGGCACAAGCTATTGAGCGCGAACCAAACGTAGCACAATACCATCATATCAAGGGTAACCTCGATGAGAACCAAGGTAACTACGAAGCTGCGTTAGTGGACTTCGATAACGCACTCAAACTTGACCCAACATTGGCAGATGCTATGGCTGGTAAAGGACGAGTATATTACAACCAAGCTGTTAAACTGAACGAGGCTGCTGCGATGATTTCTGATAATAAGGAGTATAAGAAAGCACTTGAAGAAATGAATCAAGTATTCCGCAAAGCACTTCCATTCTTCGAGAAAGCACACGAGATGGCTCCTGAAGACAGAAATTATATGCAAATCCTCAAAGGATTATACTATCGATTCAATATGACAGCTGAGTATGACGCTATCAGCGAGAAGTTGAATAACTTATAATGGGACGCATACTCGCAATCGATTACGGTAAAAAGCGAACAGGATTAGCCGTTACGGACCCACTCCGTATAACGGCTAATCCCTTGCTTACTATAGAAACGAAGGAACTTATAAACTGGTTGCAAACATACTTCGAAAAGGAAAAAGTGGATGTAGTGGTAATAGGACACCCCACGCAGATGAATGGAGAAGAGTCCGAATCGATGAACTATATAAGACCTTTTATGGGTAATTTTAAGAAACAATTTCCTACTATTCCTATCACGATGTATGACGAGCGCTTTACATCTGTACTTGCACACCAAGCTATGATAGCAGGCGGAATGAAAAAGAAAGATAGGCAAGATAAAGCTATCGTAGATAAAATAGCCGCTTGCATCATTTTGGAAGGTTACCTCGATAGCCTCCGCTAATTCGTTAATTCGTTAAACATTAATTCGTTAAACATTAATTCGTTAATTCGTTAAACATTAATTCGTTAACTCGAAAATGATACTTCCTATATATTTATATGGCCAACCTGTTCTGCGCAAGCAGACAGAAGAGATAGAACCATCTCCAGAACTAACAACCTTCATCGCTGATATGTACGAAACGCTCGCACAAGCTGAAGGTTGCGGACTGGCTGCGCCACAGGTGGGCAAGCCATGGCGATTATTCATCGTAGATGGTACTGAATTGGCAGAAGATTATCCTGAATGTGAGGGATTTAAGAAGACTTTTATCAATCCTGAGATTATAGAAACAAGCGAAGAGACTTGTTCTTATACCGAGGGATGCCTCTCATTACCAGGTATTAGCGAGAATGTAGTTAGACCCACTACTATCCGCATACGATACCAAGATGAGAACTTTGTAGAGCACGAAGAAGAGTATTCTGGTTTTGCTGCGCGTATCCTACAGCATGAATACGACCACTTAGAGGCACATGTCTTCACCGATCGTATCTCACCTATACGCAAGACTTTTGTACGTAATAAACTCACTGCCATCGCCAAAGGTAAAGTGGGTGCAAGATATAAATACAAGAGACAATAACGCTATCATATGTCCCTGATTACTATAGTATTGATGGCTATTGGTTTGGCAATGGATTGCTTTGCCGTTTCCGTCTGCAAAGGACTAACCTCACCGCATGGGTATGTACCTCATTACATCAAACCCATACTAATGGCTATGCTCTTTGGTCTTTTCCATGCAGGAATGCCACTAATAGGTTATTTTGCTGGCACGCTCTTTGCTTCGTTCTTTGAGCGTTTCGCACCATGGATAGCATTGTTATTGCTGGGATTTATAGGAGGGAAGATGATTTACGATTCCTATCATTCGGATGATACAGAAAAGCATTTAGCCGATTTCTCATTCGCCTCACTGATATCACTTGCCTTTGCTACCTCAATGGATACACTGGCAACGGGAGTGATTTTTATACCTCATCCTGAGGTACTGTGGTGGGCCGCACTCATCATAGCTTGTACCTGTTTCCTTTTCTCACTCACGGGATTTGTAATCGGGCATCTGATAGGAACGCGTTTTAAGATGAATGTGACCGCTTGGGGCGGAATAATACTGATACTGATAGGTATTAAAATTTGTTTAGAAGGATTATTCGCATAAACTATGTTTATTATACAAGATACATTAGTTAGTCTGGATGTGCTCGAGAAAGAGTTCTGCTGCGATTTGGATAAATGCTTGGGTTCGTGCTGCATAGAAGGCGACGCAGGCGCGCCACTCACAGCAGAAGAGGAGGAAAAGATACAAACTATCTTACCAACGCTATTGCCAGATATGACCAAAGAGGCCAAAGCCGTTGTAGAAAAGCAAGGTATTGCTTACAACGACCCTTCTGGCGAACGAGTGACCTCTATCGTGAATGATAAAGATTGTGTTTTTGCACGCACAGACCATAAAGGATGGTGCTACTGCCTGATAGAGAAAGCCTATAATGCAGGCAAGATAGACTTCAAAAAACCTATCTCCTGTCATCTCTATCCTATACGACTATCGCAAGTGGGAGAAAGAGTAGGGGTGGAATACCATCGATGGGATATATGTCATTGCGCCAGAGTATTAGGAAAAAAGAATCATCTGCCTCTATATCAGTTTCTTAAAGAACCACTCATCAGACGATTTGGACAAGAATGGTATGATGAACTGGTATTAACAGCTCAAGAATGGAAAAAACAATGCGAGCAGAAATAATAACCATCGGAGACGAACTGCTTATCGGACAAGTGGTGGATACCAACTCCGCTTGGATGGCACAAATACTCAATGAGAATGGAATAGAAGTACATCAAATCACTTCTATCCACGATAATCGTGCGCATATACTATCAGCTCTTGATGACGCTTTCAATCGCGCAGATATCATCCTCACCACAGGCGGTTTAGGACCTACCAAAGATGATATCACCAAGCATGTACTATGCGAGTATTTCGATACACACCTTATAGAAGATGCGTGTGTGCGCGCGCATGTAGAGCAGTTATATGCCCATCGACCTGATGTGCTCAATAAACTGACAGCCACCCAATGGTCTGTACCCCAATGCGCACATATCCTAACCAATAGAGTAGGTTCTGCACCTATCATGGTATTCCACAAAGGAGATAAACAACTCATCTCCATGCCTGGAGTACCCTACGAGATGAAGATTGCTATGACCGAACAAGTGCTGCCCTATATAGGCACCCAGCAATCATATATCGGTCATCAAACACTCCAGGTATATGGTATTAGCGAGTCCGCATTGGCTATACAACTCGAGCAATACGAAGCGTCCAAACCCGATTATATCCATTTGGCCTACTTACCCAAAGACGGAGTTATCCGCTTACGCTTATCATCCTATGGACAAGCCACTGAGAGCGAACTCAATCAATGGTTTGAACAACTACAAACGATAGTGGCTCCTTATCTTATCGCCACCACAGACCTACCTTTGGAATGTGTGTTGGGCGCATTATTGCAGCAGAAAAACCAAACTATTGCCACAGCCGAATCCTGCACAGGAGGTAAGTTGGCTGCACTATTAAGCAAGCATTCAGGCAGTTCTGTATTCTATAAAGGTTCTGTCATTTCCTATGCAAATAGCGTCAAACGAGATATATTGGGCGTGTCGGATGAAATACTAAATACCCACGGCGCTGTTAGCGAAGAGACGGTAGTTGTAATGGTGAATAGTATTCGCAAGCAATTAGGCGCAGATTATGGAATAGCCATTAGTGGTATTGCGGGACCTACAGGAGGCACTCCAGAGAAACCTGTAGGTACCGTATGGATGGCATGGGCTACACCTACACAAACAATAACGGAATGTGTGCAGTTGGGTAAACTGAGAGAACAAATCACAGATAGAGCGTGCCAGAAAGCGATGATTAAACTAATACAGTTATTGCGATGAATGAGATACAACAATTCTTATTTTCTCCATCCATAACTCAGTCCCTTTTGTGGTTGACCATCGTGATGACTATTGGGTTATGGTTGAGCGAGCGAGCGAAAATAAAGCATTTCTCGCTCGATGTAACATGGGTGCTTTTTGTGGGCATCGTGATGGCGTCGTGTGGCGTGCGTATTGACCATACAGTAGCGCAGTTTGCTAAGGATTTTGGACTCATCCTATTCGTCTATGCTATTGGATTGCAAGTAGCGCCTTCATTCTCGCCATTCAAGAAAAGCAGTTTGCAACTCAATATACTCGCTGCCAGTATTGTTCTATTAGGATGCACATGCGCTATCGCATTACATTATATCACGGGCATAGATATGTCCACCATGGCAGGCATACTATCGGGTGCCACCACTTCCACTCCTTCGCTCGCTTCCGTGCAGCAGGCTTATTTTGACCTCAAAGGCGTGACTGACCCTACTATTGCAACAGGTTATGCAGTGGCTTATCCGCTTAGTATAGTGGGAGTTATATTGGCTTTTGAGTTGATTAGACGCGCTGGACATGTGCGACTACCTATCGAGGAGCAACGACTACGAGACGAGAGTTTGTCTAATGAAGAAGAACTCGTTTGTGTTGAAGTAAAACTCAATCATCCGCAGATACAGCAAATCAACCTGCAGCAATTACAGCAAATATGCTCTACCAAGGATATGATTATGAGTAGAGTGATTCACCAAGACGGGACGGATGAAATGATTAATGAGCAAACAATACTATCTAACGGAGATATTATTCGTGTGCTTACCAATAGGCATCATGCGGATTTACTTAAAGTGTTAGGTGAGATGAGTGAGTATGACTTGCATCAGCAAAAAGAGAAATCCAAACACCTCACTTCGCGCCGTATTGCTGTCACCAAACCAGAATGTAATGGCAAGCAAATACGCTCATTCAATCTGCGCCATCAATACCATGTTACCATCACGCGCGTCTTCCGTGCGGGTATTGACCTATTAGCCACACCTGATTTGGTATTACAATTGGGTGACCGATTGGTGGTAGTGGGCGAAGAAAACGATGTGAAACGCGTCACAGAGACCTTCGGAAACGAGTTGAAACGATTGGATGTGCCTCATCTCTTACCCGTCTTCTTCGGTATTGTATTGGGTATCTGTATCGGTTTGCTACCCATTCCATTGCCAGGATTAGGACAGACATTCAAACTGGGTTTGGTAGGCGGTTCACTCATCGTGGCTATCTTGGTCGGGCGTTTCGGAGCCTATTACAACCTCGTTACTTTCTCTACTACATCTGCCAATATGATGCTTCGCCAAGTGGGACTCACACTCTTCCTTGCGGCTTTAGGACTGAGTGTGGGAGAGCAGTTTGTGCCCACATTGCTCAATGGGGGATATCTATGGATAGGGTATGGATTCTTGATGACTATCATACCGCTCGTACTCATAGGGTGGATTGCATATAAATACTTGCATATCAATTATTTCAAGGTGATGGGATTATTGGTGGGTTCGATGACATCCGCCATGACGCTTCCATACGCGCAGTCTTTATCGTCGGAGAATAACCAAGTGGCTGTATGCTATGCTACGGTCTATCCGCTCACTACTTTCCTGCGCGTTATCTGCGCACAACTGCTTATCCTCTTTTTCTGTAGTTTCACTACGCCCGATAGCTTGGTAGTACCTCAAAAACTACCCGCTACCATCAATACTTCGGCGGGAGAGGAATATAATCCCGTATTGACTATAGATGACCAAACGATGTATTTCGTAGGACTCAATAGAGAGGATGGTACGCCCAGCGAGGATATCTATGTCTCTCGCCGTGATGCTCGTACAGGCGAGTGGAGTGCCGCACGCCGCATACCTGAACTCAGTAATCCCTACCGCAACGAGGCACCCACCTCCGTTTCGGGTGATGGACGCATGATGTTATTATTCGTAGAAGGGCGTATGTGCTTTTCGCAACGCACGGGATATGGATGGACCGAACCCCAACTATTACCCAAGCATTTACAATTAGGTAACTGGCAAGCGGATGCGATGATTAGTGCTGACGGGAGTGTACTGCTCTTCGCAGCTAATTATCCTGCGGAGAATGAAGAAAAAACATCGCTTAATATCTTCATCTCCAAACGAGACGAACAGGGTAGGTGGAGCCAACCTTTTTCTATTGGACCTGCCATCAATACCCAAGCCATGGAGCGCTCGCCTTACCTGCATCCAGATATGAAAACGCTCTATTTCTCTTCTGCCAAACCCGGTGGATATGGCGAGTTGGATGTCTATGTCACACGCCGACTGAGCGATACATGCTGGACTTGCTGGTCTGAACCATCGAACTTAGGGCCTACCATCAATACCCAAGGACGAGATTGCTGGTATAAAGTGTCTGCGGATGGTCAATATGCCTATTATGCGCAGAAAGCAGGGCGTATGCACGATTTATACGCCATTGAACTGCCAGTAGATAAACGACCGGACACCATCACAGTCTTGCAACTCAATAAGGCCGTCAGTATCCGTAATCTGCTCTTTGAAACCAATAGCGCAGTTATCCTTTCGTCCTCCTTACCCGAATTGCAGCGCATAGCCGATTATGTGCGTACATATGGCTACAAAGTGCGCCTCGCAGGACATACCGATAATGTGGGCGATGACCAAGCCAATATGCTGTTATCCCGCCATAGAGCACAAGCGGTACGCCAGCAGTTGATTGAATATGGTTGTCCTGCCGAGAGTATCCAAGCCTATGGCTATGGCGAAACCAAACCCGTTGATACCAATGATACGGAACAAGGACGGCAAAACAACCGCCGCGTAGAAATAACATTGACTCAATAAACAATCTCTATATGAAAAAAACGATTATTCTATTATTTGCCTTATGCACCCTCTCTTTGCAGGGACAAGACCAAATAATGGTCATTACTGACCCGCATGTATTGGCACAATCGCTCATTGAAGAAGGAACAGCATTTGACGAGATGATGAATGGGCAGCGCAAGATGATTGATCTGAGCCAACCCGCTTTTATGGCGCTTATCGATACTACATTGGTATATAAACCATCTTTGGTGCTCATTCCCGGTGACCTAACCAAGGATAGCGAGATGGAGAGCCATAATGTGGTATTACAGCAATTAAAACGCTTAAATGCAGCGGGAATTAAGACCCTTGTCATGCCTGGCAACCACGATATAAACGGTGCGGCGTATGCCTATAAAGGGGCGCAGAAGATTAGTGTGCCGAAAATGACCGATAGCGAATGGGATGCTTTCTATGCGCCTATTCATACCTCTATCACGGCCCAAGATAATCTTTCGCATAGTTATGTGGCTGAACCATTACCAGGATTGACAATACTAAGTATTGATGGTTCGCATGGCACAGCAGGAACGGGTTCTATCGCTGATTCCACGCTGCAATGGGTATTACAGCAAGCCGATAGTGCTAATCAAAAAGGAAATACCATCATCGCCATGTGTCATTGGCAGTTGTTGGAGCATGTAGATAAGTCAGCCATGGCCTCTTCTTCTACTCGCTTGGAGAATGCAGATGCCATCCGCGATAGCCTCATGGCGCACGATGTGCATGTAGTACTCACAGGACATATGCATATCAATGGTATGACCACCTACCGCGATACTACAGGCCTCACACAAGATAGCATCGTCGAGATAACGACGGGCGCACCTATCACATATCCTTGTCCCTATCGCTGGTTAACTATCTCGCCAGATAGAGCTTCCATACAGGTGGAAACAAGCGAAATAACGACATTACCTACAATACCTGATTTGAATACCTACAGCCGCGAGTGGATGCGTCAGCAAGCACAACTGATGTTACCCGAACTCAGTCTTCAGTTATGGGGAAAGACGGACCAAGCATTCGATATGATAGCCAATGACCCTTCGATGTCCAATATTATCGGTGCGGGCGTAATCACGATGCTCAAACAATGCCTTCCACAGACCGATTCGGCTAAGATAGCACTCGTAGAACGCCATTTAGGTTCTACTGTTATCGAATTATATCTGCTCCATAGCGAGGCGAACGAACCCGAACGCCCACAAACAGATAGCGTAGCACAAGCTATGTACAAAGGCATGGAATCCATGATGCGCGAGGTGACAGACCCGAAATTTAATAATTTCTTGCTGCGAGATATACAAGATTTTATCATCGCAGCGGCGGTAGTAAAAGCCAAAGAACCTATTCAGTCCATGGTAGAAGATGTCACCCATTGGCAATCAGTACTTTATAGCGATCGTACGGATGATCTATCTGCTATCTTCATGGTTAACGAACCGCGTGTTACTACAAGCATATCCAATGAGCATATACGCGAACAAATGATGAATAAAGTGTATGATATACTCGGTCGCCCTGTTGCGTCTCCGCAAAAAGGAGGAATATACATCCAAAAGGGTAAAAAAGTAATCCAAACATACTAATTTCATCCCATTCGATATAGGATAAATAAAAAATCGCCCTCACGCGATTTTTTATTTGCATATCTGCAAAAAAAGTAGTACCTTTGTGCTCGATTTTGAAAAGTAGGCAAAAAGCTGCCTTTTACAATGTAAAAAACATAAAAAATATATAGAAAATGAATCTATCTGAATTAACTGAAAAAATCTATGCAGAGGGCGTAGAGAAGGGTAATCAAGAGGCCCTACAAATCGTTGAGAAAGCGAATGCACAGGCTGCGGATATCGTGGCGCAAGCAGAGAAGAAAGCGGCAGCTATTGTGGCTGATGCAGAGGCAAAAGCACAGGAGTTGAATAAGAACACCCGTGCGGAGTTGAAGCTTTTTGCAGAGCAAAGCGTAAGCGCTATCAAGACAGAAGTAGCAAATATCATCACAGATACAGTGGTGAATGATAGCGTAAAGGCAGCTACATCGGATGCTAAGTTCATGCAGTCTATCATCGCTGCTTTGGCGGAGCAAATGGCTAAAGACGGTAATGTCACTATCGAGGCTAAGGATGCCGAGGCATTAACTAAGTATTTCGTGGCAAACACCAAGGGCTTGCTCGATAAAGGCGTCAAGATTGTAGAAGTGAAGAATATCAAGACCGATTTCTCTATCGTGCCAGAGAAGGGTGGATACAAGCTCAATTTTGGCGAGAAAGAGTTCGTGGCTTACTTCAAAGAGTTCTTACGCCCACAATTAATCGATATTCTTTTCTAATTGCTGAGCAATAATGGGATACGAATGTTTATTAGCCGGTTTGCCGGAATTGAGGACAGGTGGTGAAGCGCCCATGACAATGGATGCTCTCTTGGATCTTTTTCAAGAGACGCTATCCGAAAAGGATTTTGGTTTGCTTCAATCCTTGCGTATGCCATCAGATGCGCCAGAGGTCTTAGCGCTCATCGAGCAATATGACGATACCATCATCGGTCAGCCATCATGGTGGGAAGATGCGCGCGAAGCACTCTCAGAGGCAGATATACGCACGCAAGTGCTATACGAATTGGGTCTGGCATCCTCTAATCGCTTTATTCGCCAATGGTTCGCATTCAATCAGGATATGAATAATGTGCTGGCTGCTACTATCTGCCGCAAGCACGGATTTGATGTGCGCAAAGCTATTGTGGGGCATAACCCTGTGGCAGAGATCTTACGCAAAGATAAGCCACAAAAAGACTTCGGATTGACTGGCGTGATGGATAATCTGTCAGAAGTGATGGCGCTTGTGGAGATAGACAACCTCATGGAGCGTGAGAAAATGATGGATGCGATACGCTTTGCATGGTTAGAAGAAAAGACGCTATTCATACACTTCTCGTTGGAGAATGTGCTGGCATACTACTTGCAAGCAGAAATGCTCAATCGTTGGGGATTGCTCACCGTAGAAAAGGGAGAGCAAGTCTTCCGCGAGTTACTAAAAGACATGCGAAAAGGAATAAATTTACAATAAAGATATGACAACAGGAAAAGTAAAAGGTATCATCGCCAACTTGGTAACCGTAGTGGTGGATGGACCAGTTTCACAAAATGAAATCTGCTATATCACAATCGGTAATACACGATTGATGGCAGAGGTTATTAAGGTGATTGGCGACAATGTGTATGTCCAAGTGTTTGAGAGCACTCGTGGACTCAAAGTCGGCAATACCGTAGAGTTTACGGGACACATGCTTGAGGTAACACTCGGTCCTGGATTATTGAGCCGTAACTACGACGGACTTCAAAACGACCTCGATAAACTCACCGGAGTATTCCTCCAGCGTGGTGAGTATAACTTCCCATTGGACGAGGAAAAACTTTGGAAGTTTGAACCACTCGCTCAAGTAGGCGATAAGGTGGAAGCAGCTGCTTGGTTAGGCGAAGTGGATGAGAACTACCAGCCACACAAGATTATGGTGCCATTCGTATTCGAAGGCGAGTACACCGTAAAGAGCATCGTGGCTGCAGGAGAGTATAAAATCAACGATACTATCGCTGTATTGACCGATGCAGAAGGCAATGACCATAATGTAACTATGGTGCAGAAATGGCCAGTGAAGAAGCCTGTCCTTGCCTATAAGAGCAAACCGCGCCCCTTCAAACTCCTCGAGACAGGTGTGCGTACTATTGACACCGCTAACCCAATCTGCGAGGGAGGTACAGGATTTATCCCTGGTCCATTCGGTACAGGTAAAACCGTGCTCCAGCATGCTATCTCTAAGCAAGCCGAGGCAGATATCGTGATCATCGCTGCCTGCGGTGAGCGTGCTAATGAGGTAGTGGAGACCTTCACCGAGTTCCCTGAATTGGAAGACCCACATACAGGACGCAAACTGATGGAGCGTACCATCATCATCGCCAATACATCTAACATGCCTGTGGCTTCTCGTGAGGCATCTGTATATACATCAATGGCTATTGCGGAGTACTATCGCTCGATGGGATTGCGTGTGCTCTTGATGGCTGACTCCACTTCTCGTTGGGCACAAGCACTTCGTGAGATGTCTAACCGTCTGGAGGAGTTGCCAGGTCAGGATGCTTTCCCAATGGACCTCTCTGCTATCATCGGCGCTTTCTATGCGCGCGCAGGATATGTGTACCTTAATAATGGTGCTACAGGTTCCGTTACTTTCCTCGGTACTGTGTCTCCTGCGGGTGGTAACCTCAAAGAGCCTGTTACCGAAGGTACCAAGAAAGTGGCACGCTGTTTCTATGCACTCGAGCAAGCTCGTGCGGACCGCAAGCGTTACCCGGCTGTGAACCCTATCGATTCGTATTCTAAATATATCGAATACCCTGAGTTTGAGGAATATATCACCAATCTCATCGATGGCGAGTGGCTCGGCAAAGTGAATGATATGAAGACCTATCTCCAGCGTGGTAAGGAGATCCAAGAGCAGATCAACATCCTCGGTGACGATGGTGTACCTGTTGATTACCATGAGGAGTTCTGGAAAGCCGAAGTGATTGACTTCGTCGTTCTCCAGCAAGACGCATTCGATAAGATTGACGCCGTATGTCCTATGGAGCGCCAGCAATATATCCTCAATCTCGTGATGGATATCTGCAAGCATGATTATGACTTCAAGGACTTCAACGATGTAAGTACTTATTTCAAGCGCGTTATCAACCTCTGCAAGCAGATGAACTACGCTGAGTTCAAGAGCGAGGCATTTAATAATTATCAACAACAACTCAACGACCTGCTCGCTGAGAAACAAATCAAAGCATAAAAACGAAGGTTATGAAGGCTTTTCAGAAAATATATACGCAGATTACTGCGATTACTAAAGCAACCTGTTCGCTCAAGGCCGAAGGAGTAGGTAACGACGAGTTGGCTACCGTTAACGGCAAATTAGCTCAGGTGGTGAAGATTATGGGTGATGATGTCACTCTGCAGGTGTTTGAGGGTACAGAAGGTATTCCTACAAATGCTGAAGTAGTATTCTTGGGCAAAGCTCCTTCACTCAAGGTGAGTGACCAGTTGGCTGGCCGTTTCTTCAACGCCTATGGTGACCCTATCGATGGCGGACCAGAGATTGAAGGTACAGAAGTGGAGATCGGTGGTCCTTCGGTGAACCCTGTGCGTCGTAAACAACCATCTGAACTCATCGCAACAGGTATCGCAGGTATTGACCTCAATAATACACTCGTGTCAGGACAAAAGATTCCATTCTTTGCTGACCCTGACCAACCATACAACCAAGTAATGGCGAATGTGGCGCTCCGCGCAGAGGCAGATAAGATCATCCTCGGCGGTATGGGTCTTACCAATGATGACTACCTCTATTTCAAGAATGTGTTCTCTAATGCAGGTGTGCTCGACCGCATCGTGTCTTTCGTAAACACCACCGAGAACCCACCAGTAGAGCGTCTCTTGATTCCAGATATGGCACTCTGCGCCGCTGAGTATTTCGCTGTGCAAAAGCACGAGAAAGTGCTGGTGCTCCTTACCGACATGACACTCTATGCCGATGCACTCGCTATCGTGTCTAACCGTATGGACCAAATTCCTTCTAAGGACTCTATGCCTGGTTCACTCTATTCTGACCTCGCTAAGATCTATGAGAAGGCCGTACAGTTCCCAGAAGAAGCAGGTGGTGGTTCTATCACTATCATCGCCGTGACCACCTTGTCTGGTGGTGATATCACACACGCTATTCCTGATAACACTGGTTATATCACAGAGGGTCAGTTATACCTCCGCCGTGATAGCGATATCGGTAAGGTTATCGTTGACCCATTCCGTTCACTCTCTCGTTTGAAACAATTAGTTGCGGGTAAGAAAACGCGCGAAGACCATCCACAAGTGATGAACGCTGCCGTTCGTTTGTATGCCGACGCAGCCAATGCTAAAACAAAGCAAGAGAATGGTTTCGACCTTACGGACTACGATGAGCGTTGCTTAGAGTTCGCAAAAGACTATTCAAGCCAAATCTTGGCTATTGATGTCAATATCAATACCACACAGATGTTGGATGTAGCGTGGACTTTGTTCGGCAAGTACTTCAAACCAGAAGAGGCCAACATCAAGCAAGAACTCGTAAATAAATATTGGAAGAAAGATTAACAAACTCTTAAGTGACTAAGATAGTCACACGCGAAATGGCTATAAATTTTCAATTTAATAAAACATCGTTGCAAGCACTTGAGAAGGACCTCAAGATGCGCCAACGCACTTTGCCTACGCTTCAGAGCAAAGAGTCAGCACTACGACTCGAAGTGAAGCGAGCAAAAGACGAGATCAAGGCGCTCGATGAGGAAGTCGATAGACGCATCAAGGACTACGACCAGATGTTAGCACTATGGGGAGAGTTTGATACCTCACTCATCCATGTGGACGATGTGCGCATGTCTATCAAGAAGATCGCGGGCGTACGCGTACCTGTATTGGATGAAGTGGTATACTCCACCAAGGAATTCAGCATCTTCTCCAGTCCTAAATGGTTCGCCGATGGCTTCAACCAACTCAAAGCGATAGCCGATGTAGGTATTAGACAGGAGTTCGTACGACGAAAAGTGGAACTCTTGGACTATGCTCGTAAGAAAACTACTCAAAAAGTGAACCTCTTTGAGAAAGTGCAAATACCTGGTTATCAAGATGCTATCCGTAAAATTAAACGATTTATGGAGGACGAAGAGAACTTGAGTAAGTCAAGTCAAAAGATAGTTAAATCCAAGCGCGAAGCAGAAGCTCGTATGGCTGAAGAATTGGCTAAGAAAGCAGGAAAGGAGGCACAAGCATGATTACGCAAATGAAGAAATACACCTTCTTGGTGTTCCATCGTGAGTATGACGCTTTCCTTGAGCAACTGCGTGACTTAGGCGTTGTTCATATCACCGAGAAAGCAGCAGGTAATGCCGATGATCAGCAGTTACAGCATCTATTAGCAGAGGCGGATAGTATCCGCAAACTGATTGCACAGGGTGCGCCTGATCAGTTATTGCAAGAGAAAGCAGCCTTGGAGCAACGCATTGCTGCTACCCAGAAAGAGGCCGATAGAATGGCTGTATGGGGCGATTTCTCTGCTAAACGCATGGAGCAACTCCAGCAAGCAGGATATACACTCCGCTATTTCACTTGCCCTAAGAAGGTGTTCCAACCAGAGTGGGGTATTGCTGTCGCAGAGCAAGGCGGTTTGGTGTATTTTGTGCAGGTCAACAATACCGACGAAGCACCATCACAATGCCAAGAGCAGTTCCTAAGCGCTAAATCAACTGCTGACTTGCAGAAAGATGTAGAGGGACTCAATGGATTGCTTGTAGCACAAAATGCACGCATCGAATCATGGGCAAAGACTACGATTCCTACCTTAGAAACGGAATTGCAAACCATTATGCAACAGATTGATTGGCAACGCGTTACCATCAATACCGATACTATTGCTGAGGGAAGTCTTAAGTTGCTCGAAGGTTTCTGTCCTATCGATCAGACGGAAGCTCTCAATGCTATGTTAGCCGCTCAGGAAGTGTATTATCAGGCTGAAGACCCTACAGACGAAGATGCCACACCTATCAAGCTGCGTAATAATCGCTTCACCCAACTCTTTGAGAGCTTGACAGGTATGTATGGTTGGCCAAACTATAATGAGTTTGACCCAACGCCTATCTTGGCGCCATTCTTCTTGCTCTTCTTCGCCATGTGTATGGGCGACTGCGGGTATGGTATATTGCTCATTATCATCGGTTTGCTCATTGCTAAGAAGAAACTCAATATCGCTATGTTTGAGGGCCTTGGTCCTATCATCACCGTGCTCGGTGTAGGTACTACCGTAGTTGGCTTCTTCCTCGGTACCTTCATGGGTATCAGTTTGGCGGATGCTGCTTGGGTACCTGATGCGCTCAAATCGGTGATGCTGACAGGCGAAGTGATGGGATATAATATCCAAATGGTATTGGCATTGTGTATTGGTGTATTCCATATATGCCTTGCTATGACTGTCAAAGCGATCTGTTATACCAAGCAAAGCGGTTTCAAGGCCAATATAGCTACATGGGGCTGGCTGTTGCTTATCGTAGGCGGACTGGCTGCGTTGATTATCAGCATTGTGTTCTCCTTGCCGGAAGCATTTACCCAATGGTTATTGATAGCTATTGCTATTTCGTCTGCACTGGCCATCTATATCTTTAATACACCAGGCCGTAATCCGCTTATCAATATCGGTGCCGGTTTGTGGGATACCTACAATATGGCTACGGGTATCTTGGGTGATGTGCTCTCTTATATCCGTCTGTATGCCCTTGGTTTGGCGGGTGGTATGTTAGGCGCTGCCTTTAACGACCTTGCGCTCATGGTGATGGGTGGTAGTATAGAAGGAGCTACCTGGCAATGGTTGCCATTCATACTCATTCTGCTATTAGGCCATGTATTGAATCTTGCGATGTCTGCGCTCGGTGCGTTTGTTCACCCATTGCGTCTCAGCTTCGTGGAGTATTTCAAGAATGCCGGCTACGAGGGCAAAGGCACGCTCTACAAACCCTTTAAGAAATAATTCTAGAAATCTAGTAATCTAGAACTCTAGAAATCTAGCAAAAAAAAATAACAACAACAATAAATAAAATAAAACAATTATGAATGAATTTTTAGGTTATCTCGGTTGGGGCTTGATGTTAGGCCTCGCTGGAATTGGTTCTGCTTATGGTACCACTATCGCAGGTAATGCTGCAGAAGGTGCATTGAAGAAGAACAAAGAAAAAGGTAGTAGTTACATGATTCTCTCTGCTCTTCCTGCTACTCAAGGTTTGTACGGTTTCGTAGCATTCCTTATGTGGATGAGCAAAGATTTTGCAGTAGATGGCTTCAAACTCTTTGCTGTAGGTATTGCAGTTGGTTTGGTATGCTTGTTCTCTGGTATCCGTCAGGGACAAGTTTGTGCAAATGGTATCGCAGGTATCGCTGCTGGCCACGATGTACAAACCAATACCATGATCTACGCTGCTCTTCCTGAGTTCTACGCTATTTTGGCACTTGTAGGTGCATTGATGGTGTAATGCGCAGAGCATTTATTTTTCCAGGACAGGGTAGTCAGTACCCTGGAATGTGTCGCGATCTGTATGAAGCACATGCAGAGGCGCGGGAGTTATGCCAAGCAGCCAATAGGTTGCTTGGCTTCTCATTGACAGATATCATGTTTGATGGTACTGACGAGGACCTAAGGCAAACCAAGGTGACGCAACCCGCTATCTTCTTGCATTCCGTAGTGTCACAGCGTCTCATGACTATTGAGCGTCCTGACATGGTAGCAGGGCATAGCTTGGGTGAGTTTAGTGCATTAGTGGCTTGTGGCGCTCTCCGTTTTGAGGATGCGCTCTTGCTTGTCTCTGCGCGCGCACAAGCGATGCAGGCTGCTTGTGAAGCCAACCCTGGCACGATGGCGGCGGTACTCGGTCTGGAGGATGAGAAAGTGGAAGAGATATGTCGTTCCTTCGCTATGGAAGAGGGTAGGCAGGTCGTTCCTGCTAATTTCAACTGCCCAGGACAAGTGGTTATCTCAGGTCATATAGAAGCCATAGATGCTATCTGTCCTGTGCTCAAAGAGAATGGTGCGCGTCGCGCCTTGCGCTTACCCGTTGGTGGCGCTTTTCACTCACCTCTGATGCAACCAGCAGCGGAAGAACTGAAAGCGGCTATATTGAAAACGGAGTTCCAAAAACCGTTCTGTCCTATTTATCAGAATGTGAGCGCCAGTGCAGAGAATAACCCAGATATCATCCGCGAAAACCTCTTGACACAACTTACCAACCCCGTTCGCTGGACTCAGTCGGTGCAACATATGATTGCAGATGGTGCTACGGTGTTCTATGAGTTCGGTCCAGGCGATGTGCTCAAGGGCCTCCTCCGCAAGATCAACCCCACCATCCAAGTGGGATAAATCTCAAATCTAAATTCT
Organism: Paludibacteraceae bacterium; assembly: GCA_036309065.1. Classification (GTDB taxonomy): domain Bacteria; phylum Bacteroidota; class Bacteroidia; order Bacteroidales; family Paludibacteraceae; genus Colicola. The sequence continues at coordinate 2,306 of JAXJUN010000001.1, read as the reverse complement.
AAAATCTGCAATCTAAATTCTAAAATCTGCAATCTAAATTCTAAAATATAAATACTATGATCTCAAAACGCTTAGAAGAGGCTATTAACGCCCAAATCAATGCCGAGATGTGGTCGGCTTATCTGTATCTGAGTATGTCTGCTTATTGCCATGAGAAAGGTTTGTCGGGCATCGCTAATTGGTTTGCTATCCAGTTTAAGGAAGAGCAAGACCATGCGCAGATTTTCTACAATTATCTCATCAGCCGTGGTGGCCGCGTATTGCTGCAACCTATTGCTGCTGTTGAAACAGAGTGGGAGTCTCCATTAGCAGCTTTCGAAGCCACTTACCAGCATGAGCAGAAGGTTACTTCGCTCATTAACAACCTCATGCAGATTGCTGTCGATGAGAAAGATTTCGCAGCGCAGAGCCGTTTGAACTGGTTCATCGATGAGCAAGTAGAGGAGGAAGAGACAGCGATGGATATCATCAATAAACTGCGTTTATTAGATGGTAATAACTATGGTTTGTATATGTTAGACCAAGAACTTGGTGCTCGCGTATATACCACACCATCTCCTCTCGCTGCTAAAGCATAATAGACGCAATAATTCAAGTCATAGAATACAGTAGAAAATATTCTATTAATTACAGAGAGAGCTACCAAAAGTAGTTCTCTTTGTGATTTAGTGAGGTAGGGGATTGGCATTTGGGGTTTAGGATGATTTTCATGATGTATAGATTTTGTATAGGTGATTGACCAGTGATTGAGTAGTAAATGGGTGTCAGTTTTTTTACTACTTTTGTGGCCGTAAATGTGTACGTTCGCAAGCGGAGCAACTACACATAACCACAATTTCACGCATTCTTGTGGCTTGATTTTTACGCCATAATAAATATAATATTAAATATTGTATTATTATGACAAAAATCTGAAGACAAAATCTTGTGTGAAAATGTAAAAGTGTTAAAAGTTAGTTGTCTCATTTTCCACCCAAAAACTTGCATGTATTAGATTTTTTAGTACTTTTGCGTAGTGCAAGAAAAGTAATAAATAACAGAAGCCAATTAACAAGAAAGAAAGAAAAAGAAGCGAGTGGGTCGCTTCTTTTTCTTGTTAGTTAAGGTTAGGGTAAGGTAGTTAAGGTTGGTAATAGGTTTAATGGAATAGGATGTTTTCATGTTTACTATGCAAGCGGCTGTAGGTTCCGCAATGAGCACCTGTGTAATAATTCACAGTCTGAGAAGATGATTGTTCTTTCTCTGTAAATAAACGCCAAGCTATTTCCTGCGTCTGGTAGAGTAGATGTAAAAATTTGTCATGCATAATTAAGTAGGTTTTATAGTTATAAGATCAATATTTATTCTTTATCGTGAGGACTGCTAGCGTATGCGATAGTCCGACCGAAGAGCGGAGGCAATGGTTGCACCTACGATTTAGCAGAGCGGTATCGTCTTATGCAATCCATTTGCCAAACGCTCTGCAAAGGTAGACAAAATAATCCAAATAGACAAATAATAAAAGATAAAATTCAAAAATTTAATGGCTATAAATGTGAACACAAAATACGCCAATTATATTCACAATTATAATACACATAAATGTAAAAGAAATAAGCAAAAATACATATCTGTTTTCAAAATATAACGAACATAAAGATGTAGAGTAGGGGAGAGCTACTACCATACAACATACCCTAAAAAGACTATCTAAACACATACAAAATGCAATACAATCAAACACATAACTTGCTATATATCAGCAATTACACAAATTACTTGATGTAATAATATAATATTGTTCCACAAGAATAGATAATATGGCACTTATTACCATGTCTTACCGCTTGAATAAATCATAATATGCTATAAATGTGTGCTTTAAGCGGTTTACATTATAAATCACTTTAGTATATTGGTGGCTATTACGCCCATCTCTCCACAGGAGAGGCATGCTATGAGATCATACAAGACTGTATAAATAGATAATTCACAAAAGTTAATACTTGTGTATTGTATAGAAATCACAAATGTTTATTATAATTTTACAAAAATATGCGCACACATTTGTGTATTTCGATATTTTTTTGTACCTTTGTAGCCGCTTACGGCTATTAGTCACAATGATGCATTTTAGAATAAACAAAAATACAGAAAACAAAATAAAAATATAAAAAACATTTTTTAGGTAATCAAAAACGACGAACCCACCACCGCTATGCTTTCAGCCCACGCGGCTTCGAGCGTAAACAACTAATCCGCATTTTATGCGAGCATAAATGCGCCTTAATTTTTACTCTCGTCGCAGACGATTTAACAAATCGCTG